>NZ_JARHUG010000014.1 GCF_029223185.1 Aliiglaciecola sp. CAU 1673
CCCTCAATCACGCTTAAGAAAAAATCAGCCGATCCCATCAATAGGTAAGGAGCCACGGAAAACTCACTGGATGGCCCTAAAAAACAAAACCCCACCAAAATGGTGGGGTTTATCATCAATCTGCGCCCCGATGGGGCGTTTTTTTATTTCTGCACTGACCTAAAACGGTCTGGCCTGCATTAGCTTAGCCGAAGTTTTTAGCGGCAAAATCCCAGTTTATCAGGGCCCAGAAGCCTTCCATATACTTAGGACGCAGGTTGCGGTAGTCGATGTAGTAGGCGTGCTCCCACAGATCTACAGTCATCAGCGGTGTGACACCGGCTTCAGTCAGCGGCGTACCAGCGTTGCTGGTATTAACGATATCCAGGCTGCCATCAGCCTTTTTCACCAACCAGGTCCAGCTGGAGCCGAAGTTATTAACGGCCTTGTCGTTAAAAGCTTCTTTGAACGCAGCAAAAGAACCCCATTTGGCGTTGATCGCATCCGCCAGCTTGCCACTTGGCTCACCGCCACCATTTGGGCTCAGGCTGTGCCAGTAGAAGGTGTGGTTCCAAATTTGTGCAGCATTATTGAATACGCCGCCAGAAGAAGTACGAACGATTTCTTCCAGGCTCTTGCCTTCAAACTCGGTACCGGGGATCAAGCCGTTTAGCTTGGTCACATAGGTGTTGTGGTGCTTACCATAATGATATTCCAAGGTTTCAGCGGAAATATGGGGCTCCAATGCATTCTTTTCATAAGGGAGCGGGGGCAGTTCAAAAGCCATAAGGTTCTCCATGTTTTGGTTTAATACAAAGCCGCCTGTGACTCCGGCAGGATTCCGGTGTGGGGCGGCTTTCTGGTCTTATAAATAAATCTTTTGCTTTGTTTATGAGTCTATCATGTATGTGGGGCTTGTCATCGAGAAAACAAGTCATTGCACTTATACCAAGTCTATTAATGATCTGGTCAACTCAGAGCAGGTCAGAAGGGCTTAGGTCAAGGCGCCGCTTGGAAGGCATAGTGGTGTCTATGTCAAAAAGCGGGAACGCAGAGATAAGCCCTTCTGGCCGCTCCTCGCTGAGTGATCACATCATTAATGGACTTGGTATTATAGGCAATAACGAAATGCATTGGGGCAGGCCATTGAAAAAGGGTACAATTGGCCCCACTTTTCGATTAACCGTCCAGCAAGAGGCTTTTACAGTGGAAACATTGGACAAGATCAAACAGCAGATCGCCGAAAACCCCATTCTTATCTATATGAAGGGCTCTCCTAAGCTACCCAGTTGTGGTTTTTCCGCCCAGGCTTCCCAGGCGCTGATGGCCTGTGGTGAGCAGTTTGCCTACGTGGATATTTTGCAAAATCCGGATATCCGCGCCACATTGCCAGGCTTCGCCAATTGGCCTACATTCCCGCAGCTGTGGGTGGAAGGCGAACTGGTTGGGGGTTGTGACATTGTGCTGGAAATGTTCCAACAGGGGGAACTTCAGCCACTGATTAAAGAAGCGGCTGCCCGCGCAAAAGCCGCTAAGGGCGAGGCCAGCGAATAAGCTCTTTCGCATATGAGAAAGGCGCCAATTGGCGCCTTTTTCATATTAGTAAATTTGCCTTATTCGCCATGGATTTGCGACTGGTTGTAGTTTTCAATGCCCAGTTTCTTAATCAGGCTGAGCTGCGTTTCCAGCCAATCCAGATGTTCTTCCTGTTCCTCCAGGGTTTTAGCCAGTAAATCCCGGCTGACGTAATCCTGGACAGACTCGGCATAGGCAATAGCTTCACGCAGATCCGGCAGACATTTATGCTCTAAGGTCATATCGCATTTGAGCATTTCCTCGGTATCTTCGCCGATATGCAATTTGCCCAGATCTTGCAGGTTAGGCAAGCCGTCCAAGAATAAGATGCGCTCGATAAAATCGTCCGCACGCTTCATCTCATCAATGGACTCGTGATATTCGCGATCGGCTAGCTTTTTCAGCCCCCAATCTTTAAACATACGTGAATGGAGAAAGTACTGGTTGATGGCGATCAGTTGGTTGCCGAGGACTTTGTTAAGATGCTTAATAAGTTGCTTATCGCCTTTCATGCAGACAGTTCCTTGCTGGGAGAGTTGTTTTCATTATAGAAAACACTATGCCGGTGGTCCTGTAACAGTGCAAGAAAAGTTGTTTTAGGAGAGAGAAAGCGGGGACGTCAACAGACTTCTTTGAATAAGGATTCGTCGATAATAGTGTTATCTATCACCTGCTGCGCCAATTGGATGCATTTGCCGCATTGACTGCCGACACCCAGGGTTTTGCGAAGGTCGCGCATATTGCCTACGCCCTCATCACGAACCGCCTTGGTTATTTGCTTATCTGTAATGCCATAGCACAGGCAAACGAACATAATGACCACCTCAATAAATCTGTAATGATAATAATTGTTATTTGTCCTTTTGCCAAGAGCGGTGCATACTTTTTCTTCTAAAGGGGGTAGGCAAAGAGACAGGGTCTATGTAATCACCGTCCCGGTATTGTTCAGATACTGGCCAGTTAAGTCGGATTTCCTTCTTAAGCTACTGTGCTCCTGACTATTTTGCTTTACCATGATGCTCTATCATTTCGGCGATTACGCCGTAACTAACGCAATATCAAACAAAGGAGAAGAACATGAGTGTACTCGTTGGTCGTCCCGCCCCTGACTTTACTGCTGCCGCTGTATTGGGCAACGGCGAGATCGTTGAAAGCTACAACCTGATGGAAAACATCAAAGGCAAGAAAGCCGTCATTTTCTTTTATCCGTTGGATTTCACCTTTGTTTGTCCATCTGAGTTGATCGCTTTCGATAAGCGCTATGACGAATTCAAGAAGCGTGGCGTGGAAGTGATTGGTGTGTCTATCGATTCCCATTTCAGCCACAACGCCTGGCGTAACACCCCCGTTAACCAAGGTGGTATCGGTGCGGTCAAATATGCACTGATTGCTGATATCAAGCATGACATCTGCAAGGCTTATGATGTTGAACATCCAGAAGCCGGTGTGGCACTGCGCGGCTCCTTCCTGATTGACGAGCAAGGTATGGTGCGTCATCAGGTCGTCAACGATCTGCCTTTGGGTCGTAACGTTGACGAAATGCTGCGCATGGTGGATGCACTGAACTTCCACGAAGAGCATGGCGAAGTTTGCCCTGCAGGTTGGCAGCAAGGTAAAGAAGGTATGCAGGCAAGCCCAGAAGGGGTTGCCAAGTTCCTGGCCGAGCACAGCCAAGAGCTGTAAGAACAAAGCCATAAAAAAGCCGCGATTGTTCGCGGCTTTTTTATGTCATTTACAGTGCTTAAGGCTGGATGGCCAACGCATCGGTTTTTAACAGTGACAACACTTTCTCTGCTGTATTGCCCAGCAATTGGCCACGCAGGCCCTTTCTGCCCACCGTACCGATAATCACTACCCCGGCATTCACATCTGCTGCCACGCTTGGGATCACCTTCTCCGGCTCGCCAGCCTTGATATGAATCTGTCCTTTGCTAAGCGGATAGTCGCCTCTTAGCTCTTCAATCAGTGGCATTACTTCGCGTTTGGCCTTGCTGGCGGCTTCCTTGGCACTGATGCCGACAATGTCTTTAAGCAATGACGACATGGGTTGGCAATACACCACATGCAATTCACCACCAAAGGCATTGCTCCAGGCGACCGCCGTCTGCAGTAGTTGTTTGTTGAGGGCTTGCTTGGTCTTTAGCTTGCTACCCAGGTCCAAGGCAACCAGGGTGTTTTGCTGTTTCTTCCATTTTTTGTCGGCCACCAATAACACCGGAACCTGGCAGGTGCGCAGCAAATGCCAATCGGTAGGGGTGTAGAACAAGCCCTCACTGCGATGGCCTGTTTTAATGATGAGGTCGTATGCACTGCTCTGACTGTGACTAGTCACCCATCCGGCGATATTTTTCTCCCATACTACCTCACAGGTGACGTTGGCCCCGGTTAACCCCGCGTTTTCCAACTCTTTTTTAAGCCAATCGCTGCGTTTGGCGATAAGGCTATCCTTGATGGCCGTCATCTGCTGTGTGGAAAGACCGCTTATGTGCTTCAGCTGCTCATAAACAAAACTCACCACGTGCACCTGACTATCAAATCCCGTGGCCAGCATCCTGGCCTTGGCTAATGCTTTGGCCTTATTTTTTGGAAGATCGGCAATCACCAACAACTTATTCATTTTTATCACTCACTGAAGAAGATGGCTTAAATGTAGCAGTAATTTTGTGCAATGCGTTGATTTATATCAGCTTTGCCAGATTATGGCGCATCGTCTTCAAGCGGCCATCCACCGAGCAGTTGCCAGCGATTGACCATAAAACAAAAAAGCTCCGCGGTTTTTTCGGCATCATACAAGGCAGAATGGGCTTCGGCCTGATCGAAGCTTATACCGGCAGCGCGACAGGCTTTGACCAGCACCGTTTGTCCCAATGTCAGAGCAGAAAGGCTGGTGGTATCAAAAGACACAAAAGGATGAAAAGGCGTGCGTTTGATACCACAGCGCTCAATGGCGGCGTTGACGAAGCTTTGATCGAACGCGGCGTTGTGCGCCACGATCACCGAGCGCTGACAATCGGCCTCTTTTTGCTGCTTGCGGATGGCCTTGCACAGATTTTTCATCACTTCGGTTTCCGGCAGCGCTCCGCGAAGGGCACAATGGGGGTCGATGCCATTAAACTCCAGCGCTGCACGCTCCAGATTGGCCCCTTCAAAAGGGGTTACATGAAAGTGAATGGTTTGATCCCGTAGCAGCAGGCCACTGCTGTCCATCTTTAATGTGACAGCGGCGATTTCCAACAGAGCATCGGTGTTGGGATTAAATCCGGCCGTTTCCACATCGATTACAACGGGGAAATAGCCTCTGAATCTGTGTTTGAGTTGTGGGGCAGGCGATGTCATCTTAAACTTAAATTGCAAAGGTCGGGGGAGTATATCAAGACCAGGCCAGCTAACGAGTTTTTAATCCCAAAAATGTAGATTGTGACTCAAGGGCGCAGGGAAATTGCCGATATCAGGTAGAGAAAAGTGGATACAGCAATTATGAATAAAATCCTTTGTGCTCTTGTTGCCGCCTGCGTATTTCCGGCCAGCGCCAGCATTCGTCACTATGCGGCCAGTATTGAAACATCAGACTGGAAAATTACCAGTGACAACCGACTGCAATGCACGCTAAAGCATCATGTGCCTGGCTATGGCGATGCGCTGTTTACCAGTATGGCCAGCAAAAAGCTGAATATGGAGTTTGAGTTGGCGATGCAACGCCTGCCCAAGACCTATGACGTGGCTGCCGTATATTCGGTCCCTCCCAGTTGGATGCCGGGGGAGATGCAACGCAAGATCGCAGATATGCCCATTCGTAAGCAATACACGGGGGATCTGCCAGAGCAAACCGCCTGGACCATTTTATCTGAGCTGGAAAAAGGCTTTTGGCCGACCATCTATTACCGTGATTGGTATAACCAGCAAGACAAGGTGGCGGTAGGGCTTAATGCCAGTAACTTTATCAAACAATATCATGCCTTTTCCCAATGTGTGTCTAACCTGCTGCCCTTCAGTTTTGAGGATATTTCCTACTCGGTGCTGAATTACCAAAAGAACAGCGATGAGTTTACCCGTCAATCTGAGAAGAAAATGGCCATGATTGGCGAGTATTTAAAAGAAGACACCGATATCGAGCTGGTGTTGCTGGATGCCTATACCGATAGCTATGGTGGCAGTTGGCACAACGAACAGCTGTCAGTGAAGCGTGCTGAAAAAGTGAAGCGTTTCTTCGAGGAGATGGGTGTGGCCGGTGATCGTATTCAGGTGACTGGACACGGCGAACGTCGTCATATTGCCGCAAATGATGACGAGCTCGCCCGAGAGAAGAACCGCCGGGTGGTGATCAGGATGGCCAAATCCTAAAACGCGGCTTTTGCTTTATCACTGAAATCGGTAAAGACGCCATCCACTGCCAAATCTTCGGCCAGTAGCTGGATCATTTGTGCCCAGCTGGTTTGGCCCGGCAATTGGTCAGCCCTCAGGGTGTAAGGGTGCACTAACAATCCCTTAGCTTTGGCGCGTTGCATCAGGCCGGTAAGCTCGATGCCGTCCTGATGGAAACTGGCCAGTTGCTCTATCCACGGACCAATGCCCTGGGCGATGCTGGCGATCTCGGCGAGCCCTTGCTCACTTTTCAGATAGTCATAATCGCTGTCCGACTCCTGCCAGTCATTCTCACCCAACAGCTGCACCAACTTGACCTTGGCACCCAGTTCTTGGCGCCATCGCTTAAGCTCGGCAAAATCAAAACATTGTACAAAGATCTTGGCGTTGGCATCGTCTAATTGATGCTGACGTAAGATGGCAAGCACAATGGCGCTGATATCCCGCCCTTGCTGTTGATGCCATTTCGGTGATTTGATCTCAGGGTAGAAACCCACGGATTTGTCGCGGCTGCGATTAAGCTCTCGAATAAGGGTTAACTGCTCTTCGAAAGTGGCAATGCGAAACAGTCCGTTACCCTGATAGCGATGGGGAAAGACGGGTACGCCTTTTTCATCGGTGCGTTCATGCACGCGCAGAGTTTTGAGTTCGGCGAGGGTGAAATCCAGCGCATAAAAGCGCCCGTCATCTCTGGCGCGCTCAGGAAAGCGCTGTTCCACATCGGTCACGGTTTCCAAATGGATATCGTGCAGTACCACCGGCACGTTGTCTTTAGACAGCACCAGATCCTGCTCAATATAGTCGGCGCCCTGGCCATGCGCCAAAATAGCGGATTCCAGTGTATGTTCCGGCAAATAGCCCGAAGCACCGCGGTGGGCAATGATATCCATGGCGGACACGCCAGGTATGCCAAGAAGGGCACCCAGCAGCAGTATCAGTCTCATCCTTGTTCCTTACTGACGCTCGATAAGTTCGACGGCGTAACCGTCCGGATCCCTGACAAAAGCTATTACTGTGCTGCCGCCTTTTACCGGTCCCGGCTTGCGATAGACGTCGGCGCCTTTTTGCTCCAGTTGTGCACAGAGCCCGTAAATATCCTCGACACCAATAGCAATGTGACCATAAGCGGTGCCCATCTCATAACTGTCCACATCCCAGTTGTAAGTGAGTTCCAGCACGGTGTGATCGGCTTCATCACCATAGCCGACAAAGGCCAGGGTGTAGCGATATTGCTCGTTGTCACTGCGACGCAGCAGTTTCATGCCAAAGAGGTCGGTATAAAAGGCGATAGAGCGATCCAGATCGCCCACCCTTAACATGGTATGCAGTAATCTCATGCTAGTGTCTCCATAAAAACATCAGCCACTATCTTACCGAGTTTATGTTTCAGTTTTGTCTTTGTATTCGCACAGATCTTCAATCAGGCAGGCACCACAGCGGGGCTTTCTGGCCACACAGACATAACGGCCATGCAGAATTAGCCAGTGATGCACATCTACCTTAAATTCGGCCGGCACCACCTTGAGCAGCTTGTTTTCTACTTCTACCACGTTTTTACCCGGTGCCAGTTTAGTGCGGTTGCTGACCCTGAAAATATGGGTGTCGACAGCAATCGTAGGCCAGCCAAAAGCCGTATTCAGGACCACATTAGCGGTTTTCCGTCCCACACCGGGTAGGGCTTCAAGAGCCTCACGGCTCTCTGGTACCTCACCGCCATGCTGCTCTACCAGAATGCGGCAGGTTTTGAGCACATTCTCGGCTTTTGCATTAAACAGGCCGATGGTTTTGATATACTCCTTCAGACCATCAAGACCCAGGTCCAATATGGCTTGTGGGGTATTGGCTACAGGAAACAACTTGTCTGTGGCTTTATTGACACCCACATCGGTAGCCTGAGCCGAAAGAATGACGGCAATCAGCAGCTCAAAGGGGGTCGAGTAGTTCAGTTCAGTGGTGGGATGGGGATTTTCGGCGCGCAGGCGCGTGAGTATTTCTCGTCTTTTGCTCTGGTTCATGTGCTTTTCTAATTATCTGCTGTCACTCTGATCCGTTGCACGGTCTTTGGCGCCTGGTGTGCCTGCTGCAGCTTTTCCAGTCGTTTGTCCAATATGTTCTTAAGGGCAATCAACAGTCCCATGCCCAGGAAAGCTCCAGGCGGCAAAATTGCCAGCAGAAACTTACTATCCGTCTCAAACAAAGTCAGTGTCAGTGCCTTGGCCCAGTCGCCAAATAAGAATTCGGCACCGTCCAACAAGGTGCCATTGCCAAGCACTTCACGCAGCCCACCTAGGGTCATCAATACCAGGGTAAATCCCATCCCCATCATCAGCCCATCGAAGGCAGCTAATTTAACCGGGTTCTTAGAGGCGTAGGCCTCTGCGCGGCCGATAATGGCACAGTTGGTCACGATCAAGGGAATGAAAATGCCCAGGGCCTGATACAGGGTAAAAGTGAAGGCGTTCATTAATAGCTGCACCACTGTTACAAAGGCGGCAATGATCATCACGAAAATAGGGATACGCACTTCTTTGGGGACGAGGTTGCGTACCAGGGATACAGTGGTATTGGAGCCAATCAGCACCAAGGTGGTCGCCAGGCCCAGTCCCAGGCCATTGATGACGGTACCGGTAACGGCCAGAAGGGGACACAGGCCAAGTAATTGCACCAGTGCTGCGTTGTTTTTCCAAAGGCCCTGCCAGGTCAGTTCTTTAAATTCACTCATTGGACTCTCCGGATGCGCAGGCATTGGGGGCAGCGAACAGCTGCTCTTGATTGGCCATGGCAAATTCTAACGCTTGGCCGACCGCAGAGACCACCGCCCGGGGCGTAATAGTGGCGCCGGTAAATTGATCGAACTGGCCTCCATCCTTTTTTACTGCCCAGCTGGCGCTGTTTTGCGGATCGTATTGCAAGCCATCGAAGCCCTGGATCCAGTCACTGATACGAAGCTCAATCTTATCGCCAAGACCCGGGGTCTCCTGATGTTTCAGCGCCCTGACGCCGCTGATATGGCCACTTACTTCCATGCCCACCAATAACTCGATATTGCCATTGTAGCCATTGGGCGCCACGGCGGAGATGGCCAGGGCCGCAGGTTCGCCCGATAACGTGGCGCGATAGATGGTGCGCGACTGGCGATCTCCCAATTGCGGATCGGATACCTGAACACAATCATGTTCAATGGCGTTATCGTGCAGACGCACAGGCACAATGCTGGCTAATATCGCCTGCAGCTGCTGCTTCTCCTGACTTTGGATAAGCCCGCTGGTGAGCAGGTGGGTCAGGGCTATGATGCCAGTGGTCGCCAAAGCGAAGGCGCCAAGGATGAGACCATTGCGTTTAATGCTTAGGATCATCGGCCTTTACTCCTGTGCCCATAAACCCGGGGACGGGTGTAATAGTCGAGCAGGGGCACGGCCATATTCATGATCACCACAGCAAACGCGATAGCATCAGGGTAACCACCCCAGGTGCGGATGATGACTACCCAAAGGCCGATGAGGGCACCGTAAATCAGGCGACCTTTATTGGTGGTACAGGCGGAAACCGGATCGGTAGCAATAAAAAAGGCGCCGAGCATGGTGCCGCCGCTAAAAAGATGAAACCAGACGCTGGCAAAGGTATCGGCACTTGATAGGTGCAGTGCGCCAGCGCAGAGCCCGATAGCAGCTAGCATACTGACAGGAATGTGCCAGTTAATGGCTTTGGCCTTAAGCAATACCAGGCCACCGGCCAGGTAGGCCATATTGACCCAGAACCAGCCGATACCCGCTTCTCCTTCAAAGGCCGGCTTGGCTATCGCCTCATCAAAGGTGATACCCCGGCCAAGTGCCGTTTTGACACTATCCAGGGGCGTGGCCATGGTAAAGCCGTCGGCGGTGGCTCTTAACTGCTCCAGACTGTACCCTTCGGTAGTAAAACCGGTGAAGATGACGCTGAGCGCATCCCACAAACTATAGTCCTGCATGGTCAGCGATTGTGGCGGCAACCAGGCGGTCATGGCCACCGGGAAAGACACCAACAGCATCACATAAGCTGCCATGGCGGGATTAAATAAGTTAAAGCCCAGGCCGCCATAAAGCTGCTTCACTACCGCGATGGCAAAAAATGCGCCGATGGCCGTCACCCACCAGGGTGCAAGGGGCGGTAAGCACAGGGCTAACAATAAGGCTGTCAGCAGGGCGCTGCAATCGGCAACAGCACGTTCGAAATCCCGTTTACGGAGCTCCAGGATAGCGATTTCCGTGACCAGGGCCACGGCGGCGGCGATACAAAACTGAACCAGTGTGCCCCAACCAAAAAACCAAATTTGTGCGGCAAAACCCGGTACTGCACAGTAGCAGACCAGACGCATTAAATCGCCGGTGCTGCGCTGGGTACGCTGGTGAGGGGAACTGGCTACCCTGAAGCTCATGAATCTGTTTTGTCCTGTTGTTTACGTTGTTTGGCCTTGGCGATGGCCGCCGCGACACGGCGTTTCTTGTCCTCTTCTGAGGACAAGGCTGGCGCTGTTGTCTGAGGCTCGGATTTGGTAATGGCCTCTTGCTCCTGAGCTGGGGACTCAGCATCCGATGTTTTAGCTGCAGCCCTGGCCTTGGCTTTGGCAATGGCTGCCGCCACTTTGGCTTGCTTGTCATTGGCCGCTGCATCGGCATCACTGGTTTTCATCGGTGCCGTTTTCTTGGCGCGTTGATGAGTCTTGGGCGCCCCTTGGTCGGCTGCGGGCTTCTCTTCGCTGTCTTTGACGACAGTACTGCGCTGTGCGCCAGCCCTTTCCTGTGCTTTCGCCTTTGCCCTGGCAACGGCGGCGGCCACTTTCGCCTGTTTGTCATCGTCAGCCGCGGCAGATTCCGGCTCTGCTTTCATCGAAGAAGAGGGGGCAGACTCGCTTGGCTCTGATTCGCCTGATTTTGCTGCTTTGGCCTTGGCTCTGGCCACGGTCGCTGCAATCTTGGCTTGCTTACTTTCTGCTTCGTTTGTTTCCTGTTTCTGTGCTGGAGCTGCGGCTGTTGCAGCAGTGGGGGCCTGCTTTGCTGCCGCCCTGGCTTTGGCTCTCGCTACGGCGGCGGCTACTTTAGCCTTTTGCTCATTCTCAGTGGTAGATGAGTTGGACGCGCTCTCTGGTTGTGCATCTGGCTCAGCAATCGGAGCTTGTTCGTCACTTGGTGTCTGGCCTTTAGCCGCAGCCTTGGCTTTAGCGCGGGCGAGGGCTGCGGCCACTTTGGCTTTATTGTCCTGGGCTGCCGTCTCTGCTCCATCGCTGGCATTTTCCTGGCGCTTCGCTTTGGCTCTTGCCAATGCTTCAGCGACGCTGGCTTTGGGGGTAACGCTTTGATTATCCATGGCCTGGCGCCTGGCCTCAGCGGCTTTTTGGTGACGTGCTTCGCGCTCTGCTCTTTCCTGCTCAAGGCGCGCCTTACGGGCTTCAAAGCGCTCACGGGCCTTATCCGCTTTGTGTTTTTCCTCTTCCTGCGCGCGGATTTCGGCTTTGGCTACCCTGTAGTAATGTACCAACGGAATTTCACTGGGGCACACATAGGCGCAGGCACCGCATTCAATGCAGTCAAAAAGTTGGTAGTCCTGTGCCTTATCCAGTTCCTTGGCTTTACTATGCCAATAGAGTTGTTGAGGCAACAAGCTGGCCGGACAGGCATCGGCACAAGCACTGCAGCGAATGCAGGGCTGTTCCCCCTGTCCCTGGGGCATTTCAAAGTCGGTCGGGGCAAGAATACAGTTGGTGATTTTGACCACTGGCACTTGTTCACTGGCCAGGTTAAAGCCCATCATCGGGCCTCCCATGATCAAGCGCTGATGCGCCTGACGCTCGCCATGATACTGGGCATAGTCGAGCAGATGAGACACTGGGGTGCCAAGTAGCGCCCAAACGTTTCCGGGTCTGTCCATGGTTTGACCGGTCAGGGTGACAACCCTCTGAATAAGGGGTTTGCCAGCAAAAATCGCATCGGCAATAGCATAGCAGGTACCAACGTTCTGCATGATCACGCCGACGTCGATTGGCAAGCCTTTACTCGGCACTTCGCGTCCGGTCAGTATTTGAATCAACTGCTTTTCACCACCGGCAGGGTATTTGGTTTCTACCTTGCAGATCACATAGTCAGGGTTTTCCTGACAGGCCACCTGCATGGCCTCGATGGCCTGGGGTTTGTTGTCCTCGATAGCAATCAACACATACTTGGGTTGTAGCAGGTGACAGATAACGTCAATGCCTTGCCTTATTTGCCAGGCATGTTCACGCATCAACCTATCGTCGGCGCTGATATAGGGCTCGCACTCGATACCGTTGATGATCAGAAACTCGGCATCTTTCTTCGGCGCCACTTTAATATGGGTGGGGAAACCAGCTCCTCCCATGCCACTGATACCCGCATCACATAAGGCCTGTACTACCATGGCTTTTGGATGCTGCTGATAATCTGTCATCGGTGACAGTGGCTGCCAGCGATCCAGGCCATCGGTGGTGATCTCAACGGTCATTTCCGCCAAGCCGGAAGGATGTGCGGAAACGTGCGGGCCGATGGCAGTGATCTCACCGGAACTTGGAGCATGCACCGGTACTGCAAAAGGATTCATACTGCGGGTAAGAGGCTGACCTTTTAGGACCTTATCACCGAGCTTGACGGCAATCTGGCCCTCGACCCCTATGTGTTGTTTGACCGTGACATAGAGTTTTTCCGGCACTGGCATACGCGCGATTGGGGTCTGGTTGGACAATTCCTTGCGCTGTGGAGGGTACACCCCACCTGGAAAATCGGAAAAACGGCCCTGGCGAATTCTGTCTATCAGAGAATGCATCTACTTACCTCTAGTCCAGAACCTTGACCGGGATGGAGCTAAGCTGCCATCGCCAGGAAGACGCGGTTTCCTTGACCGGTACCATGTCGATACAATCCACGGGGCAGGGCTCAACACAAAGATCACAGCCTGTGCACTCATCCGTCAGCACGGTATGCATCTGCTTGGTGGCGCCGACGATGGCATCTACCGGACAGGCCTGGATGCATTTGGTACAACCGATGCACTCATCCTCGCGGATAAATGCAACCTTTTTGACATCCTCGCTGCCGTGTGCGGCATCCAATGGTTTGGCTTCGACGCCCATCAAATCGGCCAGTTTGCGGATAGTGGACTCCCCTCCCGGAGGACATTTATTGATCTCATCCCCTTCGGCAATGGCCTGGGCGTAAGGCCGGCAGCCAGGGTAGCCGCACTGGCCGCACTGGGTTTGCGGTAGGATGGCATCTATCTGATCCACCAGAGGATCCGCTTCTACCTTAAAACGCACCGCGGCAAAGCCTAAAATCATGCCAAACACCAGAGCCAGCAGGCCAATGGCGGCAACTGCATAGAGTATGGTCATGACAGTTTGACCAATCCGGTAAAGCCCATAAAGGCCAGAGACATCAAACCGGCCGTGACCATGGCAATAGATGCGCCTTTGAAAGGCTGCGGCACATCGGCGGCGGCCAAACGTTCACGCATGGCGGCAAACAATACCAACACTAGGGAGAAGCCCACCGCCGCACCAAAACCGTACACCACAGACTGCATAAAGTTGTGCTGCTCACGGATGTTTAGCAAGGCCACACCCAACACCGCACAATTGGTGGTGATCAAGGGCAAGAAGATGCCCAACAACCGATAGAGAGTGGGGCTGGTTTTATGCACAACCATCTCGGTAAATTGCACCACCACAGCGATGACCAGAATAAAACTCAGGGTGCGCAGATAGCCGATATCCAGTGGCTGCAGGATATAGACCTCCACCAGATAGCTACTCAGGGATGCCAGCGTCAGGACGAAGGTAGTGGCCAATGACATGCCGATGGCGGTCTCCAATTTGCTGGAAACCCCCATAAAAGGACACAGGCCCAAAAAATTGACCAACACAAAGTTATTGACCAGTACCGTGCCAATCAGCAGCAGTATGTAATCAGTCATGCACCAGCTAATAATAGCGAAAAGAGTGCCAACATTATCTGATTTTACGCCTGGATTAACAACTTGATATTTATAGGTTTATTCAAGGCATTCGCGGTTACTATTTGCTCTATGGGTAACCCAGAAAACCCCTTTCCTGCACTGACCCTATCAACGCTTGTTGGTGTAACTATATGATTAATTAGAAAAATATTTTCAAAGCCGTAGATCTATACTACTTAATTTACTGTAGTACTTCTGTAGTGAAATTAACCTATTTAATGCAAGGGAGGTCCCAATGAATTTGGATATCGCACAAGGTAAATGGCGTCAGTTAACAGGCAAAGTCAAACAGAAGTGGGCTGAGCTATCGAATGATGAGATAGCTGACATCGAGGGCAAGTTCGAGAATTTCTATGGCACTATGCAGGAAAAGTATGGCATGACCAAGGAAGAGGCTGAGCGTGCTTTTGAGGAATTGTCGCACTAGCCAAAGTAGTCGCCAAACAACGATCTTACTGACAACTGACAGAAGGTTTTTATGGAACTACAGTCCGGGAGCCATTACTGGCAATTAATCATAGACAAATTACATAGCTGGTTGGAAATAGCTATCAAGCATGTGCCCAATGTGTTGGTTGCCCTGTTGATTGCCGTGGCTTTTGCGATCGTCGCCCGCGGCGTGGGCCGAGCGACAGAAGCCCTCCTCAGGCGCTCATTAGAGTCACAGCAGATTGCTGATTTGCTGGCGTCGATAGTTAAAGTGCTCGTGCTTGGTATGGGCCTCTTTATGGCCCTGGATTTTGTCGGACTTCAAGGCACCGTCACGTCGTTACTGGCTGGCGCAGGCATCATCGGATTGGCTCTGGGATTTGCTTTTCAGGATATGACCGAGAACTTGATTGCCGGCATAGTGATGGGCATACGCAAACCCTTCAGTTTGGGGGATGTGATTAAAACTGAGCAAGTATTTGGCAAGGTCACGGCAATCAATCTGCGCAGCACCTTTATTCAGACGTTTTCCGGACAACTACAAATTGTGCCGAATAAAGTACTGTTTCGTAACGTTTTGAGCAACTACAGCCGATTAGGCGAAAGGCGCGTAGAGGTGCCTGTGGGTATTTCTTATGCCGATGATCCCGCTGAGGAGGCTGAGGTGATTGTTAATGCGGTGAAAGCCTGCGAGTTTGTCATTCGTCCACAAGACGTGGCGGTTTACGCAACGGGATTCGGAGAGTCCAGTGTCGATTTGATGCTGTGGTTTTGGATCCGCTACAGCCATGAGAGCGAGTTCGTTGCCGCCAGGCATCACGCCTTACTGGCTATCAACGTAGTCTGGAAGACGCCAATATCCTTATCCCTTTTCCCATTCGTACATTGGACTTTGGGGCAAAAGGTGGCCTGACATTGGATAAGATTCTTAAGGAAAACTCAGGAAAACAACAAAGCGAGAGATAAAACCTGTGAGAAGGTGGCTCCCCCTCCCCGACTCGAACGGGGGACCTGCGGATTAACAGTCCGTCGCTCTAACCAACTGAGCTAAGGGGGAATCGAAAAGTGCGTTGTGCTTCGTGAAGTTGGCTCCCCCTCCCCGACTCGAACGGGGGACCTGCGGATTAACAGTCCGTCGCTCTAACCAACTGAGCTAAGGGGGAGCAGATTTTCACGTTGCAACCTGTTTGCTGATACCCACAGGCTGTTTTTCAACGGAGGCGAAGTTTAATGAGGGGGAGTATGGGTGTCAACAGTCATGATGATTATTTTTGTCGGCATTAATGCGTTCGCTTATTTGCTGGGCAACTGGGGTGTTTTTTGAGCTGCTAAAAACGTCTTTACGCTACTCCAATGCGTGAAGAGTCTTTTGCCGCGCGGGTAGTCAATGGGTAATAATTTAGTGAATAAAAAAAAGATTCCTTATTAGCTTTTCATCTTAAAAAAATCTTGATGCATGTATGGATGGACAGTGTTTAACAATTTTGAAACAAGGCAACCGAACTCGGCAGGTAAGTAGTGACTCACAAAATTTTGTCCACAGATCGGCACAGCAGGCGAGCCCATTGGTCGGATCTGAGTTATCCACTAAAACTGTGGATAACTATGTTGATGAAAAATGCAGAAACGCCGTGAAGATAGGGAATTCGCTGTCAAGTCGTAATCCTTAAAAAAGCCGATTTAAATTAAAATGTTATAAATAACAATGGGATAGATTTTGTTTTGTATGATGAATGGTCATTGTGCTGAAAATTTGTTCCCTGACCAATTTTTTTGTTAGTTATTTTGCGATCATTACCAGGCTGGCTACGGGATCTGCGGATCTTCAAGCAGAAAATCGCTGTAGCATTCAAGCACTTTTTGTCTTCGCTATTGCGGACCTATTAGAAAGGCCGCTATGGATGACCGATTTGAAGCCGCCACCGACATGGTTTTCTGTGCTTCGGTAACTTAAGATATGCCTCTTGCCGATCGCCAGAGTGAAACATGACCCAATCCAGCAAACCTGACCTCATCCATGGCCCCATTGCTCAAACCTTAAGGGCAATGACCGTGCCTATGATTCTCGGAATGGTCATGCTGATGACCTTTGGTTTGGTGGATACATTTTTCGTCAGCTTACTGGGCACGGATCAACTGGCAGCCATCAGTTTTACCTTTCCGGTGACCTTTACCCTGATCAGCCTGAATATCGGTTTGGGTATCGGTACCTCGGCCACCATCGCCCGGTTTTTGGGTGCCGGCAAATCGCATCTGGCCAAGGAGTATGGTACCGGCGCTCTGATGCTGTCTTTCTTGTTAGTCGGTGTGCTGGCGGTAATTGGCTTTTTCACCATAGAGCCGATTTTCCGCCTGATAGGTGCCACAGAAACGGAAATGCCCTACATACGTGATTATATGCAAGTGTGGTACCTGGCAGGGGCGTTGCTGGCAATGCCAATGGTAGGTAATAGCGTACTTAGGGCAAGTGGAGACACCAAAACCCCCAGCATCATTATGGCCTTTGGCGGCCTTATCAATGCCGTGTTAGACCCCTTGCTGATTTTTGGCTGGGGACCTTTCCCGGCGCTGGGGATCCAAGGGGCGGCCATCGCCACGCTTATCGCCTGGGCGGTGGGGTGCACCTATATTATCTACTTGTTGGCGATCAAACGGGGGCTGATCCTGCCGCGGCTACTGACTCTGGCCGAACTGCGCATGACCAGCAAGGATATTCTTAAAATTGGCTTGCCGGCCGCCGGCGCCAATATGCTCACGCCGCTCGCCACCGGTGTGCTGACGGCCATTATTGCCGGCTATGGCTCTGAAGCCGTGGCAGCCTGGGGGGTTGGGGGGCGTTTGGAGTCCATCGCCTGTATCGTCGTATTGGCTTTATCCATGAGCCTGCCGCCTTTTATCAGCCAAAACTATGGTGCCGGCCGATTGGACAGAGTGAAAGACGGCTATTTGATGTGTTTGCGCTTTGTTATGCTCTGGCAGATAGGGATTTTCTTACTGATGTGGTTCGCCTCGCCGCTCATCGCCATGGCCTTTGCCGAAGAGCAAAAAGTGGCTGAGTTGATTCGTTTGTTTCTGATGGTGGTGCCATTAGGTTATGGCTTACAAGGGGTGATCATCCTCACTAATTCCTCCTTTAATGCTATGCACAAGCCCATGAGTGCGCTACTGCTGAGTATCTTGCGTTTGTTTGTGTTCTTAGTCCCTATTTCTTACCTGGGCAGTCAGCTTTATGACTTACCCGGGATGTTCTGGGCTGGTGTGCTGGCCAATCTTTTAACAGCCTGCCTGGCATTTATGTGGTTTCGGCGCTTGTTGCGGGAAGAAGCTGCCGTGCAGATGGCCGAGGGAGTGAGTGGATGAGTCGCGGTTTTGATTTGGTTTCTGCGTTTAAGCCTGCCGGAGACCAGCCAAAGGCTATTAAATCCTTGGTGGAAGGTCTGGAAGACGGTTTGGCGTGTCAGACGCTGCTTGGTGTCACTGGCTCGGGTAAGACATTTACCATGGCCAGTGTGATTGAGAAAGTGCAGCGGCCCACGCTGATTCTGGCCCACAACAAAACCTTGGCTGCCCAACTGTATGGAGAGATGAAAGAATTCTTCCCCAATAACGCGGTGGAATATTTCGTTTCATACTACGACTACTATCAGCCTGAAGCCTATGTGCCCACTACGGACACCTTTATTGAGAAAGATGCCTCCATTAACGATCACATAGAGCAGATGCGCTTGTCTGCCACCAAGGCCTTGATGGAGCGCCGGGATGTGGTGATTGTGTCCAGTGTGTCGGCCATCTACGGTCTTGGCGACCCCGAATCCTACATGAAAATGTTATTGCATCTGCGCCAGGGTGATCTGATGGATCAGCGGGATATCCTGAGGCGTTTGGCGGAGCTGCAATATAGCCGCAACGATGTGAACTTTGAGCGGGGCACTTTCAGGGTGCGTGGTGACGTCATCGATATCTTTCCTGCAGACTCCGACCGCGAAGGGATCCGGGTAGAGCTCTTCGATGAAGAAATCGAGAAGATCAGCTTGTTTGACCCGCTTACCGGCGCTATTGAAAAGTCTGTGGCCAGAGCGACCGTTTTCCCCAAGACCCATTATGTGACGCCCAGAGAGAAAATTCTCGATGCTATCGAAAAGATTAAAGTGGAGTTGGCCGAGCGGCGCGAT
This sequence comes from Aliiglaciecola sp. CAU 1673, assembly GCF_029223185.1. Taxonomy (GTDB): domain Bacteria; phylum Pseudomonadota; class Gammaproteobacteria; order Enterobacterales; family Alteromonadaceae; genus Bowmanella. The sequence goes on from NZ_JARHUG010000014.1 coordinate 18,519, forward strand.
CAGCTAAAGTCCGTGAACAAATTGATTGAAGAGCAGCGCATTGCCCAGCGCACCCAGTTTGATATCGAAATGATGTTGGAACTCGGCTATTGCTCGGGTATTGAAAACTACTCACGTTACCTGTCGGGGCGCGCACCGGGCGAACCACCGCCGACCTTACTGGATTATTTCCCTGCCGATGGTCTTTTGTTTATCGATGAATCCCATGTCACCGTATCCCAGGTCGGAGCCATGTATAAGGGCGATCGTTCACGTAAGGAAACCTTGGTGGAGTATGGTTTCAGACTGCCCTCGGCACTGGACAACAGGCCACTGAAGTTTGAGGAATTCGAGCAGATTTCGCCGCAAACCATTTATGTTTCGGCGACACCAGGGAAATATGAACTGGAGAAATCCGGCGGTGATATAGTGGAGCAGGTGGTGCGTCCTACCGGCCTTCTCGATCCGGTGTTGGAAGTGCGCCCGGTGGCGACTCAGGTCGATGATCTGCTCTCCGAGATTAAACTAAGAGCGGCCCAGGATGAGCGGGTGCTGGTCACTACCCTGACCAAACGCATGGCTGAGGATCTCAGTGATTATCTGGACGAACATGGTGTAAGAGTGCGTTATTTGCACTCAGACATTGATACCGTTGAGCGTATTGAGATCATCCGGGATCTGCGGATGGGCAAGTTTGATGCACTGGTTGGTATAAACCTGTTGCGTGAAGGCTTGGATATGCCGGAAGTGTCTTTGGTCGCTATTCTGGATGCTGACAAGGAGGGCTTTTTGCGTTCCGATCGTTCACTGATCCAAACCATTGGACGGGCAGCCAGGCATATCAATGGCAGAGCCATTTTGTACGCCGATAAAATCACCGGCTCCATGCAGCGGGCCATGGATGAGACAGAAAGGCGCCGCGAGAAGCAGCAGGCCCATAACCTGGCGAATGGCATCCAGCCGACCAGGCTGTATAAGCCTATCACCGATATTATGGATCTGGGCGAATCTGGTGCGGTGAAGTTAAGAAAAGTGGCCGAAGGCAAGAAAGCTTACTCTGCGCTCAGTGCCGAAAAGTTGCTGCAGGAAATTGGACGCCTGGAAGGCAAGATGTTTGAGCTCGCCAGGAATCTGGAATTCGAACAGGCGGCCGCCCTTCGCGATGAAATAGAAGCCATGCGCCGGCAAATGGTAGCGCTGTCTTAGAAGTACTTAGGATAGCGATTATCTATATGCTGTAATTCGCCCTCAATGACCATTTGCAGATAGGCTTCCTGCAACTTATTGATGAGGGCCTGCGCTACCGATTTTTTGCTGATGCCGAAATACACAGGTTCGCTGTATATTTCCAACGGATGGATATCTATCAGCTGATATGAAGGATCATTGGCCAGCTGATAGGCAAGGTGAGAGGTTTCCATAAAAAAGCCGTCAGCGCGGCCTTTAATCACCATGTCGATGCGGCGCATATCCAGGATCAAGGGCACCAACGCGTCGCTGAGCTCTTTGTTTTGGGCAAGTACTTCTTCCATACCTTGTCCCAAATACGTTCCCCGTTGATGGATCAACACCGCGTCCAGCATCTGCATGTCTTGCCAGGTGGAGACCATGGGCAGAGCACCTTTGCGACTGACCAAGCGTAAAGTCTCGACCCGCTGAGGGCCGATAAAGTGGATATAATCGCGCCGATCATCGATATCGGACAGGTTGAGCATCATATCCAGCTCCCCTTCACGCAGCATCTTCAGGCCTCTCGCCCAAGGCACGTTAATAAAGCGAGCCTCGCAGCCCACTCGTTTTAAGAGAGCTTCGCTGTAATCCACATCCATCCCCTGCCAGCTACTGTCTTCCTGCTGCATGGCTTGTGGCGGAAATTCAAACATACGCACTCTCAGCTCGCAGGCGTTTAGTGCGTTGTGAAAAACACTGAGGAATATTGCCAAGGTAAGCAAAAAGGGGGGAAATGACATCTTCAACTTCATTGCAAGAGGAATATACCTTTCAATCCTGGTACCGGGTAACGTCTACACATCTTGTCTTTGTCAAATCCTGACAAAGTGCACATCTGTCTCAGCATACCCAGGCTTTGCTCTGCTGAACAGCGAAAAGACAAATTTGTTAGGCAAATTCCAGCGCAAATAGGGCCTCAAGTGCTTCATCTCAAAGGAATGACAAAAATTATGCCTTTTTTGTTGTTTGCCAGTAATGATAAAAGGGGTGTAGTATAATTCAGCATACCTATAACAAGATCTGAGACCCATGCTAAACAGACTGCAAGAATCCGACATAAAGCTGCTGCGCGTATTCTACGCCGTGGCATCCTGTAACGGTTTTACTGCTGCGGAGCCGGTACTTCGCATGCAAAGACCCAATATCAGCGCCGCTATTAAAAAGTTGGAAGAGCGTCTGGATTTGGTGCTATGCCATCGCGGTCGCGGCGGGTTTCAGATGACCAAAGAAGGTGAGGTGGTTTTTCAGGAAACCAAGCGCATCTTCAATTCCTTCGATAACTTTGTTTTTAACCTTAAAAGTCTGCACGATGATTTTTCCGGACATATTACCCTGGTGATGATGGCCAATTTGCCCGATGCGCTGATACTGGCAATCAGCAAGGCCGTGAAAAGCACCATGCAGAAGTTTGAGGACATTCATTTCAATATTCAAACCCGCTTGTATAACGAAGTGGAGCATGTGGCGCTGTCTGGTGAATGTCATCTGGTGGTATCCAGCTACGATATGGTCAAGCCGGAGTCCTTGGTATTTCATTCCCTTGGCGTGTCAAACATGGGACGCTTGTATTGTCATGAGTCTCATCCCCTGGCCAAGTATCAGGATGCACTGCCCGAAAAGGTCAGATTAGAGGACTACTCCAGTATCGGCATTACCGGCATGTCTTCAGCCAATTACATCGGCGAAAACCAGCGCATGGCCATTCACACCTTCTCCGATTCCTTTGAGTCCTGTTTGAGTGCGGTCTTAACCGGCAATTATCTGGGACTGTTGCCCGATAATATGGTCGGGGAGAGGGGCAAAGCCCTGGGACTGGTCCCGGTTGGCGGCAAAGAGTTTGAATTCAAACATGAGCTTTTTGCCATCAACGGCAAAAACACCATTCTTAACCCTGTACTGAAACACTGTGTCAGGGAAATCGCCTATTTTGCCCAGCAGGGCTAGATAGCCGCACAGTCCTCCTTTACCTGGGAGGACTGTGATTGTCCTTATACTTCATATTCCAGAGGATCGCTGACACCGTTTATTCTGAAGGCTTCCAGACGCTCGTCGCACGCTCCGCATTTTCCGCAGGCTTTCTCCCTGCCGTTATAACAAGTCCAGGTTTTGCTGTAATCCAGCCCCATCGCCAGGCCATCGGCGAGGATCTCAATTTTACTGTCGTTCAGATAAGGCGTAACAATTTCCACTGGCTCGTAATTAGCAATAGCGCAGACATCATTCATCCTTTTTACAAACTCGGGGCGGCAGTCAGGATAAATAGTGTGATCGCCGGAATGGGCGCCATAGTAAACTTTGTTTGCACCCAGTGAGACCGCATAGCCTACTGCCAGCGACAACAGGATCATATTGCGGTTTGGCACCACGGTACTTTTCATATTGTCTTCGGCGTAGTGGCCCTCTGGCACGTCAATATCATCGGTTAGAGAGGAGCCGGCCAGAATGCCGTTGATGGAACGAATATCGATAACCTTGTGAGAAATGCCCAACTCCTGACATACCTTGGCGGCATAGTCGATTTCCTTACAATGGCGTTGCCCGTAATCGAACGTCAGGGCATACACGTCATGGCCCTGCCGAAATGCCTTGTTTAAAACGGTAAAAGAATCCATACCGCCTGAAAATATCACTACCACCTTTTGTGCCATTTGCTGTGCTTCTTTATAATCGTCGGGTTGTCGATTCTAAAAGAAATTTAGCGCCCAGGAAAATCTGCCCGTGACCGAACTTAAGCTCAACGAAGTATTTGAATCCATTCAAGGTGAGGGCAGCTTTACTGGCGTGCCTTCCATATTTGTCCGTTTGCAGGGCTGTCCAGTGGGCTGTGCCTGGTGCGATACCAAACATACTTGGGAGATTCACCCCGAACTGGAGCAAAGCGCCGAGCAGGTATTGGCGAAAACAGCTGAGTCAGAATGTTGGTTCTCTACCACGCCGGCAGATTTGTTGGCGCTGTTTGGAAAGGAAGGTTACCGCGCCAGGCATGTGGTGCTGACCGGTGGTGAACCGGCCATGTACGATCTTCGCGAACTGACCGCCCTGTTGTTAGAGCATGGTTACTCGGTACAAATTGAAACCAGTGGTACCTTCGATATTCAGGTGTCGCCTGGCACTTGGGTGACTCTATCGCCCAAGGTCAATATGAAAGGGGGGTACGAGGTGTTGGATCAGGCCCTTGCCCGGGCCGATGAAATTAAGCACCCGGTAGCTATGCAAAAGCATATTGAAGAGTTAGATGCATTGCTGGCGCGGCCGGCGACTAATCCGAAGGCACTGATTTATTTACAGCCCATCAGTCAGCAAAAACGGGCTACTGAGTTGGCGGTGCAAACCTGTATTGCACGAAACTGGCGGTTATCTTTACAAACGCATAAGTTTATAGGCATCGAGTAGATATTCTGGAGTGAGCTTTTGATGCAGCAAATGAGGGAGTTCTTTGAGCAGTATGCAACGGCCTATTCCAAAGGCGATGTGGCTGCCATTTGTGCAAAGTATCACGTACCCGTTGTTATTATCAGTGATAAGTCCAAGCAAGTGTACAGCTCAACTGAGCGTTTACAGGAGCATATTCAGGGCTGGATAGACAGGTTAAAAACAGCTGGAATAGAGCAATTTGAAGTCGATGTTCGCCAAGTGATGCCATTATCAGAAAACATTTATTTTACTTCAGTGAAATGGCATTGCAGCGATAGAAGCGGTCAGGAACTGATGGACTGCTTTTGTTCCTACACTGTGCAAAGAACAGAGCTCGGGGACTTGTCATTACTGGTCTGTGTGTTGGATGATGAAGAGCAGAAACTTGATGCACTGATAAACCGGCAAGGTAATGAAAACTAATAAAATAAAATTGGCCTTGGCCTTGGCCTTGCTAACTGCTTTCATGCTGCCTGCCCATGCAGCTATCTGGCAGATATATTATCCCAGACCCTTGACTGCCGAAGATGAGCGTCCCAATTACCCTTTGCGGTTGTTGAGTGAAGCCCTTAATGCTACCGGGGTCAACTATAAGTTAATGCCTTCTGAACGCATCCTGTTGCAAAGCAAGGCATTAAAGCAGTTACAAGCCAATCGCGAAGTGAATGTTGTCTGGAGTATGACCGACAACCAGCGGGAGGCAGACCTTTTGCCTATTCGTATCCCCATTTACAAAGGCCTGGTAGGGGTAAGGTTGTTCTTGATTAAACCAGAGCATGAAAAGTGGTTTCAGGGGATCCGGAGTTTTGAGCAACTAACTGCCTATCGACCGGTTTCAGGACATGACTGGCCAGACACTAAGATCCTGCAAGCCAATGGTTTAGATGCGGTGACAGGGCCTGATTACGAACAATTGTTCCAGATGATGCTCGAAGGAAAGGCTGACTTTTTCCCTCGCTCTGTGGTGGAAATCTGGGATGAGTGGAAAAATCAGGAGCAACTGCAAATTGAGAGTCACTTAGCGCTCTACTATCCAACTGCTACCTATTACTTCGTCAATAAAAACAATGTGGTATTAGCCAATTTAATTCAAAGTGGATTACAGCGCATTCTCGACAATGGCCGCTTTGAAGCGTTGTTTATGGCTGAATATGCGCCCATGCTGGAGCAAGCAAAAATGGCAGAGCGTCGCATTTTTACCCTGGACAATCCGATATTGCCAAAGGATACGCCGGTGGCTGATAAGCGCCTGTGGTTTGATTTGCTGCAGCAAAAATAACAAAAAGCCGGCGCAAGCCGACTTTTTGTGTTCTGGCGGGGATTAACTTTCGCTGCTAAATTGCAATTTAACGTAGTCCACCAAACGCTTAAACAGACCGCCTTCTTCTACTTCCTGCAAGGTCACCAGCGGGTAGGATGCAACGTCTTCACCTTCAAGCTGCAGGTACAAGGTACCGACCACTTCACCTTTGGCTAAAGGTGCTTCCAGCTTTTTATTCAGCTCAAAGTTAGCTTGCAGGTTCTTACGCTGACCTCTTGGGATGGTAATAGGGGTATCACCAATTACGCCCAATTCAACAGTGTCACGATCGCCCATATAAATGGGGTGAGAAACAAAGCTCTCGCCGGCTTTATAGGGCACAACGGTCTCGTAGAAGCGGAAACCGAACTTCAGTAACTTGCGGTTTTCCTCTTTGCGGGTGCGCTCACTGTTAGTGCCCATTACCACCGATACCAAACGCATGTCATCCTGCACTGCAGAGGTGATCAGGCTGTAGCCCGCTTCACTGGTGTGGCCGGTTTTTACGCCATCCACTGCCAGGCTCTTGTCCCACAGCAGGCTGTTTCTGTTGTATTGCTTGATACCGTTGTAGGTAAACTCTTTCTCCGAGTATATTTTGTAGACTTCTTGCGTGTCGTGGATCATGGCGGCAGAGAGCAGTGCCATGTCTCTTGGGGTGGTGTAGTGCTCAGGATCATCCAGACCGTGACTGTTAACGAAATGGCTGCCGGTCATACCGATTTTTTCAGCATAGGCATTCATCAGATTGGCGAAGGCTTCTTCACTTCCTGCAATATGCTCGGCCATGGCCACACAGGCATCGTTGCCAGACTGGATCATGATGCCGCGCATCAGGTCGGATACTTTGACCTGGGTTCCCACTTCCACAAACATTTTAGAGGAGTCAGGAAAGTTCTTGGCCCACGCGTTTTCGGAGATAGACACCATGTCATTCATGGTGATCTTGCCACTCTTTATCTCCTGACCAATCACATAAGCGGTCATGATTTTGGTCAAACTGGCCGGCGCCAGGCGAATGTCTGCATTTGACTCTGCAATCACCTTGCCGGTGGCGTAGTCCATCAGCACGTAACCTTTAGCGGCCACGTCGGGCGCGCTTGGCACCACCACGGCAGCTTGTGTGAAGGTGAAGGAGAAGCAAAATAGAAGGCCGAAGAAGAACTTGCTAAATAGTCTGTTGGAGTGTCGCATTATCCGTCCACTTTAATTGTTATCGATCTCGAAGATGTCCTGTTGGCTGCATTTTTAACCAATTTGCCAGGGTAGGCAGGCAGTTATCAATGCGGCCACGAAAGCGTGAGACAATATATCATTAATTGAAGTTCCTGTGCCCAGGGACAGTGCGAATTTCTTTTAGCCTAAGGGCGCAGGATGGTGCGGAGCATAAAGGGTGTATGCACTGCTATAACCGCTTTTTTTCAACTCTGATAGCAGTTTGTTGGCCTGATGCTCGTCGTTCAGGGGACCGAGGCGCAGGCGGTAGATGCCGTTTTCCATAGGCAGGTGATAGGGAACCCGGTAAAGGCTCTCTAATCCCTTTGCCAATTGTTGCACTTTATTTCTGTCGCTAAGCGCCGCTACCTGAATAAACAAGGCTTTGCCGTTGCTTACCGGTTTGGTTTCGACGAAGGGTTCTGGTGCCGAAATTGCTCCCATCATCACCGACCCGTTTTGCGCGGTGGTGACGGCAGGCGTCACTTGCCCGGCGATATAGGTGGTACCGTCTTGCTCTACATGGATGGCTTCGATACGCACTTTGGCGGTACCTGTTTTCAGCATATCCAGTTTTTTTGCCGCCACGTAGGAGAGGTCGATAATGCGGTTACCGTGGAACGGCCCCCTGTCGTTTACTCTGACGATGGCTTGCTGATTGTTGGCCAGGTTGGTGACTCTGACAAAAGTAGGCAGGGGTAAGGTCTTATGCGCCGCCGTCATGCTGTACATATCATAGGTTTCGCCGTTAGAGGTATGGTAACCATGAAATTTCTGGCCATACCAAGAGGCTTCACCTTCGGCGATGTAGTCCCGGCCATCCTGCATCGGATAGTAACTAATGCCGTAGACCTTATAGGAGTTATGCTTACGCTTTTCCGGCGCAATATAGTGAGGTTTGGCATCATGCAATGATATCTGGCCGGGCAATCGTTCCGGGGCAGAGTCATGTCGCTGGCTATATCGGCCAGAGGGCTCATGGGTGGCACAACCGGCCAAAATCAACAGGGAAAGCGCACAGGCAACTGGTTTCATGATGATTGGCTATTCTCGAGACATCATTCGTTTTTGGGTACTGATTGCCATCAGCATGCCAAATCCGGCCAACAAAGTCACCATGGACGTTCCCCCGTAGCTGACCAAAGGCAAGGGAACGCCAACCACCGGCAGGAGCCCGGACACCATGCCCATGTTCACAAACACATAGACAAAGAAAGTCAGGGTGATACTGCCGGCCAGTAGCTTGCTATAGGCCTCTTGTGCACGCATGGCGATAATCATCCCGCGCAGGATGATAACACAATACAGGCAGAGCAGCAGGCAGATGCCGATCAGACCAAACTCCTCACTAAACACCGCGAAGATAAAATCCGTATGCCGCTCCGGCAAAAATTCCAATTGCGATTGCGTGCCTTGAAGCCAGCCTTTACCCGATACTCCGCCGGAGCCAATAGCAATCTTGGACTGGATAATGTGATATCCGGAGCCCAAAGGATCCGATTCCGGGTTGAGAAAGGTCAGTACCCGTTGCTTTTGATATTCCTGCATCAGGAACATCCACAAGATGGGCACAAATCCTGAAATCAGCAGGGCAGCTGTAGTGATAAGTCGCCAGCTGATGCCGGCAAGGAAAATCACAAATATACCGGAGCTGGCAATCAGCAGTGAGGTCCCCAGATCCGGCTGTTTGGCAATCAGCAAGGTGGGGATCAAAAGCAACAGGAAGCCAACAATGATTTGCCAAATTCTGGGAGGAAGATGATGACGGCTGATATACCAGGCAAGCATCATCGGCACTGTCAGTTTCATGATTTCCGACGGCTGAAAACGCATAAAGCCTAAATCCAGCCAACGTTGTGCCCCTTTACCTATGTCGCCAACCAATAATACTGCAACCAGCATGAGGATCCCTGCGAAGTAGAAGTAGATGGAAACGCGCATAAAAAAAGAGGGCGGCACTTGTGCCAGGGCAAACATCACGCCTAATGCAAGGCCAAGGCGAATCACCTGGCGCAGGATAAGATCCATGTCTTGTCCACCGGCGCTGTAAATCACCACCAATCCGGTGCCCATAAGTATCAATAGGCCCAAAAGCAACCATGGGTCGATATGCAGACGCTGCCAGAGGCTGCGTCTATTAGGTTCGAGTTTACTGCGCAGCATCGTTATTCAGCACCAATTCCGGCTTGGCTCCATCAAAGTAATAGTCCATCACCCGTCGGGCTATGGGGGCCGCTTGTGAACCACCACCGCCGGCGTTTTCCATGGCGACGGTAATCACAATTTCGGGATTATCATAGGGGGCAAAACCGATATACATGGCATTGTCACGTAAGTGCTCCGCCATTTTCGCGGCATCATACTCTTCGTCTTCGGCCATGCTTACGACCTGAGCCGTACCTGTCTTGCCGGCCGATACATAATGGGTTCCTTTAAAGGCTTTATGTCCGGTACCGTGCTCGCGGTTAACTACACCGTACATGGCATCCAGCACGATTTCCCAGTTTTCCGGATTACGCAGTTGTATAGGTGGCAGCTCTTTGGGCTCATTGATAACCAATTCCCCATTCACGTAGCGGCCGCGCATTAGCTGCGGAACAAACCGCCGCCCTCTGTTTACCAATGTCGTCACTGATTTTGCCAGTTGTAACGGGGTCGTAGTCCACAGACCCTGACCAATCCCCACGTTAACAGTGTCACCGGGATACCATGCTTGATTGTATCGGGCCTTCTTCCAACCGCGGCTGGGCAATGTGGCATCGGATTCCTCATACAGGTCGATACCTGTATAGTCACCGAAACCCAGTTCGGACATCATATCGCTAATTTTGTCGATACCGGTGCGAAAAGCCATATCATAAAAGAAGGTATCACAGGACACTTCGATGGCCCGGGTGACATCCACCCAGCCATGGCCCCATTTTTTCCAGTCCCGCCATTTCCGTTCTACGTTTTTAAGCGCATAGGAGCCACTGTCGAACATGCGGGTTTGGGGGGTGATCACCCCTTGCTCCAGACCTAATAAGGCCATGTGTGGCTTCACCGTGGAGGCGGGCGGATACTGCCCTTGAGTGGCGCGGTTGATAAGTGGCCTGTCAGGAGACTGTAATAACGCCCGGTAGTCTTTGCTGCTGATGCCATGGACAAACAGATTGGGGTCGTAGCTGGGGTTGCTGTAAAGGGCCAGCACACCACCGTCACGGGCATCGATGACAATTACCGATCCCCGATATCCTTCCAACTGCTGCCTGACCACTTGCTGTAAGCGCACATCGATATTCAGTACCAGATCTTCACCCGGCACCGGTGGCTTGAAATCCAGGGTACGAATAATGCGTCCCTGGTTGTTCACTTCCACTTCCTGGTAACCCACTTTGCCGTGCAGCAGGGATTCGTGGAATTTCTCTACACCCTGTTTCCCGATGTTATGGGTGGCCGCGTAGTTTTCTTCTTCACCGGCTTCGGTCAGTTTTTGCAGATCTTTCTTATTGATTTTGGCCACATATCCCAGCATATGGGTCAGCACTTCGCCCTGCGGGTAGTGGCGGGTAAGGCGTGCTTCCACCGCCACCCCGGGGAACCGGTGCTGATTCGCTGAGAACAGGGCCACTTCTTGTTCGGACAAACGGGTTCGCAAGGCCACAGGTTTAAAACGGCGCTGGCCTTTGCGTTCATGATGGAAATCTTCGATTTCATCGGCGCTTATGCCCAACAGGGTGGACAGTTCGGCCAAGGTCGCATCCAGGTCCTCCACCTGCTCAGGAATAATTTCCAGACTGAAAGATGGTCGGTTTTCCGCCAGTAGTATCCCGTTTCTGTCGTATATCAGGCCGCGATTGGGGGCTACCGGGAGTACCTTGATGCGGTTGCCGTTGGAGCGGGTTTGATAATCGGTATGACGGGTCACCTGTAAGTAATACAAATTGCTGATCAGCAAAGAAATTAATAATGCGATGCCCACCAGGGTAAAGAAAGTGCGCCGGGCGAAGAGATTGGCTTCGGCCGTATGGTCTCTGATGATGACGCGTTTGCGTGCCATAGCGCTGATTATTCCCGGTGATAAGGATGATTGCTGTTAACTGACCATGCCCGGTAAAGGCTTTCCGCCAGCACAATACGCACCAATGGATGAGGCAGGGTTAACGCCGACAGCGACCATTTCTGTTCAGAAGCGTCAATGCATTGTGGAGCCAATCCTTCAGGTCCGCCCACCAGGAGACTGACATCACGCCCGTCCATCTGCCATTTTTGCATTTCTGTGGCCAACTGTTCAGTGGTCCAGGGACGTCCGCTGACTTCCAGAGTGACAATACGATTGCCTTTGGGTATGGCCGCCAGCATCTGTTCTCCCTCTTTTTGCAGGATACGGGCGATATCGGCGTTCCTTCCCCGCTTGCCAGCGCCGATTTCGGTCAATTGCAAGGGCATATCCGGTGGAAAGCGACGTGCATATTCCTGATAACCTTGTTCCACCCAGGCAGGCATTTTGGTACCCACCGCCACTAACTGCATTCGCATCGAAACCCCACTATCCCCAGAGCTTTTCCAGTTGGTAAAAATCTCTGGCTTCGTCCTGCATCACATGCACGACTATATCACCCAAATCCACCAGTACCCACTCGCCAGTGTCTGCTCCTTCAACACTCAAGGGGGTAACACCCACATGTTTGGCTTCGGTAACCACTTTGTCGGCAATGGAAACCACATGCCGTTTGGAGTTGCCCGAACAAACTACCATGGTATCTGTGAAACTGGATTTACCGGTTACATCTAAATTGACGATATCCCGGCCTTTTAGATCTTCGATTTTTTCAATCACAAACTGTTTCAGTTTTTCGTGTTCCAAAGTCTCTCCTCAGCAGGATGAAAATCAGCGCTGGTGCGCTTCACAGCCATACAGGCCATGCTCTTGAATATAGGTCAGAACCTTTGGCGGCAGCAATGCCGACTCCACTTTCCCTGAGGCCAGTTTCTGGCGCAGTGACGTGGATGACAGGTTCACAAAGGACGTTGACGCCAGATAGACAGATCCCGCAGGTTGATGATGTAAGGCTGCGGCATCATGGCACTGGTGCCTGTCCAACAAATCTTGTATTTCGACCGCCATCGTCGGTTTTGATTCCCCGCGACGACAAACCACCAAGTGACATAGCGACAGGATCTCCTGCCAGCGATACCAGGTATGCAATGTTTGCAGGGAATCCATGCCCATAAAAAACAGCAAAGGCCGATCGCCTACCTCCTCTCGATACTCATTTAAGGTATCGACGCTATATGAGGGTTTGTGGCGTCTAAGCTCCCGATCGTCCACTTCAAACAGCGGCCAATCTTCGCAAACCAGTCGCAGCATGTGCAGACGCATAGAGGCGCTGACACTGGGGGTCGCTTTATGTGGCGGGATATGGCATGGCAGCAGGCGTATTTGCACCAATCCCACTTCTTTGGCTGCTTCGGCCACGGGTTTGAGATGGCCATAGTGAACAGGATCAAAGGTGCCGCCAAAGAGCCCAAGGGCGCTCATAGATAGTCCAGCTCCATGGCTGCAAGATCCATCGGCATAAACAACAGGCACAGATGACAAAGCTCAACGTAAGGACGCGGCACAGCGGTTTGCTTGATAGCTTGATCAAATGCGCTCAGCTTCACTTGCAACTGTTCAAGATGCTGCATAGACAAACGTTGCAAAGCAGCCTGATACAGCCCCTGGCGACTGCTCCAAATACGATACTGATTCCAAAGACTGTTCAGGGGCGTCCCTTGCTGCTGAGCAAATTTGAGGGCATACAGGGTTTGCCATTCGCGCACCAACGCCCAGCACACTACGGTCGGCTCAACGCCCTCATTCTCCAGGCGATAAAGGATTTTTACCGCTTTGTCTGCATCACCGGCTAACAGCACATCCACCAGTTGGAATACGTTAAAGCGGGATTGATCGAGCATGGCCTTCTCGGCTTGCTCTATACCTACCTGTCCACCAGGAAACAGCAAAGCCAGTTTGTCGATTTCCTGTCGGGCAGCAAGTAGATTGCCTTCACAGTAATCACATAAGAGTTTGACCAATTGCGGATCGCTTTGCAGGCCGCTGCTTCGCACCCGATCTGCGACCCATGTGGTCAACGCTCTGCCTTCTAATGGTGCGCAGGGGATATAAGCGCCTTGCTTATCCAGGGTTTTAAACCACTTCCCAGACTGCACATCCTTGCCGATACGACCGCCGTGGATCACCAGCAACACATCGGGATTCGGCGATTCGGCCAGGCTGGTAAGCAGCTTGGCGCCTTCTGCGCCGGGTTTGCCAGTGGGTAATTCCAACTCCACCATTTGCCGGGCGCTGAACAAGGACAGACTTTGGCAGGCATCCAGCAGTTGACTCCACTGAAAGCCGCTATCGACCACCAGGGAATGGCGTTCATCGAAACCTGCTTGCTGGGCGGCCTGACGCAGTAGGCTGATGCTTTCCAGCTTCTGCTGTGGCTCATCGCCGAAAATCAGATAGAAAGGCTGCAGTCCTTTTCGCAGCTGCTCGACCAGTCGGTTTGGATATACCTGCATGCTTATCCGTTGTCTGGGGTTTGTGGCTGATTGCTGGGCCGGATACGGCTCAATTGACGGATAATGCGATCAGCCGCGCGGGCACGCAGTTCATCCAGGATCAGATTAAGCTCCCTGGATTTGGCTAGTACCGCGTCAGGATCGTCCTGATATTCGCGGCTGAGATTAAACTGCACCAGACGCGCTTCTTCTCCGGGCATTTGGATCTCATAACGCACATGATAAATCAGCTCATACTCGGCCACCTGGCCTGTTGCAAACAGCGACAGCAAGGTGCGATCCAGTTGCTCCGGATACAGGTACAGATTGGGCGCACCTTCAGCGGGATTGGCCAGCACTTGTACTTCGTATCTGTCCAGCCTGTCCTTCATGGTACGCGCCAGCGGGGCATGAGGGTTATCACTGGCCAGATGCAACTGACTGAAATGATCCAGCAGCAAATCGCTGCCGCGAAGCTGAAAACCGCATCCTGACAACAAGGTCAGGATAGCGGTCAAGAGTGTCAGACGAATGGCCAGGGCCATTAGTTGGCAACCATATTCAGCAGCTTGCCGGGCACATAAATCACCTTACGTAAGGTCTTGCCATCCAGATGCTGGTGAACATTGTCTTCCTGCATGGCCAAAGCCTTGACTTGCTCTTCACTGGCGTCGGCGGCGACGGTGATCTTGGCACGCAGCTTACCGTTAACCTGCACGACGATCAGCTTCTCGTCTTCCACCAACGCTGCTTCGTCTAGCTCTGGCCAAGGGCTGTGTTCAACGCCTTTGGTATGGCCAAGATCTTGCCACAGCACATGGCAGATATGCGGAGTAATGGGGTTTAGCAGGGCAACCAAGGCGGTAACCCCCTCGCGCATCACGGCTTTGTCCTGTGCGCTTTCCTGAGGCGCTTTTTGCAGATGATTGGTCAGTTCCATCAGCGCCGCGATCGCGGTGTTAAAGGTTTGACGACGACCTATATCATCAGACACCTTGGCAATGGTTTTATGGATCTCGCGGCGTAACGCTTTCTGATCATTAGTCAGAGCCGCCTTATCCAACGCTGGAACATCGCCCAACGCCACATGATCCTGTACCAGTTTCCACAAACGCTTGAGGTAGCGGTTGGCGCCTTCTACGCCAGAGTCCAGCCACTCCAGAGTTTGCTCAGGTGGCGCAGCAAACATGGTAAACAAACGAATCGTATCGGCGCCGTACAGATCAATGACTTCCTGCGGGTTGATGCCGTTGTTTTTAGACTTGGACATCTTGGTCATGCCGCCATGGATCACTTCCTTGCCGTCCTTACGCAGGATGGCGCGCACTATCCGTCCCTTTTCATCTTTTTCGGTATCTACATCAGAAGGCGCATACCAGGTACGGGCGCCTTTGGCATCTTCACGGTAGAAGGAATCTGCCAGCACCATGCCTTGGCAAAGCAAACGCTTGAAGGGCTCATCGGATTGCACCAGGCCTTCGTCACGCAGCAGTTTATGGAAAAAGCGCGAGTACAGCAGGTGCAAAATGGCGTGCTCGATACCACCAATATATTGATCCACCGGCAGCCAGTAATTGGCTTCCTGTTTATCCAGCATACCGTCCTGGTATTGCGCCGAGCAGTAACGGGCATAATACCAGGAAGACTCCATAAAGGTGTCGAAGGTGTCGGTTTCACGCTCGGCTTCCTGGCCCTGATAGTGGGCTTTGCGCCAGTTAGGATCGGCTTTAATGGGGGAGGTGACCCCATCCATGACCACATCTTCAGGCAACCTTACCGGCAAATCCTCGGACGGCACCGGTACAGAGCGACCATCAGGCAGATTTAGCATGGGAATAGGCGCGCCCCAATAGCGCTGACGGGAAACACCCCAGTCACGCAGGCGGAAATTCACTTTGCGCTCACCTTTACCCATCGCCGCCAATTTGTCAGCAATGGCATCGAATGCGGCTTGTGAGTCCAGGCCGTCAAATTCGGCAGAATTGATCAGCGTGCCTTTGTCGGTGAAGGCTTCCTGACTCAAATCACATTCGCCCTCAAGAGGCTGAATCACCTGCTTGATAGGCAGTTGGTACTTGGTAGCAAATTCCCAATCGCGTTGGTCATGGCCGGGTACGGCCATCACGGCACCTGAGCCGTAATCCATCAGAACGAAGTTGGCGACCCACACCGGAACCAGCTCGCCGGTCAGTGGATGCACGGCTTGCAGGCCGGTGGCGCAGCCTTTTTTCTCCATGGTGGCGATATCGGCTTCCGCGACCTTAGTGTTTTTGCACTCTTCGATAAAGGCGGCCAGTTTTTCATTGGTTTTGGCCGCTTCCAGAGCCAGCGGATGCTGGGCAGCCAACGCCACATAAGTCACGCCCATTAAGGTATCGGGGCGGGTGGTGTAGATTTCAAAGCTGTCTTTGCCGCCTTCCAGTTCAAAGCGCATTTGCACGCCTTCAGAGCGACCAATCCAGTTGCGCTGCATGGCTTTAACCTGATCTGGCCAATCTTCCAACTTGTCGAGATCCGCCAAAAGTTGCTCGGCATAGTCGGTAATTTTGATAAACCACTGAGGAATTTCTTTTTGTTCCACCAGCGCGCCAGAACGCCAGCCACGGCCGTCTATAACCTGCTCATTGGCCAACACGGTCTGGTCAATAGGATCCCAGTTCACAGTGGAGTTCTTCTTATAAACCAGGCCTTTTTCAAACAGGCGGGTAAAGAACCACTGCTCCCAGCGATAGTAGTCTGGTTTGCAAGTGGCCACTTCGCGATCCCAGTCGTAACCAAAACCCAGCGACTTCAGCTGGTTTTTCATGTAATCAATATTGGCGTAGGTCCATTTAGCCGGCGCCGTCTTATTGTCGATAGCAGCGTTCTCCGCCGGCAGACCGAATGCATCCCAGCCCATGGGCTGCAGTACATTTTTGCCCTGCATGCGCTGATAACGGCTGATCACATCGCCAATGGTGTAGTTGCGCACGTGGCCCATGTGCAGACGTCCGCTGGGGTAGGGGAACATAGAAAGACAGTAGAATTTCTCTTTGCCTTCATCGGGCTTAGCCTTAAACAGGCCGGTTTCCTGCCAATATTGCTGGACGTCTTTTTCGATCTCTTGGGGATGGTACTGTCTTTCCATTAATCGCGGGTTCCGAACGTGAATCAGTTGAGTGCCAGTGCGCGGCGAACTAGCGCCGATAAGCCCTATAGAATACCTTAGCGGTGTCCCGGGGAACAATAGCCATGCAGGCATTAAATGTGCTTATTTCGCCGATAAAATCTCATACCAAGTCTATTAATGATCTGGTCAACTCAGAGCAGGTTAGAAGGGCTTAGGTCAAGGCGCCGCTTGACTGCGGGCTTCCTGCCCTTCGCCTTTGGCCATCCTTTGGATGTGCAAATGTTTTCCATAAACATTTGTGAAGGCATAGTGGTGTCTATGTCAAAAAGCGGGAACGCAGAGATAAGCCCTTCTGGCCGCTCCTCGCTGAGTGATCACATCATTAATGGACTTGGTATCACTGACTATACTGAACAAAAAAGGAGGCAGGTATGACAGAGTCCAGCAAAGGTTACAGTGATTTACTCGGCAAAATGTCCGATTGGGTTAAAAAGTCAGTCGAACAGGATGTTCTGGACCTGATGGAATTGAAGGATGAGGCGAGCGCTTACTTAAAGGCTGCCAAGGAGTTGACCGAAGACGAGATACAGTTACTGGAGCAAAGTCTGAGCAGGGATCTACAAACCTTCGCCCATCATTGGCAACAAGATGCCGACGCCTCTCCCTGGTGGCAAGCCACCAAAGACAGGCTGTGGTCTTTGCTGGCTGATGCTTCCGATAAGGGCCAACTGGCACTAACGGAAAGCTTTAGAGATATTCGCCACCATGGGATCTACCGCACCGGAGAGCCGGTGGCATTGGGTGAGTTGGAATGCACTCAATGCGGTCGCAGACACAAGGTTTACCATGTCGAAGTGATCAAGCCCTGTCTGCAATGCGGCAATAAAAGTTTCTCCCGGGTGTTGTAGTGTCACTGGCGTCTGTTTAGGTATTCTCCAAGCCCCCCTAACTGAATGACTTGCACCTTATCGACTATGGGCGCCAATGTTGCAAATCCGTCAGGCGCAAAGCCACTGACCTTGTAGCTGAGGATGATATCACTACCATTTTCGCTGGGGATTATCTTCCAGTCGAGGGCGCCGGTTAGCCCCATTCCCTGCAATGGACCCAAACCGCCGGTCATACGCAACAACTTCCCAGGCTCTGCGAAACTAATGAGCATATGCAGGGCCTGCTTTTCACCTTCAATCTCACAAAAGCAGCCACCGGCTTGCGCTTGAATGCGCAGATTTTCACTCTTGCCCCACCAGGTATGATCGGCCGGCCACCATTTTCCCACATCACTAACCAATGCCTGCCATGCGGCTTCCGGTTTAGCGCTGGTGCTAATACGGTTTTCCAGGATAAACCCATAGTCGGAAAGGTGTTTCACCTCAGCTTCGACTGGTAATGTCAGCAATGAGGGTATCAGCAAAGGGAAGCATGCAAGGCGTTTCATGTTTTTTTGGTCCACTTGTTTGTTGCCATATTCAGAGTAGTCAATCTCTGGAGCCGGACAATATCTTAAGTTGACTAAAAACCAAGCACTAAGTGCCAATGCCTGTCGACAGGGTTTGACAGTAAGGGGCATTCGGGTTTCACTTGAGCAAGAACAATATCCATCATCTATTTCATGTCAAAAGCCACCGAACTTCACGTCCAGCAACTGTCCGCCAAGCCCAGCCGTCGCCTGATCAACCAGGCTATGCGCGATGATACGGCGTTAAACGCCACTTTTATCGGCCAGAACCGTGCCCGCGATGCGCTTAATTTTGGTCTTGGCATAGATGCCAAAGGGTACAACCTGTATGTGATGGGCGAGGCGGCAACCGGACGCTATACCCTGGTGCATGAGCATATTGCCAAGCATGTGACCAAGGTGCCGACCCCGGATGAATGGTGCTATATCAATAACTTTGATGATGAGCGTGAACCTTTTTATCTGCGGCTGCCGGCAGGGGAAAGTAAAACTCTGTTAGCCGACCTTAATTCGTTGATAGATGAGTTATTGGATACCTTCCCTGCGGCCTTTGATAACCCGGGTTACCAACGCAAAAAGGCCGGTATTCAGCGTCAGTTTGATCAGAAATACGAGCATGCCATTCAGGAAGTAGAGCGTTTTGCCCAGCAAAACGGCGTGGCCCTATACGAGGAAGGCGGCACTATCAGCTTCTCACCTATCGTCGATGGTAAGCCGGTTAACGATGAAGAATTTACCAAGCTATCCGACGAACAGCGCCAGCATTTTTATGACTTGATCAGTCAACTGGAAGATCGGCTCAGCGATCAACTTCTGGAATTGCCTAAGTGGAAGCGCGAATCCTCTGAAATGGCGCGCAAACTCAAGCGTGAGACCGCTGAGCTTGGTATTAGGCCGCTGCTAAAAGAATTAGAACACAAATATGCCGCAGATCTTGGCATCCTTAAATTCCTGCGTCAGCTTAAGCCACACCTGGTGGAGACGGTGGTAGAGCTGCTTGCCGAAGAGGGCAAGGAAGAGAAGCAGGATGAGTTTGACCGTCGAACGGTACTGGAAGAGCAATACCTGCCCAATATTCTGGTCAGCCATGAGATGAATGGCGGCGCACCGGTCATTTATGAACCCAATCCCACCTATCCCAATCTGTTTGGAAGGGTCGAATACACCAATGTGCAGGGCTCAGTGTTTACCAACTATCGCATGATCCGCCCCGGCGCCCTGCATCGCGCCAATGGCGGCTATTTATTGCTGGATGTGGATAAAATGATCCAGCAACCCTATGTGTGGGAGGCCCTGAAGCTGGCCCTGAAACGCGGCGAGTTAAGAGTAGATACCCATCAGCACGATATCGGCATGGTCAATTCCATGACCCTGAGTCCGCAGACTATTCCGGTAAAAGTTAAAGTGGTGCTGCTGGGGTCACGGGATCTCTACTACACACTGCAAGATTATGATGACGAGTTTTCCGAGCTATTCAGAGTGCTGGTGGATTTCGACTATGAGATCCCCCTGGATAAGACCACCCTGGTCGATTTCGTTGGCCGGGTCCGCAGTCAAATAGTACAGATGGGCCTGGAGGGCATTTCTACCAAAGCCATGTATCGCCTGGTGGAATACAGCCTGCGTATGGCGGAGCACCAACATCGCTTGTCTGCGCGTTTTGCCGATGTGATTGAGCTGATACATGAAGCCCGCTATTTCTGTGTTAAGCAAAATAATCTGATGCTGGATGTGACCCATATTGAAACGGCCCTGGAAGCGAAAAAGGAGCGCAGTGGACGCATCAGTCAGGCCCTGCTTGATGATATCAAAGAAGGGCAGATCCTGATTGAAACCCAGGGCGTGGCTATCGGTAAAGTCAACGGTTTAACCGTATTGGAGATAGGCGACAGCTTGTTTGGTACGCCGGCGCGTATTACCTCAACCGTCTATGCGGGCTCAAACGGGGTGGTGGATATTGAACGGGAAGTGGAGCTAGGCCGCCCCATTCACTCCAAAGGGGTGATGTTGTTAACCGGCTATTTGGGGAATAAATATGCCCAGCAGTTTCCGCTGACCTTATCGGCCAATATCGCCATTGAACAGTCCTACGGCCATATTGATGGTGACAGTGCGTCTTTGGCTGAATTGGTAGCGCTGTTGTCGGCACTGACGCTGATCCCGGTCAAACAGGAGCTGGCGGTAACCGGCTCCATTAACCAATACGGACAAGTGCAGAGCATTGGTGGCGTCAATGAAAAAATTGAAGGTTTCTTCCAGCTTTGTAACCACCGTGGACTGACTGGCAATCAGGGCGTCATTATTCCCAAGTCCAACGAAGTGAACCTGATGCTGGATAAAGATGTGATCCAGGCGGTGAAAAATGGGCGCTTCCATATCTATACGGTGGAAACTGTAGATCAAGCGGTGGAGTTAATGCTTGGCCGCGAAGCCGGTGAGCTATCCAGCCGTGCACGCTTCCCCAAAGGCAGCATTAACAGCCTGGCGGTCAGCCGTTTACGGCAGATAGCGCAGATTGTGAATGGGGCTGATGACGAAGACTAGTCTCATACCAGGTCGATCAAATAAGTGTACATTCAGTGAGAGCCAAAATGTTCACTGGCAAGGTGGGCGGCTGCGGTTTTAGTGAGCCTAAATCAAAGGCGCCAGAGCCTGGGTGGCATCTTGGCCTCGCCCGCAGGGAGCGCCGCTGATGGCATGAAGTAGAACAACGCAGGAGCAGTTGTCGAGTGCGGCCAGAAAGGCTTAGCTCCAGGTTCCCGCTTCTCGACGCAGACACCACTGTGCTTTCACAAATTTTTCTGGAAAACATTTGCACATCCGAAGGCGAAGGGCAGGAAGCCAGGAGTCAATCGACGTCTTGATTTAAGCCTTTCTGACTCGCTCCAAATTGATCACTTATTGGATGGGCTTGGTGTATACCAGGCGACCATCAATAAAAGTGTGGGTGACCTGCGTCTGTGCCAACGCCGTACCAGCCATGTCTGGTGCTAGTTGCCGGTCGAGAATAATCAAATCGGCTGCTTTTCCTACCTGTAAACTGCCTGTTTCACCGTCCCTGCCAAGCAATTGCGCCGCATTTCGGGTATAGGCTTCCAACAGTACCTGTAGTGGCAGTCCTTGATTGACATTCAATGAGGCGGTTGACCTTTCGTCGGGGGCTTTCCTGTCTCGTCCCACTGCCATCGCCATAAAGGGATTAAAGGTAGACACATTCCAGTCGCTCCCTCCTGTTATCAGCGCGCCATGTTGCCACAGGCTGCGGGCAGGATAGATCCGTTGGTGACGCTCATTGCCTAAGTATGGTTGCAAGGCATCAACACTATAGGTGTCCGGTTGCGCCCAGTAGAGCTGCATGGCGGCCAATACCTGCAATGGTGCAAATCTGTTTATATCCTCAGGCGCAATAAGTTGCAGATGGGTAAGACTGAAGCGGGTGGCGCCTCGGACTTCTTTGACTGCGTCCAGTGCGTCCAGGCTTTGTCTCACCGCCGCATCACCGATGGCATGTACATGAATACTGAAATCGTCTTCCATAGCCTGGCGAAAAAAGCGTTGTAAACCTTTCGACTCCAGATAAAGATCACCGGCCCGGTTTGTTGGTTGGCCGTCTTTGTCCAGATAGGGCGACAACAGCGCGGCTGATTGTGTGGGAAACTCCATCACGCCATCTGCGTAAAGCTTGATGGTGTCTGCTTGAATACCACAATCCAGCGCTTGTTTGCGTAAGGCATCTAACCTGGTGCGTTCCTCTTTTGCCAAACTGCCCTGACTACCAAGCGCCAAGTTCACCTTGTGCACCAACTTGTTGGCAGCAACCAGATCACAGAAGGTGTCGATACTTTTTTGGTCAGCGTTGGCTTCCAAAAAGGCAGTGATGCCATTGGCAACTAACTGTTGTAGGGTCTTGTCGAGCAGTCTTGCCCTTGTGACGCGGTCCACTTCCGGTAAATGTTGGCTGACAAGAGTGGTGGCCGCGTCAACCAGCATGCCGGTGGGTTCACCCTCATCATTCCTTATGATTTTTCCCTGTGCCGGAGAGGGGCTGTCGGCATCCACACCTGCCAACTCCAGCGCCTTTGAGTTAACCCATGCGGTGTGGGCATCGGTACTGATTATCATCAGGGGACGATGTGGGAGAAAACTATCTAACTGCCAACGATCAAGGGTGGTACCGGCACTGGCAAGATTAATCAACTGTAACCAGCCTTCTGTGTGCTTTTCGGCACAGGACTGTATCTGGCTTTGTAAATTGCTTAACTCCAGGGGCTGATCTTCCAAATCACAGGCCTCAGTGGCCAATGCGCCTTCGATGCTATGAATATGAGTGTCAATAAACCCAGGTAAAACAGTTTGCCCTGATAAGCTGATGACTTGCGTATCCTCGCCTGTCCAATCGGCGACGGCGCTGTTATCGCCAATAGCTACAATGCTGCCGTTCTTAAAGGCAATAGCTGACGCTTGCGGATAGTCGGGATCCATAGTCAGGATATGTGCATTTACGATCACCCAATCCGCGGCGTTGCTTTTATGGTCTGGGGAATGTGACGGTGTACAGCCAAATCCTGCCACCAGTAAGCCAAGGAAAATCAGGGGGAGACGCATTTTTGTTAATCGACAAAAGACAGCCAGGGAGGCATTGTGCCTCCCATCTGGAGCCTCCTGCAAGCCGCGAATTTGCTTATCAGGACGAGTGATGATTCTCCGAGGTAGGGCATTGTTCAAGCAGTTGGATATTGCCCTTTTCATCACGCATTTCCAAACGCACATCAAAACCCCATAAACGATAAAGGTGTTTCATTACCTCCGGGACACTGTCAGACAGCGGGATCCTGTTATGTGGGATATAACGAAGAGTGAGTGAACGGTCACCGCGCACATTTACGTCCTGCACCTGGATATTCGGCTCCAGATTACTCAGGTTATATTGTGCCGACAGACGCTCCCTTAGCTGCTGATAGCCCTCGGCGTTGTGAATCGCCGATACCGTCAGATGGCTGTCCTCGTCGTCGTCGTGGATGGCAAAAAGACGAAAATCGCGCATCAGTTTGGGCGACAGGAACTGACTGATAAAGCTCTCATCTTTGAAATTTTCCATGGCGAATTTAAGGGTCGGCAGCCAGTCTGAGCCGGCAATATCGGGGAACCACCTTTTATCCTCTGCCGTGGGCTTTTCACAGATGCGCTTTAGATCCATAAACATATTAAAGCCAAGGGCATAAGGGTTGATGCCTGAGTAATAGGGGCTGTTGTATTCCGGCTGATAAACCACATTGGTGTGGCTATGCAGGAATTCCATCATAAAGCGGTCGGTGACTTTGCCTTCATCATAGAGGTGATGAAGGATGTGATAGTGCCAGAAGCAGGCCCAGCCTTCGTTCATGACCTGGGTTTGTTTTTGCGGATAGAAGTATTGCGAGATCTTGCGCACTATGCGCACCAGTTCCCGTTGCCAGGGCTCCAATAGCGGAGCATTTTTTTCGATAAAGTACAGCAGATTCTCCTGCGGCTCGGCAGGGAAGCGTTTCTTACGCTCGTCGGTTTCCTGCTCCTGCTTTATGGGCAGGGTGCGCCACAGTTCATTCACTTGTGACTGTAAGTATTTCTCGCGGGTTTCCTGGCGCTCTTGTTCCTGGCGCAGCGACAACTTTTGCGGGCGCTTGTATCTGTCTACCCCCAGATTGGCCAACGCATGACAGGAGTCTAAGGTCGCTTCCACTTCGGTGATGCCATATTTTTCTTCGCAGCGGGCGATGTAGTTTTTAGCAAAGACCAAGTAGTCGACAATGCTGCTGGCATCTGTCCATGTTTTGAATAAGTAATTGTTTTTAAAGAAAGAGTTATGTCCATAGCTAGCATGGGCCAAGACCAGGGCCTGCATAGTAATGGTGTTTTCTTCCATCAGGTAGGCGATGCAGGGATCGGAATTGATCACTATCTCATAGGCCAATCCCATCTGCCCTCGCTTGTAGCCCTGTTCAGTCTGGATAAACTTTTTGCCATAGGACCAGTGCGTGTAGTTAATGGGCATGCCGACGCTGGCGTACGCATCCATCATTTGTTCGGCGGTGATAATCTCTATCTGATTGGGGTAAGTATCCAGCTCGTAAAAATTGGCCACCCGGTCGATTTCAGCCAGATACTGATCGAGCAGTTCAAAAGTCCAATCTGGTCCATCGGATAGTGCTTTGCTCTTACGCTTACGCTGCATAGGCTCTCTCCCCACAAACAACTAAATCTACGCCCTTGGCCTGAGTATAGTTCAGCCTTCAAAAGCAATGATGTTACTTGCCTTGTTTTCGCAATAGTTCGATGATGCGGCTATGTGTATGAGATTTGGACAGTTTTATGGATTGGTTAAGTACTGCATTAGTGTTGCTGGTGGCGTTTTTGCACTTCTATTTTCTGGTGCTGGAAATGTTTCTGTGGGACAAGCCCAAAGGCATGCGCACCTTTGGCTTAACCCCTGAAAAGGCGGCTATGACCAAGGTGTTGGCTGCCAATCAGGGACTGTACAACGGCTTTTTAGCGGCAGGTCTGCTGTGGGGGCTTTATCTATCTGACCTGTCCATTCAGAGATTCTTCTTAACCTGTGTTGTCGTTGCCGGCGTATATGGGGCCGCCACCGTCAATCGCAGAATATTGTTTGTTCAGGCAATGCCAGCGGCGCTGGCATTGCTGATAGTGTGGTTATAGGAAACGCGGATTAAAAACTGTAGCGTGCGGTGGCCATATAAAGCTTGAAGTCATCAGTTGCCTGCAATCCCAGACCAACCGACAGCGACGAGGTCAGGTAGTAAGAGGCCGTCAGCTTAAGCAGGGTGTCAGATTCATCACTGACATCTACGTAAGCCACTGAGCCGTCCAGTTCCAGTTGCTCAGTTACCATGGCGCGCAGGCCGACGGTCAATCCGTATCCATTGTCATCTTCTGATTCTGATTCGCCGTCAAAAGAGGCTTTGGCATCCAGATATTCATAAGAGATCAGTCCATACAAATCCATGGTATTGGTCAGGCCATGGCGCATCCCCACCGCCAGGCTGCTCCAATCCAGCTCAATCTCTACATCAGCATCCAGTAGACGAATATCATCGGAGACAGACTGATAATTCCCCCTGACAATAAAACGCTCACCCAGCAAAGCGGAGGCCGATAAGCCAAATCCGGTGGGCGAGGCATCATCCACATCGTCAATGTCGGCATAGACATAAGATAGCCCCAGTTGATTCCAATTCGGGCTGGCACTCAACGCAGGCAAAGCCATCAACGCTGAACTGAAGAAGGCGGCAGCAAAAAATACTTTTTTCATTTATCTAAGCATCCGGTGAAAAGTGAAACTCAAGTTAGCCGAGTCGTTAGCTGGCGCCGCCAATTATGAGCCTGGCCTGAAAATAAAATAGAGGGATTGGTGTGCCAATTTGTATCCAAGCGTAAGTGGTTGGCACAATTCTGATATGCCGTTGGCAGGGCTTTGAACATGGTGATTCAAAGGGGGGCATTTTTGCCCGCCAGGGACCTGTGCAGGAGATCTTTACAAAGTACTAGTAGTTTTTACTTTCCCCGATTTCATAAGCGTACTCGTCAATCAGCACAAAATAGTCCTCCTGCGCCTTGAGTTTTAATTCCAGGGTCATAATGCCCTTGGTATGGCTTTCGTCCCTCGCCAGAATCGCCGATACGCTGAGGCCAACGGACTGAGGGGTATTATGTTGCAAGCTTTGTTGCATCTGGGTGAATTGAGCGGCGCCTTGTTCGCTTAAGCGCAGAGTATAACGGCTGACCAATCTGTCCTGGCTGAATAAGCCCCCTGTCAGAATTAAGTCTTCCTGCTCCAGTTGCTCAAGCGGAAACGAGAATTGCTGCTCACCTTTGTCAAACTCAAGGGTGACGCGCAGACTGGTTTTTTCCAGGTCCGGTCCTACTCCTCTTGGCAAGGTCATCCGTGAACGAATGTCCCCGGCGCGCAAGGTCTGCAGGCTGTCCTGATCAAAGTTGCGCATTTTAATCATGGTGGAGAGAGGAATGCTGCTGCAGGCGGTTAAGAGCAGAGCAAATATAAGGCAAGCACTTCTATACACTAACTTTTCCTGAAGAGGGTAACAAAACGAAAGATGCCACAGAGTGCGCCAGAATCACAAACCCAGATTGTTTCCGGATCTTTCCTGACTATCTTTATCTTTACGAGACCAGATTGGGTATGGTGAGCAATCTGGTTATTGGATTTTAGGAGAGGGATATGAGCAATTTAATACAGCAGCAATCTCCATGTGAGGCCAAGGAGCAGCCTTGCAAGGGGGTGGAAACCATTGTTGAGCCCAAAGACAAAGACATCGGCGGCTTTTTTGTCAGGCGCTGTCTGCCCGTTGCCAAGTTGCGTAGCGTAGGCCCGTGGATTTTTTTCGATCATATGGGGCCGGCTGAGTTTGAAGCCGGGCAGGGGGTTGATGTGCGTCCCCATCCGCATATCAATCTGGCCACAGTCACCTTCCTGTTTGAAGGCGAAATTCTGCATAGAGACTCCTTAGGGAACCTGCAAGCGATTAAGCCGGGGGATATCAATTTAATGGTGGCAGGCAAAGGCATTGTCCACTCAGAGCGGGAACGCCCGGAGGTACGAAACACATTGCATCGTTTGCATGGTCTACAACTCTGGCACGCACTACCGGAAGCCTATGAGGAGACTGCTCCCGCGTTTTATCACTACCCGGTAGACGATATTCCTGCCACCAACATCGATGGAGTGCCTGTACGGGTGATGATGGGCAGCGCCTATGGTTTGACCTCTCCGGTAAAAACTTTCTGTGAAACCCTGTATTTGGAAGCGGTTCTGGAAGAAGGCCTGACCTTAACCCTGCCGCCGGCTACAGAAAGGGCGATTTATGTGGCTGAGGGCGAACTGCATGTGCACGGCGAGGCAATAAAGGCGCATCAAATGGCGTTGTTAACACCAAAGGCAGAAGTAAAGGTGAGTGCATCCAAGAAAAGCCGTATCGCCCTGATTGGTGGTGAGCCTTTGGGCTATCGCTATATGTATTGGAATTTCGCATCGAGTCGTAAAACCCGTATCGAATGGGCTAAGGAAGACTGGAAAGAGCAGCGCTTTGACAAAGTACCAGGGGACGAAGAAGAGTTTATTCCTTTACCTGATTAGCTATTGATGCCGTAAATAAAGTGCCAAACTATGTTGGTAAGCTGTATTAGTTTATATCTGTTCTGAGGCTTTTCTTCTGAGGTTTAGGCCAAATTTGAAAGGCCGTATTGAGCGAGCAGCGGACATTGGGCTTTTTGATCTTGCAAAGTACGCGATCTTGTGTGTTCGGGATAATAAGTTGTTAGCAACAATGTGGCTTAATTTTCTTGGGACCTATTGTAAGGAGAAAGAAATGGCTGGTGCTAAATCAATCGCAAAAGGAAATTCACTTGGATTAAGTTACGAAATTTTTTCCAGAACGGGGACAGTGCAATCCTCTGAAAATGAAGTGGAAACTACATTCGAACATAGTTATGACCACAATACAGGACGGAGTCAAACGTTTTCTAAATCAACCCACTGGCAGACTATTTTTATAAAAGATGAAGAAGGTACGGAACACTCTGTAGTACTCAAAAATTTGACTATTCCATGTAGAGGTGGACATAAGGTGACCGCTTTTTTTATTAAATCGGGAGGGAAAAAGCTAGGGTTTTATTTCATGCTTCGAAATCATAATACCCGAGATATGGATTGTAATAATGGAATAATCAGATCGGTAATGTTTCCTTGGATAACTTTGGCTTTGCTGATGGCTGCTTATGCGGTGTACATGATCAAGGATGAGATGGGGTCACAGGGCAGTTCTCTCGGGGATGCGATTATAGTGACTGTGCTTGGAGGGATTTTTGTGGGTTTTGTTCTGTGGCTTCTAGGATGGATAATTAGTTTTTTACGGGTGATTTTTATTAAAAATAATTCGCAGTTTAGGAAGTACATTAAAGAAATTTCAACCTGATACTCCCTATTGAATCGTGTGACGGAGGCCATTTCGCGTTGAAAAAATTTCGCCGCTGAACTCAATCGTTACTGAAATTCCTCTATCGGCAATGAGCTGCCTATCCAACTACCTCTTGCTCTGTTAAAAGAAGTGCCATATAAATTCGAGCCCTATTCAAGTTAAGGAAAACCAATGAAGCCCTATAAAAATATCCAAACGCAAAACCTGGGGGCGGTTCTGTTTATCGCACGGATGCTGGCCATTCTCGGTTATTTGGCGGTGGGATTGGCGCTGCTGATTGGCCTGTTGTCTGTGTTTAGCACGGGTCTCGTTGGCTTTGCAGTTGCCTTTCCCGTGCTTGGCGTTGGCATGACGGCGCTGTTTATGAGTGCATTGCTGGCGGCACTGGTAGCCATCGAGCAGACACTTCAGTTTGCCAAAAAGGAATGACTTAGCCTCTCGCCAATTGGAACGAATTTCAGGCCGCTTGTTTTTTAAATAGCTCCCTGAAGATGGGATAGATATCCTCAACAGAGCGGATATGTTTCATCGCGAAATTATCATTAAGCTCTGCCAGTTTATAGTATTCACGCCACAAGCTTTGATGCTGTCGCTGGGTGATTTCGATATAGGCGTAGTAGCGCACCAACGGCAGCAGTTTGCTTTGCAGCAAAGCGCTGCACTGCGGGGAGTCATCGGCCCAGTTGTCGCCGTCAGAGGCCTGCGCGGCGTAAATATTCCATTCCCCAGGCGGGAAGCGTGCAGTAACAATTTCATCCATCAGTTTTAAGGCGCTGGAAACAATAGTGCCGCCGGTTTCCTGGGAATAGAAAAACTCCTGTTCATCCACTTCTTTGGCCTGGGTGTGGTGACGGATATAGACCACTTCCACGTTCTTGTAGGTACGGGTCAAGAAAAGGTAAAGCAGGATATAAAAGCGCTTAGCCATATCCTTGGTGGCTTGATCCATAGAGCCGGAGACATCCATCAGACAAAACATCACGGCCTTGCTGGTGGGCAGGGGACGTTTTTCAAAATTACGAAAGCGCAGGTCGATGGTATCCAGAAAGGGCACTTTGGCGATGCGGGCCTTAAGCTCGGCAATCTCGGCTTCAAGCTCGCGTATTTCCAATTCATGGTCGTGCTTGTCGCTCTTAAGTTCCTCCAACTTCTCCTGCAGTTCTTTGAGTTTGGCACGCTTATCACCGGTTAAGGCAATTCGCCTGGCCATGGAGCCGCGCAATGAGCGCACAATGTCTAAATTGCTGGGCACCCCGTCTGACTTAAAACCGGAGCGATAGGTCTTATACTCAACCAGTTTATCCAGTTGGGTTTTCTTGAGGTTGGGCAGAGCCAAGTCTTCAAACAGCAGATCCAGATATTCATCCTTGGAAATTTGAAAGACAAACTCGTCTTCGCCTTCACCGCTGTCGCTGGCTTCTCCTTCGCCACCGCCTTTTCCCTGACCGCTTAAGGGGCGTTTGATGCGATCGCCCTGACTGAACTGGTCGTTGCCCGGATGGACCCGGTCGGTGATGCCGCCTTTGCCGGTGTGGAAAATCGGCTCCTTAATATCCCGGGTAGGGATATTAATGCTCTCACCGCTTTCCACGTCCGTGACACTGCGCTTACTGATGGCATCAGACACCGCCTTTTTTATCTGCTGCTTATAGCGGCGGATAAAGCGTTGCCGGTTGACGGTGCTTTTGCCCTTACTGTTTGCCCTGCGGTCGATAAAGTGCGCCATACTGCTACCCTCCGGTTACGACGACTTACGCACACGCAGATACCATTCGCACAATAGCCGAACCTGTTTCTTGGTGTAGCCTTTCTCCGTCATACGCTTGACGAAATCGTCATGTTTCTTCTGGTCATCGGCACTGCTCTTGGCATTGAAGGAAATGACCGGCAGCAGGTCTTCGGTATTGGAGAACATCTTTTTCTCGATAACCGTACGCAGCTTCTCGTAACTGGTCCAGGCAGGGTTTTTACCCTTATTGTTGGCCCGAGCCCGAAGTACAAAGTTAACGATCTCATTACGAAAATCTTTGGGATTACTAATACCCGCTGGTTTTTCGATTTTCTCCAGTTCGGCGTTAAGGGCTTCGCGGTCAAACAACTGACCGGTCTCGGGATCGCGATACTCCTGATCCTGGATCCAGAAATCCGCATAGGTCACATAACGATCGAACAGGTTCTGACCATATTCGGAATAGGATTCCAGGTAAGCGGTCTGAATCTCTTTACCGATAAACTCGACATATTTGGGAACCAGAAAGCCTTTGAGAAACTCTTTGTAGCGGTCGGCGGTTTCCTGTGGGAACTGCTCGCGCTCAATTTGTCTTTCCAGCACGTAAAAAAGATGTACCGGGTTGGCCGCCACTTCCTGCGGGTCGAAGTTGAACACTTTGGACAGGATCTTGAAGGAGAATCGGGTAGACAGACCCTCCATACCCTCATCCACGCCGGCGTAATCACGGTATTCCTGATAGGACTTGGCCTTGGGATCGGTGTCTTTAAGGCTTTCACCGTCATAGACGCGCATCTTGGAGTAGATGCTGGAGTTTTCAGGCTCTTTCAGGCGTGACAACACACTGAACTGGGACAGCAGTTCCAGCGTGCCAGGCGCGCATGGAGCACCGCGAAGCTCACTGTTATCAATGAGTTTTCGATAGATTTTCTGCTCTTCTGACACGCGCAGACAATAAGGCACCTTGACGATATATACCCTGTCCAGGAAAGCTTCGTTGTTGCGGTTGTTTCTGAAGGTCAACCACTCCGATTCATTGGAGTGGGCCAGGATAATGCCGTCAAAGGGCAGGGCGGAGAATCCTTCAGTGGGGTTGTAGTTACCCTCCTGGGTTGCTGTTAACAACGGATGCAGCACCTTGATGGGCGCTTTAAACATTTCCACAAATTCCATCAGGCCCTGATTAGCTTTACACAGGGCACCCGAGTAGCTGTAGGCATCGGGATCGTTCTGGGCAAAAGACTCCAGCTTACGAATATCCACCTTACCTACCAACGAAGAAATATCCTGGTTGTTATCATCCCCGGGTTCGGTCTTGGCCACACCAATCTGGTCGAGCACCGAGGGGTATAATTTGATGACCTTAAACTTGTTGATGTCACCGTTAAACTCATGCAGGCGTTTACGGGCCCAGGGCGACATGATGGTTTTCAGATAACGGCGGGGAATACCGTATTCGTTGAGCAGAATATCGCCGTCCTCTTTATCATCGAAAAGGCAAAGCGGGTGATCATTCACCGGCGAGCCCCTGAGGCAATAAATCGGTACTTTTTGCATCAACTCTTTAAGCTTTTCGGCAAGAGAAGACTTACCGCCACCCACGGGACCCAATAAGTAGAGAATCTGTTTCTTCTCTTCCAGCCCCTGAGCTGCATGTTTGAGGTACGAGACAATTTGCTCGATGGAATCTTCCATGCCGTAAAAATCGGCGAAGGTGGGATAGCGTGCCACCATGCGGTTGGAGAATATCCGGCTTAGTCGGGAGTCGGTCGACGTATCTACCATCTCCGCTTCACCAATCGCCAGCAGCAGGCGTTCGGCCGCATTGGCATAGGCCGACTTATCGGCCTTACACAGGTCCAGAAAGTCGGAGATACTGTACTCTTCTTCTTTGTGTGCTTCGTATCTTTGTTGGTAGTGCTCAAAAATACCCATATACACCTCCGGGACGTTTATCACCAATGAACTGGGACGGGGGGATTTCACTCATTTAAAGGTTAGACCCAAATTCACCAGTCTGTGTTGCAAATCACCGAAAACATTACAAAAGCATGTTTGATATCAACGCCATGCGACAAATAGCAGCAGTTTGATGGTGCCTACGTGGATTTTTCCGTTATGGCTCAACCCCTTTGCCCTTTTGTTTACATTTTCTAACGAAAAGTCTGTTTAGGCTTGCTCCTAAAATCTAGGCACAACCTGCCTTCCTCAGTAGACTGGCCTGTCGCTTAAGTACAACAGCTCAATTGGAGATCCCCGAGCCATGAAATTTACCTCAACCCTGGTTGCTGGTGTGGTTGCGGCCGCACTGTCTGTTTCCCTACCTACTCTTGCCGGTTCCAGCCAAAGTGCACAAGGTGCACAGCAGGCGGTAGCCAACAACCTGACTGCCCCATGGCAGGGACCCTACGGTGGTGTGCCGGCGTTTGACAAGATGGAGTTGGCAGAGGTGAAGCAGGCACTCAATGAAGGCATGGCACAGCAATTGGCCGAGCTGGATGCCATTGCCAATAATCCTGCGGCGCCGAACTTTGAGAACACCATAGTGGCCTACGAAAAGACCGGCAAAACCCTGGATCGGGTATTCACTTATTACGGGATCTGGAGTGCGAACTTATCCAGCCCCGAATTCAGAGCCATTCAGCAGGAAATGGCGCCTAAATTGTCTGAGTTCTCTTCGCAAATTACTCAAAATGAAAAGCTGTTTGAGCGTATTCGCGCCGTTTATGAAAGCGATGTGCTGAAAACCTTACGTCCCGATCAGCAGCGTCTGACCTATTTGATTTATGACAGTTTTGCCAGTAACGGTGCTACCTTGGATGCCAAGGCCAAAGCCAGATATGCAGAGATCAACCAGGAGCTGTCTAAGCTGCATACTAAGTTTGCCAACAATGTGTTGGCCGACGAAGAAAACTATGTGTTGTATCTGAGCAAAGAACAGCTGTCCGGTTTGCCTGAGTCTTTTGTTAAGGCGGCGGCAGCGGCGGCCAAGGAGCGTGGTAAAGAAGGCATGTATGCGATCACTAATACCCGCTCTTCCATGGATCCCTTCCTGACCTACTCCGATGAGCGTGCTCTGCGCGAGAAAGTATGGAACACCTATTACAATCGCGGTGATAACGGCGATGAATACGATAACAACGCCATCATCCAGCAAATCCTGACCTTACGTCATGAGCGTGTGAAGTTGTTGGGTTTTGACAATTATGCCCAATGGCGTCTGTCCAACCGTATGGCCAAGACCCCGGAAAATGCCATGGATCTGATGCAGTCGGTGTGGCCGGCCGCTATTGCCCGGGTCAAGGAAGAAGTCGCCGACATGCAGGCCATTGCTGATGCCCGTGGCGATAAGATCAAAATCGCGCCATGGGACTATCGCTATTACGCCGAGAAAGTGCGTCAGCAGCGTTATGACCTTGATTCCAATGAAGTAAAACAGTATCTGCAGTTGGATAAGCTTCGTGACGCCATGTTCTATGTCGCTGGCCGTTTGTTCAATTTTGACTTCGCTGCGGTGCCACAAGGTAAGGTACCGGTCTATCACCCCGATGTTAAAGTTTGGGAAGTGAAAGACAAAACCAGCGGCGAGTTGGTGGGCTTGTGGTATCTGGATCCATTCGCGCGCCAGGGTAAGCGCTCCGGGGCCTGGGCCAATAGCTATCGCAGTCACACCAGTTTTGAAGGTAATACCACAGTACTATCCTCCAACAACTCCAACTTTGTGAAAGGGGCACCTGGTGAGCCGGTATTAATTTCCTGGGATGATGCCGAGACCTATTTCCACGAGTTTGGTCATGCCCTGCATGCCCTCTCATCTGACGTGGCCTACCCAACGCTCAACAGCGGTGTGCGTGATTACACCGAGTTCCAGTCGCAGCTGCTGGAACGCTGGCTGCTGACCGATGAGGTTATCAATAATTACCTGGTGCATTATGAAACCGGTAAACCAATTCCGGCCGAGCTGGTAGAAAAAATCAAGAAGGCAGCCACCTTCAACGAAGGCTTCAAGACCACTGAATATCTTGCTTCTGCGCTGATAGATTTGAAGCTGCATATGACCGATCCCAAAGGACTGGATCCCGATGCCTTTGAACGTGAAACTTTAAGCGCATTGGGTATGCCCAGTGAAGTGGTGATGCGCCACCGTACACCACAGTTTGGCCATGTCTTCTCAGGTGAAGGCTATTCGGCGGGGTACTACGGTTACATGTGGGCTGAGGTGCTGACTTCTGATGCGGCCCAGGCCTTTGCTGAGGCACCCGGCGGCTTCTACGATAAAGACGTCGCAGCCAAGCTGGTGAAACACCTGTTTTCAGTGCGTAATGCGGTAGATCCAGCCGATGCCTATCGAGCCTTCCGTGGCCGTGACGCCAAGGTGGATGCATTGATGCAGGACCGGGGCTTTCCGTTGGGAACAGCCGTTAAAATGTAACGAATAAGGGCCGCAAGGCCCTTTTTTGTTTGCATTTATTGATCGCATGAGTGAGTTTGCCGTAAATGAAGGCAACATTTTTAAAGGAGTGTCCATGATCATTCTTCACCACCTCAATAACAGTCGTTCTCAGCGAATCCTTTGGTTGCTCGAGGAATTGGGCCTGGAATACCGTATTGAGCGTTATCAGCGGGACAAAAAAACAATGCTGGCGCCTGAGAGCCTGAAAAAAGTCCATCCCTTGGGTAAATCACCATTGCTGGAGGTGGACGGGCGGATCTTGGCCGAGTCCGGCGCCATTGTGGATTACCTGTGCCGGGTCAATGGCGGCCAGGCGTGGTCTGTTGCAGCGGACGATCCGGCATATCAGGATTATTGCTACTGGCTGCATTTTGCCGAAGGCAGCATGATGCCGCCGATGCTGCTGAAATTGGTATTGGATAAGATCAAAGCCAACGCACCGCTGTTGGTATTGCCTGTTGCCGTAGGCATAGTGGCGAAGGTCAATAAAGCTTTTGTGGGACCCAACCTGACCAATAATCTGGCCTATGTGGAGCAGCAACTGGCCGGTAAGGAATGGCTGGTGGGGGATAAGCCCAGTGGCGCCGATGTGCAAATGAGCTTTCCGTTGGAAGCGGCGGTAGCCAGGCGATTAGTCACAGACAAGCACCCCAATATCCAAGCCTATGTAAAGCGTATCCACGCCCGCCCTGCTTATCAGCGGGCACTGGAAAAGGGTGGCGAATATCAGTACGCCTGATACCCGGACTTCATCTCAACGATATATATCACGGGTTATTGGTGTGTCGGGCAGATCCACTCCTCAAACGGCCTTTCAGTCACACCGAATTAACTGGCGCAGCTATGCTGCGTCCGGTCCTCAGAGCGCACAGTGAAGTGCATTTCTGAGTGGCTGAGTCAGAATAGCCAGGGAAACACGGCAAAAAATGCAAAGAACGGGTAGACAACAAGCCTGGCGCCAATCCTCAAACCACCAGATTGGGCACACAATATAACCGATAACCTGCTTTGTTCTCCCCCCACCCAAAGCCACCGGGTGGTTTTGACTTCACCGCGAATATCGAGATAAACAAAGATAAGCAAATATCCGATACAAACTATTGATAAAAGTATTGAACTAATCATTTACTATTAACTTCGCGCCAACAAACTTAACCGTTCAATGCCTTTTTCCACGTCTAGAGTCCAGGACACACCATAACTCAGTCGGATGCAGTGACGGTATTTATCGCTGGCGGAAAACAGGGTGCCGGGCATCACGCTGATGCCTTGCTCCAGGGCTTGCTGGAATAGCTGGGCGCCGTTGACTTTACGTGACAGTTCCAGCCACAGCACCGCGCCGCCGTGAGGACTGCTGACCCGGGTTTCCTTGGGAAAAGCCGCTTCCACTTTGGCTTTCATGCGCTGCATATTGAGTTTAAGTACTTCCCGTAGCTGCCGCACATAGCGTTCGTATTCCCCTGAGGCCATGTATTCAGACATGGTCCATTGGTTGAGCAACGATGAGGTACAGGACAGCGCGCGCTTTAATCTGGCCGCTTGCGGCGCGAAGCGCGGACTGAGTAGCCAGCCGATACGGTGACTCGGTGCAGCCGTTTTGGAAAACGATGAGCAGGTAATCACCAGGCCCTTTTGTGAATACAGCTGGGCCGGTAGCCCTCTGGATTCGCCAAAGTAGAGATCGCCATAGACATCATCCTCAATCAGTCCGATATCACGGGACTCCAGCAGTTCTACAATGGCTTTCTTGTTCTCTTCCTGCAGCTTGGCGCCAAGGGGATTAGTGATGCTGGTGGAGAATATGCAGGCCTTTATGGGTTGGGCGTCAACAGGCTGGCTGTCCAGGGCTCTTTGCACATCGTCTGCTGTGAGCCCGTCGTCGGGACAGACGGGGATCTCATAGACCAGCATGCCCAAGCCTTCTATCAGTTCCAAAATGCCGAAATAGCAGGGCGATTCTACCGCAATCACATCACCGGGCTTGGCCAGCAGCATCAGGGCGATAGTCAGGGCTTCCTGGGCGCCGTTGGTGATCACCAATTGCTCCGGATCCATCATTACCCCCATATCCAGATAGCGAAAGGCCAGCTGTCTGCGCAGAGGCAGAAATCCGTTGAGGGGGCCGTAGCCCAGCGCTTGTTCACCGGCGAGCGAAATCACGCGTCGCATATTGCGCGCCAGCGCTTTGTGCGGGGGAAGGGCAGACACGGGGTTGCAAATGGCCAGGGGCAGGGCGCTGCGCTGATGGACATTGGCATGTACCTGTTCAATCATCTCCTGGCGGCCAACAGGTACGGCATAGGTGGTTTGCTTTGGCTTACGCGGTGTATTCATTCTCGCTTGACTGGCGCACAGGAAGTAGCCGGACTTTGGCCTGGCTTCCACCAGACCCAATCGTTCCAATTCCAGATAACCCTGTTTGACCGTGGGTACACTGATATCTAAGCGCTCGGCCAATTGGCGCAATGAGGGAATGCGATCGCCGGGACGCAAAGTCCCCTTTTGCTGCATATCACAAATCAGATCCACTACCTGATGGTAGAGAAAACGCTCTGATTGCTGGTCTAGTGCTATTTCCATCTGTGTAGGTTGCTTTTATAAAAATCTGTATATGTTAAGTATACAGATGGCGGCTATCATTACCAGCCTGACTAATGGGGAAGCTGACATGAAAAACCTGATACTCTACGTGGTAACCGTGCTGATTTGGGGCTCAACCTGGCTGGCCATCGAATTCCAGCTCGGCGTGGTATCGCCGGAAGTTTCCCTGGTCTACCGCTTTGCCATGGCGGCGCTCATGATGTGGGGATATTGCCTGTATAAGAAGCTGCCGATGCGTTTTAACCTGGTGCAACATGGCTTTTTTATACTTCTGGCGCTGTGTAATTTCGGTTTTAACTACCTGCTGCTGTACTGGGCGCAGCAATATCTGACCTCGGCGCTGGCGTCAGTGGCCTTCTCCACCATGTTGCTGATAAACATCATCAATACCCGTATCTTTTTCGGCAAACCCATTGCCAAACGTATCTATAGCGGCGCGCTTTTGGGCATTGCCGGGATTGTGGTGTTGTTCTGGCAGGATCTGCAGGTGTTGGATCTGTCCAACCTGGTATTGGTGGGCCTGTTATTAGCGCTGTCAGGCACCCTGGTGGCCTCTTTTGGCAATATGGTCAGCGTGCGTAACTCAAGGCGTAGCGTTGGTATTTTGCAGGGCAATGCCTGGGGGATGTTGTACGGCACGTCGGCCTTAGCGATAACCGCACTATTTACCGGCGCTGAGTTTACCTTTGATCCCAGCCTGCCTTATGTGGCCAGCCTGCTTTATCTGGCGGTGTTCGGTACGGTCATTGCCTTTGCCTGTTATTTTGTGATGCTGAAGAATATTGGCCCGGAAAAAGCCAGCTACGTCATCGTACTGTTTCCGCTGGTGGCGGTGGTGCTCAGCACCCTGTTTGAAGGTTTTGTATGGAATGGTTACACCCTGGCGGGCTTCTCTTTGGTGTTGGCCGGTAATGCCATCGTGTTGACTCCTTTTGAACGTATCGGACGCTTGCTTGGCAAGCGTCCGGCGGTTATCCCTGAGCCGGTTTAAGGACGTTTGGCCACGTTGCCGTCCTTTATCACCCAAGGCACAGTCTCCAGCAGGCTGATGTCTTGAAGCGGATTGCCAGGGACGGCGATCATATCGGCGAATTTCCCGGTCTCAATGCTGCCTAATTCGCCTTCTTTACCAAGCAAAGTGGCGGCGTTGATAGTGGCGGCCTGGATAGCCTGCAAGGGTGTCATACCAAAGCGCACCATGCGGGAAAACTGCTTGCCGTTATCGCCATGGGGATAGACTCCGGCATCGGTGCTGAATACCATCTTCACCCCGGCTTTGACGGCGCGGCTAAAACTGTCGCGCTGTTTGCTACCGACCACTCTCTCTTTGTCCAGACTCTCTTCTAAAATCCCTGCTTTTTCACCTTCGCCAAGGATATATTCGGTGTTATAGATATCCATGGACAGGTAAGTGCCATGCTGTTTGGCCAGTTTAATGGCTTCATCATCGAGGAAGCTGGCATGCTCTACGCTGCGCACCCCGGCTTTAATCGCGGCTTTAATGCCTTCGGTGCCATGGGCGTGAGCGGCCACATGAATGCCGCGCAGATTGGCTTCTTCAACAATGGCATTCATTTCTTCCTGACTGTATTGCTGCGCGCCGACTTTGGTGCCTTTTGACAGCACCCCGCCGGTGGCGCAGTACTTAATCAGATCGGCACCGTACTTGATATTCATGCGCACCTTTTCACGCACCGCCCAAGGTCCGTCGGCTACCGCAGGGGATTTGTCCTGATATTCATAGGGCAGCAGATTGTTGTCGCAATGGCCGCCGGTGATCCCAAGAGGAATGCCCGACGCAAAAATCCGTGGTCCAGGTACTTCGCCTTTGTTAATGGCATCACGCAGCGCCACATCCGAATAGCCGCTGGCGCCCACATTGCGAATGGTGGTAAAGCCTGCCTCCAAGGTGGTTTTCGCATTAGCCACACCGGTAATGGTCTCGGCTGGCAGCGATACTGCCAATCCCTTATAGCCATGCACAGCGGCATCAGAGGTGATATGCACATGCATATCCATCAGGCCGGGCAGCAGGGTTTGCCCGCTGAGATCAAGGAGTTTGGCGCCTTCGGGAATGGCCAGTTTGCCCTGTTCACCGATATCACGGATACGGTTGTCTTCCAGAATAAGCAGGGGCTTTTGTTGTAGTTTGCCGGTTTTGACATCCAAAAGGGCATCGGCTTTAACCACAGTGATATCGGCTTGTGCAGTGAGTGATATGGCACTGACTAACATGCCAGTGGTAAGAGAAAGGTAACGCGCTGTTTTCACAATGGATTTTCCTGAGGTTACAAAGCTCTCAGGATAGTGTTAAGCGACCCATTAATTCAAGCTAGATCCAATCGGTGCGCGGTAACCATAGGGCCAGACCAAAGCCGGCCAGACTGAGCAGCACAATCCATAGATCACCGTAGGCGCCAAAGGGCGTATCGCCGCGGTAGGTAGGCACCTCTGCACGTAATACTGCATCTTCAAATTGTGGCACTTTTGCAATGATTTGACCGTTGGCATCAATCACTGCGGTAATGCCGTTGTTGGTCGCGCGAAGCACAGGTATTCCAAACTCTTTGGCGCGTACCTGGGCTATTTCCAGATGTTGGTGGGGACCGTGTGAGCGGCCAAACCAAGCGTCATTACTGACGGTCAGAATAAAATCCGTATAGGGATGCAGGTTGGCGCGCATTTGTTCCGGGAAGGCAATTTCAAAGCAGATCGCGGGGGCCAGGCGATAATCATTGGCGATCAGGTTATTCTGCTCGAAGTTTCCGCGGCTGAAGGAAGACATGGGCAGATCAAAAATCGGTGCCAAGCCTCTGAGCCAATCCTCCAGAGGAATAAATTCGCCAATCGGCAACAGGTGGTGCTTGGCATAGCGATTGGTATGCATATAGCGATAGTGGCCCTGTTTTTCCCCGTGCAAACTGCCCACACCAATTAACTGGTTAAAGGCTTGGCGGGTTTCAAAATTGTAATTGACGATGCCGGTAATCAGGCCCGTGCCGTTTTCTGCGGCAATTTCGTCCAGCTCACCCAAATACTCGGGGACCAGGGGCTCTAGTCTGGGAATGGCGGCTTCCGGCCAAATGATCAAATCGGCATCCCAGTAGGGGGCGGTCATCTCCAGGTACTTGCGCATGGTGGGACCGTCTTGTTCCGGTACCCAGCGTAATTCCTGCTTAATATTGCCCTGCACCATTACCACATCGGCATGCTTGCCGGTGGCTTTGGTCCAGCTATGTCCATCCAGAACCACACCGCTTATCATCGGCACAACTACCAACAAAGCAGCCGACAGCCAATGGCGCTGACGCAACAGCAGCATGACGCCCGATGCCATAAGCACCAGCAGCAGACTGACGCCGGTCTCACCGACAATAGGTAGCCAGCCTCCTAAGGGACCATGAAGCTGACTGTAGCCAAGCGATAGCCAGGGGAAGCCGGTCAACATCCAGCCACGCAGCCATTCTGTGACATACCAAATCAGCGGGATGGCCATGGGCCAATAGGGGAGCTTGATAAAGCGAACCAGCAGCCAACTGGCCAATGCGGGATACAGAGCCAAATAGAGACAGAGTAACAGCATCAGGCTTAAGGAGCCGAGCAAGGGTAAGCCGCCAAAATCGGCAATGCTTACGTGTACCCAGCTGACACCTGCGCCAAACCAGCCGAGGCCGAAAGACAATCCGGTCAGAAAAGGAAAAGCCCTGCCTGGTCCTGACAACAAAGCAAAAAAGCCAAGCAGCAGCAATGGCACCAAATACCACTGTGAAAAAGGCGCGTAGCCCAGCGTCAGGCCTGCCCCAAGAGCAAGTGACGCCAGACTCAGGGCGTAGCGGTTAACCGCCTTGTTCTTCGGCATCATCCTTTCTGGGCAGACTCACTTTAAGCTGGATCAGACGTCGTTTATCGGCGTTGGCGACCCGAAATTCGATGCCGTCAATTTCCACCGCTTCGTCGCGACTTGGCATATGACCAAAGGCGCGCAGCACAATACCGCCAATGGTATCGGCTTCTTCTTCATCG
Organism: Aliiglaciecola sp. CAU 1673; assembly: GCF_029223185.1. Taxonomy (GTDB): domain Bacteria; phylum Pseudomonadota; class Gammaproteobacteria; order Enterobacterales; family Alteromonadaceae; genus Bowmanella. The sequence goes on from NZ_JARHUG010000014.1 coordinate 59,554, forward strand.
AAGTGGGTGGAAAAAAATTCGTTGAAGTCCTCAACCGGGGTCAAAGCTTTCACTGAATAGGTGCATTTGTTCAATGCACGGATATCATCGGTTTCATTGTCCTCGGCGTCGTGCTCGTCTTCGATTTCACCGACGATCAACTCCAGGATATCTTCGATGGTGACCAAGCCTGATACGCCGCCGTACTCATCGACCACGATAGCCATATGGTAGCGTTCCTGACGGAACTCACGCAGCAATACATCCACGCGCTTGCTTTCCGGCACGATAATGGCCGGGCGCAGGATCTCTCTGAGCTTGAATTCCTTTTCGGAATCGAAACCATACTCAAGCAGGTCCTTGGCCAGCAAAATCCCTTCGATATGATCTTTGTCTTCGTTGATCACCGGAAAACGGGAATGAGCGGACTCGAGCACCACAGGCAGAAATTCTGCCACTTGCTGGTCGATACCGATGGTCATGATCTGGGCGCGCGGGATCATAATGTCTCTGACCCGCATTTCACTGATTTCCAGTACCCCTTCGATCATGTCGCGGGTAGCGCTGTCTATCACTTCGCGCTGCTGTGCTTCGCTGATCACTTCGACCAGCTGCTCTCTGTTTTGCGGTTCTCCCGACAGGGTCTGGACTATTTTTCCCAGCCAACCCGACTTGGAAGAACCGTTACTAGAGTGGGGATTGTCGTCGCTCATAGGCTCCAATCTATATTAACGAAGAGGGGCTATCATTCCCGATCCGCATAGGGATCGTCAATTCCTAATTGGCCGAGAATGGCGATTTCGATACCTTCCATCTCCTCGGCCTCAGCATCCTCAATATGGTCAAAGCCAAGCAAATGCAGGGTACCGTGCACACAAAGGTGGGCCCAATGGTGTTTAAGTGGCTTGTTTTGCTCTGAGGCTTCACGGGCGACCACCGGTGCACAAATCACCAAATCACCGAGCAAATCTATCTCGATACCGGGCGGAGCCTCGAATGGAAAGGACAGCACATTGGTGGCGTAGTCCTTTGCGCGATACTCATGGTTTAGCTCACGGCCTTCCTCTTCGTCGACGATACGCACGGTGAGTTCACCGCTTGTAAGGCCTTGAGAATGCAACGTTGCATCTACCCATTGTTGAATATCAGATTCAGCGGGTAAATCCGGCGCATCACTGGCTAATTGCAGATCAAGGGTGGCTATCAATTGGATTTGTTCTCGTCGTTGCCGTTGGCTTTTTGCTGTTTTAACACTTCCTGCTGACGATCATGCTCTTCATAGGCCATGATAATGCGTGAGACCACCGGGTGGCGCACTACGTCATTGGCGGTAAAGAAATTAAAGGACACATCCTTCACCTCTTTCAGCACTTCGATGGCATGGCGCAGGCCGCTGCGTACGCCGCGCGGCAGGTCTACCTGAGTGATATCACCGGTGATCACCGCGCGGGAATTAAAGCCAATGCGGGTCAGGAACATTTTCATCTGTTCCACCGTGGTGTTCTGGCTTTCATCCAGAATAATAAAGGCATCATTGAGGGTGCGGCCGCGCATATAGGCCAATGGCGCCACTTCAATCACGTTTCGCTCAATCAGCTTTTCCACCTTTTCAAAGCCGAGCATTTCAAACAGGGCGTCGTACAAGGGGCGCAGATAAGGATCGACCTTTTGTGATAAATCGCCAGGCAGGAAACCCAGCTTCTCGCCGGCTTCCACTGCTGGGCGGGTCAACAGAATACGTCTGATTTCCTGGCGCTCCAGCGCGTCCACCGCACAGGCCACCGCCAGGTAAGTCTTACCGGTACCGGCCGGTCCTACCCCAAAGCAGATGTCATGATTAACGATATTCTGCACATACTGAGACTGATTGGGGTTACGTGGCTTAATCACACCACGCTTGGTTTTGATATGTACTTCTTTGCCGTACTTACCGGCTTCAGCCTGCTCCAGGCACTTGGCTTCCTGAATAGCCAGATGCACTTTTTCAGGGGCAAGGTCCGGAATAAGACCTTTGATCGGCTGGGTTTCGATATACAGCAATTTCAACAGTTCTGCGGTGGCGTTAGCCTGCTGGGGGTTACCCAGGACCTTAAACTCGTTGTTGCGATAGCTGATTTCCACCCCCAAACGGCGCTCAATCTGCTTGATATTGTCATCGAAGGGACCACAGAGGCTGGACAGTCGCTTGTGGTCGTTTGGTTCTAAAATAACGGCATTGCTGACGAGTTGACTGGACAAGTCTGGACTCTCCTAGCTTGGCATAAACTGGCCCACGCCCAGTGCATCGGGCAAAGTAGCGGCCTGTTTGTTGATAATGGTTTGCGGGGCGATGCTGATACGCAGGCCCATGTCTTTTTCACGGCGGATCACTTCGCCGCGCAGGCTGTTGGCAAATACATCGGTGATGCGTACATCTACAAATTCGCCAATCATATCTGGACTGCCTTCGAAGTTAACCACACGGTTATTCTCGGTACGTCCTGACAGCTCCATCAGATCCTTACGGGACGGGCCTTCCACCAAAATGCGTTGCTCGGTACCTACCATGCCACGGGCAATGCGCAAGGCTTGCTGGTTGATACGCTGCTGTAACAGATACAGACGCTGTTTCTTGGTTTCTTCAGAGACATCGTCAGGCAAATCGGCCGCCGGCGTACCGGGACGGGCGCTATAAATAAAGCTGAAGCTGAGGTCATAATCGATGGCCTGGATCAAATCCATGGTGGCCTGAAAATCATCATCGGTCTCACCAGGGAAGCCGATGATAAAGTCGGACGACATACTCAGATTCGGGCGAATTTTCTTCAGACGACGGATTTTAGACTTGTACTCAATCGCCGTATGGCCACGCTTCATCAGGGTCAGAATACGGTCTGATCCGCTTTGCACCGGCAGATGCAGGTGATCCACCAACTCCGGAATATGGGCGTAGGCTTCAATAATATCGTCGGTAAATTCCACCGGGTGCGAGGTGGTGTAGCGGATACGATCGATACCGTCGATGGCAGCCACTAAATGCAACAGCTCGGCAAAGGTGCAGATGCTGCCGTCATGGTTGGCGCCACGGTAGGCATTAACGTTCTGACCCAGCAAATTGACTTCACGCACGCCTTGCTCGGCCAACTGGGCGATTTCAAAAATCACATCGTCGGCCGGGCGGCTGACCTCTTCGCCGCGGGTGTAGGGCACCACGCAGAAAGTACAGTATTTGGAGCAGCCTTCCATAATGGAAACAAAGGCCGTAGGGCCTTCGGCACGCGGCTCGGGCAGGCGGTCAAACTTCTCGATTTCCGGGAAGCTGATATCTACCACCGGTGAGCGGTCGCCTTTGACGGAGTTAATCATCTCCGGCAGGCGGTGCAGAGTCTGCGGTCCAAATACGATATCCACATAAGGGGCGCGATCGCGAATATGCTCGCCTTCCTGAGATGCCACGCAGCCACCGACGCCGATAATCAGATCGGGATTCTTTTTCTTCAGCGTCTTCCAACGACCCAACTGGTGAAACACCTTTTCTTGTGCTTTTTCGCGGATAGAACAGGTGTTGAGCAGGATCACGTCGGCCTCTTCAGGATTTTCAGTGGCCTGATAACCGTGGGTGGAATCCAGCAGGTCCGCCATTTTCTCCGAGTCATACTCGTTCATCTGGCAGCCCCAGGTCTTAATAAATAGTTTCTTGCTCATACAACCCTGACAAAGAAAGAATAATGAAAGGCCGAAGGCCCTTCGCAAAAAGATTAAACCGGTAACGAACCGCGCATTTTACCGCCAGGGCGGCTTGGTTGCCAGCATTCGCTTAAATATCACCATAACCAGCGCTGGCGAATCGTCAGGTTGGCGGCCCAGAGGATCAGTACAAAGCCGCCGATAAGCCCCATATGCACCGGTTCATCCCAGAACCAGTAACCCAATATGGCGGCAAAGATTACACTGGAGTAAGTTAAAAGACCGATACGCACCGGCGAGGCCAGCTTAAAGGCCTTGGTCATTAATAATTGCCCCAGGGCGGCCAGCAGACCCATCAGCGCCAGCCACTGCCAGGCTTCCACCGGCATCGGCTGCCAGTTGATCAGCATGGGCACGGCAGAGACCAGGGTGGCCAGACCGGTAAAGTAGATAACGATACGGGCCGAGGGTTCGGTACCGGACAAGTGACGAATGGTGCATTTGGTAAAGGCCACCAAACAGGCGCAGCCAAGGGCCAGCACTATGTAAAAATTCATCTCTTCGCCACCTACCGGACGCAGGATAAACCCGGCGCCCACAAAGCCAATGCCGATGGCGATCAGACTTTTCTGACCGATTTCTTCCTTTAGCCACAGCTTGGCGATTATCGGCACAATAAAAGGTGATACCAACAGCGCCATCATGGCCTGTGCCAGCGGCAAATTGGCCAGCACCACAAAAAAGCAGTACATGGCAATCAGCCCTGAAGTGGCGCGCATTAAATGTAAGTGAAAAAAATCGGTTTTAAGGCTGCGAAGTCCCGCACGCAATATCCAGGGCATAAGCGCTGCCATGGCAAACAAATTGCGGAAAAACACCAGTTGGGTTTGGCTGACGGTTTCGCTTAAGTGTTTGACCAGCGCACCGACCCCGGCAAACAGGGCTTCGGCCAGCACCAGGCAAAGGGCACCTAACAGCGGAGCGGAAAAGGGCGGCAAGGGGGATTATCCGAAATTTATCAGGGGCTTATTGTAACATTTTGAAGAGGTTAAGCATCGGCCAATTTGTGCAAACCGTATTAGCTTTGGATTATCAAAGTGCTGTCCTAAAACATCGAATTATCGTTTTTCGAGTCCGCCGGTACTGCCTGAATCACATTCCAGTGTTCAGCAAATTTTCCTTCTTGCATACGAAAAATATTGACCACCGCACGACCCAAATCCTCAGGGCCACGCCTAACATGCTGGTGGATCCAGACCAGATCGCCGTCCGCCGCAGTGCGTTTGATTGAGGTGCTGATATCTGGATGGTTTTGGTAGCGTTTGGCAAATATCGCCAACACCGCTTCCCGGCCGTCTTCCACATGAGGAGAGTGTTGAATGTAATGCTCTGAAAAACATTGCTCGCGCAAAATATCGATACGCTTTGCCGGTGCTAAATCCGGCCTGTTCTCCAGAATCTCCATGCAATACAAGGCTTTTTCAAGGTTAGCGTTTTCACTGCTTCGAGGCTGAATGTCATTTGCCTGGCAAACTCCTGTTAGCAAAAGATTTATTGCCGCAATTTTGGATACGAACCCTAATGTAGGAACAATGGCCATTGTGTAATCCTTTTTCAATTGATCATCCCAGAATAGTAAAAAATCACCGCGGCTTGCGAACAAGCCGCCGTGATCCAGGAAGTCAGGCCCTATTCAGCCATCCGACGTGAAGTATCCTCGGCGGTGGAAAGGGTACGAGCGATCATCTGCATGTCAGCGTCAGCGCTTAGATTTTCTTGCACCTGGTGCTGGATATCGGCATCCAGGCGAGCGTTGATATCTTCACTGGCTTTCAGATAATGATATTCCACCAGATTTACGCTTTTGGTGCTGTAGTAAAAGGTATGGCGACTATATTGATTATCGCTGTTTTCGGTTGCCAAGGCCGCACTGCTTAGGCCAATCAGGGCAACGGCTGTTATTTGAGTCAGGCTGTTCATAATGTCCTCGGCTTGGGTTATTGAGGCAACAGATGTCGCCTCTTGCCTATATATGTAACCTCTGCGAGCCAAAAGGTTGTTTTGTTGTTGTAAAAGTTCATGTCAAACCGCCGACTTTCTATCGGCTTGTTACATTCGTAGCAAAAACTGTTGTTAAACGCGCCAGATCAAAGATTGGTCGACAGTCTGTGTTAAACTTTTTCTAACTGTTTGAGCGGTATATAAAAAATGACCAAATTCGATGTCATTATCGGTGGCGGTAGTATGGTTGGCGCGGCCATGGCGCTGGGTCTGGCTCGTCGTCACTGGCAAGTGGCGGTGGTGGAGCCGCATCCGGTGCAGCCTTTTTCAGCCTCGCAACCACCGGATTTAAGGGTGTCTGCTATCAGTGCTGCTTCGGAAACACTGCTAGATGCGCTGGGTGCCTGGGACGCGGTATCTGCCATGCGTTTATGTCCCTATTCCCGCTTGGCGGTATGGGAAGCTCCCGGCAGTCGCACCGAGTTTGATGCTGATAAAATTAATGTCAGCCGTCTGGGCCATATTATTGAAAACCGCATATTACTGTTAGGTCTGCTCGAGGCCCTCAAAGCCTGCTCCACGGTGACCTGGTTTAATGCAGCAGTTAGCCAATTGTCTGTTGGCAAGCCATCCAGCCTGTGCTTAAGCGATCATCAGGTACTGGAAGCTCCTTTGATCATTGGCGCCGATGGTGGGCGCTCCAAAGTGCGTGAGTTGGCCGGTATCGGCACCAGTGGCTGGCAGTATAGCCAGCAAGCCATGGCGATTTCAGTAAAAACCCAAGCCCCGCAGCAGGATATTACCTGGCAGGAGTTTCATCCCAGTGGTCCGCGGGCATTTTTACCCCTTTATGATGGTTACGCCTCTTTGGTGTGGTACGACAGCGCAGATAAAATCCGTGAATTGCAGTCACTGTCACCGGCGCAGTTGAAAGCGGCAATTAAGACTGCTTTCCCACCAGAATTGGTGGATTTTGAGGTGTTGGATACGGCGGCCTTTCCCCTGGCCCGTATGCATGCCAATCAGTATGTGAAAAACAATGTGGTGTTGGTAGGCGATGCCGCTCATACCATTAATCCACTGGCCGGGCAGGGACTGAATCTGGGCTTTAAGGATGTGGCTTGTTTACTGAACGAGTTGGATGGCATTGAGGCCGGCGATAGCGAAGCACTTGGTAACGCCTTAAAACGCTATGAGCGTAAACGCCGCCCGGATAACCTGATCATGATGTCGGCCATGGATGCTTTCTACCTGGGCTTTAGCAATGATATCGCGCCATTGCGCCTTGCCCGTAATCTGGCGCTGTCACTGGCCGAGCGTAGTGGGCCGATTAAAGATAAGGTGATGAAATATGCCATCGGACTGTGAGTGCGACAGTATGACCAATGCTTAAGTTTTCTGGCCTTCTAACACCGACATGGCGCTGGTAGACTGCCAGGCAATGTCTTAATCACAGGGATGCAGAACCTCATTGCAACCGTTTCCTATTGGTCAGGGAGAATTTGATAGTAAAACCGGACAATTGCGTCATGGTGATGTTTCCCATGCGCTAAAGCCCCTTCATGCCAAACTGCTTACCCATTTTGTCACGCAGCCTGGAATGGTTTTTAGCGTGGAAGCGTTAAAGACGCAGGTTTGGCAGCAGCAATATCTTACCGACAGCGCAGTAAAAAAAGCTATCAGCGAACTTCGCAAAATACTCTCCCCCTTGTTACAAGACGCCGAAGGCGGTATCGAAACGCTACCAGGTCAGGGCTATTGCTACCGCCCCGCAGAGGCTAGGAAAAGCCTTGGTTTGGCGACCCTGCTCAGATGGCCAACGGTCATCGTCGCCACGCTGGGGATGCTGATTGCGGTGATTTTGTGGTGGCAAAGGCCACAGACAATCACCTTGACCCTGGTAGAACAAACCGATCCGCAATCGCAGCAAGGGCTGCAAATCCAATCTATTAATGAAGTGCTGCGTACCAGCTTGTTGGGATCGCTCACGCCTTATTTCGACGTTCGCCAATTGTATTCAACGCCTGTCTCTGCTGACTTGATTTTGCGTTATCAGGTATCAGGGAAAGGGCAATTAACTATGCATCTGGAGGATGAGTCGGGCGCAAGGTTATGGGAGAAACAAGCCCTAATCGATGAGGATATCCATGACTTTGTGTTGCAGGTGTTAGCTGAGCTCTCCAGCATTCTCGATGTGCCCCTGGCATTGCCGCTAAACGCAGAAATGCATCAATCGGAGGCTTATGCCCTCTACCTGAAAGGGAAAATCATTTATTACCAAGGCGGTGCGACTGACAAGGTGAAAACCTATTTCACCCGCAGTTTACAATTGCAGGCGGACAATAATCCAAGCCAGGGGGCGCTGTTGGATATTCTCGGCCTTGAGGTTCGTTCTTTACCCTTTGAAAAGCGCACGCCATCGAAGATGATGGCCCTTAACAACCAGGTTAAGGCGGTCGAACAGCATCTTGATGGTAATGTGGATAATCATGTGGCCCTGGCTAAATACTTTTTGGTCAATCAAGGTGATGCCAAAGCAGCCCTCAAAGTGCTTGATGATGCGCCCATTTCACTCACCCATGCATACGACTTGCACGTGCTTGCTCTTACCTACGCGCTGAATGGCGAAAAACAGCAAAGTCGTTTCTTAATGCAACTGGCCGAACAGCGTTTCCCGCAACGTAACGTGGTGCTTTGGTATAAGGCCATGGTGCATTTGATTAATGGGGAACTCAGCGAAGCCAGGTTGCAGGTCCGCTGGGCACAGGATGTGGCACCTGATTGGTATCCGCTCAACTATATTGCTGCTCATTTGTTTAATGGGGAAGTTCAATCGGTTCTTGAGTACCTGGCCGACAGCCCATTGCAAATACTAAAAATGGATTGGAGAAAAGACCAAAAGCTTAATGAGGAAGTAAAGCGCTACTTTAATGAGCTTAGCCTGCCGCAATGGCGCCCCTTTGAAGCGGAACTTGCCTATTTGCTGGCTGGTTATTTTGGTCTTCAACATGAAATGGAAAAAACGGGCCAGTATATACTGGCCCAATATCCGGAGAAAAAGATGATGCTGTCGATGATCGACAGCTGGTTAGCCCTTTATGGTGCGGCTTCGTCTTCAGGCTGAATGGGTTGGCCCTGGTGGTCGAACTGGGTTTCTATGGCGTTGCCAGCCTCGTCGTAGCTAAAGCGACTTACGGCAACTCCCGTCTTACGCAGACCGTTATCGTCGCCAAAGTAGCTGATGGCAAGACGACGGCCATGTTCGTCACGTTCAATGTCGATGCGGGCAAAGCCAGCGTCGGGATCAACAATCAATTCGCCGTTTTTATTCAGGAATTGCCAGCCGGTGAAGTTGCCAAGTTCATCTTTAAAGGTGCCGACACGACAGACACCACTGGCTTTGCAGAAGGGCTTGCCGTCGGCTGTCTGGTAAGATTCTTCAAACATGGTGTATTGGCCCAGGCGACGATCCTGCCAGGTCATTTTATACTGCCATTGGGCGTAGCCGCCATCGGTTATGTTGCTCGCCCGGTTGGCCAACTGGCCGCCAATGTCGCGAAAATCCCAGCCCAATTCATTCCCGAACTCATCAAAATGCAGGCGCATTTCGGCAAAACCGGCGGTTGGATGGTTTGCGCGCTTCAGGGATTGGGGATCGAGATAAATGATCTGATAAAGATGATCATTGCTGTCTACGGTGATCAAAGACTGCTCAAAGGGTAGGTATTCAAAGATAATATTGGCGCTGCCATCAGTCTTAAACTGGCGCTGGATAAACTGGTCTTTGGCAATGTACTCGGCCCTGAACATAGCACTGCCGGTACCGACGCTAACCGGCTCGCCATCAAGTCCATAAAGGGTTAATTCAACTTTGTTACCACTTTTTCTATAGGCTTCGTGATGAACATTCTGGCTTTGATAATAGTGCCGCCACATGGTAGCCGGTTGACCATTTTCATCATAGTAGCGACGGTCATGGCCCTGTTCATGGTAGCTATAGCGCACTTCATGGGCACTATAATAGGCGGCGGATAATGGCGTATCGCCCTGATAGAAAGCCATACTGGTCAATCTGCCTTGGTTATCATAGGTGACCCGGTAGTGGCGGAGTGCTTTGGCTTGTTCTGCGTCAATCTCGCCACGCGGGCGGTATTCAAGCAAAGGGGTGATGACCCCGGCCAACTTGGCAAAGTAATGGATATTGTCGTTCCCAGCCATAGATGGCATCGACAGGGCAGCCAGAGTAATAATCAGACACTGCCTGAATAAGCGCACAAACATATATTTTTCCTTGTTCGGGGTAGAGTCAAACCTACCCTATTCTTTGTGTTGCCAGGAAGCCAGTTACCGCGGGTTACCTGAGGTTACCTCAATAGAAAACTTATTATCCCACTGCTTGTGCATCTAACCATCTTGTTATCGGTGCAGTGCTTTGCAGGCCTTTTGCCATGGCCTACTTGCAAAGTTTGCCACATTGTTTTTCGTTTTTCGTCAATGTTTCCTCTGGGCTTCTTACAACCTTCATGCACAGAGTCAGCTGGCTCGGAATGGAGGATTCAGACCCGACAAAAATTTGAGGAACCCTCTTGTCCGGACGGTCTCAGAATTTGTGCAGGCGTAGAACCAGTGTTGCAGTAGTACTGGGTTGTCCGGGGGCGGGGAATTTGGGCATGGCGCTTAATCCCTGCCCGGACAAGAGGCCACACTCTGCAACTTAAGCTGCCGCTATGCCCTGTTATGCAATGAGACGGGTTACCTTAGGTTACCCAAGGTAAAGGCACTATTGCCTGTTAGTGACCTTTGGTTAAATGGGTATACTGGGTCCATCCTGAACAATAGAGCGATGTTGATGTGCTTTTAACCACTATTGCCAGTGCCGGCGTGGCAATTGGCCTGTTGTTGGTCTTCCTGTTGCTTACCTTGAAAAACGGACGGCAATACGGCAACCGCCTGCTGGCCGGCTTTGTACTGGTAGTTTGTTTGTCTCTGGCCACCACCTTCTTACAGGATCAGCCACAGTTATACTGGCTCTATGCGTTGCATATTCCCTGGTTGTTTACCCTGGGACCATTGCTTTTCTGGTATGTGCGCTGGATAACCTGCGATGACAAGATACAGCCTTCCTGGCTTTGGCATTTTTTGCCGTTGCTGCTGGCGGCGGCAAACTGTTTTCCAGTTTATTTCTCTGCGTTATCTGGCCAGATGCTTTCCGGTCATAATGCGATGTTGTTTATCCCCGAGCCCAGAATATTCAACCTGCTGTATTTACAGATTCTGGTTTACGGCATGTTGTCGACCCGGCTTATCAATCAATACCGCAAGAGCCTCAAAAACCGCTTCTGTGATATTCAGCATATCCAACTTCGCTGGCTCAATGCGCTAACCCTCGGATTGATGGCACTGCTGGTACTGGATGCGGTGCTCGGAAGCTGGGCGCAGTGGATGGGCGCCGGTTGGCTGATGATGCACAACAGCATGATCACGGCGCTGGTGGTCTATGTGATTTGTATGGCTTATGGTGCTCTCAAACAACCGATACTGTTGCACGGTGAACCCATCAACAAAACTGATGTGACTAAATATCAGAAGTCGGGCTTGCGCGAAGACAGCGCCAGGTATTATCTGCAAAAACTGCAAAAGACGATGCAGGATGAACAGCTTTATCTGGATAGCGAATTAACCCTGAAGTCATTGGCCGGGAAGTTGAAGATGTCTGAGCACCACCTGTCCCAGATCCTCAATGACCACTTAGGCATGACCTTTTATGACTACATCAATCAGCACCGAATAGAACATGCCAAATCCTTGTTGGCAGACCCCGAAATTGCTGTCACCGATATCTGTTTTGCCGTGGGATATAACAATAAGGTGACGTTTTACAATGCATTTAAAAAGCGCACCCGGCTTACGCCCAGCGCCTGGCGGAAACAGCTTGTTTCCAGCCAAAGCCATGAAAGTCACTTAAAATCAATGAAGTAGCCTCTTTTAAAAGGGAAGGTAAACTTCCGTTAAGCTAATGCCCGATAGGGATTAACGCCTACAAGGCCCGCATTCGATAGGTTGATGTCAGTGTCGTCAAACGGAGAATAAAGATGAAACTGAAATCAATTTTGTTGCTACTAGGCTTTGTTACTTCCACGCTGGTGCAGGCCGGTGGTTGGCCAGAGACCACAGCAGAACAACGTGAAGTTGCTCTGACTTACAACCACCTCCTCAATATTCAACAGGTTGAACAGGCCATGGCGCTGGTGGATGAGAACGTGCGGTTTTCCGATCCTACCTGGGGCGTTCACAATCAAAACAAAACGCATCTTGCCACTGCGTACAGCTCAATGTCAGGCAGTTACCATAATATGCAGTTCGATATCCGTAAGGTGAGCAGCAGCAAAGGCACCCTGGTCATCCATATGATTGGCAGTGCCGATGTTGATCTCAGCCCGGATGCCAGCGCCGATCAACGTGTCCACCTGTTTGCCGATTTTATCCGCGTATTGGAAGTTAAAGACGGTAAGATCGTCCGGCATTTGGATTTGTCAGATTACGACAAGTTTATGCCGTCACTTATGCCCTCTACAGGAGACTCTTCAGGGCAGTAGAATGTCAGGCCGTGAACGACCTGACACAACAGCGGCTTGATAAGATTAAGATCAATAACCTTGCAGGCGAACGCTGTCTTAGCTTGCAGGGTTATCTTGCCGTGTGAGTTGTTCGATGATCTTTCTGGCCACCCCGGCAGAGGACAGGTAGTTCTGGCCGGTAATAATGCGACCATCCACTTCCACATGAGCAGTATTTCTGGGGCTATGCAGGAAGATTCCGCCGCGCGCTTCAATGGTTTTCTGGATCAGGAAGGGGAATTCTTTGAAGTATGCTTTGGTCTGGTTTTCAAAGGCCTCCGGGTAACCACTGATGCGTTTCCCGCTGACCAGATAGTCGCCATTTTTAAGCTTTAAGTGGGCAATTCCGGCCGTGCCATGGCAAACCGCCGAGATTATGCCGTTGTGCTTTTCATAGATGGCCATGGATATCTGCTGAAGCTGCGGATTGTCGGCCACCCCATACATGGCGTTGGTGCCGCCCACATAATGTACGGCCCGATAGTTTTCAGCCTGCACCTGCTCCGGACGCAACGTATTGCCGATGGCATACATAAAATCGTTATCGTAGAGATACTTTTTGTGCAGTTGATCAGATGTATTGATATAAGCCAGGGGTAAGGCGCCGCCCTTAGGACTGACAAAGTCCACATTGAAACCGGCCTGGATAAACTCCTCATAGGCATTCACTATTTCTGAGAAGCTAACCCCGGTTGGTAGGTCAGTATCACCGTGGAAGTGGGCGCTGGACAGGATAAACAGGATGCGCTGGCCATTGTTAGCGCTGTGAGTGCCCGCGGCCGACTTGCTGATGATTTGCCATTGGTCTTCCAGCTTTTTCAGCAAGAACATATCGATATAGCGCAGCTGCTTATTGGGCATCAGGATCTCGGCTTTGACGCTGGCCAGGCCTCCTTCTACATCCATACTCAGGATACGTCCGACCCGGCCATTAAACCGGCCCCTGTTTTCTTCCTTATGCCAGCCAATGTAGTCTTTGGCACTGACTTCCCAATAAGGCATGCCGGACTTCTCAAGATACAGCCTGGCATTGTCATGAAAGGCTTTTTGCAAGCTGCCCTGGTCGCTGTGGGCGCTGCCATAAAAATAGTGCTTAATGACCTTTTCTATGGCTTGCCTGTCTGCGTTAGTGTTGTCGATTGCCTTTGCATCTGAACACGGTAATGCCAGAAAAAGGAATAAGAATGTAAAATATTTCAAGTGATTACCCTCCGAATTAAGCAAGGGCAATGTATCGAAATCAGGGCAAATGACAGTACGAAATCATAAATCCGAAGTCCGGTTTTATGGATTGGTAATGTCTGTTTTCTGTTGTTGACGAAACTTAGCAGGTGTGGTGCCGGTAAACTTTTTAAAGGCGCTATAAAAGGTGGATTGGGAGTTAAAGCCAGCCGCCTCACCGATTTGCTCCATGCTCATCGACTTATTAGATAGCAGCAAGGCTTTTGCATGGTCAATACGCAGTTCGTTTAGATAGTGGGGAAAAGTGCTGCTGAGATTGTCATTTACAAACTGGGATAAGCGGGAGGTATTGGTGCCCAGTTTCTTCGCCAGTTGCGCCAGGGTCAGATTGGCATCGAGATAAAGCTGCTCCTCACGCATCAGTCGGGTTAGCTTTGCCGCCAGCTGCTGTGCTTCATCCGGCTCGATTTTCTTATCCTGGTATTTTGCCTGCCGGCTCTCCCGCCGGGAAAACAATACAATCAGAACGCTTAGGTAAAGTATCAATGAAAAACTCAGCGCCCCACTGATATAGGAGGTATAGGAGCCGGTCACATAGGCCAGCCAAATCAGGCTTGTACCGATAGCCGCACTTATGCAGAGGGTCTGTGCTGGATGTAAGCGGCTATTGCCTTTAAACAGGTCAAGCAGTAATGGCCTAATCAGTAAAAAGCTAAAAGCCAGGTAGGCAAACCAGACATAGTTCACCAACTTGTATAAATAGCTTCCCCAAAGCACTTCATGCTGTTGGTAGGGAAAAAGGACGCCAATGAGCACAATCGTCGCGAATGGCAGCAGAAAATGTAACCAGCGTAGGCGGCTGATTGTTTCTGAGCGCATTATGAAAAAGCAATACAGATACAAACTGGGCCCAATCAGCAGGCAGGCTGACAGACCGATTTGCAGATAAATCTTGGCCAGAGCCGGAGAGAAGAAGAAAAACACCGACTTGCCGACCCTGATGCTCAGCATAAACAGCAATAAAGCCAATAGCGCATTGCCAAGGTTTCGGGGCGTCTTCAGTAGCAGATAAGCACTCAGTAAAAGTCCGTTAAAGACGCCTAAGGCACTGAAAAAGAATAAAATTTGTGCTGTCATGCCGGATAATGATTCACGCTGACGATTCGCTAGTTAAAAGGCGGTGGGCTTTTCAATATCGCCAATGGCTTCCTGGATAGATTCCAGGCGTCCTTGCAACATGGCCTGGGCGTCGTGCAGGCCCTGATTGTAGAAATAGGCGCCGAACTCCTTGCCGATAAAATCCAGCAGGAATTCGGCGTCAAACTGGCCCAGTTCCACATCTAGCTCTTCCATCAAATAGCACCGCAGCTTAGTGCAGAGGTGATCCCTGACTTCCTTGGGAAAGTCGACACTGGACATACTACTCCCTTTCTTAAAACGCGTTCACGGGCGCGAGTCGCCAGACTCGTGCCAAATGCCATTTTCCGTCTCACCCTGAATAGGGCAGTTACCGGTTTTATATTCCGGGGTTTGGCCGCGTTTACGTTGCGCAAGGTAATCCTTACTGACAGATACGATAGTCGGGGTGAGCCAGATAATGGCGATGGTGTTGATCACTGTCATCAGGCCCAAGGCCATATCGGCCATGGCCCACACATGGGGCAGGGAGGCCATGGCACCCCATAAAATCATGGCCAGATAGCCTGCCGTGTAGCAGCTGCGGCCAATTTTATTGTCCAACTTAAACATATGCAGGTTACTTTCGCCGTATGCGTAGTTGGCGACCACCGAGGTAAAGGCAAACAGGCTGATGGCGGCGGCCACAAAGTCAGTGCCACCTTCGCCCAAGTGGAAGGTCATGGCGTCCTGGGTCATACGGATGCCTTCCATTTTTTCGCCCATGCCGCCACCGGCCAACAGGATGATGATGGCAGTACAGGTACAGAGCACCAGGGTATCGAAGAACACCCCCAGCATTTGCACATAGCCCTGACTTGCAGGGTGGTTGGGATTAGGGGTGGCGCTGGCCGCGGCATGGGGCACCGAGCCGGAGCCGGCCTCGTTGGAATACAAACCGCGTTGAATACCATTTTTGATGGCGGCACCTAACAGGCCACCACCGGCTTCCTGTAAGCCAAAGGCGGAGGTAATGATGTTGTACAGCATGGCCGGTACCTGCTCGATATTGATGGCGGTGATAACGAGCGCCACCAACACATAGCTGATGCCCATAAATGGCACCATCCATTCGGCAAAGCGGGCGATGCCGCGCAGGCCACCGATCACAATGACCCCGGCCAGCATAATAATGACCACGCCTGCGTTTAGCGTTGAGACCCCATAGGCATGATTTAAGGCATCGGTAATGGAGTTTGCCTGTACGGCGCTGAAGATAAAGCCATAACCCATAAACAGGCAGAGTGAGAAGGTGATGGCCAGCCAACGCTGATTAAGTCCTTGCTGAATGTAATAAGCAGGGCCACCACGATATTCGCCGTTGCGATCTTTAACCTTGTACAACTGGCCCAACAGGCTTTCGGCAAAGCCGGTGGCCATACCCAAAAGGGCAATCATCCACATCCAGAATATAGCGCCGGCGCCGCCTAAGGAAATGGCGACCGCCACCCCTGCCAGATTGCCGGTGCCAACCCGGGCTGAGAGACTGGTGCATAAGGCACCGAAGGAGCTGATCCCGGCTTTATCGCTTTTGCCGCTGCCTTTCATCAGGCTGAACATATGGAAGAATTGGCGGAATTGGATGGCACCGAGGTGGTAGGTAAACCACAGGCCGGTAGCGACCAGAATGACGATTAGCAGTCCGCCCCATAACACGCCATTAATGGCATTAACAATTTCGTGGATAAACATCAGGATTTTGCGTTCTTGTTCTTTTATCCGACATAGTCGCAGAGAAGCCGGCCGGGTGGCAAGGGATTGGTGAGCAGTGGCAAAATCAACAAAGCAAAAAGCCGGTCATTGACCGGCTTTTCAGAAGATGGCTGGGGTGGCTGGATTTGAACCAACGCATGGCGGGATCAAAACCCGCTGCCTTACCGCTTGGCGACACCCCAATTGGGCACTAAAACGAATTATACCAAAGAAGAGAATGGCTGGGGTGGCTGGATTTGAACCAACGCATGGCGGGATCAAAACCCGCTGCCTTACCGCTTGGCGACACCCCAACATGGTGCGGAAGGAGAGACTCGAACTCTCACGCCGTGAAGCACTGGAACCTAAATCCAGCGTGTCTACCAATTTCACCACTTCCGCATAAAATGGTGGCTACGGCGGGAATCGAACCTGCGACCCCAGCATTATGAGTGCTGTGCTCTAACCAGCTGAGCTACGTAGCCACTTTGGTACTCGCTTTGAGTGGCGCGTATTATGCTGATCCCCCCTTTGAGCGTCAACCCCTTTTTTGCCAACAAATGCGTGAGTGGTCAGTATCTGGACAATCTTCATCCCTTAGCGCTGATATTGGGTGTGTTTGATGATTTTATCGACTATGTTTGCAGTGAGTTTGGGTCGTCAACGGACATAAAACCATGTTTGTCGCCAGCCGTCGTCGTCTTTTATTGAGCGTACTGTTTAGTGCTTTTCTGTGCAGCGCAGCCACTTTTGCCGAGGAAGCCCCGCTGAGGGTATTGTTTTATCAGCCCGGCAATCCACCGTATACGTTGTTTGATGGGAATAAACCTCAAGGTATCTTTGCCGATCTGTTCGCCAGGATTGAAGAGATCAGTGACTTGAAGTTTGAGTTAATGACCTACCCGGTGGCGCGGGGATTGGCCGAATTCGACGCCGGTAATGTGGATATTGAACCCGGAGTTAACCCTGACTGGCGCAGGCATATGCGGGTGTTGGGGGTGTTCAGTATTCCCTACGCCATTTCCGAAGAGGTGGTAGTGTTTGCGCCGGGCAAACTGGTGGCGGTCAACGAACCGGCAGATTTATTCGACAAGGTAGTGGGAATCGTAAGGGGCTTCTCATATCCGCGCTTTGACGCAGCATTTAGTACCGGGCTGATTACCCGACTGGATAATTTGTCTTACGACCTGTTAGCCGAGCAGCTGCTGCTGGGGCGGCTCAATCAAATATTTATCGGCCTCAATACCATCTTGTACTTTCAGAAAATGCGGCCCGAGTACCAAGCTCTGGAAGTGGGCGATGTGGTGGACTCACAGCAGGTAATGCTGCGCATTCATCCGAGTAAGGAGCATCTGTTACCCGTCATCAATCAGGCCCTGGAGCAGATGAAGACGGATGGGGAAATTGAAGCTATCTACGCCCGTTACCGCTAGTTCCTGTTGATTTAGCTAATGCGCCTTGTATTAGTCTGGCTAGCTTTTAATAGTGGAAATCCACTTAATCTCGTTAGGCTCGTCTGATGAAACCGATACTGTTGTTACTATCCCTGATGTCTTTTATCTGTGTTTCCGCCCATGCTAACTCTGATACACCTGTAACAGCTATAGAAAGACATTTTAGTCATACTTGGGAGCAGGAGATCGGCTACACCCAGGTGGTCAGGGTGGGGCCTTGGTTGATGCTGTCCGGGGTCACCGCACCGGGGAATGATATGGCCGAGCAACTCAACCGGGTTTACGGCAATATTGAAAAGTTGCTTTAACGGCATCACCTTGGGATGGGGGATGTGGTTAAGGAAACCCTGTTCACCAAAGATATGGAGGAGATGAAGGCCAACATGGGAGTACGAAAGGCCTTTTATCCTGACGGTCAGTATCCCGCAGCCAGTTGGGTGCAGATAAACAGGTTGTTTATGCCTGACAGCCTGGTGGAGGTAGAAGTGATGGCTTATCTGGGAGAAAAGGATAAAAACTAAAAAGGCCCGCAAGGGCCTTTTGGGTTTCTGTCTGCTTAGACGTTGAAGCGGAAGTGAATGACATCGCCATCTTTAACGATATATTCCTTACCTTCCAGACGCCATTTACCGGCATCCTTGGCCCCTTGTTCGCCTTTGAACTCCACAAAGTTGTCATAGGCAATGACTTCGGCGCGGATAAAGCCTTTTTCGAAGTCGGTGTGGATCTTACCGGCTGCTTGCGGTGCGGTGGAGCCTTTGGGGAAGGTCCAGGCACGCACTTCTTTTACCCCGGCGGTAAAGTAAGTGCTTAAGTTCAGCAGGCTGTAACCGGCGCGGATGACGCGGTTCAGGCCCGGCTCTTCCAAGCCCATGTCAGCCATAAACTCTGCGCGCTCGTCTTCTTCCAGTTCGGCGATTTCTGATTCCATAGCGGCGCAGACGGCAACCACCACGGCATTCTCAGCCGCCGCGATTTCCCTGACCTTATCCAGGTAAGGGTTGTTTTCGTAGCCGTCTTCATTGACGTTGGCAATGTACATGGTCGGCTTCAGAGTCAGGAAGTTCATGTAGGCAATGGCGGCCAGCTCTTCTTTTTCGAGTGGCACGGCGCGCAGCAGCTTACCTTCATCCAGATGCGGTTTGATTTTTTCCAGCACCTGCATTTCAAATTTGGCGTCTTTGTCACCACCTTTGGCGCGCTTACCTACGCGAAGCAGGGCCTTTTCACAGGTTTCCAAATCGGCCAGGGCCAATTCGGTGTTGATCACCTCGATATCATCGGCCGGGTCAACCGCACCGGCGACGTGCACGATGTTGTCATTTTCAAAGCAGCGTACCACATGGCCGATGGCGTCGGTTTCACGGATATTGGCCAGGAATTTGTTACCCAGGCCTTCACCTTTGGAAGCGCCTTCCACCAGACCGGCGATATCCACGAATTCCATGGTGGTGGGGATCACGCGTTGGGGCTTAACGATTTCTGCCAGCTTGTCCAGACGCAGATCGGGCACAGGTACCACGCCGGTGTTGGGCTCAATGGTACAAAACGGGAAATTGGCCGCTTCGATGCCGGCTTTGGTCAGGGCGTTGAACAGGGTGGATTTACCCACATTCGGCAGGCCAACGATGCCACATTTAAATCCCATGGTAATTCCTCAGGTTATTCTGCTTTGAATGAGTGCAGACGGTTCATGGCTTTAGTCATGCCGTCTTTGATCAAAATATCGGTACAACGCACCGCCTCATCGATGGCGGCGTCTATCAATTGCTGTTCTTCGCTTCTGGCACGGCCCAGTACATGGCCGGTGACTTTTTGTTTATCACCCGGATGGCCGATACCGATGCGAAGGCGATGGAACTCTTTGTTATTGCCCAACTTGCTGACGATATCGCGAATACCGTTTTGGCTGGAGCTACCGCCGGTTTTTAGTTTTGCCACGCCAGGAGGTAAGTCTAACTCGTCAAAAGCCACCAGAATATTGTCCACCGGAATACGATAAAACTTCGCCATGGCACCAACGGCCTGGCCACTGAGATTCATAAAGGTGGTGGGGAGCAACAGTCGGATATCCTGACCGGCAATTTGCATGCGACCGGTGAATCCGGAGAATTTGGCTTCGAGTTTAAGCGGACAATTATAGTGGCGGGAGAGTGCATTGAGATACCAGGCACCAGCGTTGTGCCTGGTATGCTCGTATTCTGGGCCTGGGTTACCCAGGCCCACAATCAGCTCGATCAAGAGGATTATTCCTCAGATTTAGCTTCTTCGTCACCTTCTGCATCGGCAGCGGTGGTGCCTTTGGCAGTTTTCACAGTCACAACGGCTTGGTCATGGTCTGCGCCTTTGGCCAGCTCTACCAGGGTAACACCCTTAGGCAGTTTCAGATCAGACAAGTGCAGGGTTTGACCCAGAGCAACGTTCATCAGATCTACTTCGATGAACTCTGGCAGGTTTGCAGGCAAGCAGCTGATGGCTACGTCAGCAATGTGGTGCTCAGCGTGACCGCCCTGAATCTTGATAGAAGGCGCCTTGGCTTCATTGATGAAGTGCAAAGGAACGTTAGTGGTAATGGCTTGCTTGGCATCTACGCGCAAAAAGTCGATGTGAGTGACTTTGGGCTTATAAGCGTGACGCTGCATGTCTTTAACCAGGGCTTCTACTTTCTTGCCGCCGATGTTCAGAGTCAGAACATGGCTGTAGAAAGCTTCGAAAGCTTGGGCTTGCAACACTTTGCTGTGATCCAGGGTCAGAGACACAGGGGCTTCACCAGCACCGTACAGGATAGCAGGTACTTTATCTTCACGACGCAGGCGGCGGCTCGCACCTTTCCCCAGGTCTGTGCGGATCTCTGCATCCAGGTTAAAAATCGCTTCAGACATAATTTACTCCAAATAAGGACATGGGCGGGATTTCGCGACCAAATTCCCGCAATAAGGTTTATCCCTTAAAAAAGGGCGGCGAATTCTACCACCGCGAAGCGATAAGAAACAAGCTTTTAACTGACAAGAGAAGCGAACCTGATCAGATAGAACGCGGGTCGACACCGACCTTAGTGTCGTCCACGATGTTGATATTCAGCACCCGCACTGGTGTACCATGCTGTTGAATAGTCATCACGTCCGGCTCCAACCGGCCTTCTATCTCTACTATCAGTCCATGACGTTTGAATTCTTTGGCCAGATTCAACGGGTAATAAGCTTTGCCGCGCTTGTCATAGATAGCGAAAAAGCCGCCCTCCAAATCCAGATAGCGGACTTCACCGACAATACGGATGACCTGCTTATCTGAGCCTTTGACTGTTGGCGTGGTCTTAGAGGTATCACTCAAGCTGCTTTCCTTTACAGGAGTATCGCCAGATTCGGAGGTTGGTGCTTGAGACAGTTCCTGCTGACATCCCAGCAATACCAACACCATGGCAATGGTTGTTTTTTTCAAGGTTTCACAAGGCCGTTTTCTGATTTCTGCTGATAAGGTTAAAACAGATTGATTCCGTTGACTAATCTTAAAGCCGAACTTGGGATAAAGGTGTGAAATGAGATCTTGTTTGCTTTTGCTCTTCCTTTTCTTCTGTGGACTCAACGCTGCCCATTCTGCAGAGCCGAAATTGCTGGTTGTCACAGAGAGTTTGCCGCCCTTCCAGATACAGCGGGCAGGGGGAAATATAGAAGGCATTGCAACCAACAAGGTACGGCAACTGTTGTCCGGATTGGCACTGGACGCGGAGATCGAAATGATGCCCTGGGCCAGAGCCTATCTGATGGCGCAGAGCGAGCCCAATGTTCTTATCTACTCCATTGTTCGAACCCCATTTCGTGAGAATTTGTTCCACTGGATTGGGGTTTTGGTCAGTACTAAAACCCACTTTATTGCGCTACGTGACAGGCAAGATATCCATATCACGGACGTTGATGATTTGAGTCAGTATCGTATCGCCGTGAAGCGGGACGATGTGATTACCGAATGGCTGGAGCGCAGCGGTATTCGCAGCAACCTAGTGCAGATTAAGAATACACAAAGTACCTTAGCCATGTTGCTTCTGGGGCGGGTGGATCTGATCCCCGGCTCTAAAATCCATATTGAATACATGTGCCAGCTTGAGGGATGTACTCTGGACCAGTTGGCCTTTTTGTACGAAATAAAAGAGGTGAATAACGACTTCTACCTGGCTGCCAGTCTTGGCACGCCACTGCCGCTTGTTGAAACCTTGAGAACCGCCTTATCGGCTATCAATGCTGAGGAATGAAATGGACTGGCAATAAAAAAGCCGCTCGAAAGCGGCTTTTACAAGACGTACTCTATCAGTATTCAAACATTGCAGAGATAGACTCTTCGTTGCTGACCCGGCGAATGGCTTCGGCCAACATATTGGACAGGCTAAGTTGCTTAACCTTACCTAATGCCTGAATTTCAGGACGCAGAGGGATACTGTCGGTAACCACAATCTCATCAATCACGGAGTCGGCCAGATTTTGCGGTGCATTACCGGAGAAAATCGGGTGGGTAGCGTAGGCGAATACGCGCTTGGCGCCGTGCTCTTTCAATGCGATAGCGGCTTTGCACAAGGTGCCGCCGGTATCAATCATGTCATCAACGATAATGCAGTCACGGTCCTGCACATCACCGATAATATGCATCACCTGAGACACATTGGCCTTAGGACGACGTTTATCGATAATGGCCAAATCCAGATCATTCAGGACCTTGGCCAAAGCGCGGGCACGCACCACACCACCGATATCCGGTGATACCACCACTGGGTTATGGAATTCGCGCTGACGCATATCTTCAAGCAGGATCGGAGTACCGAAGGCGTTATCCACCGGCACGTCGAAAAAGCCCTGGATCTGCTCGGCGTGCAGGTCGACGGTCAATACGCGGTCAACGCCGACGTTTGACAGAAAATCGGCAACCACCTTGGCGGTAATCGGCACACGGGCGCTGCGTACGCGGCGGTCCTGACGGGCATAACCGAAGTAGGGCAGTACGGCGGTGATACGACCGGCTGATGCACGACGCAGGGCGTCGATCATCACGATCAGTTCCATCAGGTTATCGTTAGTAGGGGCACAGGTAGATTGGATAATAAAGACATCGGAACCGCGGACATTTTCATGGATTTCGACGCTGATTTCTCCGTCGCTGAATCGTCCTACACTGGCGTGGCCCAGTTTGGTGTAGAGTCTGTTGGCTACTTTCTGGGCGAGTTCTGGAATGGCATTACCAGCAAAAAGCTTCATGTCCGGCACAGTAGGATCCTCAGTGGGCGGTCTAAATTGTATCGACACCGGACTTATTCTAGCCGTTTTAACCTCTCAAGCAGGCTGTGCACAGGTGAATAATTCACTCCTTGCGCCACGAAACCCCGGCAACCCTCTGGCAGGGCCGCCAGCAGCCTTTCGGCCTGAACTTTATCGGGGAAAACGGCAAATAAACAGGACCCTGTGCCTGTCATTCGCGACGGCGCGTATTCTAGCAACCACTGTAATATCTTTGCAACTTTAGGGTGCAGCTTACAAACCAGTTCCTGGCAGTCATTATGGGTACTTTCGAACTGATAATCCTGCCAGCGAAGGGGGGGGGTGTTTCTTGGTAGGTCAGGATGGGTAAAGATATCTTTAGTCGCCACATGGATGCCGGGACTGACCACCAGATACCATAACCCAGGTTGGGACACCGGATAAAGATGCTCGCCCACGCCCTCGGCAAAGGCGGTATGCCCCCTGACAAAGACCGGGACATCGGCACCAAGACGCAGGCCAATTTCGGCCAGTTTGTCGATGCCAAGATCCAACTGCCACAGATGATCCAACGCCAGCAATGTGGTTGCCGCATTGGACGAGCCACCGCCGATACCACCGCCCATGGGCAGCTTTTTATCCAGATAAATCCGGCAGCCCTTTGTGCCCTTGCCGTGTTTTTGCAGCAATCTGGCCGCTTTGACCACCAGATTATCTTCATCGGGTACGCCGGGTATGGGGGTTACTAACTGAATCTGACTATCGTCAGTAACCTCAAACTGCAGGCTGTCGCCTTGATCTAAGAGTTGAAACAGACTTTGCAGGCGATGATAGCCGTCTTCACGGCGTCCTAATATATGCAGGAACAGATTGAGCTTGGCCGGAGACGGCCAGCGGATCAGTTGAGTGTCCATTGATTTACCCGGATCTTTATCTGGTTTTGACCTGCCGTTAATTGCAAAGAGTAAGGCAGCGCATAGTTATCTACCTGACGGTAGTCCGCCAATTCCACCAACCAGCCCTGTGGTGATTCCAACTGATAAATCAGTCCCTTATCTGCCTGTAATATTCGCGTGCCGTCGGTGCGCTGGCCCTTTAGCCACAGCGGTAAATCATTCACCGGCATTTGCCAGCCGGTGAGGCTGTGTAAAAGTGAAGCCGCATCATAGTGCTGATAGTCCTTACCATCATATTGAAGCTCCACCAGACCCTGATGCTGGGTCATTTTCAGCAAGGTCGTGCCAAATAAATTGCTGAGCAGCAATTCATAGTCTGTGTCGGATTGTCGCCAATTCAGGGCGGCGCTGAACTTGTCATTTTCGCCTTTAAAGGCCAGTTTACCGTTGATGCGCCACTGCTTCAGCTGGGCCAGCGCTTGCTGGTGTTCACTGGCATCCACAACCTGCTCCACCCTGGGCACGCTGGCGCAAGCACTGAGTAAAGTCAGCAGTATCAAAAGAAAGGGGAAGCCGAGAACCTGGGAGCGGGGCATCACAAACCTGCCACAAATAGAGTTGGCGCTATGGGAACACAGAACGCCAAGCGCTTTCAATAGGTTTGGCTTTTGCGTACAATGCCACGCCGAAATTGACGGCTTAAACAGGTCTTGCGCTCGACATCCACATGGCCCTAATTGCATTTGGTATCAATCACAACACGGCCCCAGTGGAGGTCAGAGAAAAGGTTGCCTTCACGCCAGACAACGTGATGGACGCACTGCTGTCTATTCGTCAAGAGTTGCAGGCCAATGAATCGGTGATCCTCTCCACCTGTAATCGCACTGAAATTTATGCTGACCTGGATGATGCCCAAGTAGCAGGTTTAAGGGCCTGGATTGCCGGTTTTCATGGCATCGAGCATCCGGTATTGGAAAAAAGCAGTTATTTTCATGCCCAGCAAGACGCGGTGAAACACCTGATGCGGGTAGCCTGTGGTTTAGACTCCATGGTGCTCGGCGAGCCGCAAATCCTGGGGCAGGTCAAGCAGGCCTATACCCAAGCTAAGGACAGCGGTGCCGTGGGTGCCAATTTCGAGCGTTTATTCCAGCATACCTTTGCCATTGCCAAGAAGGTCCGCACCCAGACCGATATTGGCGCCAATGCCGTGTCGGTGGCGTTTGCCTCGGTGCAACTGGCCAAGCACATATTCTCGTCGCTGGAAAAAGTAAAAGTATTGTTGATAGGTGCCGGGGAGACCATCGAACTGGTCGCCAGGCATTTGTCGGAACAAGGCGTAAGCCAGATGATGGTGGCCAACCGCACCTTGGCCAGAGCCAATGAGCTGGCCGAGCCCTTAGGGGCGCAGGTGATGACCTTGTCGCAAATTCCGGAGCATTTGGCCCAGGCCGACGTGGTGATCAGTTCCACTGCCAGTCAGTTGCCGATTCTGGGTAAAGGGGTGGTGGAAACGGCCCTCAAGCAGCGCCGCCATCAACCCATGTTCTTAGTGGATTTGGCCGTGCCAAGGGATATCGAGGCAGAAGTAGCCGAGTTGGACGATGCTTATCTGTATACCGTGGACGATTTGCAGGAAATCGTGCAGCAAAACCTGGCGTCCAGACAAACCGCTGCCGAGGCAGCAGAGCTGATTGTCGACGCCGGTGTGGTGGAATTTACTCAGTGGCAGGAAGCGCGGGGCGCCATCGATCTGGTCCGCCAATACCGCGAGCAAAGTGAATCCTTCAAAGCCAAGCTCCATGAAAAGGCATTGAAACAGCTGGCTGAGGGACGTCCTGCCGAACAGGTAGTCACCGAGTTGGCCAATAAATTAACCAGTAATTTGATCCACGCGCCGACCCAGGCCATTCGCCGGGCAGCGCTGGACCAGGATGAGAACCTGTTAAACCTGTTGCAGCAAGTCTTCGGACTGTCGCAGGACAAGACATAGACCATTAAACAAGGGCTGCCGGCCCTTGTGGCAGACACCGGGAAAGTCATGAAATTATCCGTACAGCGCAAGCTAGAGTCGTTGATTGAACGCTTCGAGGAAGTGCAAGCCTTACTCAGCGACGCGCAAACCATTGCCAACCAGGACAAGTTCCGCGCCCTGTCGAAGGAGTATGCGCAGCTTGAAGATTTGGCCAAATGCTTCGGTCAATACCAGCAAGCACAGGACGATTTGGCCAGTGCCCAGGACATGCTAAAGGAAGACGACGCCGAGATGCGTGAAATGGCCGAGGACGAAATCAAATCCGCGAAGGCCAAGATGCAGGCATTGGAAAGCGAGCTGCAGCTTTTACTGTTGCCCAAAGATCCCAATGATGAGCGTAACTGCTTCCTGGAAATCCGTGCCGGGGCCGGTGGTGACGAGGCAGCCATTTTTGCCGGTGACTTGTTCCGTATGTACAGCCGCTATGCCGAGCGTCGCCGCTGGAAAGTTGAGGTTGTCAGTGCCAACGAAGGCGAGCACGGTGGTTATAAGGAAGTGATTGCTAACGTAATTGGCGAAGGCGCCTACGGCATTCTGAAATTTGAATCCGGCGGTCACCGCGTGCAACGGGTCCCGGAAACCGAATCCCAGGGCCGTATCCATACCTCAGCTTGCACAGTTGCTGTGTTGCCGGAGTTGCCTGAATCTGAAGCCATTCAGATCAACCCGGCCGATCTTCGGGTCGACACATTCCGCGCCAGCGGCGCCGGTGGTCAGCACGTTAACAAGACTGACTCAGCAATTCGTATTACCCACCTGCCATCGGGCCTCGTGGTGGAATGCCAGGACGAACGTTCGCAGCATAAAAACCGCGCCAAGGCCATGTCGGTGTTGGCCGCCAGGTTAAACCAGGTGGAGCAGGACAAGCGCGCTGCTGAAGAAGCCACAACCCGTCGTAATCTGGTGGGTAGCGGCGATCGCTCCGAGCGAATCCGCACCTATAACTACCCGCAAGGCCGGATCACCGACCATCGCATCAATCTGACCCTGTATCGTCTGGATGAAGTGGTAGAAGGGGACTTGGACAGCATCATCGAACCCATTCGCCAGGAGCACCAGGCCGACCTGTTGGCGTCATTGTCAGATGAGGCCTGAGACGCCGGTTAGCATTGCCCAGGCATTGACCTGGGCCAAATCCCAATTTGCAGCATCAGAAAGCCCGGCCCTGGATGCCAAGGTGCTGTTGGCTCATTGCCTGGAAAAACCCGCTATCTACCTGCATACATGGCCGGAGCGCGCCTTGAGTGAAGCGCAGTGGCAGCAGTTTCAGAGCATGGTGGTCAAGCGCGAAGCGGGCCATCCCATTGCCCATCTGATAGGTTATCGGGATTTCTGGAGTTTGCGCCTCAACGTCAGTCCACACACCCTGATCCCAAGACCAGAAACCGAGTTGTTGGTGGAAACTGCCCTGTCGCTTTGTGAGCAAAGAGCAGCCAATGTGCTCGACCTTGGCACCGGTACCGGCGCTATCGCGTTAGCCCTCGCCAGCGAGCGGCCTGACTGGCAGGTGCTTGGTGTTGATATCAAAGCTGAGGCTGTGGCACTGGCCAATGACAATGCCAGAATCAACCAGGTTACTAATGCGCGCTTTTTGCAAAGCGACTGGTTTGACGCCATAGAAGCACAGCGTTTCGATCTTATCCTCAGCAATCCGCCGTACGTGGACCCCGCCAGTCCTTATCTGGCCCAAGGTGATGTGCGCTTTGAGCCCTTAAGTGCGCTTATCGCCGATAATGCCGGGATGGCGGATTTGTTAAAAATAATTCAACTTTCTGTTCAATATCTTGTTGATTCTGGTTTGCTGCTGCTGGAACATGGGTACGATCAAGGCGAAAATGTGCGCGACTTGCTAAACGCCCATGGCTTTACAGATGTGCGCACAGTGCAGGATTTGGCCGGGCTTGACCGCGTCACTTTGGGACGGCTGGGCTAAACCACTTCAACGCCGTCTTTGGTCGTAATTGCTTAGGCATGGTTGGCGAAATGAGCCCCATGGTGTCAGAGTTGCTGCACGGAGATGTTTGAATGTCCGATGATTTGTTGTTCATGGATGAGTCTGATGATGACTTGCCAGTTAGTCGTGACAATTGGAAGATTTTAATTGTCGACGACGAACCCGAAGTTCATGCGGTCACCAAGCTGGCCTTAAGTGATTTTGTGTTTCAGGAAAAGGGCATCGAATTCTTAAGCGCTTACTCTGGTCAAGAAGCCAAGCAACTCTTTATGCAGCACAAGGATATCGCCATCACCCTGTTAGATGTGGTGATGGAAACCGACGATGCAGGCTTGCGGGTGGCGGAATTTATTCGCAATGAAGCCAACAACCATTTCACCCGCATCATTCTGCGTACAGGCCAGCCCGGTCAGGCGCCGGAAAAAGACATTATCATCAATTACGATATCAACGATTACAAATCCAAGACCGAACTGACCGCACAAAAGCTGTTTACCGTAGTGATTTCCACCTTGCGCTCCTACCGTGACATTATTGCCATAGAGGAAAACCGCGAAGGTCTGGAGAAAATCATTTCAGCTTCCGCCAACCTTTTCAGCATCCACAGTCTTGAGCATTTTCTTAACGGTATTATCCAGCAATTGTCATCGCTCCTTGGGGGTACCCATGAGGCGGCCTATATTACCTCGGCGGTTGCTGGTCCCAAGCCTATTACCAACACCGAATCCTCCGATTTTTACGTGTTCACCGCCAAAGGCGAGTTGGAGGAATACGAAGGTAAACTGTTGGAGCAGGCGCTGGATGGCGAGCAACTGGAGGCTTGTCACAAAGCCTTGAAGCAAAAGCGTATTATTTATGCCGATGAATATTTGGTGGCCTATTGCGATAGCAAGTCGCACCGTGGCTCCTTGTTGTATCTGTCTGGATTGCCACGCAAGCTCAATGAACTAGACAAGCATTTACTGGAGATTTTCTCGCAAAACGTACAGATTGCCTTTGATAACGTGATGTTGACCAAAGATATCGAAGACACCCAGCGAGAGATTGTTGAGCGTCTCGGTCAGGCCATGGAAAAGCAGTACGAAGGCAGTTGCCATATTGAGCGTATGCGTCTTATCTGTGAATTGCTGGGAACCGAATACGGCCTTAATGAAGAAGAGGTGGAGATCCTCAAGCTGGCGGTGCCTTTGCACGATATTGGCAAAATCAGTATTCCCGATAACGTGTTGGGCAAGCCCGGTAGACTGAATGAGCAGGAGAAAGCCATTGTTCGCAATCATGCAAAATTTGGCTACGAGTTGCTGAAGGATTCCAAGCGCCCGATTATCAAAACCGCCGCATTGCTGGCCCGCGACCACCATGAGCATTGGGATGGTAACGGCTATCCACAGGGGCTCAAAGGCGATGAAATCGATATCAATTGCCGGATCACGGCAATTGCCGATGTAATAGATGCCTTGATCAGTAAAAATTGCTACAAGGAAGCCTGGCCTTTGGACAAAGTGCTGGAAACCATCCAGGCCCAGCGCGCCAAGCAGTTTGATCCCAAGTTAGTGGATATTTTGATGTCCAACAAAGGCCGCTTAGAGGAAATTCTCTCAGCCCATCCTCAGCCTGACTGACTACCAAATTAAACCGCCTATCAGCTAGTTAGAATAAAGTCTTCAAACAGGGCTCGATTTTACTGTCGCAGCACAGTAAAGTTGGGCCCGCATCGGCAAATTTTTTGTACCTGCTAAAAAAATAATAAAAAGGAAGCGTCTATGTATATGCTGGTTAAGCATCTGCACCTCAGCCTTATATCTATTAGCCTCGCTCTGTTTATTCTGCGCTTTTACTGGCGTTTAAAAGATTCCCCGCAATTGCAACGAAAGTGGGTAAAAGTGCTGCCCCATGTGGTGGATACGCTACTACTCGCTTCTGCTGCCGCACTGTGCGTACTGATTGCGCAATATCCTTTTGTGCATTTGTGGGTCACAGAAAAACTGTTCGCCGTATTGCTGTATATCCTGATGGGGCTGGTTGCACTTAAATTGGGTCGTACCACAGCCATGCGTTGGGTGGGCTTCATCGGTGCTATCAGCTGGCTGGCGTTCGCCGCGAAAGTCGCGGTATTGAAGCAGCCTTTGCTGTTCTCCTGATTGTGATGAGGTTGGTGTTTTGACCCTGACACAAGCCATTCAGGAAGAGCAGTCCCTGCTTGGGGCGCTATTGGTGGCCAAGGCTTTTAACCCGGCGCTGGATATTGAAAAGTATCTGGCGCAGGTCGCCCAATGGCAACAGTTTTGCTTCTCCCGCATCAATACAGACGACAACGAGCGCACCAAGTTATTGCAATTGGTACATCTGTTTTACCGTGAATTGGCCTTTGGTGTGGACGAATATGCACCGCTTTCTTCACGCCATGGTTTGATTGACATGGTGATGGATCACCATACCGGCAGCCCGGTGACCCTGGCGATCTTGTTTTGCAACATCGGTCGCAGCTTGGGCCTTAATCTTCGCGAAGTAATTCTGCCAGGCTACTGTCTTATCCGCTGTGAGCTCGGCGGTGCACGCTTAATGTTTTTCGATGCCCTGGACGGGCGTCAGTTGAGCTGGCGACAACTGGAGCAGTTGTATCAGCAACACAGCGACGAAGACAGTGATATGAGCTTGAAGGACGTTGCTCCGGCTGGTTGTAAGGCGCTGATGATCCGTTTACTGAATAACCTTAAAGCGGCCTGCTTTGACGAACAACGTTACCAGCAAGCCCTGGTTGCCACCGATTTGTTGGTGCAGCTTTGTCCTGACGATCCCTATGAGCGTCGTGACAGAGGCTTTTTATATCAACAACTTGATTGTCATGGCGTGGCACTGGCAGACTACCGCTTTTTTATCCGCCATTGCCCCAAAGATCCCGCCGCTCAGTTGCTGAAAATGCAGCTTTGGCGTTATCAGACTGAACCTGTCGTATTGCACTAGCTAGTGCTATTGGGCCATTTTCACAGGAGAATTCATGACCCAAGCCCCGATGATCACCAATGATGCCGTCGTGTTCGGCTTACTCGCCGCCATCCTCGGTGCGGTGTTTTACACGTCCCATAGCAGTCACCCGGTCTTTCGGCGTTTTTACCAATATGTGCCGGCCTTATTGTTGTGCTATTTCTTTCCCTCCTTACTCAATACCTTTGGCGTGGTGGATGGCCACGCTTCAGCGGCCTATTACGTGGCCTCACGCTTTTTGTTACCGGCATGTTTAGTACTTCTGACCTTAAGCATGGATCTGAAGGCCATCATGTCCCTCGGTCCCAAAGCTTTGATTTTGTTTTTCACCGGTACGGTAGGTATTGTCATCGGAGGCCCGATTGCGTTGTTGATTATGTCCGCGGTGGCCCCGGAAGCCATGGGTGGACAAGGTCCTGATGAAGTATGGCGCGGCTTAACTACCATCGCCGGCAGCTGGATAGGCGGCGGCGCCAATCAGGCGGCCATGAAGGAAATCTTCGAAGTAGGCGGCGGCATTTTCTCGGCCATGGTGACCGTGGACATTATTGTCGCCAATCTGTGGATGGCGGTGTTGCTGGTGATGGCCGCCAGAGCGCCGGATCTGGATGCCAAAAGTGGTGCCGATACCAGTGCCATTAAAGACATTATCCAGCGGGTGGAAACCTTTGAGCGCGAGAAGACCCGTATTCCCACACTTCGCGATCTGATGTTGATTGTGGCCGTTGGCCTTGGCGCCTCCGGTGTTGCCCATTTTGCCGCTGATCTGATCCAGCCGTGGATGGTGGAAAACGCCCCCTGGGGCGAGCAATACAGCCTGCATAGCCAATTTTTCTGGCTGGTGGTATTCGCCACGACCTTCGGTATTGTTTTGTCTTTCACCAAAGCGCGGGATCTGGAGCAGGCCGGCGCTTCTAAAATCGGCAGCGTGTTTGTGTATGTGTTGGTGACCACCATCGGCTTACACATGGACGTCACCAAAATTGCCGAAACGCCGGTGTTCTTTGCTCTGGGTGTGATTTGGATGTTGATCCACGCCAGCCTGATGTTGGGGGTTGCCAAGCTTATCCGGGCACCCATCTTCTACATGGCGGTGGGCAGCCAGGCCAATGTGGGCGGCGCAGCTTCCGCCCCTGTGGTGGCAGCAGCCTTCCATCCGTCACTGGCGCCGGTGGGTGTATTGCTGGCGGTAATGGGTTACGGCTTAGGCACCTATATGGCGTATATTTGTGGTCTGCTGATGAAAGGAGTGGCCGGATGAACAATATGAAGACAATAAAGCTCGGTGCTATCGAGGTCGCTAACGACAAGCCTTTTGTGCTGTTTGGCGGCATGAATGTGCTGGAATCCCGCGATTTGGCCATGCGTATTGCTGAACACTACAAGGAAGTGACCACGCGCCTGGGTATTCCCTATGTATTTAAAGCCTCTTTCGATAAGGCCAACCGCTCTTCGGTGCATTCCTACCGGGGGCCTGGGATGGAAGAAGGGTTGAAGATTTTTGAGGAAATCAAAAATACCTTCAACGTACCTTTGATTACCGATGTGCATGAGCCCTATCAGGCGGCGCCGGTAGCCGAAGTCGTGGATGTGATCCAATTACCGGCCTTTTTGGCCCGTCAGACCGATTTGGTGGTGGCTATGGCCAAAACCAACGCGGTCATCAACGTCAAAAAACCACAGTTTTTGGCGCCCCATGAGATGCGCCATATCATCAGCAAGTTTATGGAAGCCGGCAACGACAAGATCATCCTGTGCGAGCGCGGTAGCTGCTTTGGTTACAATAACCTGGTGGTGGATATGCTCGGCATGGATGAAATGAAAACCTTTGCCCCGGTGATCTTCGATGCCACCCACGCCTTGCAAAAACCCGGTGGTCGCAGTGATTCAGCCGATGGTCGCCGCGCGCAGGCTGCACAGCTGGCCAGAAGCGGAATGGCCTTGGGCTTGGCGGGTCTCTTTATCGAAGCCCACCCGGATCCAAATCAGGCCAAATGCGATGGACCCTGTGCACTGAAACTGGACAAGCTCGAACCCTATCTGGCGCAGATGAAGGCGCTGGATGAGTTGATTAAGTCCCTGCCGGCGCTGGATACTTCTGCCAGCTGACGATGCAGGCTAATCAGGTGCCCGTAAGGGCGCTACTAGTCACTGATATTTTCGGGCCAGGCGCCGGTATCAACGGCCTGGCCACTTTCCTTGAAGAGGCTGGAATGGCTTGTTCCATTCTTGGTCCTTATCCCCAACCTATCCTCTTCGCCGACGAACAAAGCGCCTATCAGCGCTTTCTACAAGAATGTGGGCATGACGGCTATTTGGCATTGGTCACAAAAGCGCTGGATAACTTCACTGAACCGACAGTGGTGATTGCTTTTAGTGCAGGCGCATCTGCCGTGTGGCGCGCTGTAGCGAGTCATTCGCGGCAATATTTGCAGCATGTTATTGGTTTCTATCCGGGCCAGATAAGGCATCACACTGACCTTAGTCCCAAGGTGCCGACGAGTCTGATTTTCCCGCGCCAGGAAGCGCATTTTGATGTGTTGGCAGTGATGGCAAAACTAACCGCCAAGCCACAGCTGCATTACATGCAAACCGCGTATGAGCATGGCTTTATGAATCCATTATCAAAAGGCTATTCAGAAAAGGCCTGTAGAAGCGTTTGTCAGGCGCTGCTGACAATAGCCGTTACAAGTGATCTGACACAGACCAGGCAAGCACTGGCTTGTGCTGTGGTATCTTAGGACGAAACAAGACATTATCTGCCTGGCAGTGCTCCCGAAGGAGCACACCCATTGCAGATGAGAGCGGTCTTAGTCGGCCAGTTTGGGCGTTGCAGCTTCCTGCTCTGATTGGGCGATTAGTATCGCTTGTTCGCTTTCTGGCAAGTTGATAGCCAATGATTCAGAAGTTAACGGGTTGATATCCAGTTCAGCGATGGCAATTTGTAAATAGTCAGCCGCTTGTACTTCAGCCCAATTTTTGTCCAGATTGTCATCGGCAAAAAGGGGCAGGGCAACGATGGCGGCTAGGCCGGCGAGAAGAAATTTGTTACACTTTTTCATCTGCAATTCCTTAAGTAAAAATAATGTTAAAAATACATCCGTGTGAGACGTTTATTACAGTGACATGTCAGTAAGGTCGCTTTTCTTAAGCATTTTTCAATCTCACGGTTAAAATATAAACTAAGGTTTTGCAGAGTTAAATTGACATTATCTCGGGCATGTTCATTAAAAAAACTAATGGAAAATACATCTAAATGTCACGTCGTTTACCGCCCCTGAATTCCCTCAAGGCATTTGAGGCTGCTGCCAGGCATTTAAGCTTTACACGGGCGGCCGACGAGCTGTTTGTGACTCAGGCGGCAGTCAGCCATCAAATCAAGTCGCTGGAAGAATTTCTCGGCATCAAGCTGTTCCTGCGCAAAAACCGCTCCTTGCTGCTGACCGAGGAAGGTCAGAGTTATTACCTTGATATCAAAGATATTTTTGCTTCGTTACAGGATGCCACCCAGCGCCTGTTGGCCCGCGGTGCCAAAGGCGCTATCACCGTGGCCTTGCCGCCGAGTTTTGCCATTCAGTGGCTGGTGCCCAGGGTCAATAAATTTAGTGCTGCTCACCCGGAGATAGATGTGCGCATCAAGGCCGTGGACTTCGATGAAGGCCATCTTACCGATGATGTGGATGTGGCGATTTACTATGGCCGCGGTAAATGGCCGGGGTTGCAATCGGATAAGCTGCATACCGAATATCTGACGCCCATGTGTTCTCCCTTGTTGTTCCAGTCGGGTAAGCCGCTGGATAGCCTCGATGATCTGCGCCATCACATGCTGTTGCACGATTCATCCCGCGAAGCCTGGAAGCAATGGATCCGCCATTTCAATGTGCTCGGGGTCAATGTGAACCAAGGGCCCATATTCAGCCACTCGATGCTGGTGTTACAGGCCGCAGCCCTAGGGCAGGGGATTGCTTTGGGCCACAGCGTGTTGGCACGGGCCGAAATCCAGTCAGGGCGCCTTGTCTGTCCGTTCGAAGAGAAACTCATCACCCGCAATGCCTATTATCTGGTATGTCACGAGTCCATGTCGGAGTTGGGTAAAATTAAAGCCTTCCGCGATTGGATGCTGGCCCAGGTAGAAGAAGAGCAGGAGGGGGAAATTTAATGTATCTGGTGGATAAAGCCAAAGGCGAAGCTAAGGCCAAGCTGTTATTGGCCCATGGTGCCGGTAGCGGCATGCACAGTGACTTTATGCAGCAGATAGCGGCGTTGATTGCTGCCCAGGGTTTCGATGTTTATCGTTTCGACTTCCCTTATATGCAGCGCGCTATGCAGGAAGGCAAACGTCGCCCGCCGGATCCCATGGCCAAGCTTGAAGCCGCCTTTATGGAAGCCATAGCGCAGTTACCCAAAGCGCTGTCCTTGTTTATTGGTGGCAAGTCTATGGGCGGTCGGGTAGCGTCAATGTTGCTTGAACAGACCCAGGCCAAAGGCGCTATTTGCCTTGGTTATCCCTTTCATCCACCGGGTAAGCCAGACAAATTGCGCACAGAGCACCTGCGTAAAGCCCGCAAGCCGATGCTGATCATTCAGGGGGAACGCGATACCTTCGGTAATCAGCAGGAAGTTGGCGCATATGATTTGGCCCCTTGCATCGAGGTAAAGTTTTTGGCCGATGGCGATCATAGTTTTAAACCCCGCAAAGCCTCAGGCTTTACCCAAGAACAACATATGCAACAGGCTGCCCTGTGGGCGGCGGCCTTTATGGAGAAAAACAGATGAATTGGATGTTGGCGCTGGCCGCCTTTTTTGGCATGACCGGCGTGATGCTGGGCGCTTTTGCAGCCCATGGCCTCAAGGGGCGTTTAGACGCGGCGATGCTGAGTGCCTTTCAAACCGGCGTGCAATACCAGCTATGGCACGCGCTGGCCGTATTGCTGTTGGTGGTGCTTTACCGCCAACAACCCCAGCCACTGTTAAGTTGGGCGGCGATGGCCATGCTCACCGGCATTTTGTTATTCAGTGGCAGCTTATATTTACTGGCCTTAACCGGTATCAAGTGGTTCGGCCCGGTGACACCTATGGGCGGCCTGTGCATGATCCTTGGCTGGGGATTGCTGCTGATAGCCGCCTTTAAAGGAGCGACACACTGATGGCCGGATTACTTGCCTATTGCCGTCCGGGCTTTGAAGCGGATTTGGCCAAAGAGCTTGGCGATAAAAGTGCCGCGCTGGGCCGTTATGGCTTCGCCCGTACCGAAAGCGGTAGTGGTTTTGTCTATTTTGAATGTTATCAGGCTGAGGATGCACAGGCTCTTTATGCGGCCTTGCCCTTGAGTCAGCTGATCTTTGCCCGTCAGCTCTTTGTGCTGATATCTCATCTGTCTGACTTGGATGCTGCCGATCGCATCGGCCCCATTCTTGACGCCTGCAGTGATATGCCACGCTGCGGCGATCTTAGGGTGGAGTATCCCGATACCACAGAAGGACGTGAGCTATCTAAGTTTTGCCGCAAGTTCTCGGTGCCGCTGCGTCAGGCACTGCGCAAAAAAGGCCAGCTTACCCCAAAAGAAGATAACCGAAAGCCCGTGCTGTTTGCCTTTTTCACCCGCTCCGACCGTGTGTATCTGGGTTATGCCGAGCGCAATCAATGCTCACCTTTTGAACTTGGCATTATGCGCCTTAAAACCCCGGCAGAGGCACCGAGTCGTTCCAGCTTGAAGTTGGATGAAGCGATTCAACTCTTTCTCAGTCCCAAAGAGCAGGAAGCGCGTATGCAGGCGGGCATGCAGGCAGTGGATTTGGGCGCCTGTCCCGGTGGCTGGACCTATCAGTTGGTGCGCCGTGGCTTGTTTGTACAGGCGGTAGACAATGGCGCCATGGCTGACAGCCTGATGGAAACCGGCCAGGTCAGGCACTTTGCGGAAGACGGCTTTAAATTCCGCCCTAAAAAGAAAAACGTGCATTGGCTGGTGTGCGATATGGTCGAGCAGCCAACCCGGGTGGCCAAACTGATGAGCCAATGGCTGCTGGAAGGCTTATGCAAAGAAGCCATCTTTAACCTTAAGCTGCCCATGAAGCGCCGCTATGAATCGGTGCAGGAAGCCTTGGCCGTCATCGATGAAATGCTGTCGCCCAAAGCCTATCTGCTTCAAGCCAAGCACCTCTACCACGACCGCGAAGAGATCACGCTGCATCTGCGTTTGTTATAGGTTGGCTCCCGTATCCGTTAGCACAAGTGTCAAAGGTCGTCATTCCCACTTACTACATGTGGGAATGACAGGATATATATTCGCAAATTGTTACTGGCGGTCGTGCCCGAGTGTAGTTATCGGGCATCCATAAAGAGGTTCGTTCCTTTCGGATATAGACTCCCGCTTACTACATGTGGGAACATGCCCGGATGTTCTCGCCACGAAGTAGTAAGCGGGCATCCATAAGGCATCAACCAAAACTCAACCAGAAGCAATATCCGGCCATAAATCCCGCCATTCAGGGTTGGCTTTCTCAATCAGTTGGATCTTCCATGCACGGTTCCATTTTTTTAGCTGCTTTTCACGCACGATGGCCTGATACATATCTTCGAATTGCTCAAAGTAAACCAATCTTTTCACGCCATACTTCTTGGTAAATCCTTCGGCCAGGCTCTCCCGGTGCTGCCATATTCGTTGCACCAGGTTTGACGTTACGCCGATATAGAGCGTGCCATAAGGTTTACTGGCCAGGATATAAACGGTGGGTGAGAACATTAGTCTTGGGCATACAATGTTTAAATTGAGTGTAGCCCGTCCTTAAATGTCACTGCCTGTCATTCCCGAATGTGGTAATCGGGAACATTCCCACAAGTAGTAAGTGGGAACATTCCCACTTACGACCTGTGGAAATGACAAGATATCTATTCGCATTGTTGTTACAGGATGTCTTGCCCGCATGTAGTAAGCGGGCATCCATAAAGCACCTCTGTTGTATTTAAAATAGACTCCCGCTAACTACAGCGGGAGTGACCGAGTGTTTTATTTAAGAGGGGCGCAGATTCGGGCTTGTCGTCGGGGCCTAGTAGGATGTCGTGCCCGAATGTTCTCGCCACGAAGTGGTTATCGGGCATCCATAAAAAGTTTGGTTTTATCTGAAATAGGTTCCCGCTTACAACATGCGGGAACGACCAAAAAGAGAACACCGTCATTCCCAAATGTTCTCGCCACGAAGTGGTTAGTGGGAACATTCCCACATACGACCTGTGGAAATGACAAGATATCTATTCGCATTGTTGTTACAGGATGTCTTGCCCGCATGCAGTAAGCGGGCATCCATAAAGCACCTCTGTTGTATTTAAAATAGACTCCCGCTAACTACAGCGGGAGTGACCGAGTGTTTTATTTAAGAGGGGCGCAGATTCGGGCTTGTCGTCGGGGCCTTGTAGGATGTCGTGCCCGAATGTTCTCGCCACGAAGTGGTTATCGGGCATCCATAAAAAGTTTGGTTTTATCTGAGATAGGTTCCCGCTTAAAACATGCGGGAACGACCGAGCAAGACCGTCATTCCCACATGTTCTCGCCACGAAGTGGTTAGTGGGAACATTCCCACTTACGACCTGTGGAAATGACAAGATATCTATTCGCATTGTTGTTACAGGATGTCTTGCCCGCATGCAGTAAGCGGGCATCCATAAAGCACCTCTGTTGGATTTAAAATAGACTCCCGCTAACTACACGCGGGAGTGACCGAGCAAGACCGTCATTCCCACACGTAGTAAGTGGGAACATGCCCGCATGCAGTAAGCGGGCATCCATTGAGTAACTGATCTAGTTAACTACGGCTGTTGACGAAAAGAAGGCGCGGTGCGCAACGCCTTTTTCAGGCGCTTAAGCAGCAAACGCATTTTTTGCAGGCTTTGCTTTTGTGCCTGTGCAGAAGCAGGCCGGTATTGATGGCTGCTATAAAGCGCCGATAACTGTTTAAAGTACACAGCGGCCTGTGGTGAGAGCTGGGCAGTGGCCACCTCGGAAAAATCCTGTGGACCCTGCCATTCAGGCCGTTCGATCCCTTGTGCTGCCAACATTGTTAAGGCTTTCTGATAATAGCGGGTAGCGGGGGCGTGTCTGTGTGGCAGCCACTGCTTCAATTGATACAGGCCCAGCAACAAGGCAATAAGGGCTACCACGGCCAGGCCGAATAGGGCCAATCGACCTGGGGTCAGCTGGCCGAGAATACTTCTGAGTAATGCCTGCTGATTTTGCCGATCGAAGCCCAGCACCATGCGGCTCCAATAGTAGTCCATATCGGCCAGCAGCAGACGCACCTGGTTGAGCCAGGCAATATTCTTAAGGGCGGCCAGGTTAAAAGGCGCATCGGCCAAAAAGCTGTTTTCATAGGCCACCGCCTGCTCCAAACCAAAATCCAGGCGCATGGGCGACACCAACACTGTAGGGTCGAGCCGTTGCCACCCCGTATCCGACAGCCATTCCACCCAGGCATGGGCATCGTATTGATGCACGCTCATATAAGCTTCGCCGCGCATTTCACCGCCTAAATAGCCGGTTACCATCCGTGCAGGAATACCGCCCAGGCGCAGCAAATAGGTCATGGCGCTGGCATAGTGAGAGCAAAAACCGGCCCTGTCATCAAACAGGAACTGGTCTACCGGATCTACCGGCATCGGGTTAGGTCGTAAGGTATAGCGAAAGCCATTACTGGTGAAATAGCTTTCAATGGCGGCAATATAGTCTTTTGGATCCGGGTGTTCTTGCAGCAGTTTGGCAGCCCATTCGCGGGTGCGTGGATTGCCGTTCTTCGGCACTTGCAGGTTAATGTTGTCGTCAATGCCTGGATAGGCCGCCACTAATGGTGTGTTGTAGTAAGAGCGCACCTGATAACTAAAGGTGGATTGCAGCGGAATCTGACTGATCAGCTGATAGTCATGGCTGTGATACACCAAGGGTGCGTCAGAGCGGGCAATATCCAAGCCATACAGCCATTTTTGCTGAGTGGGTTGGGCAATAATCTGATAATCAAAGGTGGGGCCGGCCACCGGCGGTGCAAAACTGAAGCGGCTGCTTTGCATACGCTCACGAAACTTGCTGCGATAAGGGTGTACTTGCCAACTGCGCCCGTCAAACTCTTCCAGCACCAGCGCCCGCCAATAACGTTGCCCTTCTTTGGGGACGGCTCCGGAGAAGGTCGCCCGAAAGGCTAAATCTGCCGAGCGCGCCAGATTGGCGATATCACCGGGGGTGACCTTTTCACTTAAGCCTGATTTGCTGCTGCCGGCGTTGGGCATCTGCCACAGCGGGCCGAGCTTGGGGATCACCAAAAACAACAGCAGGCTTAAGGGTAACGCTTGCAAACAGAGCTTACCAACCCGTTTCAGCTGGGTCACAAAGCGCGTAGAGGGGCTGATATGAAAGGCCAGGCTAAGCAGCAGCATCAGTGCCAGTACGGCATAAAACAGGCTAAAGGCGATGTTTTGCTGGAATACCAGGCCGGTACCGAGCAGGAAAAACTGCACGCCGACTAATTGGAAGTAGTCACGTCGGCTGCCCAGTAGCATCAGCTTTAAACTCGACGCCATCACCAGCAGGTTCAACATGCCAAGTAACAGCCCCAACTGCCAGCCGAAATAGGCCAGGGCAATGGCGCTTAGGATGGCGAGCAGATTCAGCGTACGCAGCGAAATCTGATGTTTTTGCCAGTTCATATACAAACTCAGGCGAATCGCCACGCTGCACAGTACCAATACCAAAATCCACAGCTGTAACGGCTGATACAAACTCCCGGTCAGGCACAGCAATACCAGCGTTAACAGCAGATGGGCTTTGTTATGGGCAGAGGGGTTAAGCCTGGGCATGGTCGCTCTCAAAAACCGCCAGGGCTGTCAGACAAGCCTGCTGATGAGCATTGCCGCTGTCAGGCTCGATGATCACGCTGCCGAGATCCAGGCCAAAGGTCTGGCCGATGGCACTTAGCTCCAGCACCATAAAACACAGCTGTGACAAGCGCTTTTCCAGCTCCGCTTTGGCGCCATGGCCGAGGCTGAGCCATACCGCGCGCTGGCTGTTACTGGAAAATTTCTTGCTGACCATGCCCTGGCCCTTGGCCACTTGCTTCCAGGCCACATGATAAAGCGGCTGGCCGAGGCGATACTCGGTCAAACTGTCGAAATTGTCATAGCCGTCTTCTTGCGCTAACTGCCCTTCCGACTCGCCGGGGCTTTTGCGGTTTTCCACGCTAAGCGGGCAGGGCAGCGGCGTGGGGTAAACGATAAGCTCACAATCAAAACTTAAGTGGGTCCAGCAGCGGAACAGGCCCAGGGGATAATAGCTGCAAAGGGTGATACGCGGCGGCCGAAAACGGCCCCGTGCCGGGGTAGGGATTTCCACTTCCACCGGATTATTGAGGCCATCCAAATCCACTGAGGTCTGCACCGGCTCGCCATACAGCGAAAGATGTAACCGGCCAAATTTTTTCTGCTCTTTTTCCGCGGTTATCCATAGGGGCAGGCAGGCACTGTCGCCGGCAAAGCTGTTTCCCACCTTACCTTGCTGGATCTCCAAGCCGGCAAAGTTAAAGTAGGTCACCATCAGGCTGACTAAAAACAAACTCAGCAAAAAGAAGCTCAGCAGCAGGATCAGGTTGTTCTGATAGTTAGTGCCAAGCAGAAACAAACACAGGCATAAGGCTGTAAACAGCCAGCCAAAGCGTGACGGGAAGATAAAAACATTATTCAGATCCAGGCGAAACATACGATTGCGTGGAATACGTTGTTGCAACCAGCTGTCAAAGTAGCGTTGTAGCCATCTGGACCTGAGCGATTTGCCAAGCACGCTTTGCTTCATCTTAGGCTGCCAGCGGATCCACCTGTTCCAGCAAAATGCGACTCAGGCTGGTCTGGGTGGGATGGTCGGTTAGTGCCGAACGTAAGCGGTGCTCGGCGACTGCCGGCAATACCGCCTGTACATCCTCCGGAATTAAATAATCC
Organism: Aliiglaciecola sp. CAU 1673; assembly: GCF_029223185.1. GTDB lineage: Bacteria > Pseudomonadota > Gammaproteobacteria > Enterobacterales > Alteromonadaceae > Bowmanella. The sequence goes on from NZ_JARHUG010000014.1 coordinate 101,396, forward strand.
CTTCCTTCCACCACCGCCCAGCTTCTGGCAGCCTGTAACAGCGCTTTAGTAGCCCTGGGTGACAAGGCATTGGGGAATTGTTCGGATTCGCGGCTTAGGGTAACCAGGCGCAGAATATAATCCAGGATCCCTTCTGCTGCGTGCACCTTGGGGATGCTTTGCTGGATTTGTGCGAGCAGCGTCTCATCCAGCACTGGCTTGATGGTGGTGGCATTGTCTTGCATGGGTTGCTGCAACATGGCTTTTTCTGCCTGCCAGCTGGGGTAGCCAAGCTGGATGCGCATTAAAAAACGATCCAATTGGGATTCGGGTAAGGGATAGGTGCCGGCCTGGTGGATGGGGTTTTGGGTACCAATCACAAAAAAGGGGGAGGGCAGTTTATGGGTCTCTCCATCGAGACTCACCTGGCGCTCCTCCATGGCCTCTAACAACGCACTTTGGGTTTTGGGGCTGGCCCGGTTAATTTCATCGGCCAGCACTACCTGACTAAACAAGGGGCCTGGGTGAAACACAAAGGCCTGGGTTTGACTGTTGAAGATGTTCACCCCCAACATATCCGCCGGCAGTAAGTCCGAAGTGAACTGCACCCGCGAAAAGTCCAGTCCAAACACCCGTGCCAGGGCATGGGAGAGGGTGGTTTTACCCATGCCGGGTAAATCTTCAATAAGCAGATGGCCACCGGCCAATAAGCAAGTCAGCGCCAGCTTGATCTCGCGCTGCTTACCGATAATTAATTGGCTTATTTCGACCACCGCCTGTTGAATTTGGTTTTGCATGGCCATTCTCATGTGCAATCTCGCCTTATGCTGAAAATAGAGTGTTTTAGCGATTTTGTATGCAAGAAATCATAGCTTGTTCAGCAGCAGAGAATGACAAGACTGGCGTATTGGGGTCGATAACCTGCGGATATTTGGGATAAGTGAGGGGCTTTGAAAAATTGAAACAAAAAAGCCGGCAACGCCGGCTTTAGCAAAATTAACGCTGCAACGCCGCTATTTAGATAGCAAAGTCTTGCAGCTTTTTACCCTGTTCCAGGGCATGGGCAAACACCTTTGGCATGCGGCCAATACCGGTCCAGGTATGTTCGCCGTCCTTATCGGTCAGCTTGTACTTGACTGGGCGCTTGGCACCCACACGCTTAGACGGTGCAGCGACTTCGCCGCCGGCCAAATCGTTCAGATCCAGACCTGCTTCCTGCATCTGCTTGAGAATGGCATCTTTGAGTGCCTGTTTCTTTTCTGCTTCGCGACGCGCTTCGGCTTCCTGTGCCTTTCTGTTTTCAATCGCGCTTTCCAGCTTTTCTTTTACTTGCTCAAGCTCTTCTACAGATAAATCTTTAACGGCGGCTTGCAGGCGGCGGGCGTGGGTCAGGATTTTCAGGAATTCGTTCATTCGTCACCTTATTAAAATAAGTTGTAGTGAAAGACAAGGATGGGGTCGCTAATAAAAATATAACTTGATGAAAAATAATGCAATAAGTTTTAGTGCCAATTGATTCTAATTAGGTGGATAACTGAATTAAGGAGATAACCATTTGTTAATGGCAAGATGTCTGTTATTAACGCCTCGTACTTAATTGGTAAAAAGCAGGGATTTAAAAGTAATAAATGCGCCTCTTACGATTGTCATGATATAAGCTTTTGAAAAATAAGGATAAAAAATCGGAATGGACTGGCAAGGGCTTAAGGGTCCTGATCCCTCCAAGTCCTGTTTTTATTACGCTAAACAAGATAATCTTCATCAAAAGAAAGGGATAACAAATAGCTACAGTTAGGTGAATGCATTGGCTCTACTGTCATTGTAAAAGGATGTTAGATGAGGCAAATAGCAACAAAAATCCTTTGTGGAAATCGCTTTCAAAAAGCCAAAGATAAGCAGAGTGAGATTAGGACAAACCTTTCACTAATTAGCCGGGAAAGTGAGCATTGGTCAAAATGGTGGGGAACAATCCATTTGCTTTCACTCGATGTCTGCGGGAAGGAAAGATTATAAATGTACACCGCTATTCCAGACCGTCATTCCCGAATGCTGTAATCGGGAGCTTGCCCGCATGCAGTAAGCGGGCATCCATCAAGCACCTCTGTTGTATTTAAAATAGACTCCCGCTAACTACATGCGGGAGCGACCGAGTAGTCTGATGAAAAAGAGACCACCAAACACATTGCAAGTCCCTTGCAGGTCGTCATGCCCGAATGTGGTTATCGGGCATCCATCAGATCGCAGAGTATTGTCAGACATAGACTCCCGCTAACTACATGCGGGAGCGTAAGGTGCCTTATTGCGGCCGTAAATCCATTTTCAGGTTCAGGTCTTCTTCATAGCGGTAAACCCGGTTGCGGCCCTGCTCCTTGGAATGGTAAAGGGCCTTATCCGCACAGCCATAGAGGCTGTCAAAGACATAGCCACAGACAGTAGAGTCAGATACGCCAAAACTGGCGGTGATCTGAAATTTCTCACCGCTGGGGCGGGTATCAATAGCGGCAATGGCCTTACGGCAGGCCTCGGCAATTTCCATGGCTTTATTTAAGCTACAGCCAGGCAGCACCAGACCAAATTCTTCACCGCCCATACGGCCGATAATATCCTGCTGGCGACAAACGCTTTGACAGGCGGCCACAGCAGCCTTTAACGCCCAGTCACCGACCTGATGGCCATAGGTGTCGTTAATCCGTTTAAACAGATCCAAATCGAAAATAATAAAGCTAAGGGGCTGCGCACTTTTTTGATGGTACTTAAGCGCAGATTCGGCCATCTGGGTAAAATGATGGCGATTAGCAATGCCAGTCAGATCATCAGTTTGTGCCTGTTGGCGCATCTGTAAATGCAAACGACGGTTTTTATAGGCCCAAAGCACAACCAGCAGGATCACCAGCATTAAAAAGGCCATAAAGAGACGATCGTTTTGCTGCTCCTGCTTAGTTAAACGCGCTTCGGTCTTAAGCAGGGAGTTCTCTTTGTCCAACAGGGCAATCTGATTGGCCCTTTCTATGGCATCGTGTTTGGCTTGTTGGATGGCTAGTTGTTTGGCCTTAACTTCGTCTATATAAGCTCTATCAGCTTCAGCAAACTTTTTGTAATAAAATAATGCTTCATCTGGCTTTCCTTGAAGTTCAGCAACTTGATATAGAGTTCTGAAAGCACTGACAGTTGGTCTCGTGTTTCCAAGGTTTTTTGCAACATCTAAAGACTTATTTGCACTTTCCACTGCTTTAGAGTACTCACCCTCATGCATATGTATGAGAGCTGTGAGAGAATAATGTTCTGAAATGGCCGGTGGATAATGTGTATTGTTAACTAGTTCCAAACTAGCTTGAAGTTTACTTTTGGCACGCTCAAATTCTGATTTCCCTATCAAATTATTCGCTTCCCAAATGAATGCCATGCTACTCGCAACAAATTCTTTTTCTTTGTCACAAACTTCAATGAGCTTACTTAGAGCTTCCTCCGATACGTCTTTTTTTAACTCGAATTTTGCTTCTATGGAAAGGTTGAGTGCGAAGCAAAGATTTCTGGGGTCAGGAGCATCGTCAATGACACCCTCAGCATAACTTAATCCCGACTCATATTCTCCCACTTGATTTAAAAATATTGCCAGCGCCACCAAACCGATGTGTTTAATTTTTCCTGATGAGTTTTGGATTTTTTTTTGTAACTCTAGAACCCATGAGTATCCATTTTCAAAATCTCTCATAAGTCCGTACAGATTTACTATTGATGCAGCAGACCTAACCTTCAAGTCTTCATGCTTAGAGTTTTTATATACGGCTTTGTATCCAGATATTCCGTCCTCTAAGTTCCCTGAATAAGCAGTCATGTAACTTTCTAAGAAATGTAAATAGTCAAGTTCTTTCTGTGATAAACTTTCTTTCTTACCGTCAAGCTCTTGCAGTATTTTTTTGAAAGTAAATGTGTCTTTGCTTTTTATGGAGTCTGCGTATTCAAGAGAGTTGAACTCATCGCCGGCGAATGAAATCCCGACGATGAAATTCATAACAAGGAAAATTATAAGAAAAGAGGCGTTCATTACTGAATTATATTTTCGTCTTTCTTCTCTTCATCTTTCTCGTCGCTGGACTCATCCTTATCATCTTCTGCAGGAACCATGAGGCACCATATCTTTTGACTGCCTAGATCTTCAATATCAAGTGATGATAAATCTATTCCTGAACCTTGATGATTCTTTAAAGAAGCTGTAGAGCCAATTTTCTCTAATATTTGAATTGCTGTCATTATAACACCTCAGTTTTAATGTTGCTTGTGGTAGGTTTATTTTAAAAATAAAAATTAGTTAAATTTCTTTGTGGAAGTTTGATTGTACCATTTTTCTTTACTAAGAACGTATAGAGATACGTTCTTATCAAGCGCTGCTTTTTTTATAGGTTGTTCAACAAATCCAAGCCTTCTGACAATTCTTAAGCTTGCGTAATGCGAAGGCTGGAATGATGCTCGTATAGCATCTAATCTTATGTTATCAAAAGCGTATTCTATTACACCTGTTAAAGCCTCTCTCGGAATGTTTTTCCCATTGGCATTGGGAATAATCATTATTCCAAGATCTGCCTGCTTATCCCCTGGAGATAACCACTGTAAACCTTGAACGCCGATAAACTGCCCTGAATCTTTGTTCTCAATTACCCATGTCAGGCGCGTTAATGAAGGGGAGTTGTTTTGTATTAGAGCTGAATTAAAATGCTGTTCTGATTTCTCTCGGTTAAACGGTGCAACAATCTTTCGCATTATTTTCTTATCCATGTAGAGGGCGCAGTAATTATCTCTATCGGATTCTAAAAGTGGGCGGCAGATGAGTCTTTTAGTTTGAAATTCCATTTTTAAGTTACACTCAAATATTGAAAGTTGAGAAATTCATCATTGATTGCACTGTTCGTCAACAAATTTCAAGGTGTAATTTAAGCTGTTAACATGGCTGATTTCAATGCGCATTTATTGTTTCCTATTCTTCACCTACAGCAAAAGCGGCTCTGAAGTTGTGGGCAACGAACGCTGCTTTATATTCCTCGTCTTTTAATCTCTCTAACTCTTCACTTTCTATGGAGAATTTAGAATAGCGCTTTTCAGCATTCTTACCAATAGATTCCAGCTATTTAATCAGTTGTGACATGATTTTTTCTTTTTTGTTTTGGTTGCTCTACTTGTTGTAACTAACACATCCATGTGGCTTGGTTCCAGCTGCGCCATCCAAGGTGCATCGTTCATATCTCTCGAAGTCATGTTAAATGACTTCTCATTCGCCTTGCTCACCGATATTCACCCCCGCTAACCACATACGGGGAAGACGGTGCTAGCTTTTGCCACACCCGCAGTTTGTTAGCGGGAATCCAGCATTCCTAACCTCTGTGCTCTCTGTGGCTCTGTGGTTATTTCTAGCCTTAGTTAGACTGAGCAAACTGCCTATCCAATTCCGCCAATCGATCAATTATCGCCTGGTTCTTTTGCATTTCTATGGCAGGCGGAATGGCCATGGTGGTGTGCTGATTAACCACCACGCTGGCGAAGTCCTTAAGCGCTATCCAATCAATCCGCGTGGGGTCGATAGGCAGCGTCGGGGCTTCATACAGCGCCACCTTATGCCCGGGCGGATAAATTTCCAGCAGCATTTCCAGCAGCACCTGGCGATAGGCGTTATCGGTAGAAAAACGCGCCGCCGAGCGGTCGCCGGCAATGCCTACCTGCCAAAGGATTAAATAAGCGCTGGCATCGATATTGCGTTTATAAAACATAAACTGGCTTGCTTCGAAATGCTGGCAGCCCACTTTGCCGGGATCGATACCCAAATCCGCATACAGGCAGTCTTCGGCGGACACGCCGGGCTCCATATGGGCGTCATAGCCTTCACTTCGGGCCACTTCAATCACTTTATGGGGCGCCCAGGCGAATACGCCGGGGTGACCATAAAACGCGCCGACCACTTTTTTACCGGCGCGCACCTCGGTCATCATGGCTTCCACCATTTCCCGGTAAGTAATGCGGCGATCTTTACCTTCCTGATAATGCACTTGCAGGCTGCGTACATCGGGGTTCATTTCTTTAACCCACATTTCCACTATGGCGTTAGACACTCCACAAAAGACCACATCGGCCTGTTCGATATAGCTACGGCACAATGGTGCGATATGGGAGCCTAAGGTCATGCCGATCCCGACACAGACGATACTGCCTTGCTGTTGTTGGTTTTCCATGACTGCTGCTTTTTTTATCAGCCTGACGGCCGTTTTTTTAATTCGGCCTATAAGATACGGATTTGTTTCAAAATTTCAGCAAAAAAATGAGTTTATTGAGTGAGCCGAGGGTTTTGCATTGGTTTCAAAGTTGGTCTTGCCCGAGGTTGTTATCGGGCATCCATCATGTGGTTTGGTTGTGACCGAAATAGACTCCCGCTAGGGACATGCGGGAGTGACGGAACCTGAACGGGGGGAGTGTTCCCGATTAAGACCTTCGGGAATGCCCCCGATAACCACTTCGTGGCGAGAACATTCGGGGGTGTTCCCACTAACTAAACGTGGGAATGACATGATAGCTATTCGCAAAGTTGTGTCAGGCCGTCATTCCCGAATGCTGTTATCGGGAACATGCACGAAGTAGTTATCGGGCATCCACAAAACAAAAAAGGGGACATCCTGTCCCCCTTTTTGTCCCGTCCCTGGGTCTTCTCCCAAGTTCAGACAGGCCTCAGTAAGGCCCGGTGATCTCGGCGTCGGCCTGCCATTGGCTGTGCCAGACGCTGTTGCCGTGGATATAGTAGAGATGGTCGCCGTGGATCACGCTGCGATCATTACCGCCAAAGAAGTAATACTCTTCGTCCTGTTTTACTTCCAATTGGCGCAGTTCAGTGAGGCTTCCGTCGGCGGTTGTGTCCACATCCAGCATCAGCAGGCTGTTACGGGGTTGCCATACGGCGGTGCACACCTCTTCACAGCTTTGCCACTGTTCCAGGGGCATGGCGAAACGATAGCCGTTGTCGGTTTGCAATACGGTCAGTGCTTTGTAGTCATATTCCACCGGGGTATAACCGTCTCCTTTGACCAGGGTGCCCACTTCCTTGGGATTGGCCGGGTCGCGCACATCAAAGAGGCTGACCTTAACGCCGCTACGTACCGGGTTATCTACCGGGATGCCGTTGCCGTCGGGCAGGCTCTCTATTGACACTTCCTGGCCTATGCCAAGCAGATAGCCGTTTTCCAGCGGGTGCAGATAGCTGGAGAAACCGGGAATTTCCAGGCTACCGGCAATACTTGGCTGTGTGGGATCACTTAAATCCAGCACATACAGCGGGTCGATGCGCTCAAAGGTGACCACATAGCCTTTATTGCCCATGTAGCGCACCGCGTAGATATCTTCGCCAGGCTTGCCGATGGCCTCGGGTTGCTGCTCATTGGGCAATCGTGAAATCTGCACCAGTTCCTGGCCTTGCTGGGTCAGCACGCTCAGGTGATGACTGATACTTTCACCATAGTGGCTGGTCATAATGCGCAGGTTGCCGTCAAACTCTGACAGGCGCAGATAAGGATTGGCCTGCCAGCCCAGGGTGCCGTCCACCTCGCCGCTGGCGGCATAGGTAAAGTTGCTGAGACTGATTTTGTGCAGTTGGGTGCTTTCTTTCAGGGTGGCGGTCAGATACAGGCTGTCGATGGACATATACATCTGCTCGGCTTCCTGCACCATACACAGGCTTTGAATGTCGCTGGGTGCGGCCAGGTTAACCTTGGTAATGCTGATAATTTGCGCCGAGCCATCTTTCTCTTCGGCCTCTTTGGGAATAAAGCAATCTTCGGCGTTATGCAGCGGCTGGCTTTGACCATTGATACTGATTTTGGGCATTAAATCGGCCATTGCCTGGGCCTGCACCAGGTTATAGTTGCGCCAGCGGGTATCATTGTCGCTGCTGCCAATTTCAAGGCCTGCTACCTGCGGGTAATGACTGGTGACCAGATACAAATCATCGCCGATACGTCTGCTCGACAATAGCCAGCCGTCGATTTCCACATCCGTTAGCTTAGTGGCCTGCTCTGGATCCGCGGTATTAAACAGGGTCAGATCCACTTTGTTTTCGGAAGGTACAAAGGGGCCGCGAATATCGGCCAGCATCATCATCGGGTAACCACTGGCTACTACTGCCACCCGGTCAGTATGCTGATAGATGCCATTGATATTGCTGTCGGCTTCATCGAGCGTCAGTCGATTCACTTCATTTAAAGAAAAATCGTCCTGGCGTTTCAATACGCGAATATAAGGCGGCTGTGGCTCGGTTTGATCCGGTGTCCACACAGGGTATTCGGCCACATACAGGTAGTTGCCGTCATACTCCATGCGATCCGCTTCATCCACGCCACCTTCCTGAGTAGTAGTAGTGGAGAAGGCACTGCGTGAATCAGAGGCTTCCGGAATTGCCGTTTGGTAAATTACCGGGTTCTGCCCGGCGCCGTACAGGCCGTTCTTAATAAAGCGGGATACGGTAGAAAGACCTGGCTGCACCAACGCACCGCTGATAGGCGCAGGAGGATTGACTTCCGGGGCCAGTTGCACCGCCGGTGGCGTAGGTTTAGGGGCGCTGACATCACTGCCGCCACCACAGGCGGCAAGCACGCATGCTGTACTTAGCAGAGAAAGGGTCACTGTAGTTTTCATTGTTGCTCTCCTTTTCAAAATTAAGCCTCGAACGACACTCAGCCTAATCCTGCAGACAGCAATTCGCCTGCTGATAATTTCAGCAATTTGTGAATAGTTGTAACTGCGAGTCCCCGCTTACCACTTCGTGGCGGAATATGCCCGAATGTTCATGATACGAAGCAGTAATCGGGCATCCATATTCAATCGGTACAGCTTCGAAAATAGACTCCCGCTTAAAGCATGCGGGAGTGACCAAACCCAAACGGTGGGGGATAGGTTCCCGCTAACCACTTTGTGACGGGAATATGCGGGAGTGTTCCCTTTTACTACATAAGGGAACGACGGGGAGGGATGCACAAATGTTTCATGCTGTCATTCCCGAATGCTGTTATCGGGAACATGCCCGAATGTAGTAATCGGGCATCTACCACACAGTTTGGTTGAATTTGAAATAGACTCCCGCTTAAAGCATGCGGGAGTGACCAAACCCAAACGGTGGGGGATAGGTTCCCGCTAACCACTTTGTGACGGGAATATGCGGGAGTGTTCCCTTTTACTACATAAGGGAACGACGGGGAGGGATGCACAAATGTTTCATGCTGTCATTCCCGAATGCTGTTATCGGGAACATGCCCGAATGTAGTAATCGGGCATCTACCACACAGTTTGGTTGAGTTTGAAATAGACTCCCGCTAAAGGCATGCGGGAGTGACCAAACCCGAACGGTGGGGGGATAGGTTCCCGCTTACCACTTCGTGACGGGAATATGCGGGAGTGTTCCCTTTTACTACATAAGGGAACGACGGGGAGGGATGCACAAATGTTTCATGCTGTCATTCCCGAATGCTGTTATCGGGAACATGCCCGAATGCTGTTATCGGGCATCTACCACACAGTTTGGTTGAATTTGAAATAGACTCCCGCTAAAGGCATGCGGGAGTGACCAAACCCCAACGATGGGAATGTTCCCATACATATCGGAGGTGACAGAAAGGACTCCTGTCATCCCCGCATGTTCTCGTCACGAAGTGGTTAGCGGGGATCCATTATGAAGAAAAGGTATTCACCAAATGCTCTTGAAGCACAGCTGGCACCGGGGCTTTCTGGGCAAAGTGGATAACGCCGGTGGTGTCTTCACTACGATCAAAAATGCTGTAGTAGTTATTTAAAAAGGGCAGGCCGACAATAGTCTGATTGGGCCACCCCGGCACCTGGGTAAACTTAAAATAGGCCTGGTTGGGCTTAGGGGCATGCACCTGCCAATAGGTATCCGGGCTCATTGTCAGGGTCACCGGCTCAGCGCGTTCGCCTGCAAAGGTAAAATGAATGGGCGGCCATTGTGTCAAATCCAGCCCGGCCATATCGATACCTACTTCTTCGCCGGTGAAGGTTTCAAAGGGTTTAAGCAGAGTGGCAAAGTCGGCATTGATATCGGTCAGCGCGGTCAGCAAAGCGCTGAATAATGAGCTTGGCAGCACCATGATACTGGCGCCGCTGTCGACTATGGCATTGGTGCGATAGCCTTGAATATCCTTGGCATCCAGTGGTGGCGCGGCAATGGGCTCAGCCTCCCCGACCTGCATACTCAACAGATTGACGTTGTAGTATTTGTCATCCAGCACTTTGATGGTTTTTGGCTCACCTTGATAGAGGTCGCGATGCAGCTTGGGTTTACCCAGCACAAACAGGCCGTGATTAAGCGGATGGGCCGCCAGCTGCTCTTGGCTTCGCTCCTTATCTGTTTGGTAAATGCTGGAGCGGTGGGTCAGCAGGGCAAATTGATTTCCCACCACGCCCTGTTCTTCTAATTGGCTAAAGTAGGGCTGAATGGTGTCTCTGGGATATTGGTGTAGAAAATGCAGATAATCGCTGACCGATTGCGCCTGATGCTCGGCAGACATTAAGTAGGGATAGCTCTGTAATGGCGACACCTGCTGTTGCTGTAAGTAGGCGCTGATATCATAGGCCGGATTCAACCCCGCATACGCCAGCCCCATAATGCCATCGGCCTGGCCAAAACTGCCCGCTTGCTCCTTGGCGGTCACCGCCACATGCACGTCGTTAAGGTCTGCGGCGTGCTCTAACAGGCCAATACCCACTTTGGTTTGGATCAGCGGACCATACCATCCCCCTTTGCCGTAGCGAACATCCTGTGCCAGGGTAGACGCCTTAAGGCTCTTATCGCTTTCAGGTTGATAACGATGATTACTGACCACCAGGGTACTGCTGCCTGTATCCAAGACCAAATTGGCCGGATGGGCAGGATGACCGATATGGACTCTGGCGCTGTAGCCGCCCTTGGTAAACACATTTACCAGTGGCACGCGAACCGAATGAGGCATGTTAACAGACTGTTTTGACTACGAATTTATGCAGGCTAACAGAAAAATGGTAAGAAAGGGTCTTTCTATGTTGTCATTCCCGCGTGTACCTGCCATGAAATGGTAAGCGGGAATCTATTCCGGATATCCATGGATGCCCGATAAATACTTCGTATCATGAGCATTCGGGCATGGCAGCCTGTGACACCGGTACAAATTCTGACCTGGCTTTCCCTTATGTAGTAAGCGGGAATGACGGTATCCATCAAAAAACGTCGCGCACAGATGTTGTAATCGGCAAAAACGAATACGATGTATGATTTTATCTGTTATTCATCCGCCTTTAAGGCCGGTAGGCTATCCCCGCTAACAATCCGCGGGGATGACGAGAAGCACCCGCTGACAATCCGCGGGGATGTTCCCGCTTTCGCGGGAATGACTTTTTAACTGAACACCATTGTTCCCATATGTTGTAAATGGGAACATTCTGAATGTATTAATCGGGAACAATCCCGCCGAAGCGGGAGTCTGGAAAAGGCGAATGCCGCTTTAGTTGGTATCAGCCTTTGGGAATGCGGATCTTCTTCTCTTCGCTTTCGCGATAGAGCACCAGCACGTGGCCGATTACCTGCACGTTGACGGCTTTGGTTTCGCGCACGATGGCATCCATGATCAGGCGCTTTTGCTCGCGATCATCGGTGGGGATACGCACTTTAATCAGTTCGTGGAAGGCCAGGGCACTGTCAATTTCGGCCACAACGCCTTCAGTGAGGCCGCTGGAGCCAAGCTGAACCACGGGTTTCAGGGAATGGGCCAGGCCCTTGAGGTATTGCTTTTGTTTGGTGGAGAGAATCATTGAGTTACAAATATAATTGGGGGTTAATGCTTGAAAAACGCTATTTTAGCGCCATCTGAGCACTATGCCTAATGAACTTATGGACAAAGGCAAAAAAAGCCGCCGCTTGCTGATGGCTGACGGGGCAAAATGATCAAGGCGCACAGTTTTAGCGTAGATCGAAAGGCAATACCTGATGATGTCCTTGAAAAAGGCCAACAGGTATGGAAATCCGGCGACCATTTTGTGGTCAAAGGGTAGATGTAAATCGGGCTGATTAGCGTTTTGTGTATTCATATCAAGCGCTTAGTGTTGCATCAGAGCCCACAAAACCGAACCCCCGGAAGTCCATTTTCTGAGGGCCTATCTGGTAGCGACAGGCTGCAAACTGTAGTAGTCTTGGTGCTGCCAAACTTGGTTTATAGACAGAGGTTACAGCGTTGAGCGACATGGCAAAAAATTTAATCCTGTGGTTGGTGATCGCCGTTGTGTTGATGACGGTGTTCCAGAGCTTTACGCCTGGAGATTCGTCCAGCCGCCAGTACGACTATACCCAGTTCATTAATGAAGTGAACCAGGGCATGGTGCGCGAAGTGCGCATCGATGGTCGTGAAATTAAGGGTAGTAAGCGCAGTGGGGAAACCTTTGTTACCTACGTGCCCACCCTATACGACGAAGACTTGCTCAACGATTTGTTGAAAAATGATGTGCGGGTCATTGGCGAGCCACCGGAGAAGCCCTCCATGCTGGCCAATATCTTCATTTCCTGGTTCCCCATGTTGCTCCTGATTGGCGTATGGATTTTCTTTATGCGCCAGATGCAAGGTGGCGGTGGCCGTGGCGCCATGTCCTTTGGTAAGAGTAAAGCCCGTTTGCTGGGTGAAGATCAGATCAAAACCACCTTTGCCGATGTGGCCGGTTGCGACGAAGCCAAAGAAGAAGTGTCTGAGCTGGTAGACTTCCTGCGCGACCCCTCTAAGTTCCAGAAACTGGGCGGTAAAATTCCTAAGGGCGTGCTGATGGTAGGTCCTCCTGGTACCGGTAAAACCTTGCTGGCCAAAGCCATTGCTGGTGAAGCCAAGGTGCCGTTCTTCACCATTTCCGGCTCTGACTTTGTGGAAATGTTTGTTGGTGTGGGCGCGTCCCGCGTGCGCGATATGTTCGAACAAGCGAAGAAATCTGCCCCCTGCATCATCTTTATTGATGAGATCGACGCCGTAGGCCGTCAGCGCGGTGCTGGACTTGGTGGTGGCCATGACGAGCGTGAGCAAACCCTGAACCAGATGCTGGTGGAAATGGACGGTTTCGAAGGTCATGAAGGTATTATCGTGATTGCCGCGACCAACCGTCCTGATGTTCTTGACCCTGCCTTACTGCGTCCCGGCCGTTTCGACCGTCAGGTCGTGGTTGGTCTGCCCGATATCCGTGGTCGTGAACAGATCCTTAAAGTGCATATGCGCAAAGTCCCTGTTTCTGACAACGTGGATGCCGCAGTGATTGCCCGTGGTACGCCTGGTTTCTCCGGTGCCGATTTGGCTAACCTGGTCAACGAAGCAGCCTTGTTTGCTGCCCGTGCCAACAAGCGCCTGGTGGCCATGGAAGAATTCGACAAAGCCAAAGACAAGATCATGATGGGTGCCGAGCGCAAGTCTATGGTTATGTCCGAAAGCGAGAAAGAAATGACCGCCTATCACGAAGCCGGTCACGCCATTGTCGGCCGTTTGGTGCCCGAGCACGATCCGGTTTACAAGGTGTCCATCATTCCTCGCGGACGCGCCTTGGGTGTGACCATGTACCTGCCTGAACAGGACAGATTCAGTTACACCAAACAGCATCTGGAGAGCATGATTTCCAGTTTGTACGGTGGTCGTATTGCCGAAGACATTATTTATGGCGGCGAGAAGGTGACGACCGGCGCTTCTAACGATATTGAGCGTGCTACTGACCTGGCCCGCAAGATGGTGACCCAATGGGGTCTGTCCGACAAGATGGGTCCGATGTTGTACGCCGAAGAAGAAGGCGAAGTGTTCCTGGGACGCAGCATGGCGCGCGCCAAGCATATGTCCGATGACACCGCCCGTGCTATTGATGCCGAAATCAAATCGGTGATCGATCGCAACTACGGCCGCGCCGAAACCATACTGCGTGAAAACATGGACATCCTGCATGCCATGAAAGACGCGCTGATGAAGTATGAAACCATCGATGCCCATCAGATTGATGACTTGATGGCCCGTCGCGATGTGCGCCCGCCAGCGGATTGGGACAATGACAATAAGCCCAAGGGTGACAACACGGCTAAGCCTGAGAAAAAGGAAAAGGCCGAGAGTAAAAAGCCTGCCGATATCGGCAAACCGGGTGATATCACCGGCTAAACTTAAGCCTCAATAATAAGGGCAGCGAGAGCTGCCCTTTTTTATCTTCGCGTTTAAGATCCCCGCTAACCGCTTCATGGCGAGAATATGCGGGGGTGTTCCCGCTTACTACATGCGGGAATGCCCCCGATTAATACATTCGGGGGTGACGGTTGGAATGATTATTTACTTGGCAACAAGATGAAATTTAAAAACCAAAGTTTAACGCTGGACCAACCCAGGGTGATGGGCATCCTCAACGTTACCCCTGACTCCTTCTCTGACGGTGGTCGTTTTCAGCATATAGAGGCTGCCTTACGACAGGCACAAAAAATGATGGAAGACGGTGCCCACTTTATCGATGTGGGCGGCGAGTCCACCCGCCCAGGTGCTGCAGAAGTGTCTGAGCAGCAAGAATTGGACAGGGTTATCCCGGTGATTGAGGCAATTAAGGCCAACCTGGATACCATTGTCTCTATCGACACCAGCAAAGCGGCGGTAATGACCGAAGCAGTAAAAGCGGGCGCTGGTTTGATCAATGATGTGCGCGCCTTGCAGGAGCCCGGTGCTTTGCAAGCCGCTGCCGATTCGGGCGCTGCTGTGTGTTTGATGCATATGCAGGGGCAGCCGCGCACCATGCAAAGCAATCCGCAATACGAGGATGTGGTAAAAGAGGTCATGCAGTTTTTAGGACAGCGTGCTGATGCCTGTGTGGCAGCGGGCATTGCAGAGGATACAATTCTGCTGGACCCTGGCTTTGGCTTCGGTAAGACTATTGAACACAATTATCGTTTGCTGGCAGTCCTGGCGCGTTTTCATCAGTTGAACAAGCCGCTGCTGGTAGGTATGTCACGTAAGTCTATGGTTGGTAATCTGCTGAATCGGACCGTGGATGAACGATTGGCAGGCAGCCTGGCCTGCGCATTGATTGCCGCCCAACAGGGCGCGCAAATCCTGCGTGTGCATGATGTGCAGCAGACAGTGGATATGCTTAAAGTGTTAGCGGCCACAACGGCCCAACAGGATTAATGTGACGGCCACAGGCCGCATATCAACAACTAGAATAAGATTCACGAATCAGGGGTAAATAAGATGAGTGAAAGAAAGTATTTCGGAACAGACGGCATCCGCGGCAAGGTCGGCGAGAGTGCCATTAACCCGGAGTTTGTAACCAAACTCGGTTGGGCCGCAGGTAAAGTACTGGCCGGCCGTGGCACCAACAAGGTGTTGATTGGTAAGGATACCCGGATTTCCGGCTATATGCTGGAATCGGCGCTGGAAGCCGGTTTGTCGGCTGCCGGTATCAATATCGGCTTGCTGGGCCCCATGCCTACACCGGCCATCGCTTATCTGACCAAGACCTTCCGCTCTGAGGCGGGGATTGTTATCAGTGCTTCCCACAACCCTTTCTATGACAACGGCATCAAGTTCTTCTCTGCCGACGGTTTTAAGCTGGATGATGATATCGAGCTGGCTATCGAAGCTGAGTTGGAAAAGCCGATGGTCTGTGTGGCTTCCGACAAGTTGGGTAAAGCTACCCGTATTAATGATGCGGCGGGCCGTTATATCGAATTTTGTAAAGGCACTTTCCCGTCAGATTTATCCTTAACCGGCATGAAAATCGTGGTCGATTGCGCCCATGGTGCAACCTACCATATTGCTCCTAACGTGCTGCGTGAACTGGGTGCCGACGTGATTGAAGTAGGCACCAGTCCTAACGGACTGAACATCAACGACAAGGTCGGCGCCACCTCAATGCAGGCGATTACTGAAAAGGTTCTTGCCGAGCAGGCTGATCTGGGCTTTGCCCTGGATGGTGACGGTGACCGTATTATGATGGTGGATCACAAGGGCAACGTGGTGGACGGTGATGAGATTGTTTATATCATCG
Organism: Aliiglaciecola sp. CAU 1673; assembly: GCF_029223185.1. Taxonomy (GTDB): domain Bacteria; phylum Pseudomonadota; class Gammaproteobacteria; order Enterobacterales; family Alteromonadaceae; genus Bowmanella. The sequence continues at coordinate 117,422 of NZ_JARHUG010000014.1, forward strand.
CCCGTGATGCCCTTAAATCCGGTCGTCTTCAAGGCGGCGGTGTGGTGGGCACCCTGATGAGCAACCTGGGCCTGGAAGTGGCACTGAGTAAACTGTCTATTCCCTTTGCCCGCAGTAAGGTGGGTGACCGCTACGTGATGGAAATGCTGCAGGATAAAGGCTGGAATATCGGTGGAGAAAGCTCAGGCCATGTGCTTAATCTGTCAGTGGCCAGCACCGGTGACGGTATTGTCTCCGGTTTGCAGGTACTTACCTCTATGCTGCGCGCCGGTATGAGTTTGTATGAACTTCGCCGCGGTATGGAAAAATTCCCGCAAACCCTGATCAACGTGCGCTACAGCGGTGGCGTTTCACCTTTGGATGCCTTGGAAGTGCAGACAGCGGTGAAAGCCGCCGAGCAGGATATGGGCGATGAAGGCAGGGTATTGCTGCGCAAGAGTGGTACCGAGCCGTTGATCAGGGTCATGGTGGAATCCCATACTGATGACATGGCACGCAAATGGGCTGAGACCATTGCCGATGCCGTGCGCAAAGTTACCGCCGAACAAAAAATCGCCTAAGCAGGCAGTCAAAGGCGATTCGCTCAGTTTTTGACTGATTGAATCGCCCCTTACTTGTAACTTTGGAGTGGGTTGGGTAAACTCTCGCGCGCTCTGAAATGACACCCCGAGAAGGGTGATCACCTTAGCACTGGAGTCACCATGACAGTGAGCAGTAGACGCCCGTTAGTTGCAGGCAACTGGAAGCTAAATGCCAGTTTGGAACTGGTCAGGGACATGCAGCAGGCTTTACAGCAAAGTCGGCTAGAGAAAATGGATGTGGTTGTTTGCCCACCTTTTCCCTACCTGAGTCTGTTCGAGAAAAACGGATTTGCACTGGGAGGTCAAAACCTCAGTCAGTTCGAATCCGGCGCCCATACTGGTGAAGTATCTGCACAGATGCTCCGTGAATTGGGTTGTGACTACGTGATCATCGGCCACTCCGAGCGACGTGCCGAGCAAGGTGAAAACGACGACATGGTTGCACAAAAAGTGCAGCAAGCACTGGAAAATGGGCTTACTCCTATCCTGTGTGTCGGCGAGTCGGAGCAGGTGCGTGAATCAGGCCAGGTGTTTGAATTCATTGCCCGGCAGTTAGATGCGGTGCTGACAAAGATCGGCGCAGCGGGACTGGCAAAAATAGTGATTGCTTACGAACCCATTTGGGCTATCGGTACCGGCAACACCGCCACTCCCGAGCAGGCGCAAGAAGTGCATGGCTTTATTCGTAGTCATGTGGCCAAAGTGGAAAAAACCGCGGCCAGCGCATTGAGAATACTTTACGGCGGCAGCGTCAAAGCGGATAATGCCGCGCTACTGTTCGCTCAGGCAGATGTAGATGGTGGCCTTATCGGTGGCGCCAGCCTGAAGACGGATGAATTTATTGCGATTTGCCAGGCGGCAAATAGTTAGAGGTAAAGCATGCTTTACGAAGTATTGATGGTAATTTATTTGTTGGTGGCCATGGCCCTGATTGGCCTGGTGTTGATCCAGCGTGGTAAGGGTGCTGACATGGGCGCGTCTTTTGGCGCTGGCGCTTCTAATACTGTGTTCGGTTCCACGGGTTCCGGAAACTTCCTGACTCGCAGTACTGCTGTGTTGGCCACACTGTTCTTCGCAATCAGCCTGGTGCTGGGCGCGATGACGGCCGGTAAAGAAAAGCAGGTTGATGAGTGGCAGGATCTGGAAGTACCAGTATCTCAGGCCCCAGCCGCTATGCCAGCTGACAGTGATGTACCTGCTGAGCAGCAAGAGCCTTCCGACGTTCCTAATTAAGAACGCCGCGACCGCCTCGGTCGTTAAACAGAGAGCAGATTTTGCGGATGTGGTGGAATTGGTAGACACGCCATCTTGAGGGGGTGGTGTCGCAAGACGTGCGAGTTCGAGTCTCGCCATCCGCACCAAATAATAAAAAACCCGGCTTCGGCCGGGTTTTTTGTTTTCCAGCCCCTGCAAGTGTTTCTTTATCCCCGCCGTTTGTTTTTTGCGCTGAATCAATGCTAAAAAAGGGATTGGCAGCCAGACTTGGTATTGGGTCACTAAGGGGAAGACATGGGTAGTTCAATTGAAACGGATGCGGTAAAGCAGGGGGATGTGGAGGCGTTTTCCCGGCGGCTGGATGAGCAGCTGGGGTTATTAAAGCAAGCAGTCAGGACCCCTGGCTTTGGTGGCGATCCCCTGTGTATTGGTGCAGAGCTGGAAATGTACCTGGTGGATAACGATGCCAAAGTCTCGCCCAGCAACCACATACTGCTGGAAGCCCTTAATGACTCCCAGTTTCAGGCAGAGATCAACCAATACAACCTGGAACTGAACTTGTCGGTGTTTCAGCAAAAGGGCCGACCCTTCTCAAAGCTTCGAGAAGAGATGCAACGCAAAACCGATCACTTACAGCGTCTGGCCGAGCATACCGGCGTCAATGTGGTACCCATCGGCATTTTGCCCACCTTACGCCAGCATCACCTCAGTAAAGAGTTTATGACCCCTTTGCCCCGCTATCAGGCACTGGCAGACAGGTTATATCATCTGCGAGGCGAGCCTTTCAGATTAAATATCACTGGTGAAGAGCCGGTTTCCATTACCTGCGACGATGTTACCGCAGAGGGTGCCAATACCTCCTTCCAGGTACATATGATGGTGCAGCATAGTCAATTCGCCGAACTCTTTAATGCGGTGCAGCTGACCCAGCCTTTTGTGACGGCGGTCGCCGCCAATTCCGGGGTGTTGCTGGGCAATCTCAGCTGGGATGAGACCCGGGTGGCACTCTTTAAACAAGCCCTCGATACCAGGTTACCTGAGCAGCGCAGCCGCTGGCGGCAGCCCACCCGCGTGGCTTTTGGTTTTGGCTGGGTACGGCATGACGCCTGGGAGCTTTTTGCCGAAGCGGTGTCGTTAAATACGCCGCTTTTGCCTGTCTTAAGCGATGAAGATTCGGCTCAGGTACTGGCCTCCGGCAAACTACCGAAATTTAAAGAGCTTTGTGTGCATATGGGCACCATCTGGCCCTGGAATAGGCCGGTATATTGTCATCAGGGTAAAGGTCATGTGCGTATTGAGCTCAGGGCCATTCCTGCCGGTCCCACTTCTATGGATATGCTGGCCAATGCGGCCTTTGCCATCGGCCTGGCTAACGGTATCGCCCCGCAGATGGAAACCTATCTGGCGGCGCTGCCCTTTAGATTTGCCGAATATAACTTTTATCGCGCCGCGCAAAATGGCTTGGATGCCCATATTCTCTGGCCCAAGGCCGGTAGTCATCAACTTTCTGAAATTCCCTTAATCAGTCTGATGGAAGAAATGCTGACCTATGCCCATGATGGTTTACTGAAAATAGGTGTCGAGTCAGAGGAGGTCCAATTTTTCCTGGATGTCATCGCTAAGCGCATGGCTTGTGGTGTTAACGGGGCCCGCTGGCAGAAGCGTACCCTCAGCACCTTGTCGCAGTCCATGGAGCGCGACAAAGCCTGTCAGGAAATGGTGCGCCGCTATATGGAAAATGCACGCAGCTGTCAGCCGGTAAGTCAGTGGCCGCGCATATGGTAGATGGATTTCAGTGTCTTCATGCTAATGAGTTGGAGATAGGAGAGAGTCCAACCGACTTACTCAGGCGCTTAGGTGGGCCAACCGTGATCGATGTGCCTGGTCTTGATGGCAGTCGCACCAGGGTTGTCTGCACCCTTATTCATGGTAACGAACCTTCTGGTTTTTTTGCCTTACATCGTTTTTTGAAAGAGGGGCGTCAGGGGCAAACAAACCTTCGATTTATTCTGCCGTCGGTGCCAGCCGCCTTGGAGCCACCACTGTTCACCCATCGCTATCTGCCTTGGGAAATGGACCTGAATCGTTGCTTCCCCGGTGATACAAGAACTGCCTTGCATCAACGAGCGCAGGCGGTGATGAAAGCCGTTGAAGAAGTGAATCCCGAGTGTACCTGGGATCTGCACAACACCTCTGGCTCCGGCCCTGCTTTTTCCGTTTCCCTCTATGATTCGCCTGTGCACCTGGCCATGGCAGGTTATTTCACAGATCGCATGATCCTGACCGGCCTGCGAATGGGGGCGCTGATGGAGCAGGAACTCGCAGACCCCATCATTACCATCGAATGCGGTGGTGCGATGGATAGTGGCTCTCACGAAACCGCTTTTCGAGGTCTTTGTGCCTTGGCACAAGCCAAGGATTTGCAGCTTGGGACAATCCAGAAAGTGGAGCTGCTTCGCCACCCTATTCGCGTGGAGTTGCGTCAGGAGCAAAGCCTCGCTTATGGCTATGACCGGGTATCGGATGTGGATGTCAGTATCTGCGCCAGCATAGAGCACAAAAACCAGGGAATAACCCCACAAGGCAGTTTTCTGGGGTGGATTAATAATGGCGGCCTGGACAATCTGATTGTGCGCGATGAGGCCGGAAATGAACTGCCCCAGCAAATGTTTACACTGGATGGCGATAAACTGCATACGGCAAAGCCGTTACGCTTTTTTATGGCCACCACCCGCGCCGATATCGCGGTCAATGACTGTTTGTTTTATGTAGTGGAGGTTTGACCCACGGAGACCAGGATTCCCGCTTAAAACATGCAGGAATGACCATTACTTTGGGACTTGCGAGTCGGGGAATTGAACCACAGAGACACAGAGGGTTGAAGAAAGGTTTATTTGGGGGGATAACAAGTGTTTTGTGAACTCTACTAGTATCGTCCTGCTTTCAATTAGGTCATCTCCGCGACCTCTGTGTCTCTGAGATAGGCGAATTGAACCACAGGGACACAGAGAACACAGAGGGTTGAAGAAAGGTTTATTTGGGGGGATAACAAGTGTTTTGTGAATTCTACTAGTATCGTCCTGCTTTCAATTAGGTCACCTCCGTGACCTCCGTGTCTCTGTGGTAAAAAAAGGAATAGAAAATGAATTATCAACAAACCAGGGAATATCTGCTTAACAAACCTGAAGCGCTGGAGGATTTTCCTTTCGGACCCGATGTGGCAGTGATGAAGATCCAAGGCAAGATGTTTGCGACCCTGGCCACTGAGAAAGGGGAGGGGCGGATGAACCTCAAATGCGACCCCCATCAGGCGCTGATGCTGCGAGATCTCTTCGCATCTGTAATCCCCGGCTACCATATGAACAAAAAGCATTGGAATACCATTAAGCTGGATGGCTCTATTCCTGAGGGCGAAATCCAGCGCATGATCGATCATTCGTATGCCCTGGTAGTAAATAGCCTGACCAAATCGGTTCGCAATGGACTGATTACCCGTTTTGGCGAGGATGCCCTGCGCCTCAATGCATAAATCAATGGCGCAGCCCTGCCCAAAGGACTTCCTTAACGCTGTCATTCCCATATGTTGTAAATGGGAACATCCCCGCATGTAGTTAGCGGGGACCCGAATTTGACACTGTTTTTGCCCCCCCTTAGCCGCTATACTATGCGCCGCGTTAAAAAGCGATAGAAACTATCAATAGCAAGAACCCTAATCAGTGTCCTCAAGCCGTGAGGCTCCGAATAAGCCCGAATGGGTGTTGGAACTGATGAAGGTTCGCCAAAAGGAAAGACAAGTGACTCCGATTACTAAAACGTTCCAATATGGACAACACACAGTTACGCTGGAAACCGGCGTAATCGCTCGTCAGGCCACTGCGGCCGTGATGGCCAGCATGGACGACACTGCTGTGCTGGTAACAGTGGTTGGCAAAAAAGAAGCCAAAGCTGACCAGGATTTCTTCCCCCTGACTGTTAACTATCAGGAAAAAACTTACGCTGCCGGTAAAATCCCCGGTGGTTTCTTCAAGCGTGAAGGCCGTCCTTCTGAGAATGAGACCCTGACTGCCCGCTTGATTGACCGTCCTATTCGTCCTCTGTTCCCAGAAGGCTTTAAGAACGAAGTTCAGGTTGTTATCACCGTCGTATCTTCTAACCCGGATATCCCTACCGACATCATCTCCATGATCGGTACTTCTGCAGCCCTGGCCATTTCCGGTATCCCCTTCAATGGTCCTATTGGTGCGGCCCGTGTTGGTTATAAAGACGGCCAGTACATTCTGAACACCCGTAACAGCGAAATGGCTGACAGCGACCTGGACTTGGTGGTTGCCGGTACCCAAGGCGCGGTATTGATGGTGGAATCAGAAGCCAAGATCCTGTCTGAAGAAGTGATGCTGGGCGCGGTGATGTACGGCCACGACGAAATGCAAACTGTGATTAAAGCCGTTAGCGAATTCGCAGAGCAAGTGAACACGCCTAAGTGGGACTGGCAGCCAGAAGCCGAGAACACTGAACTGAAAGCCAAGATCAAAGAACTGGCTGAAGCCGGTATGACTGAGGCTTACCAGATTTCTGACAAGATGGCGCGTAAAGATGCCGTGACTGCTGTGACCGACAAAGTCGCCGCACAAATCCTTGAAGCAAATCCTGAGCAGGATGCCAAGGAAGTCAAAGAGCTGCTGCACGAGCTGGAAAGTGACGTAGTACGTTCTCGCATCCTGGCCGGTCAGCCGCGTATCGACGGTCGCGACCCACAGATGATCCGTGCCCTGAACGTGGCCACGGGTATTCTGCCTCGTACCCACGGTTCTTCACTGTTCACCCGTGGTGAGACGCAGGCCCTGGTAACCGCTACATTGGGTACCGAGCGTGACGCACAGATGATTGATGAGCTGGGCGGCACTTCCAACAGCCGCTTTATGCTGCACTATAACTTCCCTCCATACTGCGTAGGCGAAACCGGCATGATGGGTTCGCCCAAGCGTCGTGAAATCGGCCACGGTCGTCTGGCCAAGCGCGGTATCCAGGCAGTTATGCCTACTGAGGAAGAGTTCCCGTACGTTGTGCGTGTAGTATCTGAAATCACCGAATCTAATGGTTCATCCTCCATGGCTTCTGTGTGCGGTAGCTCACTGGCGCTGATGGATGCCGGTGTACCGATTAAGGCTTCTGTAGCCGGTATCGCCATGGGCTTGGTCAAGAGCGACGATAACTTCGTAGTATTGTCTGACATCCTGGGTGACGAAGATCACCTGGGTGATATGGACTTTAAAGTGGCAGGTACTGCTACCGGTGTTACCGCGCTGCAGATGGACATCAAGATCGAAGGTATCACCAAAGAAATCATGCAGATCGCCCTGAAACAGGCCAAAGAAGCCCGTCTGCATATTCTTGGCGTAATGGATCAGGCCATCAACTCACACCGTGAGGAAATGTCTGAATTCGCCCCTCGCATCTACACCCTGAAGATCGAACAGGACAAGATCCGCGAAGTTATCGGTAAAGGCGGCGCGGTTATCCGCTCCATCACCGAGAAGTCTGATACCAGCATCGAAATTGAAGATGACGGTACCATCAAGATCTTCGCCACCGAGCGTGCCAAGGCGCAGATCGCCATCGATATGATCGAAGGCATCACCGCCGACGTGGAAGTAGGCAAGACCTACCACGGTAAAGTGACCCGTTGCGTAGACTTCGGCGCTTTCGTTGAGGTTCTGCCTGGTAAAGAAGGTCTGGTACATATTTCCCAGATCGCTCACGAGCGCGTAGCCAAGGTAACCGACTACCTCAAAGAAGGTCAGATGGTCGACGTGAAGGTGATGGAAATCGATCGCCAGAACCGTATCCGTCTGAGCATCAAAGAGTTGCTGGAAAAGCCTGCGGCCGCTGAAGCTGCCCAGGATGAGTCTCAGGACTAATCTGCAAATTCAAAGCGGATAAAAGACATAAAGGCATCCTTCGGGATGCCTCAGATTGATGATAAACCCCACCATTTTGGTGGGGTTTTGTTTTTTAGGGCCATCCAGTGAGTTTTCCGTGGCTCCTTACCTATTGATGGGATCGGCTGATTTTTTCTTAAGCGTGATTG
>NZ_JARHUG010000015.1 GCF_029223185.1 Aliiglaciecola sp. CAU 1673
GTCTCTAAGCATGGTGAATCCATGTTGTTCACTATGCTCATTAGATCAAAGGCCTGGATCTGCGTCCAGGCCTTTTTCAACAGTCTGAGGCGCCTTTTAGGCGCCTTTTTTATTTTCGATCTGAGTATGATTCCCCCATTATGGTCGCCACCAGGGTTCTTACCCCGCCTTGATTGCGATGCTCACATAGATAGACCCCTTGCCAGGTACCCAGCGCCAACTGACCATCACTGATGGGGATCATCAAACTTGCGCCCAGCAGACTGCTTTTTAGATGGGCCGGCATATCATCGCTGCCTTCAAAGGTATGCTGGTAGTAGGCCGCGTTTTCCGGCACCAGAACATTGAAGTGACTTTCAAAATCCCGCCGCACCGTAGGATCGGCGTTCTCATTGATAGTAAGGGATGCCGAGGTGTGCTGAATGAAGAGATTCAACATGCCTATTCGAATATTCCTCAACTCAGGCAATTGACTGATCACTTCCTCGCTGATCAGGTGAAATCCTCTTGGACGGGCTTTAAGTTGGATTTTTCTTTGTTGCCACATAAGCGCTCTGTACGATGAGTACCGGGTTGTTGCCTTAACGCTAACATCTGTGGTGTGTTCAGATAAATGAGAATAGATGTTTTCTTATTTTTCAGGGTAGATTGTTGTGACTTTTCCGAATCTAAAACCCAAGAGAGAACACATTAAATAACTTTAATATCAATATATTATTAAAGAACATTTAGTTTTTATTACCTGGCAGAATGGCTCTGTAAATCGGGCTGCATAATGCCACTGGCATAACGGTCATGGTTGAGGTTTGAGCTGTCCCCCATCCTTGGGGTATCGCCCAGATCGGCCGTCCGGGGCCTCCCGTAAATGGCTAGTCGAGCTGCGAGCCCTCGCTCGCCTCGAGACGCCATTTACCCAAATCGGCCGGTGATGTATTCCTCGGTTTGCTGCTCCTTGGGCCGGGTAAACAGGCGGTTGGTATCTGAGTATTCAATCAGATGGCCGTTGTGTAAAAAGGCGGTGAAGTCCGATACCCGGGCGGCTTGCTGCATATTATGGGTTACCACCAGTACAGTGTACTTCTGCTTGAGTTGAGTGATCAGCTCTTCGATGGTCAGGGTGGAAATGGGATCCAAGGCCGATGTGGGCTCATCCAGCAATAAAATTTCCGGTTGCAGGGCAATGGCACGAGCGATCACCAAACGTTGCTGCTGACCGCTGGAAAGGGTTAGTGCCGAATCGAACAAACGGTCTTTTACTTCACGCCACAGGGCCACATCGCGAAGGGCCTGCTCAGCCGCATTATCCAATGTGCGCCTGTCCTTTACGCCCTGTACTCTTAACCCATACACCAGGTTGTCATACACCGACATGGGAAAGGGATTAGGTTTTTGAAATACCATGCCGACCTTGGAGCGAAGGGCCGCCACATCCTCTTTACGGTGATAGATATTACGCCCGTTCATCAGCACCTGGCCTTCGATGCGGCAACTGGGGATCAGATCGTTGAGACGATTGAAGCAGCCCAGCAAGGTCGATTTGCCACAACCGCTGGGACCGATCACAGAGGTAATTTGGCGCCTGGGTATGCGCATCTTGATATCGTGTAAAGCGCGCTTCTGGTCGAAATACAGGGTCAGATTGTCCACCTCAATGGCCACATCGTCGGCACTAAGATTATCCAGATCGACTTCCGGCTTAGACAGATCAAAATACTCAAACATCCGTTACCCCGTTTCGCTAACGCAGCAGGTTTTGATACAACCGCCGCAGGCGGGCCCGTACCCAAATGGCGCTGATATTCAACAGCAAGACCACCAACAATAACAACAAGCAGGAGGCAAACATCATCGACGAGCCATGGCCAATATTGTTGCTATGAAAAGCGCCATCATAAATAAGCACCCCTAAGTGCATAAACTGCCTGTCCAGATGCAGGAATGGAAATTCTCCATCAATCGGCAAGCTGGGTGCAAATTTAACCGCGCCCACCAGTAACAACGGCGCCACTTCACCTGCGCCCCGGGCAATGGCCAGGATCACACCGGTCATAATACCCGGACTGGCCATGGGGATCACCGTGCGCCACAACGTCTCATATTTGGTAGCCCCCAGGGCATAACTGCCCTGGCGAAGGGAGTTGGGCACCCGGCGTAATCCTTCTTCGGTAGCTACTATCACTACCGGCAAGGTGAGCATGGCCATGGTCACCGATGCCCAGAAAATGCCTGGGGCACCAAAAGTCGGCGCCGGTAAATGCTCACTGAAAAATAAGGCATCGATGCTGCCGCCCACCTGGTAGACCAAGAATCCGAGACCGAATACGCCGTATACGATAGAGGGTACCCCAGCCAGGTTATTCACCCCAACCCGGATGAAGGACGTCAGCCAGTTGTCAGGGGCGTACTCGTTGAGGTAAATCGCCGCCATCACGCCCAGCGGCGTCACCAACAGCGTCATCATCAGCACCATGACCACCGTACCAAACAGAGCAGGAAACACTCCACCGGCACTGTTGGCCCGTTTGGGTTTTTCACTGACAAAATCCCACATGGCGCCCAAACACCAGCCCAACTCTTGCCAGAAATCGAACTGATTAGGCTGATAGTATTCCTCCACTTGCGCCAGCGGCAGCTCGTAGCGCTCTCCATTTGCAAAGCGCAATACCATGCGATAACGGGCCAACTCCTGTTGTAAAGCACCGATATCGCTCATGGTTTTGGTAAACTCTTCCTGCAGCCGCAGCTTTGCCGGCGCATCTTCCTCTACACCCCGCAAATTCAGCTCGTTAAGACGCAGATGGATAGTGGCCAGGCGCCCACTCTCTAACGTCTGTAGTTTCAGCACTTTTTGTTCAACAAGGTGACGCACCTGCGCAATCTCGGGCTCAGCGATTTCCTCATCGCCATTAACAATACTCTGTAACTCGGCAAAGAGTCGGTTGCCGTTACGAAGCTGAATGTCGGCAAGCGCAGGCAAAGGCTGTAAGGAGACAATGCTGCGCTCTTCGATCAAATGCTGTTGGTCACTAAACTGATACAGCGAAGCCTGATTAAATAACCAACGGCTTTGTCCCCGCACTATAGTGAAATCTTCCGACAGCAAGGTCGCAAACAAAGTGTTTTGTTGTCCGTGCTGATCGTATTTGAGTTCATAGATCTGAGAAGGCCAAAAATGGGTCATTCCTTTTATCAGCATAATGCCAACCATGCCCAGCAGGGCCAACAGCATCACAGCAACCACCGCAGCACTGGATACTACCGGTAACCCCTCGCGTAATCCCCTGAAACGGCTGGACTCAGACACTTTGATAATGCTTCCGTAAACGCCCCCGGATAAGCTCCGCTAAGGTATTGATAAAAAAGGTAAAAGCAAAGAGCAGTAAGGCCGTCAAAAAAAGCACCCGATAATGGATACTGCTGACTTCCGATTCTGGCAATTCAATAGCGATATTGGCAGTCAACGTACGCATGCCGGCAAAGATGTCCCAGTCTGCCACTGGAGTATTGCCGGTAATCATCAACACAATCATGGTTTCGCCAAAGGCCCGTGACAATCCCAGCATAATCGAAGAGAAAATACCGGGATAAGCAGCCACCAGCACCACACGACGTAAGGTTTGGGTGCGAGTGGCGCCAAGGGCAAAAGAGGCCTGGCTAAGGTGCGCAGGCACTTCAAAAATGGCATCTTCGGCCAGAGCATAGATACTGGGCGCAATCGCTAATCCCAGTGCCAGCGACACCACCAACGCATTCTTGCTGCTGTAATGGGCATCATCTTCAAACGGGAATCCTTGCGGCCACCAAAGTTCCGTCAAGACCATCCCCAGTTCTGAAGACAACCATATCAATAGCAGCAACATGGGAGCCAGTAACAACAGTTCCCAGCCGGATTTCCATTTCAGGCTCAACGCTCGTGCGATAGGCTGCTGCAACAACGCGGCCAGCACCAGAGTTGGTGGCAACAACAGCACAAACAACACAATCCCAACCAGATGATCGGCCACCAAGGGAATCAACCAGATAGCTGCAATAAAACCAATCACCACTGAAGGAATAGCTTCCAACAGTTCTATACTGGGCTTAACCCAGTTACGCACTGCCTGCGGCATAAAATAAGCGGTATAAACTGCGCCACCCACGGCCACAGGAATGGCGATACACAAGGCAAAGATAGCGGCTTTAAAACTGCCGATAAATAGGGGGACCAGACTGTACTTGGCCTGACTTAAATCCTCGGCGGCGGTGGATTGCCACACATAGTCTGCGCTCGGATATCCCTCATACCATACCGGTTTCCACAGGCTATCAAAACTGACGATAGAACTGGCGTTATCCACATTCCATTGTTGGATAAGCTTGTCATTCCAGACATACAGACGATTTTCAGTTAACCAAATATCCTGGCTGTCTATGCCGACTTTGCTGCTACGAAGGATCTCCCCGGTGGTGCCCAAAAACAGTAGCAGTTCGCCCTGTTCTCCCAGCACCACCCCTAAATCATTGCCCTGCGCCGACTGAAGCGCCTTGAGCTGAAATTTCTGGTTGAGGTGGTAGATAGGATGATAAACAAAGTGACCGTCCTGATTTTGCACCGACCACTTTTCCACCATGCCATTTTGGTGCCCCACCAATACCGCCTTGTCCCCGGGGAAAGCCAGTATACGGCTTACGTCGTCGGCCAGGGTAAGGGAATGGCGATACGTCTTGCCCACAAACAACAGTTCCTTACCCTGACTGAACAACGCGGTTTGCAAAGCCGGTAACAGCACGACATCACCCTGGTGGTTGATGGATTGCCTGCGGATATCCAAGGGGTTTTCACGGGATACCCAGACAAGGTTCCAGCCTTGCGCATACTTAATTGCGACCACCACCCAATCGCCGGACAAGGACACTTGCCAATCCAATGCCGGACGGGACTCTTCGGCACTTACCGCATAGAACGACGCCAGTTGTTCTTTGTAAAACTGGTCACCGTTTCTAGACAGCCTCTCTACCCGCACCAGTCCCTCCTTGGACAGTTGGAACAGATAGCGACCACCGTCAAAATACAATGTTTTGAAGCTTCCCTGACAGTCCAGCGGCAAGGTTTTTAAGGCCTGTAATGCGCTGCCTTTTTCTTCTTTTTGATACAGGGACAAACGACAGTTGTCATCGGCAAAGAGCATGGCCCGACCAAGCTGTAAGTCCTCCATCAGCATGACGCTATTGTTATCTGGCACCGACCATTGCTTGACGAAAGACAGGGAGGGAGTAAAGAGTAAGGGCGTGGTCACATAGAGTAAGTGCCAGATCAGCAGCCCCAGTGTCACCAGCACCGTGAGGCCGCCCACCGTGATCACGCGAGAGGCAACGCGGTCCCGTCGCAAGCGGCGCTTGTGCAAGAGTCTGTCTTGTGCTGAAACCACCCAAAAGCCCTGTAATCTGTGCCGGTCGCCATTGTAAAGGCCATACCGGACAAATCCTAGTGCCCTGATTCACTTACTAAGCCGTTGAACACAGACAATAAATTTATCGCCCCCGCAAGCCAGGTAGATTATAGTTTTTGGTAACAGTGGTGACGTTAGGCTAGGAGAATCAATGAAGTCCGTGATCTTTACCCTGCTAGGCAAAGACAAGCCCGGCATTATGGAAGCCATTTCCCGAACCGTCAGAAAACAAGATGGCAACTGGCTGGCCAGTAACTTTGCCCATATGGGCGGACACTTCACTGGCTTTGTGGAAGTACAGTTACCCGAAGACAATATCCAGCCACTGCTCAATCAGCTGGATGCCATGCCGGAGCTGAATATTCGCCTGGTACAAGGCGATACTCAGGGGGCCAGTCAGACCCACAAGGCCGCACTCGAGATAATGGGCAACGATAAACCGGGGATAGTGCAGGAACTCACTTCGGTGTTGCACAAATTCAATATCAATATTCTTAAGTTCAGTTCCAGCTGTGAGCCGGCTCCTAATTGGGGTGGTCAGTTATTTAAGGCCAGTGTGCAGATCGAGTTTCCTGATAAATTCGATTTGGACCCACTGCGTCAGGCGCTGGAGCAGATCGCCAACGATATGGTGGTGGATGTAGAATGGCAGGGCTGAGCCCTCAGGGTTGAACCCGCAGGGGTTAGGCCCTAGGGTCAGCCTGCTTCTGTCACAAAAGCTTCATCCAGTATGCGGAACCTAATTTGCTAAAATCCGGCGCTAATACGCCCCTTGCTAAGTATCTCATGAGCACCTATACCACGCCCTATTACCCGAAAGAATTAAGCTGGTTGGCCTTTAACCAGCGCGTATTGCAGGAAGCCGCCGACAGGCGCAATCCGATCATTGAACGCATCCGTTTTTTGGGGATCTACTCCAATAACATGGATGAGTTCTATCGGGTGCGGGTGGCAGATGTAAAACGTCAGATCTATATCCATCTGAACGATAAAAATATCGAAGCGGCGGAACAGACCAAAGCGCTGATGGATAAGATCCAGGCCAGGGTTAGGCTGATGACCACTGAGTTTGAGCGTGTCCATGCCGATGTGGTGACTCGTTTGGCCCGCTACAATATCCATTTGATATCCAAAGACGAATTGGACAGCTACCAGACGCAATGGGCCAAAGCTTACTTCCAGAATAAGCTGTTGCGTTATATCGCCCCAATTCTGATCACCAGCAAGGTCAACCTGGTAGAGCGTTTAAATGACGCCGCAACCTATCTTTTCGTTGGCATCCACAAAGAAGGCAAAGCCACTCAATATGCTGTGCTCGAAGTCCCTACCGAGTACACCAGCCGCTTTGTGCTGATCCCGCCGGAAAAAAGCCGTAAGAAGAAGCATATTGTGCTGCTCGATGACATTATTGGCCTGTGCCTGGACAGCATTTTTAAAGGCTTTCTCGACTTCGATCGCCTGGAAGCCTATTCCTTTAAGATGACCCGGGATGCGGAATACTCCATAAACGATGAAATTGATGAAAGTTATGTGGAGAAAATGTCCGAAAGCATGAAGCAGCGCCTGATTGCCGAGCCAGTACGCTTTATTTTCGACTCGGAAATGCCGGAAGACATGCTTCGTTTCCTGCAAAAGCAGCTGCATATTTCGTCATTGGACAGTCAAATCGCTTCCGGCCCCTATCGCAACTTCAAGGACTTTATCGGCTTCCCCAATGTGGGTCGCGAATACCTGGAAAACCCAACACTCCCGGCCATCAATACCCGGGATTTTGCCGATTTTGATACGGTTTTCGATGCCATCAGTCACCAGGATATTCTGCTTTACTATCCCTATCATCGATTCCTGCACCTGACCGAGTTTGTGCGCCAGGCCGCCTTTGACCCCAGCGTTAAACATATTCGCCTGAATATTTACCGGGTCGCCAGCCGCTCGCGCATCATCAACTCGCTAATCGATGCGGTCAATAACGGTAAGCAGGTTACCGTGGTGGTGGAACTGCGGGCCCGTTTTGACGAAGAGGCTAATATTGAATGGTCTAAGGCCATGACCGATGCTGGCATTAAGGTGATATTGGGCATTCCGACCCTGAAGATCCACGCCAAGCTGTGTGTCATCAGCCGCGAGGAAAAAGGCCAACTGATTCACTATGCGCACTTTGGCACCGGCAACTTCAACGAGAAAACCGCCAAGATCTATACTGACTTCAGCCTGTTCACCCGCAATCAGGATCTTGCCCAGGAAGCGGTGGATGTGTTTGATTTCATTCAATATCCCTACCGACGCTTTAAGTTTCAGTATTTGCAGGTCTCGCCTGTTAATGCCAGAACCAAGATCCAATTGCTGATCCGCCAGGAAATTCAAAACGCCAAGGAAGGGATCAAAGCGCAGATCCTGCTGAAGATTAACAATCTGGTCGATCTGTCACTCATCGAGGATCTTTACAAAGCCAGTCAGGCGGGCGTGCGTATCCGGGCTATCGTCCGGGGAATGTGTGCTTTGGTACCAGGGGTCAAGGGGCTTAGTGATCACATTCATGTTATCAGCATCGTCGATCGCTTTTTAGAACACCCCCGGGTCATGGTGTTTGAAAACGGCGGCGATCAAAAAATCTTTATCTCCTCTGCCGATTGGATGACCCGCAATATGGATAATCGTGTAGAAGTAGGCTGCCCTATACTGGATCCCAAGCTTAAGAAACGGGTGATTGATATTCTCAACATTCAATTCCGCGACACCGTTAAGGCCAGGGTTATCGATCAGGAGCAAACCAACAAATATGTACGCCGTGGTAACCGACGGAAAATTCGCTCCCAGGAAGAGATCTACGAATACTTTAAGGCGCTGGAAACTGTGCCAAGAGAGCCAGGCGCTTCATGATCCAACTTGCTAAAGCCTTCTCAGAGATAGAAAGCCGCGATACCACTCATGTGGCGGCATTGGATATTGGTTCCAACAGCTTTCATTTGGTAGTAGCCAGAATTGTAGCAGGCAGCGTGCAGATATTGTTTCGGGTGAAACAACGGGTGCGTTTGGCCGATGGGTTGGACAGCGAAGGGAATCTCGCCGCAGAAGCCATTGAAAGAGGCATTGAAGCATTGCAGCAGCTTGCTGACAGCTTACGTGGCTTTAATCCCGACTCGGTGCGCATTGTCGCTACCTACACCCTGCGTAAGGCCCGAAATGCCCATGACTTTATACGTGCCGCCCGCAGAGTACTCCCCTATCCGGTAGAGATTATTGCCGGTGTCGAAGAAGCCCGGTTGATTTACCAAGGTGTTGCACACACCACCGAAAATGCGGGTAAACGTCTGGTCATCGACATCGGTGGTGGCAGCACAGAATTTATTATTGGTACCGGCTTCAAACCCGAGTTGTTGCGCAGCTTACAGATGGGTTGTGTAAGTTTTACCCAGCGTTTCTTTGCCAGTGGCGAATTAAAGAACAAGGCCTTTAACAAGGCCATTACCGCCGCGCGTCAAGAAATGGAAATGATCGACAAAAAATACCGGCAACTGGGCTGGGATGTGTGTATAGGCACCTCCGGCACAATCAAAACCATTGCCGGCCTCGCTCAGGAAATCAATTCCAACCTCAAGCCCGGTACCTTTACCCGCAGCGAACTGCAGAAGATGATTGAGATGTGCTGCAAGGCAGAGCATATCAACAAGCTCAATATCAATGGTCTTAGCGAAGACAGGGTGCCCGTCTTCGCCGCCGGCTTGGCGATCCTCAGCGCCTGTTTCGACAGTCTGGAAATCAAAGAGATGGAGTTCTCCCAGGCCGCCCTGCGTGAAGGCGTTATCTATGAGATGGAAGAGCGCCTGCAACATCAGGATATTCGCGAACGCACCGCCGAAAGCCTGGCCATACGATACGATGTGGATACCGATCATGCCAAACGGGTGTTACATACCACCCTGCAAATTTACCATCAGGTGGCAGAAGACTGGGACATTAAACATGACGAATTGCACAGTCTGTTAGGCTGGGCCGCACTGTTGCATGAGGTGGGTCTGCAAATTAACTCCCGCGGCGTGCAGCGCCATTCCGGCTATATTCTGCAAAACGCTGAACTGCCAGGCTTTAACCAGGAGCAGCAAAACCTGCTGGCCAGTCTGGTGCGTTTTCATCGCAAGAAGATCAAAAACGCGGAGTTGACGGATTTTTCCCTATATAAACAGGAGCAGATCCTGCGCCTGATCTGCATCCTGCAATTGGGCGTGATGCTGAATATTAAGCGCCAGGACAATTTTTTGCCGAAAATCAGCGCCAAGGTGAAGGGGAATACTCTGTCTTTGGAATTTGCTGATGGCTGGCTAGATGAAACACCGCTGGTCAAAGCGGATCTGGATCTGCAAGCAGATATAATGCGAGCCTGCGGCCTGAGCCTGAAATTTCGCTAATGGATTCATGAATTTGTCACCCATTTGGGGCAGCATAGCGGGCTGCTAACGGTCAATCTGACGCCATTTGCCTCATTTCTGGCAAGAATTTCGTCAGAATCAAAGACAATAGTGGAAACAATAAAGGGATAGAGGCAGTATATGTATGGAATCAGGTACCGGCCTTAGCATTCATATACCACGCCACCATCGCCTTTGTTGTAGGTCTGGGGTAGCGTATTTCGGCTGACCGACAACGACAGAACCAAACTAAACGAGAAAACCAAAGGAAGCATCCATGAACAAGACTGATCTGATCAATCAAATGGCCGAGCGCGCCGACATCTCCAAAGCCACTGCTGGCCGCGTTATCGATGCCATGACTGGCGCCGTTACTGAAGCCCTGTCTAAAGGCGAAGAAGTTACCATCCTGGGCTTCGGCACATTCAAAATTTCTGAGCGTGCTGCCCGCACTGGCCGCAACCCACAAACCGGCGCCGTGATCCAAATCGCAGCCTCCAAAGTGCCTTCATTCAAAGCCGGTAAAGCTCTGAAAGACGCTTGCAACTAATCATCAGATTAATTGCATAAAGGGCGCCAAATGGCGCCCTTGTTGTTTCTAGTGACGGGTTATCGCGAACAACCGGCCATCATCACTCAAAAGATAGATCTCACCTCTTGGCCCCACTTCAATATCTCTGAGCCGGGTCGCCAACTCCGTAAACAGACTCTCTTGTGCAGTCACCCTGCCCTTGTCCAGCACCACCCTGCGTACTTCCTGGCTTTTTAGGGTGGTGGAAAGCAAATCCCCTGTTAACTCGGAAAACATAGCACCACGATAAACCACCAGCGCCGATGGAGCGATAGAGGGCGTCCAATCCACCAGCGGCTGCTGCATACCAGGATACTCCGTAAAAGGGCTGATTTGCGCGCCGGAATAGTCCTTACCGTAGGTGATCACCGGCCAGCCGTAATTTTTTCCAGCCTCGATGAGGTTGATCTCATCACCGCCTTTAGGGCCATGTTCATTGGCAAACAGTTGCTTGCGGACCGGATCGAAGGCCAGTCCCTGTGGATTACGATGACCCAGGCTATAAAGGCCTGTGGCTCCACCTTCAATAGCAGGGTTGTCAGTAGGTAGACTGCCATCATCCATCAGCCTGATCATTTTCCCCAGATGATTGGATGGCACTTGCGCCTGCTCCCGGTAGTCAAAGCCATCGCCGCTGCTCAGTACCAGGCTGTTATCCTGCAAAAACGCCAGCCGCCCGCCATAATGCACCGGCGTGGCTTTTAAAGGCTCTGCACTGAATAACACTTGTTGTTCTATCAACTTGTTGTCTTTGAGCTTGGCACGCATCAAACGCAATTGATTCCCGTTTTCCTGGCCATGGGCATAGGTTAGGTACAGCCAACCATTTTCGGCATAATCCGGATGCAGCACCACATCCATCAATCCGCCCTGGCTTTTAAAAAAGACCTCAGGTACCCCTTGAATCGGCGCGGAAATCTGCCCGTCTTCAACGATGCGTAGCTGTCCCGATTTTTCCGACACCAGAAAACGGCCCTCAGACAAGATAACCACCGCCCAGGGGAAATGGAGGCCACTAATCACTTCCCTGACTTGATAATCCGGCATGGGTGTTTGCGCCATACCTGGCAGACTCAGGCACAGTGCGCCGATCAACCCAATCAGCCTTTTCATCACAGATTGTCTCCTTGTCGCCATAGATCACTTCCTCAGTATGCAACGACTCTTAAAAAATTTCCGTATTTCAGTACGTTGCACTATCCACTACGGATCTACATCAGACCACCCAGCCCAAAGCCTGAGCACGCTCATGAGCAAGCGCGGGGATATCCTGCTCGACAAAGTGACGGTGCAGCATCATCACACCCAATACATGGTTAAGCAGGGCATCGATCTGCACTTTGTCGGCTGCCGGTGTGCTCTCACTCTCCTGACGGGCCATCAGCGTTTGCACAAAATCGCTGTCCACCAGACCCGTTTTGGCCAGAGCAGATGGCGAGGCATACTTCTCAAATAAGCCTTTGAGTTTTTTCCACTTTTTATCGTCGGTATGGGCAGGCGGCGCCATAAAGGCAAACTTCTGACGTTCATATAACACCGTCGGCAAGAGTCCTTTCATGGCCTCTCGCAGCACGTGTTTTTCTTTACTCCCTTTGATGCGAAGCTGAGGTGGAATGGTGGCGGCAAACTCGGCTAAGTGATGATCCAGGAAGGGCGGACGAGCCTCCATGGAATTGGCCATATCGACCCTGTCTCCGCCCCAAGTCAGGATCTGTCCTTCGAGCATGGTTTTTATCCACACATACTGGGCTTTATCCAACGGGTGGCGCCCCTCTAAATAGCTATCATCCAACTTTGCAGCAATCGCAGTTCCTGGCTCATATTCCGCTAATTCATCGCGAATATCCGGGTGCAGCAATTGCCTGGCTAATTCCGAACAGCCCAACCAGGGCTGCAAACAGCTTGGGGTGAATCCGACCTTGGCATTGATGGCATCGGAGACATATTCATCTTTGGGCAGCATGGCACCTTGGAACAGCTTGTTGGAATCCGCCAGGGTGCGCTGCCACTCTGCCGCCTGAGCACTGTCCAAACCTTCCATACCATGCAGGAACATGTCTTTTCTGAAAGCCGGATAGCCGGCAAATAGCTCATCGGAGCCCTCACCGGTTAACACGACTTTGTATTGGTTGTGGGTGACATGCTGACTCATCATCAGCTTGGCCACCGCCAGCGTGTTATAGATAGTGCGCTCGGTATGCCACAAGGTACGGGCGAAATTATCGTAAAGCAGGTCAGCATTGAGTTTTAGGATATCCTGCTCGGCACCAGTGGCCCTGGCCATTTCGGTGGCAATGGTCGCTTCATCGTATTCGTCATGGTCGAAACCGATGGTGAAGGCGCGAATGGGAAACTGGGAAGCTGAGGAAGCCAGGCCCAAAATTGAACAGGAATCGATACCGCCGGAAAGATAACAGCCTACCGGCACATCCGCATTGAGGCGCAGTTGCACTGCTTCCAACAGTTCTCTGCGTACCCCCTCTACGTAGTATTCATCGTCATGACGTGGGCGCGCTTCGGGCAAGGGGAAATCCATATCCCAGTATTTATGGGTTTCTATTTTAAAGCGCCCCTGATGACGGGTGATCTTAAGCATATGGCCAGGTTCGACCTGATGTATGCCCTTAAAGGCGGTGGTGCCCGGCACCATCACCTGAATCAGTTGATGGAACAGTCCTTTGTTATCAAACTCGGCCTGTACCTGCGGATGGGCGAGTACGGTTTTGACTTCAGATCCGAATACAATATGGTCATCGGTTTGCGTCCAGTACAAAGGCTTGATACCAAAGCGGTCTCGCACCAGGTAGAGGCTGTCCTTTGCCTCGTCATACAAGGCAAAGGCAAATTCACCGCGCAAATGGGGTAAGGTTTTTTGCATGCCTAAGCGCAGGTAAAGATGGGGCACGATTTCTGAATCGGATTTGGTCTCGAAATGCTCGCCCTGCGCAGTTAACTCGGCACGAATACGTTGGTAATCATAAAACTCGCCGTTGTGGGCGAAGATAAGCTGTCCGCCATGCATAAAAAACGGCTGCCGGCCACGGCTTTCATTCAGGTCGATAATCGATAGCCGGGCATGGCTCATGCCCATACCGACCCCGGCAGGATTGCAATACCCGTAATTATCAGGTCCCCGGTGGTGCATGATGGCGGCCATATTGACCAGGACTTGCGAGTCAATGTCATTCTGTTTACGACTGGCAAAGATACCGGCTATTCCACACATAATAACTCCTATTCAGTTTAAAGCTGCGACGAGGGGCCCTCGCCCCTCACTCATCACTCCTTACCCTAAGTCAAATCACATCCAACACCCGCTCTGCGCGTCTGACCAGACAGGTTAACAGCGCCATCCGCAGGAACACCGCGCCCCGGGCTTGCGAGAAATACCAGTTGTGGGATGTGTTATCCAAGCTGGTACTCAGTTCCTCGCCCCTGGCCAGGGGATGCAGGATGATGGCATCGGCCTTCAGCGGCGAATCCTGGTCCAGGCCATATCGCTTGCCATATTGTTTAAAGGTATCGCCCTCCCAGGAAATGGCATTGATGTAGACCACATCCGCTTGCGGCAGCACTTCATAGAGGTCGTCACAGGTCCTGACGTTTAGACCTGCTTCCTCCATTTGTGCCAGTTGCCCCTCACTGAACATCTCTTCGGCATTTTTGTCGTTGATGATGGTGACCCGGCTGAAGCACTGCGGAAACACACACAGCAGTTTGAGCAGGCTGCGCACGGTGCGCATTTTCGCCGGCAAGCCGACAATGCAGATATCCAACGGCTGTGGCGGTGTTTCTTCCACCAGGGAAGGCCGCCATTTAAATATGGTGTACAGATCGGCAAGCGCCTGGGTGGGATGTTCATCGGTGCCGTTGCCAGCATTAATAATGGGAATACGCAGGCTGCTCATCATTTCCCGGACAGAGACTTCTTTAGAGTCACGCAGCACTACGCAATCACCGTAGTTATTGAACATTTCGGCCACATCACGCAGCGACTCCCCTTTGGCGATACCAGTGGTGGAACGGTCAGTAATCGACATGATGTCCCCCCCCAAACGGTGCCAGGCACTCTCGAAGGACAAGCGGGTGCGGGTACTGGGCTCATAAAAGGCCGAGATCAGGATCTGCCCATTCAAAGAAGAGCTAAAACGATCGGGGTTGGCTTCGTATTTAGCAGCCAGACGAAACAGTTGCAGCAGGGTGTTGCGGTCAAACTGATCAGCCGAGTAAATATGCTGATCGGAGAGCCTAGTCAGATGGTCGCCGTCTTCGACAATGGCCCGAAGCAATTTTTTAGGATGAGCATCACCGTGCACATCGGGGCGACTACGATCAAACTGGATCACGCGTTCAAGATTGGGATCTACCATAAAGATTTATCCTTAAGGTCAAGGGCATAAAATAACAGCAGCACCAGCGGCGCCAGGGCAGTTCCGATAAGAGCTATCCACACCAGTAAGGCGAGTAGAGATTCACTGAGATACATCTTTGGCCTCCTTAAACAAGCGCCAGTCGAAGCGCCCAGGCTTCAGCCATAGTCCCAGCAAGCAGACAGCAAAAGACACAAGACAAGAACTGATGGCGGCCACATAAAAGCCAATTGAAAAATACAGGATAAGACTGCACAGGGTCCCAAGTGCCATGGCCGCTGCGGCGAAACGCCCGGTTAAACCAGGGTGATAAAGCCCAAACACGATGGGAAAAATGGTGGACGCCACAAAGGCGCCGGTGAAATTGAGTAGCGCCCCCAAAGTCGCCATCTTGGGCAAGCACAACAACCAGGTCACCACTCCCAGCCCCACCACAATCCACTTGTTGGCTTTGAGTAGTTCGTCGCTGGCGGCTTTGGGTCTGAGCAAACGCTTGTAACCGTCCTGGGTTAATAAGTCGGAAGTGGCCGCCAGTAGCGAGTCCATGCTTGATGCCAAAGCCGAAAACACCACTACAAACACAAATACCGCACCGATACTGCCCAGCAATTTGGCCGCCACCAGCGGCCCCACCATATCCGCACTCGGTGGCACAATGCCCAGACTCATCGCCGACAGAGCAATAAAGCCGGTGACAATAGGAATAGGCAGCCACAGCAGGCCGGCGGTAAAATAGGCCCGGCGTCCAATACCAGCTTTGAAGGCAAAGGCGCGCGACCACCAGACATTGGAATGAAATATCTCACCAATGCCAAAAAAGATGTTATTAAACAAAAACATAATAGCGGCGGGAAAGGCCAGATTGAGCAATTCCGGTTGCCACTCACTGACCTTGCTGTGAATTTCGGAAATACCTACCGTATCGATACAGACCCAGGCAATAATCAGCACCCCGGCCAGGATCAGCAAGGATTGCACAAAATCCGTGGCGATCACCGCTTTGAGCCCCCCCAGCAAGGTGTAGAGCACACATATCAGTAAAATGGCGCTCATGCCGGTGTGATAATCCAAATCACTTAAGGATGAGAGCAAAATGCCACCGGCCATGCCCAGGCTCACCAACCAGCCAATGGCATAACACAGAGAAATCAGCATAAACACCCACCAAGCGCTTTTGCCGTAGCGGGTGCGGATAAAATCACCGCTGGTAAAACCATGGGGCATCAGTGCTTTAATACGCGCCGCCATGGGCGCAAACAACAACAATCCCAACGCCGCCATGCTGTAACCGACCATCCCCCACACCCCAAACTGATAAGTCAGTTGCGGCGCCACCAGGGTGGTATTGCTGGTGATCCAGGTGGCCATAGCCGTAGCGGTGGCAAAAGCCAATCCCACATTACGCCCGGCCAGGGCAAAGTCGTCGATGCTGCGGTTATTGCGTCCCAAAAACCAACCAAATGCGACCCACAAAAGCCCAAAGCCAAGCAAAATAAACATGGCTACAGAGGCGTCTAACTGTGCCTCAAGCATGGTTTTGCTCCCGCCGTTGGAAGACCAGTAGCAAGGTCAGCAGGAATAAAAATGCCAGCAGGCCAATAAAAAACAGCGCCAGCGCCTGTTCGAGGGAATGGTGGCTTACTTCAATTTCTGCCAACAGTCTTGGCGGATCAGCGGGATCACGGGACAGAAGCCTTGCCTGGTAGTGACCATCGGCAAAGCCCGAAAGGGTAGCTTGACGTTGACCTGTGACGTCAACGCGAACCGTCTTTGCAGCATCATCGAGGGAGATGATCTGCAATGTGTCATAACGACCTTCATACTCTTCAAAGTGCAGCACGAAGTAACCTTCCTGTGACTGCACTTGCTCTGCTGCTCCCCCTTGGGCGAAGCAAAAGAGCAATAACATCAAGGCCCTACAAAGAGTACCTACCATGGCACCTCTCCTGTGAGTGGCTTATATACATGCTAACATCTGTACATCCCATAGACAAAAACGCGCGCGGAGGCCCCATGCCCCAAGTACACATCGAATTGTCCAGATTACAAAACGACCTGCTGGAACTGGCCCACATTGGCTACGACCCCATCAGTAAAGGGATCAACCGCCCCGGCTTTAGCGAGGCCGATATGCAGGCCAGGCGCTGGCTTATGGACAAGCTGGAAAAGGAGGGATTTTCGGCGGCCCTGGATAGCGCCGGCAATGTGATTGGCAGTTTATATCCGGATTGGGACGGACCTGTGGTGGCCATGGGTTCGCATATCGACTCGGTCCCCTGTGGCGGTATGTTTGATGGTACCTTGGGCGTGCTGGCTGGCCTTGAATGCATGCGGGTGGCACGAGATCTCAAACTGGATCTGAAGTTTCCATTCGAAATCTACGCCTTTGCCGAAGAGGAAGGTCGTTTTGGCGGCATGATGGGGGTGCAAGCCATTACCGGACAACTCACCCCTGACTGGCTGGAGAAAGCCCATGATGCCAGTCACAAGCTCCTTAAAGATGAAATGGAAAAGTGCGGTCTGAATGCCATTGATGCCCTTAATGCCCGGGTCGACCCCAAACATTTTCATGCCTTTTTGGAACTGCATATTGAACAAGGACCGGTACTTGAGCGCATCGGTAAGCCTATTGGCGTGGTAGAAGCCATCTCCGGTGTTTACAAATGGCTGGTGCGCCTGATTGGCAAGGCTAATCACGCCGGTACCGCGCCCATGGATATGCGTAGCGACGCCTTTATGGGGCTGGCCGACTTTGCCCATGAGATTCCGCGCATTATCAGCGAAGAAGGCACCGACAAAAGCCGTTTAACAGTAGGTAAGGTGGAACTCAAGCCCGGCTATGCTCACACCGTGCCGGGTGAGGCCGAATTTACCCTGGTCGGTCGGGATACCGATCCACAAATCATGCGCAACCTGGCCGACGCCTGTCGCAAGGTACTCTCTTCCATTGCCCGTAAACACAATCTGATGTTCGAATTTGAACAAATGAGTTGGCTGGAACCACAGGCCATGTCTGATCAGGTTGTCAAAGCTTTTTGTAATCAGGCCAAAAAGCTTGAACTGGAGCATGTGGTAATGCCTAGCGGTGCCGGTCACGACGCTCAGTATATGGCGCAAGTTACCCCCACCGGCATGATCTTTGTGCCAAGCGTCGGCGGGGTTAGTCATGCACCGGATGAATGGACTCATTGGCAGGACATCGAAAAAGGTGCCAATTTGCTATTGCAAACTGCATTACATTACGCCCATTAGCGCCCATTTTACTGAGAAAACAAAGCTTTGATTGTGTTGGTGGGGCCGACTATGCAATCATGGGCGCAAATTATAATATCCCCCAGTTTATGCAATCGAAGTACGGACTCCTGTGGCGCTTCGCGGCGGCCTTTTTTGCCAGTTTTACCCTCGCCAGCGTGGCCCATAGCCAGTTTGTGCTTACTCGTCTTACCGAAATTCAGGTGCAAATTCCCTCTGCCGACTGGCTGCGCATGACCGTAGAGGATTGGCTGGGATTATTGCCCACTTATGGCAGCCTGGTAGCAATTGGCTTGCTTATCGCCTTTACCCTGACCGGCTTTTTACGCAAGCATTACCGTAGCCTGCCAGGTTGGCTGTATGGTGTCGCCGGTTTTACCGCATTGCTGGTGATTCAACTGAGTTTGCAACCCATTATGGATATCACCCTATTAGCTGGTGCGCGCAGTGCCATGGGCATTGCCTGTCAGGGGCTGGCCGGCTTTGTCGGTGGACTGGTGTTCTATCTGCTAAAACCCCGCGCCAGACAACATTTTCGTACTTCAGCCAGATTCTAAGCGTACATAAAAACAAAAAGCCGGCGACGCCGGCTTTTTTAATGGCGCATTGGGTTATTCGCTTGTCATCGCCAGCGTTGAGCCAAGCTCTTTGACCAGCCCAAGCACATTCCAACTCATCAGCATACGCGCATCCAAGCCATAGTCGTAGAAGTAAGGGTAAGCGGCGAGAATGTCATCCACTACCTTGGTGAGCGCTTCGCGGGTTAATTGCCCTTTGTCATCCAAATTGCCAGGCATACTCATTGCCGCTGATACTGTTTCCCGTAGCAAACGCACCTGAGCAATATGCTGATCAACAATATTTAAACGGGCAGGATCGCCATGACCTGCATACAGGGTTTGCGCCTCAGGGAATTCCTTTTTCAGACGCTCAAAGGCCAATAGCGCCTCTGCTGAATGACCTTCGCCCACATAGTAAAAACTGCGGTGCATGGTGGCATCGCCAGTAAACAGCCAACGCTGCGCTGGAAAATACAACACCAGTTGCGCTTCGGCCTCTCCGGCGCCGAGATCCACTGGCAGAAACTCGATATCGCCGATATTTAGCACCTTGCCACTTTCCAGTACCTGCGGCGTTATCCAGGTAGATTCTAGATCATCACCATACATGGGCTTGTAGCTGGTCAGAAATTGATTGTGAAAAGGCTCGATGCCTTGCACCACCGACGCAATGCTATACAACGGAAATTCACCTAGCTGACGGCGCAGTTCAGAAAACCCGGCAAAGTGGTCTGAATGAGCGTGGGTGATAATCGCCGCCAGCAATGGTTTTTTCAGGCTTTTTATCTGTGCGGCCAGTAGCTTTGCGTCAGAATTAAGCATTTGACCGTCGATCAACAGCAATCCCTTTTCCGACTCAATCAGGTAAGAGTTGACCGACCAGGTCTGCTCAGAAACATGGCGATGTACTTTTAGTGCACTTTGTTTTGCAGCGGCAACACTCTGGGTACAAAGCAGGGCCAGCAAAACGGCAAAAAAGACTTTTCTAAATATCAACATAATGACTCCTTCTCTTTTATCCCGACCATAGCGCTGGGATAGTATTTCGCAACTCTAGTGGGACTAATTCAATGTTTAGCGATGCCAATAGAGAATACTTCCATGACTCAAAATGCCGTTACAAAGCCTGCACCATTGTCCATGGGCTAGACTAAATATCTCCACCTACTTGCACTTAAGGACGCCCCATGAATAAGCTACAAATGATTGAAGCCTTCAAAGACATCGAGAAAAAATTTAAACGCAACCTGGAAGTGGCGGAAGAAGTATGGGAGCCCAGTTCGCCCTTTATGGAAGTGGCCCGTAAGCAAGCCGCCAAGGTCATGGAACAGGAAATTGCCGAGCTTATGCGCGAGATTTAACTTTCTCAGTTCCACAGCTTACAACACAGGTTAACCCAAGGAGAAGACATTGAACCAACATCATAAAATCAGTTACTTAGAATTACCTGCCAGGGATCTTCCGGGTACCAAAGCGTTTTTTAGCCAGGTGTTTGGCTGGGAATTCACCGACTATGGCCCCGAATACACCTGTTTTACCAATGGCGGCATGCCCGGTGGTTTTTACAAAGCCGGTGTCAGCGCCTGCACCGATAAAGGCAGTGTGTTAATGGTGATGTACAGTGAGGACCTAAGCACCACCCAAACCAAGGTGGAAAAGGCGGGCGGAAAAGTGATTAAACCCATCTTCAGCTTCCCCGGTGGCCGCCGCTTCCACTTCAGCGATCCCAGTGGTAATGAATACGCTGTCTGGAGTCACTAAACATTGGGCTGGGCTTTAGCCCGGCCCAACGTTTCCAATACCTCACCCAGTTCGAGAACTCTTTAAATGGCTGAAGGCAAGAAAAATCATGCTGGCCAGGCATTTAGCGCCGTGGTAAAAACCTACCAGATAGTATCAGAAGATTCTCGCCACTAAACTGACAGGTGCGGCACCTGCTAACGTTAAAAATTGAAAATAAGAAAAGCCACCCCAGAAGATCTAAAAGCCCTGCTGCCCCACGCCCAAGCCGCAGCCACTACCTTTGCAGTTGAGCAAGCGGCGTTTACCAAGGCTTATGTCCATCTGCTGGAGAGCGACGCCTCCATTATCCTGGTGGCTGAACTGGAAGAGGAAATTGTAGGCTATTGCCTGGGCCACCAGCACTTGACGTTTTTTGCTAATGGCCGCAGCAGTTGGCTGGAGGAAATCTTTGTGCAGGAAGCCTATCGCAAAACCGGCGTGGGCAGAAAACTGATGGATGCCTTTGAAGAGTGGGCCAAAAGCCATGACTACAAACTGATTGCCCTGGCCACCCGCAGGGCGGCAGCTTTCTACAAGGCCATTGGTTTTGAGGAATCGGCGGTATATTTTCGCAAGCTGTTATAAACGCGCTAATGCCCCCGGACCAGATCCTGATACGCGGGCTCTGCCCGTAAGGCACTGAAATCAGACCCTTTTATTACTTCCCAGGAAGCGAACCGTTTAAACAGCGGGGTTTGGGTCGCCGCTTGCAAATGCATGATGGCGTTGCGGCGATCCTCGGCACTGTTCGTCTGTTTGGCCCTTTGCGTCAGCGTCTTGGCCAGAACAAAGTGCAACTCGGCGCGGACAGCCTCCCAGCCACCATCAAACCAGGCCCGCTGATAACCCTCACTATGGCGAAGTTCATCCTTTAACAAGGCCGCGGCAGGATCCCAGTGTTTGGCAGCATAATGGGCCCTGGCCCACAGCAAAATCAGTTGCGATTTGTTGTAGCGCGCATTGGTATGATCCAGGGCGCTAAAGCCACTGGTATAGGAGTCGGTTCGCTCGCGCTCATCGCCAATGGCAATATCTTCCTCCATACGGGCAATCGCCTCTGGCATTATCGCCAATAGTGCATTTAATTGGCTGGTGGCGACCGCTTCTTTGCTCTTAAAAGCCGCGTTAAAGAACGCCAAAGCCTGCTCCAGATTTTCTGGAATAATAGTGGGATCAAAATGGGCCAGGGTATCCAGATGAAAATCCCAAAGGTCGTGCTCTGGTAGCGGGTCGTCACGATAATTTCTGGCCAAGGCGCGGGCAGGCCATTGCCCGGTTGTGCGATAGAGCCCCTCATCTACGCGCTTGGCAAAGCGAGATGTGGCACCGCCCAATTCAATGCTTAAAAGCGCCTGGTAAATTTCAGCCGCTTTGCCTGGCTCTTCGGCCGCTTCCAGCATTCTTGCCCGCAGGAATTGATTGCGGGCGCTTAAACGATCGCCATAGCTGCCGCTGCCGCTCAGCCCCTCACTTAGCCAATCCAATAGTTGCAGATGCTGTTTGGCACCGATAGCAGAAAGTGCGGCCTCCAACAGGCTAAAACGCAGGTTATCGCCATATTTCTCCAGCACCCGATAACGCAAATCTTCAGAAGCCACAAAACCGGCCTCCCTGGCCTGCCACAACGCCGGGATCAGCGCCTTGATGGCCGCTTCGCGAACGGCATGGTTCCCCCTTTCAACGGCCAGGGTCAAGCGCCAGAGTTGTAATTCCCTGAGATAACTATCATCACTTTTCCCAAGAGCCTTGCGTAGATGGTTAGCACCGTTTTCAATAGCCTCAACACTAAGACTACGTTGTTCCAATAACCAGGCCCCATAGAAGGCATTGGCAAAAACATTGTCTTTATCCAGGGACAGGGCACGCTGATATACGGCAGCGATATCCATCTGCTCGGCAATCTGGTTCAAGCGCCGGATTTGTCCCAATCTGGCAATGTGGGCCAAAGTGGTGGCTTGCTCGTGGATATCCAGCGCCGGTAACCCACGGTACAGCACTTCAACCAGTTGATTACTGAGTTTGTCTGCCTCGTGCTCCGGCAACTGGAAATCCCGCACCCAAATGCGTGCCATTTCAAATTGCTTGTTGCGAATCCCCGCTGCGCTGGGGTTTAGCGCTAAGGCCTGATCATATAATCGCCAGGCTCTGGGATAATCTTTGGCCTCTTGCAACCAGTCAGCAGCCTGCTGTAACTCGTTGACCGCTGCGTTGCGTTCCTGCCAATCCAGATAGAGACCGGACAATGTCCAGGCCCCTACCAGTAACGACAGCACCGTAACTGCGCCACCTATCCATTTCAGCCAGGTCGCCACACGCTTACCTAACCCCGGCGACTGCTCGCTGTGACAATAGCGGCAGATGGCCGCGGTTACCGGTATCTCGGCGCCACAAGCCACACAGTGGCGGGTGGGTTGAT
Organism: Aliiglaciecola sp. CAU 1673; assembly: GCF_029223185.1. GTDB lineage: Bacteria > Pseudomonadota > Gammaproteobacteria > Enterobacterales > Alteromonadaceae > Bowmanella. The sequence goes on from NZ_JARHUG010000015.1 coordinate 22,787, forward strand.
GCGAAGCTGTCACCAGAATTGGCTCCAACAAGCTATGTAACAGCCAGTATAGAAGCCCACGCCATCCTGCGCCCGGTCAGATTTAACATTAATTTAACTAATGCGAGACTGAGAAAATATGCCCCTTATCCGCCATGGGTTTTGCCATGGATTACCCTTATGATGAATAACATTAACGCTATCGAAACGACCAATAACCAAAATCAACAAAAGGCGCTTCGAGTGACAAGGCGACGGATTTTTCAATACTGGAGTTAATCACATGAAAAAGATCCTGATCGTCGGCGGTGGTGCCGGCGGGCTAGAACTCGCCACCCGTTTAGGCCATCGCTATGGAAAATCCGGCAAGGCCCAGGTCACTTTGGTGGATAAAAACACCAGCCATATATGGAAACCGCTTTTACATGAGGTCGCCAGCGGCTCGCTGGATACCAGCACCGATGCAGTGATTTACAGCGCCCATGGGGCTCTGCACCACTATCACTTTCAACACGGTGAGTTTATAGGCTTGGACGAGGCCAGGCGCCAGGTATTGCTGGCGCCCATGCTGGATGATGAGGGACAGGAACTCCTGCCACAGCGGCAGTTGGCTTATGACATATTGGTGCTGGCCATCGGCAGTCAGAGTAATGATTTTGGTACGCCGGGTGTGGCTAAACACTGCTATTTTCTCGATTCAGCCAAGCAAGCCGCGCGCTTTCACCGCGCCCTGACCAATGCCTTTATCCGCGTCAATCAGCAACAGGATGAGCGCCAACTCAATATTGCCATTGTCGGCGGCGGCGCCACGGGGGTGGAGCTTAGCGCCGAGCTTTACCATGTGGCGGCTTTAGCAGAGCGCTACGGGATGCAAAAAATGAGCGGTAAGCGCCTGCGCATCCAGTTGGTAGAAGCCGGTCCCAGCATCTTACCCGCCCTCCCTCCACGCATAAGCAATGCCGCCCGCAAGGAACTGACCAAGCTCGGGGTGGAAGTGCTGGAGAGCACCAAAGTCAGTAGCGCCTGTGAGCAAGGACTGATTACCCAAAGTGGCAAACTGCTGGAGGCCGATTTAATGGTGTGGGCCGCCGGCGTCAAAGTGCCGGAGTTTATCCGTGCTCTTGGGGTGTTCGAACTTAATCGTCTCGGTCAAATTCTGGTAGAACCGAATCTGAAGGCCAAGGGCCACCAGGCTATTTATGTGTTGGGCGACTGCTGTGGCTTTTTGCAGGCAGATGGCACTTGGGTGCCACCGAGGGCGCAATCGGCCCATCAGATGGCCAGTTTGGTGGCGCGTAATATCGATTTGGAAATCAAAGGTAAAGCGCTGAAGCCTTATCAGTACAAGGATCATGGCTCACTGGTGAACCTAAGCCGTTACAGTACCGTAGGTAGTTTAATGGGCAATCTGACTGGCGATAGTCTGTTTATTGAGGGACGTATCGCACGCATTGTGTATATCAGTTTGTACCGTATGCATCAGGTGGCGATTCACGGTTGGCTCAGGGGAATGCTGATGATCCTGGTGGAAAAAATCAACCATGCCGTGCGGCCGAAACTCAAGTTGCATTAGCCATACAGCTTCTTTGCAGCAGGTTGGGCATTGCCAACAGGGAAGGCAATTTTACTTCCCCTCTAGCAGGTGTTAGCGTTGCCTTCTGAAACATCGTTGAGTAGTTGCATGGACGTAGATGGGTGTCAGTGGTAACTATGTACAAGATCGGGTTGCAAACTAATCTCTCAGTGGCTAAGGACAGATCATTGGGGTCTGTGCTGGCCTTGATTTTGGTGCTTGGGGTAACACTTCTTGCCCCTTCAACTACCCGGGCAGAAGAGCTGCGTCTGGGCATTTTTCAGGACCACTATGCCGAAGTACGGACTTACTTCGACACCCATGGCTGCAAACCTCTTGGTCCTGAGGACAATCAGACTAATCAGATCCTCACCGAGTTCTTACTGCTGTGTAAGGCCCTGTCAGACGCCGACTCTCCATACCAAATCACCTTGGTGCCCTATCCTATCAACGCCAGGCTGTTGAAGGATATTTCTTTGGGAACGCTTGACGCCTCAGCCTATGCTATTTGGTCCAAGGAGCCGGCTCTTTACCCCAACACTGCGTTGAGTCCAGCGTTGCTTGAAAAAGGCGAGTTCAGCAAAGGTCTGTATACCAGGCCTGCCCTGGCCAGCAAGTTCGAATACCAATCCAAGGCCAGCTTCAGGGGATTAACTGGTGTAGCCAACCAAAACTGGCACTATGATTGGCGCCATATGCATTGTGCCGGTATCTATACTACCCATATTAATCAGTACCAGCAGATGTTTGCCTTGATTGAGCAAGGTAAAGTCGATTTGGTGCCGCTGACCTTTGGCCAGGAGACGGACCTTCAACGCCGGGTGTTTGGCATTTCACTCTATCCGCTGCCGGGCATCAAGCTGGCCTTCGATGACTCACTGCATTTTGTGTTTAGCTCGCAAACCATATCCGGAAAAGCGGCGCATCGTCTTGTAGAGAATGAATTGGTTCGAATGAAGCGAAACGGGGAAATAGACGCTGCCTACACCCAATTGGGCATCCTTAATCCCAGTACCACCCATTGGCAAGACGTGGGCTGCCAATAGCAGTTCTGTCGCTTCTCGACGGAGATTTAAAAAAGGCTGTAACGGCTTTCGGTCTTCCATTTCCCCCATTGAGTGACTTTTGGCCTATTTCATTCAGCGCTGGCTGTGCAATCATAAGGGTATAACTTTCAATGAGAGGGATAGCTCTGGTGAATGACAAAAGCGCGCTTTTGCAGCAACTGCGTATCGACCCCAATGATAAAAAGGAACAACAGGGATTAAAGGCTTGGCATCTGCTGCTAAGCATTGTGCTGACGGTTATTGTCACACTGCTGATATCCCGCTCTTTCTTTTCATCAACCGCTCAACCGGTCAATACCACAAAACAAAATGCCTCTGCAGGACCTGCTACAGCACCTGCGACCAACGCGGCAAAAACGGAGTCTGCCAACGACGCTCCTGCCGTCAAAATACCCACTAGCGATGCGGTGCTGAATGCCTCAGGCTATATTACGGCCAGACGCATGGCCACGGTCTCGGCCGAAATCATGGGCCTTATCACCGAAGTGAATGTGGAAGAAGGGATGAGCGTAGAAAGCGGCCAGGTATTGGCCAGGCTCGACGATGCCCTGGCTAAAGTCAGTCTGGATCTGGCAAACGCCCATGTGCAGGCGCTGCAGGCCCGACGCGAGGCCCTACAGGCCGAACTTTCTGAAGCCAGGCGCAACCTTGAACGCGTCACTAAAAATCAATATTCCAGCGAAGCCGAGCGCACCCAAGCACAAACCCAGGTGCAAAGCCTAAGTGCCGGTTTGCAAAGCGCCGTTGCCGATATCCAGGTGGCAAGCCTCGAAGCCAAAGGACAGCAGGAGCGATTGGATGACCACACCATCCGTGCCCCCTTTGCCGGCGTAGTCACGGTGAAAAATGCCCAACCCGGTGAAATCGTCGCCCCGACTTCGGCGGGCGGCGGTTTTACCCGCACCGGGATCTGTACCATAGTGGATATGCAGTCGCTGGAAATCGAAGTGGACGTCAATGAATCCTTTATCGGTAAGGTATCGCCAGGGCAACAAGTGGAAGCGCGCCTGGATGCCTATCCGGACTGGGTAATTCCGGCGTCGGTGATTGCCATCATCCCCACCGCTGACCGGGCCAAGGCCACGGTCCAGGTACGCATCAAATTAGAAACCAATGATCCCCGTATTTTGCCGGACATGGGCGTAAAAGTGGCTTTTCTTAAAGCCTGAACAGAACAGAAGGGAAAACAAAATGACGCATGAAAACCTCTTTATCCTGAAAAACTTATCCAAGCGTTTCGTTAAAGGAAAGGAAACCATCAGCATCTTCGATGGCCTGGATATGACCATTCCCAAAGGCGACTTCCTGGCCATTATGGGGCCATCAGGCTCGGGCAAAACCACGCTTTTGAATTTGCTGGGTGGAGTAGACCAACCCACTGGCGGCGAAGTGATTTTTGATGGCGAACGCGTAGATAGCCTTAGCGAAAGCCAACTGACCAAGTGGCGTGCCAATAACATTGGCTTTATCTTCCAGTTCTACAATCTGATGCCGATGCTAAACGCCGAGCGCAATGTGGAATTGCCCCTTTTACTGACTAACCTCAGCAGCAAGGAGCGCATGCAAAGGGTGCATACGGCGCTGAAATTGGTGGGCCTGGAAGACCGTGCCAAACATATGCCCAGTGAAATGTCCGGCGGTCAGCTGCAGCGGGTGGCCATTGCCCGCGCGGTGGTATCAGATCCCAAACTGCTGCTATGTGATGAGCCCACGGGCGATCTTGACCGTCAGACCGCCGATGAGATCCTGCAAATGCTGCAGCTGCTGAACCGTGATTTCGGTAAGACCATAGTCATGGTTACCCACGACCCGGCCGCCGCGCGCTATGCCTCGCGCACTCTGCATCTGGACAAGGGTCAATTTGTAGAGAAAGAACAGCTGATGGAGAAATCCGCATGAAAGACCTCTACCTGGTGTACAAGAACCTGACTCGCAAGAAAATGCGCCTGTTTCTCACCAGTTTGGCGATTTTTGTGGCTTTTCTGATTTTCGGTGCCGTCACTGCGCTGCAGGGCGCACTTAATTCCGGCATCGAAATGTCAGCGGATAATCGCTTGGTGGTTGTGCATAAAACCAACTTTACCAATCCCCTGCCCTACGCCTATGTCAACAAAGTGCAGAACATTGATGGCGTGCATCAGGTCACCCATGCCAACTGGTTTGGCGGCTACTATCAGGAGCCCGCCAATCAGGTGATCACCATGGCGGTGGATCCGGATACCTACTTCGATGTGTACAGCGAGTTGGTGGTCAGCCCTGAGCAAATGGCGGCCTGGAAGGCAAATCGCGCCGGCGTGATGGTGGGTGAACGCCTGGCCAAGGTCAACAATTGGAAGGTCGGCGATCAAATCCCTATTTCTTCGAATATTTTCTCCAAGAAAGAAGGGGGACATACCTGGGAGCTTAAGGTGGAGGGGATCTTCGGCGCCACCGATCCACAGGTGGATACCGGCTATATGGTGTTTCACTACAAGTACTTTATGGAAACCCAAAGCTGGGGCGGCGACAACGTTGGCTGGCTGGTGCTGACCACCGACGACCCGGCGATTAACGAACAGGTGGCCAAAGCCATCGACGAAACCTTTGCCAACTCCCAGGCAGAAACCGATACCAGTACCGAAAAAGCCTTTAACAAGGCGTTCATCGAGCAGATTGGCAATATCGGCCTGATTATCTTCGGTGTGGTGTTTATGGCTTTCTTTACCATCCTGGTGGTGGTGGGCAATACCATGGTGCTGGCAATCCGCGAGCGTACCGCCGAGATTGCAGTGCTTAAGACGTTGGGGTTTTCCTCACCCCGTATCTTTCGCATGATTTTAGCCGAATCCTGTCTGCTGTCTTTTCTGGGAGGATTATTGGGGTTAGGCGCGGCCTATCTGGCCGTAGACGGTGCCTCGGAGTTTCTGGCCCGCTTCCTGCCCAATCTGGTGCTGGATGGCAGCATTGCCCTGCAAGCCTTGGGCTACATGCTGCTACTTGGCCTTGTCACCGGCATCGTGCCGGCCATCAGCGCCTTACGTTTAAACATCATCAGTGGCTTTAGCAAGGGGTAATCAGGATGAGTATTTTTTCGCAAAGCTGGGCGGTGATCGTGATGAATATCCGCAGCCTGCCCAGACGCTTATGGATGTCGTTGGCCATGGTGTTGGCCAGTGCGGTGGTGGTGGCGGTGCTGCTGGCCTTTTTGGCCATGGCCAAGGGTTTTGAAGTAACCCTGCAAAGCGCCGGTGCCAAAGACGTGGCATTCTTTCTACGCACCGGCTCGGCAGCGGAGCTGAATAGCTCGGTAACCCGCGACCAGGTGAATCTGATTGCCGAGGCACCGGGTATTGCCAGAAGCGGCAACAGCCCCATTGTCTCGCCAGAGCTTTATGTGATTGTCGATGGCATCAAGAAAAGCAGCCTGACCGAAGCCAACATTCCGCTACGCGGCCTTGATCCTCAGGGTGTGGAACTTCGCCAGAACTTCACTCTGGTGGCTGGCCGTATGTTCGCGCCTGGCACCGATGAACTGATCGTGGGGGAAGGGATTCTGCGCGAATTCAACGGCTTCGATCTGGGTTCAGAGGTGCGCTTTGGCAAGTACAAATGGAAAGTGGTGGGCGTATTCAGCACCGGCGGCAATGTGTTTGAAAGTGAACTATGGGCCGATGCCAAGGTGATCCAAAGCCTGTACAACCGTGGTAGCACCTATCAGTCGGTGCGTGCCAAGCTCACCCCCGATGCCGATCTGGAAGCCATCAAAGCCTATCTTGAGAATGACCCGCGTATTACCCAGGAAGTACAAACCGAAGAGGCCTATTTTGCTGCACAAGGTAAATCCTTGAGCTATATGGCTATCTTTGGCCGGGTGATCAGCTCGGTGATGGCCTTTGGTGCACTGGCCGGCGCCCTGAACACCATGTATACCTCGGTGGCGGATCGGGCCAAGGAGATAGCCACCCTTCGCGCCATTGGTTTTAGTCATTTCTCTGCCTTTGTGGGGACCATGGCCGAGGCACTGGTGCTGGCGCTGATTGGCGGCATAGTTGGTGCGCTGTCTGCCTTTGCCTTGTTTGACGGCATGAATGCGTCGACTCTGGGTGGCAGCTTTACCCAAGTAGTCTTCAGCTTTGAGATGAGCCCCGAGTTGGTACTGCAAGGGGTTTATCTGTCACTGATCATCGGTTTTGTCAGTGGCTTTTTCCCGGCCTGGCGCGCAGCTAGTGTGCCGGTGGCTGTCGCCTTTCAAGGGGGACGCTAGGAGTCATGCCTGCATCAAAGGCCGCTTATGCCCTGGCAGACCGTCTGCGGTTTTGGCTAAACCGTTTAGGCGAGCGATTGTGGGTGCGACCCCTTGTGGTTTGTCTGCTCTCCATCGCGGCGGTCTTCCTGGCCAAATGGCTGGAAGGCACGGCGGTCGATGACTATCTGCCGGATGTGGGACGCGCCTCCGTAGAGGCGCTGCTCTCCACCCTCTCTGCCAGCATGTTGGTGATCGCTACCTTTTGTGTGGGCTCCATGGTCTCCGCTTATGCCAGTGCGGCGTCCACCGCCACCCCACGCTCCTTTAACCTGGTCATTGCCGATGATGTCTCACAGAATGCGCTGGCCACCTTTGTGGGTGCCTTTATTTTCAGTATCGTCGGTATTGTCACCGCCAAGAGTGAGTATTTCTCCGCAGGTGGCTACTTTATTCTGTTTTGCTTGACCCTACTGGTTTTCGCGCTGGTGGTGTTTACCTTTATTCGTTGGGTCGACCGCATTGCCAGGCTCGGCCGCATCGGTCCCACCATCGAAAAAATTGAACAGGCTACCCACAAGAGCTTACAAAATTACCGCCTTCGTCCCCATCTTGGCGGCTCCCCATTGGCATCGGAAGAAACCTTTCTTACACCACTTCTGGCAGACAAAGTGGGTTATGTGATGCGGGTAGATCTTGCCCTGTTGCAAAAGCAGGCAGAACGATTAGGTTGCCACATTCGCATCAATGCGATGCCGGGAGATTTGGTTATCACTGACAAACCTTTAGCCTGGTGGGTCGGTAAACTAAAAGAGGCTGAGATTGACCAAGAGGCCTGCCGCAAAGCCTTTGTGGTAGGCAAGGCCAGAACCTTCGATGAAGATCCGTATTTTGGTTTGATGACCCTGTCACAAATTGCCATGAAAGCCCTGTCCCCCGCGGTCAATGATCCCGGCACTGCGGTGGATGTACTTAGCAGTCAATTGCGCTTGCTGGTGCAATTTACCCAACCCACCAATGAAGAAGAGACATCACCAATCCTCTTTGCGCGCGTACAAGTCCCGCCGCTCTCTTCCGACAGATTGCTGGATAATGCGTTTTCCGGCATAGCCAGAGATGGTGCCAGTAGTATTGAAGTAGTGCGCATGCTCCTGCTCTGTCTGGAGACGTTGGTACAAAGCGAGCGTGACGATATTCGCCAAAGTGCATTGATGCTCACTCACAAAGTGTTGGCCCATGCCAAGAAGAACCTGACACTGGAGGAAGAAATCCAGCAAGTTCAAAAGGATGCCGACTTTTTGGAACATTGAGGCTATTGTTAAAAACTGGAATACAGGGGCTATACTGTTCAAAAAAGCGAGAGCAAAACCATCGTGAATGCAGTGACTCGAATTTTGTTTCGCAACCTCCCCATTCTGGTGATGTTTGCCTGCCCTGCGGCAACTGCCGATACTGATTTACTGGTCTCGTACGAGCTAGGCGGTAAAGTTTATCAGGTGCAAGGTAGTAAGACTGCCGACGGTTATCTTTTCAATGCCGACGAGCCCGGTAAAAGTCTTAAAATTATGACCCTGAACTGGCCGCCTTATATTGGTGAACATACCTGTAAACAAGGTTGGGTGCAGCAACTGACCATTGCCCTTTTGCATAGCCGCGGCTATAGCGTACTGTCACAGTTCAGACCCTGGGCCAGATCCGTTTATGAGGTAGAAAACGGCATGGCAGACATTCTCTACCCCGAATACCTGATCGAGGCAGAGGCACCCTCTGATGTGTTTGCTAAAACCAAACGCCTTGATCACCTGGCCTTGTCCAACTCTTTCCCCGGTGGCAGTATTGCCCTGATTAAGCGGCGTGGTGAACCCGACCCCTATCAAGGCGATTTACATAATCTTAAAGGATCATTGATTGGGGTGGTCAGGGGTTACCAGAATACCCCGGAATTCGATGCCCTGATGGACAGCGGCTATTTTCGGGTGATGGAAACCACCAACGATCAGCAACTTGCTAAGATGTTGGTGGGTAACCGGGTGGACTTGATTATCGGCGATCCCAAAGTCATTTTTACCGAGCTTAGCCAGGTGGATTTGCCCGGCCCGCAAGCCGCATCAGCCATCGCCAAACTGGAGGTGTTGGAGCCGGCATTACAATATAACCCGCTTTATTTTGCTCTGAGCCGCAAGCGGCCACAGTGGCAGCAGGTGCAAGCGGATATCAATCAAGCCCTCAACCAGTTTGAAAAAGCCGGCGAAATTCAGGCTATCATCAATCGCACCATGGAAAGCTGCAGCCCACCTGATGACGATGAAGAAAGTAATCAACAATAGTATGTAATGCAGTCGGCCCCAATTTAGATAGAGTTTTGATTTTTTCTGGCCTGTTACTTGCTGTTCCTGCTGTATTGTCGTCAATTGCATGACGTTTGCGGCAAATCATCATTCTCAAATTTAATCAATACAGGAAATGACTGCTTTGCCACATCGCCATGACGCTCCATCTCATAACAGAGCACCAATTGCCCCATCCGCATCGCAATTGAAGCAAATTGTTGTACCTAAGTTTTACAAAACCTTTCAGTGTATTGGAGCGGAGTGTGAGAACCATTGTTGCCATGACTGGACAGTGACGCTGGATAAAGACACTTACCAAAAATATAAAAAGCACGGGGATATCAAAGTACGGCAGATCGCCCAAAAACACACAAGTAGCTGTGGTCAACACAGTCTGAATTACCGGCAAATTAAGATGGACAAGGATGGTAACTGTCCCTTTTTAGACACTGATCGCCTCTGTTATCTGCACAAATACCATGGAGAGGAAATATTGCCAGCTACCTGCCAAATTTATCCGAGGGAAGATCGTCTGATGGGCACTGATTTGGTATCCAGTCTCTCTATTTCCTGTCCGGAAGCGGCAAGAAATATACTGCTAGATCCAAGCGCTATGGTGCTGGATCTAGAACCTCTGTCCGCCCGACAAGCCTTACCCAAATTCTATCTTACGGGTCAGATTGACGATATCGAAACTCTGAGACTGTTCAAAGATGCTGCCTTTGCTGGGCTGCTCGCAGAAAACACAGAGACGGTGGAAGGACGGCTTTATAACCTTGGATTCTTATTCAGATTAACGGCGCAGCGGTTAGCCCAAAAAGAAGCACTCAGGCCTTTATTCACTAACTTTACTCAGCTAATTCACGACGGAAAACTCAACGACTTGTTTGCTAAGACTCAGCCTGCCCAGAAGGCACAGGAATTTGTGACCCAACAGCTTCTTGGAGATGGGGGTTTTATTCGAGACAACCAGGCATTTACTCACTATCAACAACGCGCATTCAAAAAAGTCATCAGCAAGACTCAGATAACACAAGCCGCTGATAGCAATAGCCCTGTTGCAGAGGGCAGACTGGACCTGAAAGACTTCTATAACAGCCATTGCCGGCAAGGCTTTACCTCATTAGTGGATAGTCATGGCCATGCCTTTATTAACTTCTTTCTGCATTGGGTATACAGCACACCTTTTGACCTGACTAATGCCGACCGCCTGTTTGCCCGGTTCGCACAATTCACCCTGAAGTTTTTCTATATTCGTCTCATCTGCAGTCTTTTGGCCGATGATGAGGAGCATGGAGCACTCTTGGTCGGCGTTATTCATAGCATTTCAAGACGAGCCGATCACGATACTCATCTTGCCAATGAGGTCTATCAGCGCTTGCAGGCCGGTGGAATGGCCCAGCATGAACATTTCCTGGGCCTGATTAAAGTTTAAGCTAGGGCGCTAGCTCTTGGTGACTTCCTACTGCCAATTGAATGGCAATTTGTTTTGCTATCGGAAGTGAATCCACCGTATTCATTCCCAGGCCTCGTATAAGTTTTTTAAGAGGATGGTTACCGTCAAACAAACGCTTAAAGCTCTCCATCGCCGCAATCATCTTCACTGCTTCGGTTTTACGCCAGCGCTCATACGGGCGTAAATGTTTGGCCAGGCCAATATCCACTCCCTGCGAATGCAAGTTTAACAGTGCATCGGCCAAAGCCGCCGCATCCATCATGCCCAAATTGGCGCCCTGCCCGGCCAATGGATGGATGGTATGGGCGGCATCTCCGGCTAACACGACTCTGTCTTTTAACCACTGATTGGCATAGCGCATGGTCAGCGGATAACTGGCCCGCTCACTTTCAAGATGGCACAGACCAAGTGTGGCGCCAAAGGCGGCGGTCAGTGCCTTGTCAAAATCGGCCTTGTCCATCTGCATCAATTGCTGTGCTTTGGCCGTATGTTGTGACCAGACGATGGAGCAAAGATGAGGCTCAAAAAGCGGTAAAAAGGCCAATGGGCCAAAAGGTGTAAACACCTGCCTGGCCGTGTTGCCATGCACCTCTGCGGTGCGGACGGTGGCCACGATGGCGCTATGCTCGTAGTCTTTAAAGCGGATGGGTAAACCGGTCAATTTTCTGACCATAGACTGTGCACCATCAGTGCCTACCACCAACGCTGCACTGATGACTTTGCCGCTTTTGAGCTTTGCTGTCGCCTTTTCCGGCATTAACTGAAGGTCTGTCAGAGCATCATCAACCAGCTCCACATTGTCTGCCGCTAACAGCTGCTCGCCAAGGGCGTTCAACACCACCTGATTTTCAATGATATGACCAAGATGCGGCAAATGGAGCTGCTGATGATCGAAGTCGATGGCCGCAAAACTATCCTGCTCCCACACTGACATATGGGTATAAGGAGCAACACGCTGTGACACTATGCCCTTCCAGGTGCCTAACCGCTTCAGCAGATTTTCGCTGGCCTGATTAATGGCACTGACCCGCAGCTCGGGGGATTTACCTAAGGCACGCATAGGATGAGGCTCTGCCAGCACGGCCACCTGTAGCTTACTGTCCTTCAGCGCCAGCGCCAGTGACAATCCGACCATACCGCCACCGACAATTACAACATCATAGCTTTGCAACGCTTTTCTCCTTCGCGCTCTTGCCCATGGCCCGCCAGGCCAGGCCATCCGACAGCGGCCCGCAGCGTGACATCAGGGTTAATCCGAGGTTACGTCCCACTACCAAGGGCAGGAAGTCATTGGAAAAGGTTTTGACCAAGGTATCGGTCAGACCTATCACCTGCTGCTGATCACCAATACGCTGGCGATGATAACGATGCAGAAGTTGGAAGCGGCCAATATCCTCTTCCTGTGCTCCCGATTGCAACAGGTTAGCCAGCGCTTCCACATCACGAAGGCCAAGATTAAAGCCCTGACCGGCAATAGGATGCAGTGTATGCGCCGCATTACCCAGTAGCACCGTACGGTGGTGAACGCTTTGCCCGACAGTGACCAGACGCAGCGGATAACCGGCCCGTATGCCTACCCGTACAAAGCGGCCCAGCCCATAGCCAAAGGCCTGCTGCAGGCGCTGTAAAAAAGTCACATCATCCAACTGCAAATAGGCATCCAACTCGTCAGCGTGAAGACTCCAGACTAATCCACCATAACGCTCAGACAGCGGTAAAATGGCCAAAGGGCCGCTTGGCGTGAAGCGCTCGTGGGCAACATACTGATGGGGCCTGTCCATTTCGACATTGGCTACCAGCGCCGCTTGGCCATAGTCTTGGATGCGACTTTGGATACCCAGTAGTTTGGCCGTTGGCGAGTCACCACCATCGGCAATGACCAGTAGCCTGCTATGCAGGGTTTGCCCGGAGGCCAGCGTTAACACAACCTTTTCCTGCTGTTGCTCAACGCTCACAACCCTGTCCGGGCAATGCCAGGTAATGGCTTTGCCACTTAGCGCTTGATGTAAATCTTCGCCCAGTTGCTGCTGGCTGACTACCAGTCCCAGCGCATCCACATCCAAACGCTTGGCATCCAGGCTGCATTGCCCCAAGTGCCCCTTGTCGCTTACTTTAATATGGCGGATCGGTGTGTACCGGCTGCTATCCAGCGATAATCCCAACTTGGCTAAGTATTGCGCAGAGTGATAGGCCAGGGCGATGGTGCGCCCATCGAAACTGGGGTGGTTTTGCGAGGCCTGATAGGCTTTGGCCTCAATCACAGTGATCTTAAGGCCGGCGTCGGCCAAAGCCAGTGCCAGCAGGCTGCCGATGGTACCGCCACCGACAATCACCAGGTCTTGGTTTATCGGTGCTGTGCCATCCAAGTCTCTATCTCCTCAATGGTCTTCGGGGCGCCAACGGTGAGGTTTTCAAACCCGTTCGGAGTGATCAACAAATTATCTTCAATACGAATGCCGATGCCTTTGTATTTGTCATCTACCTCAGCATCACAGGCCACGTAGATCCCCGGCTCCACCGTTAACACCATACCTGGCGCAAAAGGACGGTCTTCGCCTTCTTGTTTGTAATCCCCCACATCATGCACATCCAGACCTAACCAGTGCCCCAAACCATGCATAAAAAATTGCCGGTAGGTTTTCTCTTCCAGATTTTGTTGAAGATGTCCACTTAACAACCCAAGTTCCAACAGACCTTCGGTGATGACCCTTGATGCCACTTCTGTGGCCTGGACCAAGGTGCTACCCGGTTTGATCTGCTCAAATGCCGCCAGCTGCGCTTTAAGCACCAGGTTATAAAGCTCGCTTTGGGCCTCGGTGAATTTACCGGTTACCGGAAAAGTGCGGGTAATATCGGCAGCGTAACCATCCAACTCGGCACCGGCATCGATCAATACCAGGTCACCGGCTTTAAGTTCATCGCTATTTTGGGTGTAGTGCAAAATGCAGGCGTTTTCGCCGCTGCCAACTATGGTGCCATAAGCGGGGTGACGGGCACCCTGCATGGCAAATTCATGATGAAGCTCTGCTTCCAGTTGATACTCATAACGTCCCGGACCGCAGAAAGCCATGGCCCGTTTGTGTGCATCCACCGAGATCTGTGCAGAGCGGCGCATCAGGGAAAGTTCGGCATCGGACTTAAACAGACGCATTTCATGGATAAGATGGCGCACATCAACCAGGGTGTTGGGGGCTTTGTAACCTTTTTTTGGGGCTGCTCGCAGCGCAGCCAGGGTGTTAAACACCAATTGATCAGCACTGGGATAGCTGCCCTGGGCAAAATACAGATGGGATTTGCCGTTAAGATAGTCAAGCAACTTGTCGGCAGCGTCTTCGATTGCGTAGGCTTCGTCCATACTCAGCTGTGTCTTAGCCATATCAGGCCCTAAGCGCCTGCCCTGCCATATCTCGGCTAATTTGTCTTTTGGACGGCAGAAAAGCACGCAGCGCAGCTGCCCATTCAGCTTTTCCAGCAACAACAAAGCATCTGGCTCATTGAAACCGGTCAGATAGAGAAAGTCACTATCCTGGCGAAACGGATACTCCGTATCGCGGCTTCGTGTCGTTTCGGCTGCCGCCTGCACCACACACAAGCTATTGTCAGCCATGGATTCTGCCAATCTCTGGCGGCGCTGTGCATATTCACTTTGACTGATCATAGGGCGTTTTAATGCAAGGTTTTGGGTGGATTAATCTGGCCATCAGCACGCTTGCCCAATTCGTTAAAGCACAACATGGAAGAAACGCGCACATATTCAAGCACCTCATACAGGGCCTGCTCAGACTCCTCGTCCTCATTCATTTCTTCTTCCATGCGACTGATCTCGGCAAAGTCTTCCAAGGCCTCACGTACATCGTCTGAACAACTACGTAAATCACTTTGAAACAGTCCAAAGCCCAGCATAAAACCTTGCACCCAGTTAAGCAGTGCCTGGCCTCTGTCGTTGATTGGCGCGGCATCATCCGGCAGACACAGGGCCAGGGAGAAATCATTGGATTGCAATTGCTTCAGGGTACCCTGGAACAAGTCATTAAGTGACTGCTTCACGGCATCTGACAGGGGCTCGCCCTGATTGATAAAATCGGCCAGCGCACTCAGCCACTCTTTACTTTCTGGCGGCATACCGCCGGCTAACATCCCAACCATCATGCCTTGCAATTCTGCCGCGTCGCTGGCAATGGTCTGGGCCATCAATAGGGAGCAAAGATCGTCGTAAATTTTATGGATGTCGGTCAAACTGAATACTCTATCTGAAAGCGGCTGGACTGTTAGTGTACCCGCTGTGCCGGGCTTTGACATCACTTTGCGCGAGATTGTCTTCTTAGTATTAATAGCTATTTTGCAGATCTATCAGCCAGTTAGACCAAATTAACGGCATTTGCACCGACTCAGATAAAAGCTTACTGGTGTTCGCCAACAGCAAAGGCTTATAATGAAAGGGCGTTGAGTTAAAAGCGCGATAAGAACCAAAACAAAAAAACGCTGTCTTGGATAATATAGACAAGACTGCTTCTCAACCGGCAAGGACGGTCAACATTGACTGGTGCAAAGACTGCTTTGCAGACCGCCTGGTCAGGCAGCAAAAATCGAATTTAGGGCGTCACCCATGTGATTAACTCTTACGGATTACCGGCAAGCAGTTAATAACCAAGGTGTCTCCCAACACAGTTACGTCTCCTGGGATGTTAGCCGGCTCAGTCATGTCCCTGGCCGATGCTATCATCAAAGGGGGTTGATTCTTCTGCTTTTGTGCAGGCTCGGCTCGTACCGAGAAGCCTACGGTAGTGATGATACTCCCGCCCTGAACTTTCGGTTCAAGGGCGAATACTGAGCAGCGGCATCGCCGGGAGACACCTACTTTTCCATGACAGAACGCCACGTGGCGAGCAACGCCTCTTTCGTCAATGCCAAGGCGTCGCTGTTACGATAGGAGTCATGGGCAGATTGAACAATAATCTGCACCTCTGCATCTTTTAGGCTGGCGCTGAAATACTCAACCACACCATCGCTAATCGTCTCACAATCCTTCTCACTGCAATGCAGCTCTCCCTGACTACCGACGATAGAGAAAACCTTTACACCGGGTGCAAAGGGCAGTCGGCTTAATTCATCCATAAGAGGATGCCCCGGCGCCAAGACCTCGATACTATTGGGGCCGCCTTCCGCCAGATAGGGAGACATTTCGCTCCTGACATAGGCCAGCAGCCGCCTACCACTCTGCGTAAAAAGGCCAGTGAATTGCCCCGGTAAGTTGACAAATGCCGAGGCCAGACTGCCCACCGTCGAACGAGCCAAATTGCTGCCTCTGTGCGGTGTATCCATCAGTACCAAGGTGCGCACATAGGGTCGTGGCGAAAAGATGAAGATATCCCGAATTTCCTGCATATTGCTGACGGTTTCAGCCAGTGCTTCCGGGGATTGGGAAAAGGTGCGGTCCCACAACGCCATACCAGAATCAGTGGCAAACATCCTTGCTATCAGTCCCCCCATGCTGTGACCTACGACCACCATATTGGTAGCAGCCAGCGATTGCTTGTCATGAGATAAGGTAGCCACCAGGTGATCTGCAGCCGCCCGTATGCGCATGGCGTTGTAAAAAGGAGGCGGACCGCTGGGGTAAAAGGCATGCCAGACCTGGAATTTTTGCGACAACATGGGATCACTAAAAATCATCCAGCTGAGGTGACTCCAGATCAGCGGATTGGAGTTAAGGCCGTGGATCATTAAAACCGGAATTTTGTTGGCATCGAAGGGTTCCAGCAAGTAGATACCAAAACGCTGATCTACCTTGACTGCATTAAACAATCCTTGCCAAGAAATGCTGTCTAACTCAGCGTGCTCCAATAGCAACAGGTATGCAGGACCTGCACCATCAGCCAAGCTGTAAAGGTTCTCTCCCAGTGAATATTGCTTATTGTGTTTATGATCTATTGCCACAAAAGATAAGCTGATTTCCTGCTCGCTCAACTGAACGCTATCCAGCAACAAAGTTAGGCCCCTGAAGATCCCTTCCGGCGGATAGAAGCTATCAATACCGTGGTTTTGGTTTGGCCTATGGGCGATCAGCGCCTGCCCTAAGCTCTCCTGTTGCCAATCGGGTCGATAGTACTCGGGCTGAACATGCAAATCTTGCGCAAACCAAAAACGCTCGAATGCCATCCCTTGCTCATCTGTTGGCAAAGATATAGCCAGGCGCAAAATGCCAAGTTCCAGCGATGATGAAAAACGATCCCGTGAATACAATAGTCTCGCCAACTTGCCGGTAAGTTCGTTATAGCGATTCAACAGGGCGAAACGAGTTTGTGGGTCCAGTTCCGGCGCTTGCAGCAACTTCTGACTGCAATATAAATGCACGGCATCTACCAGCCTTTGATCCTCCGAGAACGCGCTAGATCGCAGGCATTGCATTAAAGATGATTTTTCGTGCAGACGTCCCGATGACAGAGCCTGCAATAACGACCGACTCGGCATGTTGAATTCAATATCGGACACTTCTGCAGCCATCGGTACTGCTGGACTAATGCTTACATAACGCGCAGAGCTGCAACCGAGCATAAAAATTATGACCACCCACTGCAGTACAAGCAAAGAAAAACGCTTCAGCATCAAACAATCATTCCATTAATTAGAACCAAAACTGCAATTTAATGCGATTTTAATTCTATTATTTTGAAGCAATAATCTTCATCGTCAAATCAACGTTATGAGGGTTACCTGATGAAAAGTGAAATCTTGAAACTGGATCCACAAGGCAACTTCGCCGCTTCTGTTAATGTAGTCGCACGTTTGCTGATTGTCGGCTTATTCTTCTTGGCAGGGGTCAGCAAAATTAGCGCATACGATGCGACCGCGGGCTGGATGGAGGCGATGGGTGTCCCCGGCGCTTTGTTACCTTTAGTGATTATTGCCGAGGTCCTCGGCGCACTGTTACTGATTATTGGTTTCCAAACACGCTTCGTTGCTCTTGGCCTGGCCATCTTTACGCTGGTGTCCGCCTTTGTATTTCACCTGGACTTTAGCGACCAAACACAGTTTCTGATGTTTTATAAGAACCTGTCTATCACCGGCGGATTCCTGATCCTGATGTTACTTGGAGCGGGACGCTTCAGCCTGGATGGAAAACTGAATCAATAGCGAAGAATTCGGCCGCCCAGAGGGCGGCCCTTCGTTCCACTGGGCCTCTAGTCTCTCTGCGTCAGTCGGAGCCCATAGCGTACGTAAATGCCCTTTTTCAGTGACTCGCTTTAAACTGACCATCCAAACTAAAGCGCCCGCCCCCCAATAACATCAGCGCAAGAAAGCCACCGGTGATAGACAGGTTCTTATAAAACATCAGAAACTGTGTTTGGTCGCTGAATTCAGTATGGAAAAGAAAAGCGGAGAGAATGGTAAAGGCGGCCAACCCCAGCGCAACCAGTCGGGTTTGGTAGCCCACTATCAGCAAAATGCCGCCAAATACTTCAGCCATTATGACCAGGGGTAATAAACTTCCGGGGACGCCATTCGCTTCCATCCAGCTAGCGGTCATCTCATAAGCGCCGATTTTGCTGGTACCAGCCAGCAGAAATAAAGTCACCAAAAAGACACGAGTTACCAGATTCAAAGCTGCACATAACGAAGAGTCGTTTTGTAGCTTTAATAGTTCAGTTTTCATGAAACATTCCTTTAGAAGATGTGGTTTATCTGTTGTTCAGATTCTGCCTTTGGCACCAATCGCCATTCAAAGGCCTGGGTGCAACTAAGCAATGATTAAACTGAGCAGAAATGAGTATGGCTGGTTTTGCTAAAAATTAAATGACGATAGTGCTTTGCCGCCCGTCGGCTGACTTTGTCTTTTCCCGAAAGTCTGTCTTTTAGCACTTTTCTTACTTTATCCGGTAAAGCTGTTGTCACAGACCCGCACCTCTGGCTAGGATTAGAGAAAGCGTTGTAAACGAGATTAAATATGCCTGCGGCTCCGTTTCCTGCCGATGAACTGGACAGATTACAAGCTCTTCTGGATTACGAGGTATTGGACACCGAGGCCGAGCAGTCATTTGATGATTTAACCAATCTCGCCAGCCACCTTTGTGATACCTCAATTGCGCTGGTCAGTTTGATCGATACCACCCGTCAGTGGTTTAAAGCTAAAGCCGGTTTGGAGGCCTGTGAAACGGGACGGGATATCGCCTTTTGTGCCCATGCAATTTTACAACGGGATATATTTGAGATCCCTGATGCCAAGGCCGACCCGCGCTTTGCAGAAAACCCCCTGGTAACCGGTCCGCCGTTTATCCGCTACTATGCAGGGGCACCGTTGGTAACACCGCAGGGATATGCGATTGGTACACTTTGTGTTATCGATACTCGTCCAAAATCACTGTTGCGCTCACAAAAGGAAGGATTGCAGATCTTGGCCAGGGCTGTGGTGTCTCAGTTGGAATTGCGCAAGAGTCTGGATAGGCAAGCTAAGCTTAGCCAGTTCAAAATGGACTTTTTCTCCAATATGAGCCACGAGTTGCGTACTCCACTCAATGCCATTTTGGCGCTCAGCCAACTGATGCAAGAGCAAATTGTTGGTGCATCCCCGAATTTAGATCAGCTTTTTCAGAATCTGAAAACCATAGAGTTCAGTGGTGAGCGGCTGCTTAACCAAATCAACAATGTGCTGGATATAAGTAAGCTGGAAGCAGGCAAAATGCGCTTGGTGGAAAGGGATTTTGATTTTCGCACTACCTTCACTCATGTCTATGACATGCTGGCGCCGCAGGCCAAAGCCAAACAACTGGATTACCGCTTACATATAGATCATGCGCTACCGCCGTTCTTATATATGGATGAAGACAAAGCCATTCAAATCCTGACGAACCTGCTGTCCAACGCTGTCAAATTTACCCTGCCGGGCAAACAAGTGAGCACTTACATTCAAAAGAAAGACGATTGGTTGGAGATTATGGTCAGAGACCAGGGCATTGGTATTGCCCCCGATTATCAGAAGCGCTTATTCCATCGTTTTGAGCAAGTCGCAGAGCAAAAAGGCGGTACCGGATTAGGGTTGGCCATTTGCAAATCCTTGGCAGAGCTGATGGGCGGCGAAATCTTTGTCACCAGTGAGCAGGGGAAAGGCTCGTTGTTTAAGGTCAGGTTGCCATTCAATGAAGGCAAATGCCCTTTGATTGATCAAAATCCGCTACTGACGCTGAAGACCGATCTAGATATTTTACTGGTGGAAGATAATGCCATTAATCAGGATGTAGCCAGGGCGGTTCTGGAGAATGAGGGGCTGACAGTGAAGATTGCCCCGGATGGGGAACAGGCCATTGCGCTGGCCGCAAAGCAACCCTGGTCTATGGTGCTGATGGACAGGCATCTACCCGATATGGACGGGATTGAAGTCAGCAGGAAGATAAAGGCACTGTGCCCGGATTTGCCTATTGTGATGTGGTCTGCCGATCAACATGTTCAGCATCATCCCAGTACCAAAGATGCCGGCATTGCCGATTATCTGAACAAGCCGCTGGATAAAAATGCACTGATTCGGGCTTTGAACAAGTATGGAAAATGACCCCAGTCAATAGTCAAACCCTGCGCCAATCCTTTCGTCAGAAGCGCCGCAGTCTGGATCATCAGGCCCAAACACAAGCCGCTTTCGAAGCCAGCAATCTGTGCCTGACATTAGCTCAAGTCAAACAGGCAAAGCGGATTGCCTTTTATTTGGCCAATGATGGTGAACTGGATCCTGCACCGTTAATCCATCGCTGCTGGGAACTGCAAAAGGAGGTGTATCTGCCGGTGCTGCATCCCTTTAGTCAGGGCTATCTGATGTTTGTGCGCTATACCGCGGATACCCCCATGGCGGCTAACCGCTTCGGTATTGCTGAACCGCAAATCGAAACACAGAGCATTTGTCCGCTGGCAGAATTGGAGCTTATTTTTACCCCTTTGGTGGCCTTCGACGCTAAGGGTAATCGTATGGGCATGGGAGGCGGCTTTTATGATCGCACGCTGGCCCCGATTTATCGCGATAAACTTAAGACCCAGGTAATTGGCTTGGCTCATGACTGCCAACTGGCAGTCGATTTGCCGGTGCAACCCTGGGATATTCCGCTGCATGGGGTGGTGACCCCATCCAGATTTTACTCCTTCTGCGCGGCGACTTCGGGTACGCTATCGCCGTCAGAACACAATCGATGTAATAGCCATGAATCAAAATGAAATGAAGAAAGCGGCGGCCTTGGCTGCCCTAAAATATGTGCAGGATGACGCTATTGTCGGCGTCGGTACCGGCTCCACAGTGGGCTACTTTATTGAGGGTCTGGCAGACCTTAAACACAAAATTCAGGGCGCCGTGTCCAGCTCAGATGACTCTACGGCCAAACTCAAAGCCGCAGGGATCGAAGTATTCGATCTGAATAGCGTTGACGACTTGGACATCTATGTGGATGGTGCCGATGAAATCACCAGCCACAAAGCCATGATCAAGGGCGGTGGCGCAGCACTCACCCGGGAAAAGATTGTGGCGGCGGTGGCTAAGCAATTTATCTGCATAATTGATAAAAGTAAGCAAGTTGGCGTATTGGGAGCCTTTCCTTTGCCAGTGGAAGTGATCCCCATGGCGCGCTCTTATGTGGCCCGTGAGTTGGTCAAACTGGGAGGCGATCCGGTATGGCGACAGGGTGTGGTCACCGACAACGGCAACCATATTCTGGATGTTCATAACCTGGAAATTCTCAAACCCATGGAGTTAGAAAACCGCATTAACCAGATCGTGGGCGTGGTCACTAACGGCTTGTTTGCCAATCGTGGCGCCGATGTGGTGCTGGTAGGCACCAGCGAAGGCGTTGTCACCCTCTGATTTAAATGCAAAGTGGGCGTCCTCAATCATTAGGACGCCGCTTGCTTTTTAAGCTTTCCTACTAAGATCCCCTTTAATCGGCTTGGCGCTTCTGGTAATTTAGCCATCCAGACGGCCTTTAAGTTTATTCCCAACTCTCCAGGAACACGCCATGAGCAAAGTATCACTGCCCAAAGACAAAATTCGTATCTTATTGCTAGAAGGCGTACATCAGAGTGCATTGGCCACGCTAAAAGCGAATGGCTACACCAATATTGAGTATCTGAAAACCTCCCTCGGTGAAGAGGAACTGGTGCAGAAAATCCAGGATTTCCACTTCGTTGGTATTCGTTCCCGCACTCAATTGACCGAGACAGTCTTTGAGGCGGCGCAGAAACTGGTGGCAGTCGGCTGCTTTTGTATTGGCACCAACCAGGTAGATACCGAGGCGGCAGAACGCCGGGGCATTCCGGTATTTAACGCCCCCTTCTCCAACACCCGCTCGGTGGCGGAATTGGTCTTGGGCGAAATTTTGCTGCTTTTACGTGGTATTCCTTTGAAAAATGCTCAGGCTCATCGTGGAATTTGGGATAAGAGCGCCAATGGCTCCTTTGAAGCCAGGGGTAAAACCCTGGGCATTATCGGTTACGGCCATATCGGCACACAGTTGAGTATCATGGCAGAGCATGTCGGTATGCGTGTGCAATTCTACGATATTGAGAACAAGCTGGCTCTGGGTAATGCCCAGCAGGTGCATAGCCTCAACCAATTGCTGAAAAGCTCCGATGTGGTCACCTTGCATGTGCCGGAAACGCCACAAACCAAGGATATGATCGGTCCGGCCGAATTGGATGCCATGAAGCCAGGTGCCATCCTGATTAACGCATCCCGCGGCACAGTGGTGGACATTGAGGCCTTAGCCGACGCTTTGCGCGAAAACAAAGTGGGCGGTGCGGCAATTGACGTTTTCCCGGTTGAACCAAAATCCAACGACGAAGAATTCGTGTCACCGCTTAGGGAATTCGACAACGTTATCCTCACCCC
This sequence comes from Aliiglaciecola sp. CAU 1673, assembly GCF_029223185.1. Lineage (GTDB taxonomy): Bacteria > Pseudomonadota > Gammaproteobacteria > Enterobacterales > Alteromonadaceae > Bowmanella. The sequence goes on from NZ_JARHUG010000015.1 coordinate 45,271, forward strand.
TCATGTAGGCGGAAGCACCCAGGAAGCCCAGGAAAATATTGGTGTTGAAGTGGCAGGTAAACTGGCTAAATACAGCGATAACGGATCCACCTTATCGGCGGTCAACTTCCCCGAAGTATCTCTGCCAGAACACCGGGGACGTTCCAGACTGTTGCACATTCACCGTAACATCCCCGGCGTACTGACCAAAATCAACCAGGCTTTTGCCGAGAAAGGCATCAACATTGCCGCTCAGTACCTGCAAACCACCCCTAACATTGGTTATGTAGTGATCGATGTTGATTCTGATCATGCCGATGAGGCATTCCAGCACCTTGCCAGCATCGAAGGCACCATTAAGACCCGCATTTTGCATTAATCGGGAAGGGGCGGAATAGCATGCCGCCCCTTTACCTCTCCGATGATAGGGGTATAGTTATGCCATACCTTTTGCCATCGGAATATCAATGACTTATCGCTGGTCCTTGGGCTGGATCCTACTTTTTGCTTGTAGCGGAATGGCAGCCGAGCTGGAAGTCGAAGTCAAGGCACCGGATAGCCGCCCACTGGCACATGCCGTGGTCTATCTGCTATCTGATGCACCTCTGCCCCCGGTAAAACCTGGTACCGTGGCGGAGATGGACCAAATCAAAAAGCAATTTAAGCCCCATATTCTGGTGGTGCAAAAAGACACCCAAATTGTTTTCCCCAATTCAGACTCCATCAAGCACCATGTGTATTCCTTTTCACCGGCAAAAACCTTTGAGTTGCAGTTGTATAAGGAGAAGCAGCCCGCATTGCCTTTCGATACACCGGGCCAGGTAGAATTGGGCTGCAATGTGCATGACTGGATGTTGGGCTATATCTATGTGGTAGACACTCCATATTTTGCCCAAACCGATGCCAGTGGTGTTGCCAGAATTGAAGCTCCAGCTGGCAACTACCGGCTTTATCTGCGCCACCCCAGAATACAGGACGCGCCAGAAGCCCTGGAGACTCCTTTGCAACTCGGCGAGAAGACCAGACATCGCTTTGTATTGCAACAACCCTTGCTACCCTCTCTTCAATCTTTTGAAGAGGATACGGACGAATTTTCCGGTTATGAGTAATGTTTTGCCAGTGAAACTCAATAGTCTGAGAAGCCGCATGCTGCTGGTCTTCCTGCTGATGCTGGCACTGATCATGGTGGCGACATTGGTGACGGTACAAACCGCAACCTATGGTCACTCCACAGGCCAGGTTAGAAGTCACGCCCTGACCTCAGCCCGAGTCGTGCAAGACAAAATTCAGAACCGCGCCACTCAGTTGAGTACAGCGCTCAGTACTTTTTCACAAGATTTCAGCACCAAGGGGTTGATCAGAACAGGCAAAGACGATCCTGCCTCACTTCGTTCCGCCTTGGGTAACCATCAAAAACGCATGGAAGCAGACTTGAGTTGGGTGTTGGACCAAGATGGAAGGTTGCTCAGCAGTACCGCAGAGACCGAGGCAAAGCATCTGGAAGTATCGGCAGAACGTTATCTGACTGGCGGCATCCACTGGCTTAAGCTCGATAACCACTACTACCTGGTGCAAGCCGCACCAGTAAAGTTTGTGGAAAGCTCACCAAGGGCTAATGCCTGGCTATTTGGCGCGATTGATGCTGCGAAGTTAATCGAACAGCAGTTAGTCGAGTTAACAGACATGCAAGTCAGTTTGATGGCCGATGGCGCCGTGGTCGTGGGTAGCACCTTACCCATGGTACAGGCAGAAACACTGCTCAGCCAGGTCAATCAGGTGCTTCACTCCCCGGGCAGCCTGAAGTTGGATGACATGGAACTGCTGTTTTTCACCTTCCCCATAGGTCAGGCTGATGCTCTGAGTTTGCAGTTGGTGCTGGTCACCCCTGCCGATAAAGCCTATTTATCCTACAACAGTCTTTTAGGGCAATTAGCCCTTATCCTGGCCCTGGCGGCAGCCCTGGCACTGATCGCCGCCATTGTCGTATCCAATGGCATTACGAGGCCGCTGACCTCGTTAGTGTCCGTGACTAACAAAATCAGTAAAGGCCAGTATATCGATGAGGTGCCGCAATCCAGTACCGCAGAAATTGCTTCCTTGTCAGGGGCTATTAGTGAAATGCAGCAGGGCATTCGCCAACGTGAGTTGGAAATACAGCAACTGGCTTATTTCGATGCCCTGACTGGTCTGCCCAACCGCAACCAATTCAACGAGCAGTTGCGCGAACTTATTGCTGCCCAAAAAGCGGTTACACTGCTGGTGATGGACCTCGACCGATTCAAAGATATCAACGATACTCTGGGTCATGGCATTGGCGACCAATTGCTCAAGTTGGTCGCGAACCGCTTGGCAACGCTGGCAGTACCCAATCTGTTTATGGCCAGGCTTGGCGGAGATGAATTCGGTTTACTCTGTTTTGACGATAAACAGGTGGACGCCGACACTTTCGCCAAAAAAGTGCGGGCCATTTTTGAACAGCCCTTTGCCATCAATAAAATTGTGTTGGAGTTAGACGCCAGTATCGGTTTGGCGGTGTGCCCTGAGCACAGCAGTGATCCGGATAATCTGGTACAACTGGCTGATATCGCCATGTACAGCTGCAAAGGTCACCATCACAGTTATGCCATCTATGCACCGGCACTGAACAAGTATTCGGTACAGCGCCTGAGCCTGATGACAGAGCTGAAATCGGCTTTGGCTTCCGACCAACTGCAACTGTACTACCAACCCAAGCTGGATCTTAAGAAGAGTAAGGTGGTTGGGGTGGAATGTCTGGTGCGCTGGATCCACCCGGTCCATGGTTTTATTGCGCCCGACCAGTTTATTCCTTTGGCAGAACAAACCGGTGCCATCCGTCATCTGACCAATTGGGCACTGAGAAAAGCATTACAGCAGCAACAAGCCTGGCGTAATCTTGGTTTTGAATTGCAAGTAGCGGTCAATATCTCCGCCCTTGATCTGGTGGACATGAAATTGCCTGAGCACTTAGCCGCTTTGTTAGATGAGTACCAGGCTAATCCCTCCAGCCTGATCCTGGAAGTGACTGAAAGCGCGCTAATGATGGATGCAGAGGCCGCCATGCGGGCGCTGCAGCGTATTCACGATATGGGATTGGTACTCTCTATTGACGATTTTGGTACCGGCTATTCCTCTATGGGTCAACTCAAGCAGATGCCGGTACATGAATTGAAAATAGATAAAGCCTTTGTCCTGGATTTGGCCAACAACAAAGACGATCAGGTGATGGTCAAAACACTGGTGTCACTTGCCCAACACCTGGAACTGAGCACAGTGGCCGAAGGCGTGGAGGACGAACAAGCCCTGTCTATGCTAAGGGAGGTCGGTTGCGACAAAGCGCAAGGCTTTTATTTAAGCAAACCACTACCGGCGGCACAGTTTGAGAGCTGGCTGAGGAGCTATCAGCCTCCCCTGGCAACAGAGTTGAATGCGTGAAGCCCCTGTTTACTGCCGCTTTACTGATTTGCCTGCCAGTTCAGGCAGCACAACTCTCAGGTGTGGTACAGACCGCATTGGTGTCCGCTGACGACAGCCACAGTTGGCAAAATGACGGTACCGGACTGCTCCGCCATGACGATAATGGTATTGCGCTTGAACAGTCACTGATACGCCTGGAACAGACTTTAAACACAGATTTTTCATTGGATATAGTGGCCAATTACCATGCCGATGGTGAACAACACCTGGGCTTAACCCAGGCCTTGCTGCAATACAAACCCTTGTCTGCAGGCACAGTTAAATTCAAGGCTAGGGCCGGCTTCTTTTATCCACAAATGTCGCTCGAAAATCTAGATACAGGCTGGTTATCCCCCTATCACTACACGCAAAGCGCAATTAACAGCTGGTTGGGAGAGGAATTGCGTATCGCTGGGCTGGAAATGAGTTTGTATAGTCCTGGACGGCAGCGCCGCAGTCCCTGGTCATGGGAGCTGTATGTCGGCGCTTTTCGTGGTAATGACCCTCTCGGCACTCTCATCAGCTGGCGTGGCCTCGCGCTGCATGATCGGCAAAGTCTGCACAACGACAGGGTTGAATTTGCCCCTTACCCTTCTGTAGTTGACCCATCGCGCATCAATCACCCTGACTGGGTAGAGCCCTTTCATGAAATTGACGGCAAAACAGGAGGCTATGCCGGCCTGCACCTGTCCTATTTTCAGCGCTTCGAACTTCGTTATTATTTTTATGATAACCGCGCTAATCCCCTGGCAGTCAACGCGCAGCGTCTGTATGCGTGGCATACCCGCTTTCACTCACTGGCTACGTCTTATCAGCTAACGGCAGAGACAAAGTTCATTGCTCAATGGATGCAAGGAGATACAGAAATGGGGCCGCGCGGGGTTGAAGCAGACTTCGACGCCTGGTATCTGCTGCTCACCCATCACATTGCACAGCACAGACTTAGCCTGCGTCTGGATCGCTTTATGGTCAGAGAAGACGATATCTGGCCCTGGGATTATAACGACAGTGATGGTCGTGCACTGACCCTGTCCTGGCGCTATGACCTATCATCCCAATGGCAACTGGGGCTAGAGCAACATTTCAACCAAAGTACTGTTGTTAATCGCGCGACGGTCGGCGAAAATATGGATACCGAACAGAATCAGACCCTCGCCATCGTGCAGTTTCGTTGGTAAACATATTGCGTCTCACTCAACTGACTTTCTTCCTCCTTGTAGTAGCTCACTTGGCGACCTTGAGTGTTGCGGCCAAAGCCGATGTTGATATTCATGCGCTTTGTTTAACCTCACCCAAACGCTGTCTTGAACAAGTGCCTGCGCAATTAGCAAAGGAGAAGGAGGGCAGTCGTAGTTGGTATCGCTTGAAGATCTATGAACTGGATTCATTGCTGCATTTGTTACAGCTGGACAGGTTAAAAGAAGCCCTTCAGTCTGTGGCGCAAAGAACAGACCAGCCTGATGCATTCCGAATCCGCCTGTACACTCACCAGGCAAAACTGCTGACCTTAGAAGGTAAGCAGGAAGAAGCTGCAGACTATCTAAGCAAAGCCATCGTGTTACTGGATCAGGGTCACCAGCTATTTCCTGCACCGCTGCTGCAGGTGCATATTGCCAACTTACAGCTCTATCAGGGCCAGTATGCAGAAGCACTACAAAGACTGCTGGCAGCAGAGGATAAGTTCAGCAAAGGTGGCTCTGCGCTATTTAACTTGGAGCTCTATACCAATCTTGGCCATGCCGCCTCTTACATTGAAGATTATAAAGGCCAACTGAAATATCGCCAGCAGGCGCTCAGGTGGGCAACTCTCTTAGAGAATCAACACCAATTGGGCATTGGCCTCTACAATCTGGCCAGGGCACATCAAGCGCTGGTGCAATATCAGCCGGCCCTGGACTACTTTGAAGAAGCCTACCAGGCGTCTTTGGGAGCCGGGGACAAAGCCACTGCTCATCAAGCCTTGCTAAGGCTTGCCCAAGTCAGTTTGGACAATGGTCAATACAGCCAGGCCAAGCATTTTTTCTCTAGGCTGGAGAGCGAGTATTTACCTCCTCCTATGCACAAACTCGAACAGCAATTAAACGATTTGCTGAACTAGTTCTTCTCGACCTACAGCCACTCTCTTAGTAACAGGGCCGCTACAAGCAGTGACTTGCACTGCGAAAATTGGTATAAATTCTGCATTGGTCCCCCGCATTAGTGCAATTTCGTTGGTAAGTATCTTGCGCCGCGTTTCATTCTGTTTTGCTGTCTATTCAACCCTTGCATTGTCCATCTGTAGCCTGCCCTCAATGGCCTCGGAAGAAGCGCCCGTTGATATTCATAGCCTTTGTCAAAGTTCTCCCGTTGCTTGTATAGAGCACCTCCCTGAAGAGCTTGCAAAACAAAAAGAAGGTAGCCGTAGCTGGTATGCGCTGAAAATATACCAGTTCGATGCTTTGCACATTCTGGAGCGCAGCGATGAACTAAAAGCAGCAATATCGCCGTTTCTGGCCATGCCAAACTTACCTGTTATGTTCAGTGCACATCTTTATACCCACTATGCGAAATTGCTAAGCGTGGAGGGCGATAAGAAAATGACAGATAAGTACCTGAATAAGGCAATTAACCTGTTGGATGAAAACCACAAGCACTTTTTGTCGCCTATGTTGCAAGTGCAAATTGCTAACCTTGAGCTTTATCAGGCCCGCTATAGGCAAGCTTTTGACAGACTGCAGGCTGTCGAGGTCGACCATGGTGAGGGCGGAACAGCCCTGTTCCAATATGAGCTATATAATAACTTAGGTCATGCGGCATCTTTCCTTAAGGATGTTGATGGGCACCTCAAGTACCGTCTGAAAGCCATGGAATGGGTAACGTTGTTACAAAATCAGCAAAAGCTAAGCGAGGGCGTTTACAACCTGGCGCGGGCTTATCAAGGCTTAGAACAACATGAGAATGCATTAACTTACTTTTCTGAAGCCTATCAGTTAGCTACACAAGCAGGTGATGAGGTTAGTGCGCAGATGGCCTTGCTAAGGCTGGCAGAGGTTAGTCTGGCCTGTGGTCAAAAGGAAAGAGGAAAAGCCTACTTACAACAACTGGATGAAAGCAAATTGCCGGAAACCGCCCGGGATTTATGGACTGAACTCAGTGGGTTGTTGGGCGCAACAGGCAAGCGAAAAGATGAAGAAGGCCGCATTATTGCGGCCGTGAACTAAACCTCAGAAGAAGGTATAAACCAGGGTCACCGCAGTCTGGGTATCCAGGTTTTCTTTATCAGCATCCACATCGCTATTGTGATTCAGCAATAAAGACAACTTCATCGCCAGCGAACCATTGATCTTCGCTGATACCGAGGTTTCTGACTTAGACTTGGTGTTGTGGCTACCCACTTCCGTACTGATTGCTTGTCGGAAATTGGCGTTGTCAGAAATTCGCCATTTAAAGTCCAAGGCACCACGAACGATAGCGCCGTTCAGACTTTCGCCATCATCCTTTTCCACAAAGGAGTAACCCGGACCGATGCTGTAACTGAAACTGGTGGCTTCGTCATTCCACAGCTGCTGCGCCCAACCGGCGGCGACAGTGGACTGGTAATCAAAACCACTGAATCTGTCATCTTCATATGAGGCGAAGGCAAACAAGCGGTGATCGGGGTTGGTTAACTTGTAGTTACCCTGGCCAGAAAGAAACACTTTCTGGGCTGACGTTTTTGACTCCTTGCCATCATCTGTCTCCACTTCATCCTTCTTAACCAGAGCCTCGACCACATAGTCATTGCTCCATCTTGATAATTCCTGATGGGCATTGACAGCCCCCTTTACGGAAGACGTCTCGGTGTTACCTGTGGTGACGATAAGCCCGAATTCCCCATCCATACTGAAGGGCTTTTCGGCTTCGCCATCTGGCGGCATGTAGTCAGGAGAAAATAGCGCATCTAAAGCGTCGGCATTAGCATGGGCCACCAGGGGCGTGGCAAGAAGCAGAGCTAGCGCCAAAGAAGTTTTATTTATCATATAGTTATCTCTTTTTTTCTGCTAGTTAGGGTCGATTGTAACTAAATTACAAAGCGATTGGCAGGAATTTTTCCTCCCCCCCTATTGTTGTTATCCAATAAATATGTAACTAGCGCAAGTACATTTTTAAAGGGCTGCAGGGAATTTTCTGATTAGAAGAGATAGGGCTGAAATGGTTCCGGCAGAGTTTATGAATAGCAGGAAAATAAAAAGCCCGGAGAGAAAACCCGGGCTTTTTTGATGACAAAATTACAGAATGCTTAGGTGCGGGAAGCCTGGAAAATGCCCTCGATAGCCTTATCCAACATGGCATTGAACTCGTCGTCAGACTGCTTGGCCGACAAGCCCTCGGTCAGTGCACGGGAGAAGCTGGCGATCATGCCATTATTATGGGACAGCTTAGTGTTGGCATCATCACGGCTGTAGCCGCCTGACAGTGCAACCACCTTGACCACATTAGGATGCTCGATGCAATCGCGGTAAAAATTATCCACATCAGGCAGGGTCAGTTTCAGCATCACCTTCTGGCTGGCATCCAGCTTATCCAGCTGCGCCAATAGCGCCTGCTTCAGCAATGCCTCTGCTTCGGCCTTGTTGGGACAATGAATATCCACTTCCGGCTCAATGATAGGCACCAGGCCAGCGGCCAGAATCTGTTTGCCCACTTCGAATTGCTGGGCTACCACCGCTTCAATGCCTTTGGCATTGGCCTGCTTGATCACAGAGCGCATCTTGGTGCCGAATACGCCTTGACTGTTGGCTTTGGCCAACAACGCATCCAAGCCTGGCATCGGCTTCATCAGCTGTACGCCGTCGGCTTCATCCATCAGGCCCTTATCCACTTTCAGGAAAGGCACTACTTGCTTGTTTTCCCACAGATAACGGCTAGAAGGCTTACCTTCAATGTCGCGATCCAAGGTGTTTTCAAACAGGATAGCACCCAGGATGCGCTGGCCATTAAAGGCTGGGCTGGTGCAAATGCGGGTACGCATCTGATGCACCAGGCTGTACATCTCTTCCTCGTTTGACCAGGCAGATTCTTCTACACCATACAGGCCCAAGGCCTTGGGGGTACTACCACCGCTTTGATCCAGGGCGGCAATAAACCCATCCTGGGTCATCACCTTTTTCAGCATCTCAGATTTGGCTTCGGCTGCCATGGGCAACGCTCCTTTTATTGTTGATGGCCCCAAAAAAGGACCGGGTACAGAGTTAAAGATGAGGACTTTTCGCCCTTCTTATTGATACAAAACAGTTAAGCCCTGGCGCGTTTTTCCAGCATGGCTACGGCCGGCAGCACCTTGCCCTCAAGAAATTCCAGGAAAGCACCGCCACCGGTAGAAATATAGGAAATCTGTTCACCGACGCCGTATTTGTCTACCGCTGCCAGGGTGTCACCGCCACCGGCGATGGAGAAGGCTTTGCTCTTGGCGATGGCCTCGGCCAGCGCCTTGGTGCCATCGGCAAATTGGTCGAATTCAAAGACGCCAACGGGGCCGTTCCAGACGATGGTACCGGCTTTTTCGATAAGTTCCGCCAGTTGCTGAGCAGTTTTTGGACCGATATCGAAAATCATGTCCTGCTCACCTACCGCATCCACGGTTTTAAGAGTCGCCTGGGCGGACTCGGAAAACTCCTGGCCAACGACCACATCTACAGGCACCGGAATATCACCACCACGGGCTTGTGCCTGGGCCAGCAGGCGCTTGGCTTCGGGAATTAAATCTTCTTCATACAAAGACTTACCCACCTTATTGCCTGTCGCGGCGATAAAGGTATTGGCGATACCGCCACCCACAATCAACTGGTCCACCTTGCTGGACAGAGATTCCAACACGGTCAGTTTAGTGGAAACCTTAGAGCCGCCGACAATAGCCACCAGCGGTCTGGCCGGATGTTCCAGGGCCTTACCCAGGGCATCCAGTTCATCGGCCAGCAGTGGGCCTGCGCAGGCAACAGGCGCGTAAAGACCGGCGCCATGGGTGGAAGCCTGGGCGCGGTGTGCGGTGCCAAAGGCATCCATTACATAAATGTCGCACAGGGCAGCATAGCGTTTGGACAGAGTTTCGTCGTCTTTGCCTTCGCCTGGGTTAAAGCGGACATTTTCTAAGACCACCAGTTCACCGGCTTCAACATCCAGGCCATTCAGATAGTCTTTAGCCAGGCGTACCGGACAATCCAATGCTGCTTTCAGATACTCCACCACTGGCGCCATTGAGTATTCTTCTTCGTACTGACCTTCTGTGGGACGGCCCAAGTGTGACATCACCATCACCTTGGCGCCGGCGGCCAGCGCCATCTTCAGAGTCGGCAGGGAGGCAATAATTCGGGCGTCAGAGGTAACCTTGCCGTTTTTAACCGGCACATTAAGATCCTGGCGGATTAAGACCCGCTTACCACGCAGGTCCAACTCAGACATTTTCAATACACGCATGCTTTTTCCTTTTCTATTGAGTCTTATTGGGTTGCGCCATGGCCATGGCGGTATCCAGCATTCGGTTGGCAAAGCCCCATTCGTTGTCACACCAGACCAGTGTCTTGACCAGACGTTTATGACTGACCCGCGTTTGCGTACCATCGACAATGGCAGAATGGGGGTCGTGATTAAAATCGCAGGATACCAGCGGCTCCTCAGTATAGCCGAGAATGCCCGACAACCGTCCTTCACGAGCGGCCATCAACGCCTGGTTAACCTTGTCGATGGTGACATCGTTTTGCAGCGTCACACTCAGGTCCATGGCAGTCACATTGATGGTGGGCACACGTACGGCGATCGCTTCGAAACGTCCGGCAAACTTGGGCAGAATACGTTCAATGCCACGGGCTAATTTGGTGTCCACCGGAATAATCGACTGACTGGCGGCGCGGGTACGGCGCAAATCCTCATGATAAGCATCGATTACCTGCTGATCATGCATGGACGAGTGAATAGTAGTGATAGTGCCGCTATCCACACCAAAGGCTAAATCCAAGGCCTGGATCACCGGCACAATGCAATTGGTGGTGCAAGATCCGTTGGAGACGATGCGGTCTTCGCCCTTAAGCAAATGATCGTTAATGCCATAGATGACCGTGGCGTCCATATCGGCGGTGCAAGGCTGGGCAAACAACACTTTTTGGGCGCCTTGCGCCAAATGCAATTCGCCGGCCGCTCTGTCGCCATAAACGCCGGTGCATTCCAGTACGATATCCACTTCCAGTTCACCCCAGGGCAGGCCCTCAATACCGGACTGCTGCAGGAGTTGTACATTGTCACCGGCAACGGTCAGAAGCCTATCCTCAAGGGTCACCGCGAAGGGGAAACGGCCATGAGAGGTATCGTACTTAAGTAGATGAGCGATGCCTTGAGGCGCGGCCAGTTCATTGATGGCCACTACCTGAATGTGACGGTTGCGCCCGGTTTCATACAACGCCCGCATCACATTGCGGCCGATACGACCAAAGCCGTTAATGGCAATTCTTAACATCAGTTCCCAATCTGCATAGAAAAAAAGGCGCACAAGGCGCCTTATTGTATCTGGGGGATTACCGGCCGAGCAAGGCCAGCGCGGTTTTACTCACATTTTCTGCTGTAAAGCCAAAATGCTTCATCAACGCGCCACCTGGGGCCGATTCACCGAAGCTGGTCATGCCTATCACGGCGCCATCCAGGCCTACGTACTTATTCCAATAATCCGCATGGGCCGCTTCTACCGCAACTCGCTTAGTCACAGCACGTGGCAAAACAGCTTCTTTATATGCCACATCCTGGGCATCAAACACATTGGTGCTTGGCATAGAGACCACACGCACTTTAACGCCCTGCTCTGCTAGTTGTGCGGCACCTTGCATGGTGATATCCACTTCAGAGCCTGTGGCAATCAGAATCAATTCTGGCTGGCCGTCACAGTCTTTAAGTACATAACCGCCTTTGGCAACATCGGCCAGTTGCTGGTCAGTGCGCTTCTGCGCGTTCAGGTTCTGACGGCTAAAGACCAAAGCAGTGGGGCCGTCTTTATACTCGATAGCCGCTTTCCAGGCCACGGCCGATTCGGCCGCATCACAAGGACGCCAGGTGTGCATCTTGGGCGTCATGCGCAAATTGGCGATTTGTTCCACCGGCTGGTGGGTAGGACCATCTTCCCCCTGACCGATACTGTCATGGGTGTAGACAAAAATATTGGGGATGCCCATCAGGGCCGACATACGTACCGCGTTACGGGCGTATTCCATAAACATCAGGAAGGTAGCACCATAAGGACGGAAGCCGCCATGCAGGCCAATACCGTTCATAATCGCGCTCATGCCAAATTCGCGTACACCGTAGTAGATGTAGTTACCGCTGGCATCCCGATTTTCCAGGCCCTTGGAGCCAGACCACAGGGTCAGGTTAGAGCCGGCCAAATCCGCCGAACCACCCAACAATTCAGGCAATATGGCCGCAAAGGCTTCGATGCTGTTTTGTGAGGCCTTACGGCTGGCAATATTCTCAGCCTTGTCCTGGCACTGCCGGATAAAGGCCTGGGCTTTGGCGTCAAAATCAGCAGGCAAATCACCGGCAAGGCGACGTTTCAGTTCAGCTGCAAGTTCTGGGTGGGCCTTGGCATAGGCGTCAAACTTGGCGTTCCAGGCCGTTTCCCTTTCTGCACCCTTGGCTTTGGCATCCCAGCCAGCATAGATATCAGCAGGGATCTCAAAAGGCGCATAGGGCCATTTGAGGAATTCGCGGGCTGCGGCAATTTCATCATCGCCTAAGGGCGCGCCATGGCAATCATGGCTACCGGCTTTATTGGGTGAGCCAAAGCCGATAATGGTCTTGGTACAAATCAGGGTGGGCTTGCGGGTTTCTGCGCGCGCCGCCTCGATGGACGCTTTGACTTGCTCTGGATCGTGGCCATCTACCGCTTCAATCACATGCCAGCCGTAGGCACGGAAACGAGCCGGTGTATCATCGGTAAACCAGCCTTCCACATGACCATCGATGGAGATGCCATTGTCATCCCAAAAGGCAATCAGCTTGCCAAGACCCAGGGTACCCGCCAGTGAGCAGGTTTCATGGGATACCCCTTCCATCAGGCAGCCGTCACCAAGGAAGCAGTAGGTGTAGTGATCGATGATCTCGTGGCCGTCACGGTTGAATTGCGCCGCCAAGGCCTTTTCGGCAATGGCCATCCCTACAGCGTTGCTGATGCCCTGCCCCAGAGGACCGGTGGTCGTTTCTACGCCAGGGGTATAACCGTATTCGGGGTGACCCGGGGTTTTGGAATGCAGTTGGCGAAAATTCTTCAACTCTTCCATGGGCAGATCATAGCCGCTTAGGTGCAACAGCGAATAAATCAGCATCGAGCCATGTCCGTTGGAGAGGACAAAGCGGTCGCGGTTTTCCCAATGAGGATTGGCAGGATTATGTTGCAGATAGTCCGTCCACAGTACCTGGGCAATATCGGCCATTCCCATAGGGGCACCTGGGTGACCGGATTTGGCCTTTTGGACAGCATCCATACTCAGAGCACGGATGGCATTGGCAAGTTCGCGACGTGACGGCATTGAAATCTCCTGCGGCGATCCTTTTGGTTCGCTTTTATGTACTAGGCTCGAAAGGGTGCCTATTTTTACTCAGGGACGGGCTAAACTCAACGAACAAAGGGCGGTTGGCGGCATATTGTTTACCGATGACGCCCAGTAGCGCAGGATGTTTAGACGTCTAGACGTAAAAACTGGCATTTCTTCTCAGACAGGTTAAAATGCCTGTCATCTGGGCCGATAATTTCTGAGACGCCCAAACCCGTTTGTTTTATATGGAGAATTCATGGCTAAACATCTGTTTACCTCCGAGTCAGTATCCGAAGGCCATCCCGATAAGATTGCCGACCAGATTTCCGATGCCGTATTGGATGCCATTCTGAAGCAGGATCCCAAGGCCCGGGTGGCATGCGAAACCTATGTGAAGACCGGCATGGTTTTAGTAGGCGGTGAAGTTACCACCTCTGCCTGGGTGGATATTGAAGATCTTACCCGCAAGACCGTACGTGAAATTGGCTATGTGCATTCCGATATGGGTTTTGATGCCGACTCTTGCGCTGTGCTAAACGCGATTGGCAAGCAAAGCCCGGATATCAATCAAGGGGTAGACAGAACCCGTCCCGAAGATCAGGGTGCCGGTGACCAAGGTCTGATGTTCGGTTATGCCACCAATGAAACCGATGTGCTGATGCCTGCGCCTATCACCTATGCCCATCTGTTGGTTCGTCGTCAGGCTGAAGTGCGTAAGAACGGAACCTTGGAGTGGTTGCGTCCCGATGCCAAGAGCCAAATCACCTTCGTCTATGAAGACGGCAAGCCGGTGGGCGTAGATGCCGTTGTGCTTTCTACCCAGCATTGCGACTCCATCACCACCAAGGCGCTGCAGGAAGCGGTGATGGATGAAATCATCAAGCCGGTGATCCCGGCTCACTGGTTAACCAAAGAGACAAAGTTCTTTATCAACCCCACTGGTCGCTTTGTGATCGGTGGCCCCATGGGCGACTGTGGCCTGACCGGCCGTAAGATTATCGTTGATACCTATGGCGGTATGGCCAGGCACGGCGGCGGCGCTTTCTCTGGCAAAGATCCCTCCAAAGTAGACCGCTCTGCCGCTTACGCGGGCCGTTATGTCGCAAAAAATATCGTTGCTGCAGGCCTGGCCGATAAGTGCGAAATTCAGGTGTCCTATGCCATCGGTGTGGCTGAGCCGACCTCTATCAGCATCGAAACCTTTGGCACCGGCAAGCTCGACGAAGACCGCCTGATTGCTCTGGTGCGCGAGCATTTTGACCTGCGTCCTTATGGACTGATTAAAATGTTGGATCTGGAAAGGCCTATCTATCAGGCCACCGCCGCTTATGGCCACTTCGGTCGTCATGAATTCCCGTGGGAGTCCACTGACAAGGCTGATGCACTGCGTCAATCCGCAGGCCTCTAAGCTCTCCGACGCAAGAAAAAATCCCGGCTCTCGCCGGGATTTTCTTAATGGGCAAAAGCCTTATAGGTCGAATTCACTCTATCCTGCACAGCCTTGTCACTCCACCAGGAAATCCCCTCAATCAGCTCTCTTTCCTTGTAATATTCAAGCCAATCCCTGGGCTTTTCGGCAATATCGATACCATCCTGTAAAAGGGCTGAGAGGGTCATGAAATCCGCATAATCCACCGCATCGCGCTCCTTAAACTGACGCCATTCGGTCACCGCCTCGACAATATCATTGGGAAATTCCCAGGCTTTAAGCACCAGTTCAGCCACCTTGCTGCTAAAGGACATTAGCGCATACTCCAGAAAACTTTGGCCGGCAAACACATTGGGATGACGCTCAGCTTCCATAAAGATCGGCAAATGACCAATATTACTCAGCAGTGAGGCCAAGGTCAGACTATCCAGACACAAACGTCCGGGGCGGTGATGATGCACATATTCCTGAAACAGTACCGCCGCACCCGCCATTACCCGGCAGCTTTCCTGCCAGGATTTTTGCATTTGCGTACGGATAAGCTGGTGCTTGGAGTTGAACAATTGCTCCATGGCGATAGCCACAGAAATATTTTTAATCTGTTTCAGGCCGATGCGGGTAACCGCCTGTTGTAAGCTTTCTACTTTAATCGAACGCCCCAGATAACCGCTATTGGCCACCTTCACAATCCGTGCGGTCATGGCTGCATCATGGCTGATGACGTCGGACAGTTTGGCCAGGTTAATCTCAGGATCTTCGGCGGCCTTAGTCACTCTGAGAGCAATGGCCGGTAAGGAGGGTAATATCAGGGTATCGTGCTTAATTTTGTCTTGAAGTAAGGTAAACAGCGCATTTTCGGTGGACATAAAATACAACCTGCATATCAATTCTGGATAAAAAGGCTAGTGTTTGATGGCGATGGCGTGAACATTCACCACGCTTACTTCAAATATAGCCAGGGTTCGCCAAATGCCCAGAACTAAAATAGATTTTTTTAAAGCTAAGTAACTGATATCTAGGGCTGTTCCCATATCCGGATTGGTTTTTTCAAAAATAGCACGCAAAATAAGAACAGCCTCTTCAACAAGGAATCAGGATGACATTTAAACCCTTAATAACCGCCGTCTGCATCGCGTTGATGGTCAGTTCATGTGCCAAGTCCCCATTAGGGCGTTCGCAGCTAAAGCTTTATCCCTCCAATCAAATGGATGCCATGGGGATCCAGGCTTTCGACAGCATGAAGTCAGAGCAGAAGGTCTCACAGACCAAAGTGACTAACAGCTTTGTCAGTTGCGTGGCGGACTATATTACCCGTCAGGTGCCCAAGTCAGTATTTGCCGGCGAATGGGAAGTGGTGGTTTTTGAAGATGATCAGGTCAACGCCTTCGCCTTGCCTGGTGGCAAAATCGGGGTGTATACAGGACTGCTGAAAGTCACCGAGAATCAGCATCAACTGGCGGCTGTTATGGGCCATGAAGTGGGCCATGTAATTGCCGAGCATGGTAATGAACGCATGTCTAACAGCACCCTGATTGGGGTGGGTATGGAAGTGACCAACCAACTACTGAATGCAAATCAGATCGCCAACAACAATATGATTATGGCCGCCATTGGCTTGGGTGTGCAGGTAGGTGTGCAACTGCCTTTTAGCCGCACCCATGAAACCGAAGCTGACATTATTGGCCTACAACTGATGGCGCAGGCAGGCTTCGACCCTCGTCAGTCAGTCAACCTCTGGCAGAATATGGATAAAGCCAGTGGCGGCCAGCGCCAGTTGGAATTCCTCTCCACCCACCCGGCGCCCGCTACCCGCATCGAGGACTTACAGAATAATATGGATGGGGCGATGAATATTTTTACCGCCAGTGCAGAAAAGCCTAACTGCCGCAAATAAGCCGCTCGTTTGTCAAACAGTGACTTTTGTCACTGTTTGACTCTGCCTCCCCCTTATAGACTAAGACCAAGTCTACGAAGGGAATAACTATGCAAGCCAGCTTAAACCAACGCTTAATATCACTTGATGTGCTGCGGGGCATCGCCTTGCTTGGCATTTTGCTGATGAATATTCAAAGCTTTGCCATGCCGGGAGCCGCGTATATCAATCCAACAGCCTACGGTGATCTTACCGGCATCAACCTCTGGGTATGGTCATTAAGTCATATCTTTGCCGACCAGAAATTTATGGCTCTGTTTTCCATGCTTTTTGGCGTCGGGGTATTGGTTTTTACCGACAATGCCAAGCAAAAATCGACCTCAGTTGCGACCCTACATTACCGACGCATGGGTTGGTTACTGCTGTTTGGTCTGATCCATGGTTACCTTATCTGGTATGGCGATATCCTCTTTTGCTACGCCTTGTGTGGCATGCTGCTGTATTGGGTTAGAAACTGCCGGGTGCGCACCTTGTTGCTGCTGGCGTTTGTCGCCGCCATCATTGGCAGCGCCTTGAACCTGCTGACGGGTTTCGCCATTGCCCAATTACCGCCGGAAGCGCTGGTTGAGATGAACAAAAGCTGGCTGCCCAGTGCCGCACAGTTGCAGCAAGAGTTGGATGCCTATCGGGGTAGCTATCTTGAAGCGTTAGCCTTTCGTGCGGAAGAAACTCTGTTTATGCAGACCTACGTCATGCTAACGATGTTTATCTGGCGCGCATTGGCCATGATGCTGCTGGGAATGGCGTTGTACCGTCTTGGATTTTTCTCTCTTCGGTTGTCAGTGAGAAGGTATGTAGTTATCGCTACAACGACGCTGCTTATGGGATTAGCGCTGGTACTTTTCGGACTGAGTCAACACTTTCAGCAAGACTTTGCATTGCAATACAGCATGTTCACCGGCACGCAATTTAATTATTGGGGTTGTTTCCTGATGGCTACTGGCTATGCAGCACTGATAATGGCGTGGGTGAAAGCCGGTGGCCTTTGCTGGTTTCAGTCTCGCCTGGCTGCGGTGGGCAAAACCGCCTTTAGTAATTACATCCTACAAAGCCTGCTTTGCACTGGGCTATTTTATGGATTGGGTCTGTTCGGTCATCTTTCCCGCTACGAGCAATTGCTGGTGGTCCAGGCGATATGGCTGTTGCAACTGGTCTTGGCCCCAATCTGGCTGAAACACTTCCAGTATGGTCCTTTAGAGTGGTTGTGGCGGGGACTGACATATTGGCGAAAACCGGTATGGACAAAGGCGCAAACAGAAAGGGCGGCATAGCCGCCCTGCAAAAACCTGGGATTACTCCCCTTCTTTGTGCACATGCACATCCATTTGTGGGAAGGGGATTTCGATACCCTCGGCATCAAAACGCAGCTTAACCTTCTCGGTAAAGTCCCATTTCACCGCCCAGAAATCGGGCGACTTCACCCACGGACGAACAACAAAATTAACGCTGCTGTCAGCCAGCTCAGACACTGCCACCACAGGAGCAGGTTCAGTCAAAATACGCTCATCTTCTTTGGTCAGCGCCTCGAGAATTTGTTTGGCTTTTAACAAGTCACTGCCATAGCTGATTCCCACCACCATATCTACACGGCGCGTCTCCATGGCAGAGTAGTTTGTGATATTGCTCCCGTAAATGGCACCATTGGGGACGATAGTCATCTTGTTGTCAGGCGTCATAATGGTACTGGTGAAAATACCGATACTTTTCACCGAACCGGCGGTGCCTGCGGCCTCCACATAGTCACCGGTCTTAAAAGGCCTGAACATCAGCAGCATCACCCCGGCGGCAAAGTTGGACAGAGAATCCTTCATGGATAAACCGATGGCCAGACCAGCTGCACCGAGTAAGGCAACCAAAGAAGTGGTATCGACGCCCAACTGATCCAACGATGCCACTATCACAAACAGCATTAACACGGCGTTCAGGATGGATTTTGCAAAATCCACCAGCATATTGTCGTAATTGGCGCGTTCCATCAGCTTGCCGAAAAGTGCCATCAGCGCTTTGACGACCCACCGACCAATCACAAAGACCAATATGGCCATGGCGATATTGATCCCCCAGGGGATAAGGTAAGTTTCAATCAAGGCGGTCATCTGCTCGGTATCCAACATAGTGTCTCCCATTATTGTTATCTTTTGGCTGCAATAGCATAGAAAAGCACGTTACCCACAGCCAGTACTATTTCAGTTTGGCTTACAATTAGGCAATCAGACGCGCTTGGCTTGGAAAGGGTTTTCCCTGGTGCTAACGTTGGTAAAAGGGAGATGCCGCCGACACAGGGCATAGGGCGTTGGCTGTAAGAGGCAATTGGCCGCAGAACAACAGTGAACATTGAGTCACGCCAAGCACAACGGAAAAATCTTTGAAAATATTGTCCTTGAATCACAGTTCAACCCCATACGCAGCATCTGTCCTGCTGTTGCTGGGATCTTTGCTGTGGATACCGACTACCCAAGCTCAGGACATATTGCAGCTCACCATCCTGGGAGCCGATGAAAAACAAACACAGAATATTCTGGCTCACTTGGGGCCCATCCCTGACGATGAGAGTCAGATCAGTCGTTTTATCGGCAAGGCTCGGGCCCGCGGTCGTGAAGCCTTAATCGCTCTTGGTTACAACAATGCCAGAATCGATCTCAAAGTAGATCGTAAAGTGTCACCGATAAAACTCACCCTGAATGTAACGCCGGGGCCCCCTACCAAAATAGCCGTCATGGATCTGCGTCTGGAAGGCGATGGCCTGCAAGAGCCGGACTTTGTGGCAATCATTGAAGAGATACGCTCATTCAAGGGGCGACGCTTGGATCATGGCCGTTATGAGAAATGGAAAGATCGCATTGAAAGTCATGCCAGAAGCCACGGCTATCTGGATGCCAAATGGGTAGAACACGAATTTGTAGTCGACCGTCTGCGTCAGGAAGCCAAGGTCATCCTGCATTTTGATTCCGGCATGCGCTACAGATTGGGCGATATCGCCTTTAATGGCTCGGATATCTCCTCCAGCTTACTGGACGGTTTAACCCCTGTTACGGTGGGCGATCTCTACCAAAGCAACCAGATAACCCAATTGGAATCTGCCCTGCGCAAATCCGGCTATTTCGATGAGGTTTGGGTCAGTCCGCGCTTTAACGACATCAAAGACCAGCAAATTCCGCTGCAGGTGAAACTTAGCGATGCTCCCAGTCACAGTTTTCGGGTCGGCCTGGGCTTTGTCACTGATACCGGCCCCAGGGCTTCATTGACCTGGCGTACACCAAGGGTAAACCGCTGGGGTCACAGTCAGGAAAGCACCATTCGCTACTCCCCGGTGAATCCTTATTTAAGTGTGTTGTACAAAATCCCCGGTGATGACCCTTTGAATGAGAACTATCAAATCCGATTGGGACTGGAAGAAAATGAATTTGGCGATCTCACCAGTCAGCAACAACACCTGGCCGTGGCCAAGCAAACCGTTAAAAACCGCTGGGTAATCAACTATCAAATCCGCTATCTCAAAGAAGACTGGCGCTTTGATGATGGCGATTTCCAGGCGGATTATCTGCTTCCCGGGGTAAGCGTATCCCGTACCCGCCGCCAAGGACCGATCAGAGATCCTGAAACCGGCTTCAGGCAAACTTATCTGCTCGAAGCCACGGACAGCGCCCTTGGCTCCAACAGCCGCTTGGTGCGGGCAACTGCCTCCTGGCGCTGGTTACAGCGCTGGGATCGCCACCGTCTGGTATTGCGAGCACAAGCCGGTATCAATGTGATCGATGGTGATGAAGTAGATGAATTAGCGCCGTCGCTACGCTTTTTTGCCGGTGGTGACCAGAGCATCCGCGGCTTCGATTACCACAGCTTGGGCCCCACCCAACTTTACGAGCAGGATGGTCAACTCCTGGAACGCGTGATCGGTGGCAAAATGCTGGCGGTCGCCTCGGCAGAATATCAGTACTATGTGAAGCCAGATTGGCGTGTGGCCTTTTTTACCGATGGGGGCAATGCCTTTAATGGCCGCGACATACATGCCGTGCAATCCATTGGCACCGGTGTACACTGGCTCTCCCCCGTAGGCGCGATTCGCGTTGAGGTAGCCTATGGTATCAGCGAAGAAAACCCACCCTGGCGCATCCATATCAATATGGGAGCGGAGCTGTGAAGCCCTTCTCCTATAAACTTGTGTTGAAAGCCTCATTGCTGGCCTTAATGCTGCTATTTGTGTTGCTAGTGTCACTTTTTGCTTACGTTGCCGGCACCACATCCGGTGCCCGCTGGGCAGTGGCGATTAGCCAACAATGGGTACCGGCACTCAGCCTTACCATAAATGAAGGAACGCTGCTGCGTGGGCTGGTCGTCAGCAATCTGCACTATCAAGATGCCACCCTTGAGTTGGCCATTGAAGAATTGTCGGTGGATCTCTCCACCCGTGATTTGGTGCTGCCCCGATTTAAACTTCAGCAATTACATGCCCGTGGCATCACGCTCGCCATTACCCCACAAGATCCGCCCACTGCAGAGGCACAAGACCCAACCAGTTTCCAATTGCCGACCTGGTTACCGCCGATCATCCTGGCCGACACACGCATTGAAAAGATAAAACTAAAGCTGCCACAACTTGATGCCAGCATGGACTTACTGACCGTGGCTGGCAGACTGGAAGGTGGGCATTTGCGTATAAAAATGTTGGCCCTGGACGGTTCTGAATGGCAGCTAGTCCCCTCTTCTGAGCCAGTACAGCCGAGCGAATGGCCGCTGGCGGCTCTGCCGGCTTTGGAAGCCCCTCTGCCCATTGAACTGACCCAAGTGCTGATACAAAACACCCACCTTCTTCAAGATAAGCAGGCTTGGACAGTGAACAGGCTGATATTTGGCCTTAAGTGGCAGGGACAGGGGCTGGATATTCCGACTTTCTACCTGGAAGCGGCCGACTATGGGCATCTGACGATGACAGTCGGCGCGCAGTTATTACCCCCCTATCACATCGAAATTGATGCACAGGTGCAGCCAGCAAACACCCTGCTCCCCGACATCTTTAATGCATCACCAATTGAGATAAACAGTCGAGGGGATTTAAGCGAGTTGAATATTCAGGTACGCCAGGCAAAACCTCAGGCTGATCTTACTGGCCATATCAATCTCACGGACCCCACTCTGCCTTTTTGGCTAAACCTGCATGCCGATACCCAAAGCCTGAGTCAGCTTGTCTCCCTGCCCGACGAAGCGCGATTGCAATTGGGACAATTGCAAGGTCAGGTGCAGGGCACTACAGAGCAACAGAGGCTACAACTGAGCTTGGCATTTTCCGGCTTTGGCCTGGGCAATGATCAGGAACCGGCCAATCTTGGTCTGAGTGCGTTCCATGAGGGTAGTGCCCTGAAGGTGGACGACCTGCAACTTAGCGACAAAGTCAGCGGTAGCGCCCTGCGTGCGCAAGGCCAACTGGCCTATGCTGATGGCCTGCAATGGCAGCTGAACAGCCAGATTGCCTCCATGCGCGTTGATACCCCCTTATCGCCCTTTAAGGGACATTTCTCTGGGCAATTTGCCCATCAGGGACACTGGGAAGACAAAGGCTATGCTCTGGTGCTGGAAAATCTGCAGCTGGATGGCGAGATAGAAAATACTCCCCTTAGGGTCATGGCCAGCGGCCAGTTGGATATGTTCGAGCAGATGCAGATCCACGGTCTGCAGGCTGATATTCAGGCATTGGACAGCACCCTGAAAGTCAGCGGACAGCTGGATAAGCAATGGGCGATTGCAGGAACATTTAAGAGTGACAGACTCAATCGCCTGCATGCTGATACCCGCGGTAAAGTGCAGGCCAATATCAATCTAAGCGGGCCTTTGGAAGACCCCCTGCTTAAATTGAATGGGAAATTCGAGCGCGCTCGCTTCGGTATTCAGGATTTCTCCGATGTCACTTTTAGCGGCAGTTACCAGCTAGCGAAAAATCATGCTTTGGAATTAGCAGTTAATGCACCCCAGATCATCCTCAATGAAAATCAGCTATTTGCTGCGGATTTATCCCTCAACGGCGACGCGTCCAAGCACACTCTGACCCTTGAGACAAAAGGGGATGTCGAAGCCCAACTGAACATCAGTGGAGGAATGGACAGCACCTTATCTGACTGGAATGGCACGCTTAACCGGGGGCAATTGGCCTTATTCAATGAAAAATGGGGATTATCTGAGCCAGTGCCTATGCATTTTGGGGCAAACACCGTAAAAGTTGGCGGGCATTGCTGGGAAGGTAAGCACAGTGAACTTTGTTTAGCTGACACCAATTGGCAGGAAGCTAAGCAGCTGCAGATAAATGCTAAGCTGGATGCCGGTGCTTGGTTTAGTCCGCGCTTGCAGGAACAGCAACTTGAGGCCAAAGCTGAGTTGGAAGCCAGCATAAGCTTTGCCGATGCCTTCAAGCTGGATGTCATGGCAAACCTGGAGCAAGGCAAAATATCCCAGCAATTTCAGCAAGAGTTTTTGCCGCTTTTAAGCTGGCAGCAGGGCAGCCTGTCTGTGCAGATGCAAGAAGACAATATTCATTTAAACGGCCAATTGCAGGACAAGGCATTAAAACCACTGCTGGATCTCTCTGCCACGCTGCAAGGAAAAGAACAGCAACTTAGCGGGCGACTGGCTATGGCACCATTGCCCCTTGCCGGGTTTAGGGCCTTGATCCCGCAAGTCAGTCGGCTGTCGGGTAATCTGCAAGCGGGTATCGCCTTATCCGGCACCCTAGATGCACCCGCTATCAGCGGTGACCTGTCATTATCGGAAGGCAGTTTTGCGGTGACCGCTACCCAGACCAGGGTAGATAAAGCCGAGCTGGATCTGCAATTTGATGGCAACACAGTACGCTTTGATGGTGCCTTTAATATGGGCGAAGGCCAATCCTTGGTACGCGGTGATGCAAGCTGGACCGGCACCGATGACAAGTGGCAGGAAGCACTGAAGCTCAATGCCAAAATCAGTGGTCATGCCCTTAAAATCGATGTGGAGCCGGAGTTGCAGGCATGGGTAAGCCCTGATCTGACGGTGGTGTTTGACAATATCCTGCAGGTAGATGGGCGAATCAATATAGAAAGAGGACAGCTGGCCTTGCAGGAATTGCCGCAATCAGCGGTAGCCGTTTCCCCGGATATGCGGATCGTCGGCGACCAAACGCAACAACAAGATGATCTGCCGCCTACCAACCTGTCGTTACAGGTGGAATTTATCAATCCCTTTTCAGTTCAGGGTTTCGGCTTCAATGGCAAAATTGATGGTGCATTGGAAGTACGGCAGAAAAGTCCCTCTGCGCCGGAGGTTTTCGGCAATCTGGATATTGTCGAGGGCCTCTATAAGGCATACGGACAACGCTTGAGTGTAAAAGATGGCCGTTTGCAGTTTGTCGGTCAGGCCGATAATCCAGTGGTTCAGCTGCGCGCCATCAGGCCACTTAAAGGCACCGATGTGGAAGCCGGTATCACCGTAAATGGCACCGTGGATGCCCTGCAGGTAGAGCTTTACTCCAAACCGGTGATGGATCAGCAAGCCATTTTGTCCTACGTAATGCGTGGCAAAGCCCCTGGCGGAGAGAGCACCGACTCTCAGTCCCAAGCGCTTTTGATGGCCACCAGTACCGGATTGGAAATGACCAATGCCAGTGCGCTGACCGATACCCTCAACAGCATTCCGCTTATCAGCGATATCACCCTGGATACGGAAACCGATGCGGTGAATGGCGATACTCTGGCCACCGTCAGCGGCTATATCGGCGAGCGTATCTACATTAAATACGGTGTTGGCATTCTCGAACCTGTTAGTCAGGTCACGGTGCGCTTTTATCTGATGAATCAACTGTGGCTGGAGGCCATCAGTGGTTTGGAGCGCTCGATGGATATCTACTATAGCTTCGATGTAGATTAGCCATGCCCGCCCCTGCTACCATTGGCCTTATTCCAGCAGCGAATCACTTTTCATGCGTATTCCGAGAATTTTTCATCCCGACCTTTTAGCAGTAGATCAGGAGATCTCACTCAGCCCCGATGCCATCAATCATATCGGCAACGTTTTACGGCTACGCAGTGGCCAACCCGTAGTACTGTTCAATGGGGACGGCAACGAGTATCCCGCAACCTTAATAGAAGTGGGCAAGCGTCATGTCAGTGCCATGATCGATGCCAAGCTCTCCGTTAGCTGCGAGTCTCCCCTTGGCATACACCTGGGACAGGCGGTATCCAAAGGCGATCGCATGGACTTTGTACTGCAAAAATCGGTGGAGCTTGGTGTCACCGACATCACCCCCCTGACCAGTGAGCGCTCGGTGGTGAAACTGAGCGAAGAGCGCTGGACCAAAAAACACGAACAGTGGCAGAAAATAATCGCCGGCGCCTGCGAGCAGTGCGGACGCAATCGACTGCCCACCCTGCATCCGGTGATGTCTTTAAGTCAGTGGACGCAGCAATCCACCCAGCAATTGCGCCTGACCCTGGATCCCAGAGCCGAACTGAAAATGGACCAGTTACACCCGCCCAAAGAGGGCATACGCTTGTTGATTGGCCCCGAAGGTGGTTTAAGTGATCAGGAAGTCTATCAAGCCCAACAACATGGTTTTATTGGTATTCAACTTGGTCCCCGGGTCTTGCGCACTGAAACCGCGGCACTGACTGCGATTGCCGCACTGCAAAGCCGCTTCGGCGATTTGTAAACAACCTGAAAATTGTTCAATTTGCAGGCAAGCTGCTTTCTGCTAAAGTGGCCGCTTCCTGCTCATATTTTCATCAAACAATATGCCAGACATTGCTTCTGCTTCGGCCCTCCAGCTTGTTCCCGGCGTTGAGGGCGCGCTGAAAAAGGCAATAGAAAGTGGTCGAAACAGTGCCTTAAACCTGTGGGTTGCAGGGGCCTCTATGCAGGCTGTTTTGACTGAGTTGGTCAGCGCTCTGGAAAGCATCGATGATGACCTGAAGTGCTCGATCATGCTGCTGGGAGAAGCCGACAACAAACTCTATTCATTGGTCGGACCCAACCTGCCCGAAAACTACAGTATGGCCATTAGCGGCGTTGACATTGGGCCTACCGTTGGCTCTTGTGGCGCCAGCGCATACCTCAAACAACCAGTCATCGTTGCCGACATTCAAACTCATCCTAACTGGCAACCCTACCGGGCTATTTGCGAACAACACCAACTGCGGGCATGCTGGTCACATCCGATTTTTTCTGCCAATAAGAAAGTGCTTGGCACCTTTGGTATGTATTACTCCAGTGTTCGCGAGCCGAGCCCACAAGAGCGCTCCCTGATCGCCATGGAAGCAAACATTGCCGGCATGATTATGGAGAGAATGCTGGCAGAAAAATCCCAGGAAACCGCCAGACAATCGCTGGAGAGAGAAGTACAACGACGTACCCAGGAATTAACACAGTCCAATACCCGGTTAAGAGAAGCCCTGCAACAGCGTAACGAAGTACAACAACAGCTCCTGGAAATTGAAAACCTGTCGGCATTGGGCACTATGACCGCCAGTCTGACCCATGAAATTAATACTCCCATTGGGGTAGCGGTGACGGCGCTAAGTCATTTGCAGAATCTGCATGACAAAGGGCAGAAGCAATTTGAGGCAAACCAATTGACCCGCAGTGCGTTACTCCAGTTCTACCGGGAATCTGCAGAAGCAATGGCGATCCTTGAACGCAATTTGCAGCGATCGGCTGAGTTAGTCAGCACCTTCAAACAATTGTCATTGGACCAACATACTCAGCATAAGCGTCTGTTTAACTTATGCGATTACCTTTGGGAAATCCTGCTGTCACTGAAACCAAAGTTAAAACAATACCGGTTAATGTTTTGTTTGGATGTAGATGCCGATTTGGAGATTAACAGCTATCCGGGGGCGATTAGCCAAATCCTGGTGAATTTGATTATTAACTCCATGCATCACGGCTATCAAGAAGGCCAGAAAGGAAGAATAACTATCCGGGTCAGCCAACAGCAGCAAGAACTGGTAATGGAGTATGCCGACGATGGCAAAGGCATGAACGCGGAAACCATAGAGCGCATGTTCGAGCCCTTTTACACCAGCGCCCGCGACAAAGGGGGCAGCGGCTTGGGAATGCACATTTGCAAAGACTTGGTGGAGAAACTGCTGCACGGCACTATTGCTTGTACAGCAGAGCCGGATAATGGCTGTCAGATCTGCCTGAAGATGCCGCTTATCAACAGCGATGGATCAAAATAAACAAAAAAGCCGCTAAACGCGGCTTCTTCGGATTGTTATTGGCTAATCGGCAGATGACTTCGTAGCGGCAGTGGTAACACATTCACCACAACCTGACGAGCCTGATGCCAGAAGGCTGATAGCAACAACAACACACTACCAATCACCAAACCGGTCATCGCAAAGTTCGCCTGCACCATGCCAAAAGTATCGAACAGGTTGGACAGGGCGTAAATCACATACCCCAGTGCAGAAACCATCAGGGCTCTCCTGTCCACAGCGATGGAGACAAGGCCCAGCACCAGATACACCGCCAACACGATCACCATGCTGTTCAGATCAGCGCTACCTGAAAGGATCCCCAGTGCTGAGAAAATCGGATGCACCAGTAAAGGGGCTGCTAATAAATGCAGCCAGAAGGCCACATCGGAGCGACGGGTGATGCGCTCTTTGTCCGAACTATCCCAGTACATAGCCACCGCAAACACCAGCAAGCCGCATGCAAACAGTGCTGCTTCGATCCAGTCCGGGGAAATCATGCGATTAGCAGCCAACATGGCAAACACCGCAAATCCCGCACCTGCGACACCAGCCGCCACAGTTACCGGAACATGGAAACGGCGCCAATGCAGCCAGCCACCAATGGCAGTAAGCAGGCCAGAAAGCATAAACCACTGAGGGTGCGGAGTTGATGCCATCATCAAAGGCGTGGCGAACAAACCACCAAGGAACGCCAGCAGCAGGCCGATAGCCGGTAAAGCCATGCGACGACGCAACACGAAAAACTCTGCCAATCCCCAAGCAGCGGCCGAGAATGCCAGGCTACCGGCAAAATGGCCGGTGTGCTGGGTCAGCCAGCCGATGGAAGCCAGCACCAAGGCACAGGCAATCACCACAAAAATGTCATTGAAGCCGGTGATCAGACGAAAATTCTCTTCATCCTGGCGATATTGTTTTTTACTTTGTTCGACAAATTGACGAAAAGCCGTTACCGACTGCGAGGTTAAGACGCCTTTAGAGACGGCTTGATTGAGGTCTTCATCACTATACATGCTGTTCTCCTGAATAAGCTTGACCACAAGCTGTCGCAAGACTTAGGCCAGAAGAATATAATTCATAAATATCAATATCTTACAACAAGTCATCAGCTAAAAAGATGGTCAAACCTGCTACCACAGTGAGTAAATTCCCAACTATTTGGTGAGATTTAAATCAATCCTTCTTCAATGGCTTTAAGTACCGCCCTGGTGCGGTCGCGAACACCGAGCTTAGCCAATAAATTCGATACCTGATTCTTAATGGTGCCCTCTGATTTAAACAGTAACTCGCCAATTTCGCGGTTACTGCAACCTGCCGCCATCAGTCGTAACACGGCTTTCTCGTTGTCAGTAAGGGCTTCTGCTGGTTGGAATGTCTCGAAGGCCTTCTCAATGCCTTGCAGCCCCTTAAGCACAGTTTCAGTGACTGCCGGCTGGATCAGGGTTTTGCCCTGATGCACGGTTTCAATAGCCTCGACCAGCGTTTCCAGCGACACATCTTTGAGCAAGTAACCCTTGGCACCGGCCTGAATCGCCTCCAACACAAGCTTATGGTCATCGAAAGTGGTCAGCATGATGGTGGGCAGGCTCACACCTGCGGTTTGCATGGATTTCAAGCCCTCAATCCCCGACTGCTTAGGCATGCGGATATCCATTAAAATCAGATCGGGCTGACAGGCTTTGATTTTATCCAGCACCTGCTCGCCGTCACTGGCTTCACCCACTACCTTAAGCTTGTATGACAGGGACAACAGGCTTTTGATCCCTTCCCGCACCAGGGTTTGATCATCCACCAATAGAATCCGGATCATGCGGCCACCTGCGGCAGGCTGATCTGGGTTTGAAAGCCTTGTGCATCGGCGTTGAACTGCACCTTCCCACCAATGGCTTCTACTCGTTCACGAATTCCCTTCAGGCCATTGCCGGCGCAAAAGGCCGGTTGTGACTTACCATTGTCTTGCATCCACAGCACAAGCTTGTCTCCCTCGTTATGCAGGCTCAGCGCGAAATGATCGGCCTGACCGTGTTTAAGGCTATTGGTCAGGCTCTCTTTCACACACATCAGGATGGCCTGCGCCTGTTCCATATCATCCACTTCGGCTTCATATTGCATATCCACTTGCAACCTGGGTACTTCGCTGGTCAGATTTTGCAGCGCTTTGCGCAAATCGATGGCCGATTTCTCGCGAATTTCCGAGACCGCCTCGCGTACATCTCCCAGCAGCAAACTGGCGATGGCATGGCAACGCTGCACCAACTGCTGCGCCTCGCCATCGGTTTTTCTGGCGGCCACCTGCAAATTGATGGTTAATGCGGTTAAATGATGGCCCAACAAATCATGAATATTGCGGGCAATTCGAGTGCGCTCAGCTTGTTTTCCCGCTTCTGCCAAAAGCGCCTGGGTGGCCAGTAATTCCCGGTTAAGACGATTGGCGGCTTCCTTGGCATCTCGTTCCTTAATGGTGGTGTTCATGGTAATCAACGCAAACACGTTGAAGCTCCAATACAGCAATCCGGTAAGCAGGATGTAGTCTTGTCGCCAGTAAAACATAAACACCAGCGCCAGGGGCAAAGACCACAGAGGTGAAAGCCATAATGCGCGCCGGATGGGCATAAAATGCGGCAGCATCGCCGACCAGATGGTCATCAAAATGGCGTTGTAGGTAAGGGGTACCACAAAGTACAAGGCCAGAACGATGAAAAACATGATCACCAAGCTGAGCATGCGTACGGCGTCGTCGTGCACGAATTTGCGCTCAGAAGTAGAAGTTAAAAAAGCAACCAGATAGGCAATATAGAGAAGTGCAGCCACCGGCACTTGCCAGGACGCCAAGCCCGACATGTCCAACATAAAATAGATGGATGAACCGCCTACCAGTGACCAGGTAAGCATGGCACTTGCCAATTCTATATTGATTGTCTGCCCAATTATCCTGCCTAACGCTACCAGTCCCAACGCACTCTCCCGCCGATTCGATGACCACAGGTTACGAAGAAGAGACCGCTTTGCCAATAGGCCAAAAGTCACTCTCCAGATCATGACTTGTGGCACTGATGTTGTCTGCGCGGTGAATTTAGACTCTCTCAAAACCCTAGCTGGAGAGAAAAATGCAAAACCTGCATTCCATATTGTTTGTATTGCACGTGATTCTGGGTAGTGCCGCTCTGCTTTTATTCTGGGCACCGATGACCATGAAAAAAGGCGGAATTGATCACAAGCGTTTTGGTACCTACTACGCTACCACCATGTTTGGTGTTGCCTTTACCGGCGCCGCCATGTGCCTGCTGGTATTGTCGGATCCTATTGCAATTCATGGGCAAAACCTCGCGCCAGAGAGACAAGTCGAAGCGGCATGGACCATTCGCCTGTTTTCCTTGTTTTTGCTGTATCTCAGCTGGCTGACCTTCACCACCGTTAAACACGGATTATTAGTACTTAGATGCAAAACAGACCGCCACGCGCTCAGGGCGCCTGTGCACCAGGTCTTTGTCGTTGGTCTGATCCTGGGCGGGATTACCCTAGCTGCCTTAGGGCTTGCCACCGGCAAAATCCTGCATGTGGTATTTGGTGCAGTTGGCACTGTATTGGGCTCGCAAATGCTGCATTACTGCCTGAAAGCTCAGCTAAAAGCCAAAGAGTGGTGGGTAGAGCACTTAGGCGCCATGATTGGTTCGGGTATCGGTGCCTACACCGCTTTTATCGCCTTCGGTGCCCGTCAGCTACTCAGTGGCATCGGTACCTGGCAATTACTTTTCTGGATCTTACCGGGAATAGTGGGGGGCATATTTATCGCCAGACTGTCGCGGCAATACAGTCAGCCGGTAAACACAGGAATTCCACCAACAACAAGGAGAGAGTCATGAAAGCTAAGAACCTGATAGTCATTGCGATGTTGCTGACGCCCTCATTCGCCAGCGCCGGTCTGCAACAAGCCATCAGCGCCTTTGAGGCTGGCAAGGATGCCCAAGCCAAAACCCTCTTTGAAGCTGAGCAGGATTCCGCCCAAGCCAAGCTCTATCTGAGCCGCTTGTGGATGTTTCAAGATTTGGATAAAGCGGAAGATTTAATTGAACAAGCCATGAAACTGGCCCCCGAAGATCCGCAAATCCACTTTGTGCGTGGTCAGGTAATGGGCCGTCAGGCCAGCAACAGTATTCTCTCTGCCTTTAGTTATGCGAAAAAGTCTCTGCAAAGCTTTCAACGTGCCGTTGAGCTATCGCCTGACACGGTAGAATACCGGCAAGGATTAATGGGTTTTTACCTGCAGGCCCCGGGAATTGCCGGCGGTGATCCGAAACTGGCTTTTGAACAAGTTGAAGTCATCAAACAGCTCGACGCCATGGCAGGTGTCTTTGCTGAGTTGGATTATTTGGCCGCCACCGACAATGAGCAAGCTTATAAAGATTTAATGCTTAAGGCTCAGTCAGATTATGCACAGCGACCAGAAGTACACTTTAAGGCGGGCATGGCGCTGGTTCAAAAGGAAATATTTACTGATGCCATGGCCCAATTTAAACAAGCCATCACTAAAGAAACGGTCGATGAGGATGCCATCCGTGCCAGGCTAAATGCTTTGTACCAGTTGGGAAGATCCGCCGTGCTCAGCGAAACCGGATTACAGGACGGCATCGCCGCCCTGGATGAGTACCTGGCCTGGGAAGGTAAGACCTTTCGTGGCCTGCCCAGTAAAGATTGGGCAAATTTCCGTCGTGCCAATCTGTATCAACTGCTTAACCAGAAGCAGCAAGCCAAAGACATCTATCTGGCTTTAAGCAAAGTGGCCGACGAGGATCTCGCCGGCAGAAGCAAAAAGAAATTGAAAAAACTCTAGGTTGGGATCAAGCCTCAGACAAAGGCCAGCCGCTTTCTGAGCTGGCCTTTTAACAAATACAAACTCAGCAAAGCTTGCATCATCACTGTCACAATCGACAAGTACCACAACTGCTCAATCTGAAAATCCTGCTGTGCTGACAGCCAGACCGCCGGGATGGCAAAGGTCAGGATGCGGGTTGCCGAGCTTATCAATGACGGCCAGGTATTGCCCAATCCCTGGAAAAAGCCTGAGCAGCAAAAAACCAGACATGAAGGGACAAAATTCCAGGCAATCAGGGTCAGAAATCCGGTGGCAATGGCCAGCGTGCCCGGATCATCAGTAAACCCGCC
Source organism: Aliiglaciecola sp. CAU 1673 (assembly GCF_029223185.1). Lineage (GTDB taxonomy): Bacteria > Pseudomonadota > Gammaproteobacteria > Enterobacterales > Alteromonadaceae > Bowmanella. The sequence goes on from NZ_JARHUG010000015.1 coordinate 76,996, forward strand.
TACTAACCACGACGCCTGAGTCAAACACAGCATTGTCAGGCAGGCCATCAGCCCGATACTCAAAATAACTGACCATTTGAAGGTTTCCTTAATGCGATCAGCCTGCTGCGCGCCGAAGTTCTGCCCGACAATGGTCGGCGCCGCAAAACCCAAAGCCATGGCTGGCAATAACAGTGCCTGCATCACTCGCGAACCAAGGCCAAAGCCGGCCTGAGCATCGGCCCCAAATCTTTGGATGGCCCAGTAGATCACTGCCATATACAGGAACATCAGCACAAACTCGGCACCAGAGGGAAAGCCGATGCCCAGCAATTTTCGCCAAACAGACCATTGTGGTCGAAGGGCATCAGGTGCCAAGCGCAAGCTATGCTCCAGTTTATGAAACAAACGCCATAGCATCACTACTCCCACCAAGGCAGCCAGCGAACTGGCTAATCCGGCGCCGGCAACCCCAAGGGGAATCCCCGTACCCAATCCGGAGATAAGTACAGGTGCCAGGATGATATTTAGCAACACGGTCAGTAGCTGTATTTGCATCATTGGCTTGACCATACCCAGCCCGCGCATAGCCGCCCCCATGGCTACCAGGCAAAACTGCAAACCCAGGTTAGGTAAAAACCAATATAAATACGTGCTGCCCTGGACGATCACTTGCTGATCTTCGGAGAAAATCCCCAGATACTGCTCGGCAAAGCCATAGCCCACTGCCATCACCAGGATCATCATCAAGGCCGATAGCAATAAAGACTGATTGAATACCTGATTAACCCTAGACATCTCTTTTCGACCAGCGGCATGGGATACAAGGGCGGCGGTACCCACATTGAGAATTTGCGTCAAGGCAATAATCACAAAGGTGGCATTACCGGCCGCGCTCACCCCGGCCAGCGTTGCAGCCCCCAGATGCCCGATAAAGTATAAATCCACCAAAAAGTACAAGGTCTGTACAAACATGCCAATGGCAATAGGGATGGCCATCTGCACCAGATGGCGGGGGATGGAGCCTTGGGTTAAATCCTGCATTTGATTCTGCCTCCTTGCACTTAAAACAACTTGCCCATGGGTTGGCTCGCGTGCAGTAATTTTTCCAGTAAATCCAAAAGTTGAGTTTGCTCGGTTGCAGCCATATCCTGCAGCGCCTCTTCGGCGCCTAGGGTCAAGCTGCCGAGCGCTTCTTCAAGCACCCTTGCCCCGGTTTCAGTCAGTTTCACCAGACTCACTCTGGCATCCCTGGCGTTCTGCTGCTTTTCCACCAAATGGTTCTTCTCCATAGGCAACAGCAAACGGGTCACCCCGGATGCCGTCAGCCCGACGCCCTGGGCAAGCTCAACCCGCCGCAAGGTGAGTTCCGGCGCCCGGCTAAGGCGATACATCACCAGAAACTCGGAGAAGCTGATGCCGTGCAGGCTCAGGCCACCTTCTACTCGTTTAAGCAACTGTGTCTGTGCCAGAGACAAAGCCATTAGCAATCGGATTGGAGCGGATAGTGCTTGCATTGATGTAACCTCCGTTGAATTAATTGCAACATATTTGATCGCTCAAGCATATTGCAACATTATTTTTTGCAGGTGACAACGAAAGGAAACGACATGTTTGCCATTAATTCAGAAGGACGACCATTAAAGTATTGAAAATACCGACCCTTAGCACTATCTAAGAAGCTCGCATTAAAAACCAATCAGGATATTCATGAGTCTCAAGCTCGGCATCGTGATGGACCCCATCGCCTCCATCAATCCCAAGAAAGACACCAGTTTTGCCATGCTGCTGGAAGCACAGCGACGCGGGTATGAGATTCATTATATGGAGATGGGTGATCTCTATCTGGATCTTGGCCAACCCAAGGCACTGGTGAGAAGTCTGCACGTGCAGGACAATATGCTGGATTGGTTTAGCTTAGGCAGTAAAGAGCAGGTGATGGGCCTGGATGAGATGGATGTGATCCTGATGCGCAAGGATCCGCCCTTCGATAGCCAATATTTGTACGCTACGCAAATACTGGAGCTGGCTGAGCATGCCGGTACTTTGGTCGTCAATAAGCCTCAGGCGCTTCGCGATTGCAATGAAAAGCTCTATACCGCCTGGTTTGCCGATCTCTGTCCAGCAACCCTGGTTACCAGTCAGGCTCAGCTGATTCGCGAGTTTCATGGCAAACATCAGGATGTGATTTTAAAGCCGTTAGACGGCATGGGCGGCGCCTCGATTTTCCGGGTGGATCAACAGGGGCTGAATCTGGGTGTGGTAATTGAAACGTTGACCCAACACGGAAAACGCTACGCCATGGTGCAGGAATACCTGCCCGCCATTGCCGAGGGTGACAAACGCGTCCTGGTGGTAGATGGCCAGGTGGTGCCCTATTGCCTGGCGCGATTGCCAAGCAAAGGAGAAACCCGCGGCAACCTGGCTGCCGGTGGCACCGGCCGGGCACAACCCATCAGTGAGTCAGACCGGCGTATTGCACAAGCCGTAGCGCCAAGTCTGGTGGAAAAGGGCTTACTCTTTGTTGGCCTGGATATCATCGGTGACAAGTTGACCGAGATTAATGTCACCAGCCCAACTTGTGTGCGCGAAATCGAAGCGGCTTTCTCCATCAGCATCACCGGAATGCTGTTTGACGCTATTGAAAAACGACGCAATGCCCATACTTAACTTTTAAAGGGGGCGCCATTATGCAAAGCTTTGAAAACCATTTTCTAATCGCCATGCCGAGTTTGGAGGATCCTTATTTCTCCCGCTCCCTGACCTATATCTGCGAACATAATGAGCAGGGTGCGATGGGCATTGTGATTAATCAGCCCACCGGACTTAAGTTAAAAGACATGCTCAAGCAGGTGGATGAGTCCATTCTGGTAGAGGACGGCAAAGCCGGTCAAGCGGTATTAGCCGGCGGCCCGGTCAGCACCGATCGAGGTTTTATCCTGCACACCACACAACCTGGCTGGAGTTCCAGCCTGGCGCTGACCTCGGATATTATGGTGACCACCTCCAAAGATATTCTGCAGGTATTGGGTAACAGTAAAGGCCCAGATAAGTCACTGGTTGCCCTGGGTTATGCGGGATGGAGCGCAGGCCAGTTGGAAGATGAAATACAAAGTAATTCCTGGCTGTTGATCGAAGCGGATCTGGAATTACTGTTCGATGTCCCTATCCATAAAAAATGGCAGGCTGCCGTCAACAAGTTGGGGGTGGATATCTGGCAATTGGCACCGGATTCCGGCCACGCCTGAGCAACCATGAGAAAACCATTCCAAACACGCTCTTCTTTCAGGCTCTGATAAATGACGAATCGTACGCTACTGGGATTTGATTTCGGTACCAAAAGTATCGGCGTTGCCGTGGGTCAGGAAATTACCGGCACGGCATCTCCCCTGCCGGCCCTTAAAGCCCAAGATGGGGTACCGGATTGGGATCTGGTGGCTAAAATTATCGAGGAATGGCAGCCTCATTTGGTGGTGGTTGGGATGCCGCTGAATATGGACGGCACCGAGCAGGATCTGACCCAGCGCGCCCGTAAGTTTGCCAATCGATTGCATGGCCGTTTTGGTGTCAAAGTGGAAGGCTGTGACGAGCGCTTGACCACCTCCGATGCCAAAGCCAGGTTATTTGAGTTAGGCGGATTTAAAAAGCTGGAAAAAGCCAAAATCGACAGTGTTTCCGCCTGCCTGATCCTGGAAAGCTGGATGGGTGCAGAGTAACTAGAAAATACACCACAATTAGTGAATACTGGGGGAAATGGTGAAATCGGTCCCCATGCGAACCCTGCTGTCACTTCTTATATTTCTTGCCAGCCAGAGCCACGCCAGTGACGCGCTGAAAGTCGCCATATACGAACCCCACTTTGCCCCTTACCTACTCTTTACTAAACAGCAAACCGATGTCAGCGGTATCATTCCTGATTTATTGGAAGATTTCAGTCGCGAGCATGAACTGTCCGTCCATTACGAAGTGGATAGCCGCCAGGGTGGAGAAATGAAGCTTTACGGTGGCCAGGTCAATATGATGGTGCTAAGCAAAGAATGGACAAAGCATCCGGATAAACTGCTGTTTAGCGACAGTATTATGCCATTCAGAGATTATTTGTATGTGCTCAGCCCGGATAAGGCCAAGTTACTGGCCGATGCGCAGAATGTATTGCGGATCTGCACAAGAGTATTCTATGTCTACCCGCAGCTTGAGCCTCTTTTCCAATCTGGCAGAGCCTTACGCATTGACGGCACCGATCAGGAATCCCAAGTAAGGATGCTGCAAAATAACCGCTGTGATTTCGCCTATCTCAATAGATTGATGCTTTTATGGATGGTCGACAATCGCTTTCCGGGTGTGCGTTTTTATCAGGTTTCGGCCTTAATGGCTGACGCACCGCTGCAGCTGGCGTTACATCCCAGCATTGGGCACCTGCTACCGGCCTTAAATGCCTACCTGAAAATGGCGCGCAATAATGGCACCGTAGAAACCTTGATGGATCATTACCTAAGCGAAGAATCCAAGACTAGCGTGGTAGAAATAAAGCCTGTGGACTAACGTCCACAGGCCTTTTTTTAGTGATACATCTGGTTGCTGACGCGACCGTGCCTGGCGTCATCGGTCAGGCGTTTAAAATCCGCCTGAGACAAATGCACCAGATTACGATGATCGCCACCTTCCAGGTAAATATCGTCCAGTTCATTCAGGCTTTCATCAACGATACTGTCCATATTGTACGCACCGGGTAGCGGAGGTACCGCGCCGTGCACGCAATCATCAAAACACTCATACACCTGTTGTTCTCGCATCAGATGATAGCGGCCATTTAACTGTTCATTCAGCTCAGTCAGACTTAACTTGCTGTCCGCCGGGATCACCGCCATTAACCGATGGCCCTGATGATCTTCCAGAATAACGGCTTTGGCTATCTTGCGGGACGGGACTTGCGCAGCAATGGATGTACCTAAAGAACTATGGGAAGGATGATGTGTTACGGTGTCGTATTGCACACCTCTTCCCTCCAGATAGGACGTAATGCGACGTGAAAGACTCATACGTTTTCCTCCCTTTCGGGGTTGGCAAAATAACAGGCCAGTGGCCTCAACGCGGCCTATGGGCCTTGACGTTGAGATAAAGGGGCAAGGGCCGATTCATCATCAACCTGTTGAGTATAGAGCAGTCTTGTTGATCTAGCTGTGACTGGGTTCCCGGCCACAGCGCCAGCAAAGCTCAAAGCTACCGGCATTTTCTTCACCACACTGACGGCAAAACCAGTCTTGTAGCAGACTGGGTTGTTCATGCAATCTGTACACAAATTCAGTGGCTTTGGGCAGCCACTCGTCGTCGGTCAGCCACACCTCCGGCAGGCAGTCGAAGGGGGATAAATCCCCCATCGCGCCGATGGCATACTCGTTTTTGATAAAGCAAGGAATGCCTTTTTCATCCAGCAGTTGCTTAACCTGCCAGACCAGGAACCTGTCCTCATGGGCGAACAGGCGCACCATGTCTTAACCCATATCGATGGTGACGTTGGACAACGAACCCAGGTTGGGTCCTTCGTCTTTGTCGAGTTTAATCATCAGGCGCAAGTCGTTGGGCGAATCGGCATGGTGCAAGGCTTGATCCAGACTGATCCTACCGGCTTTGTAGTGCTCATAAAGGGCCATATCGAAGGTCTGCATCCCCGCTTCCTTGCCTTTTTGCATGGCTTCTTTCAGACCACCGGTTTCGTTGCGCTGGATAAGATCGCGCACCAGTGGCGTATTCAGCAGTACCTCTATGGCAGCAACCCGGCCCTTGCCATCGATGGTAGGCACCAGTTGCTGAGCAACGATGGCGCGCATATTCAGACTTAAATCGAAACGTAGCTTTTCATGCTGCTCATGGGGAGCCAGGTGCATGATGCGCTCAATGGCCTGGTTGGCGTTGTTGGCGTGCAACGTTGCAACGCATAAGTGGCCGGTATCGGCAAAGGACATCGCGTATTCCATGATTTCCATGGAGCGGATCTCACCGATAAGGATCACATCAGGCGCCTGACGCAATGAGCTTTTCAAGGCATCGTCAAAGGATTTGGTATCAATACCCACTTCACGCTGGGTGACCACACAATTACCATGTTCATGCACAAACTCGATAGGATCTTCAATCGTCAGAATATGGCCTCGGGAGTGATGGTTGCGATGCCCCATCAATGCTGCCAAGGAGGTGGATTTACCGGTACCGGTAGCCCCCACAAACAACACCAGGCCGCGCTTGGCCATAATGATGTCTTTGAGTACCGGTGGCAGGCCCAAATCATCGGCCTTGGGAATTTGCGTGACAATACGACGGATAACCATGCCAGCCATATCGCGCTGCCAAAAAGCACTGCAACGAAAGCGCCCCACCCCTTCCCGGGCGACGGCAAAGTTACATTCCTTGGTGTCGTCAAATTCCTTCTTCTGCTTGTCGTTCATCAGGCTGTGCACCAGGCCCAGTGCCTGCTCAGGCAATAATTTTCCTTCTGCCAACGGGGTCATCTGCCCGCTGACTTTGGCACTTAAGGGAAAACCCACCGTGATAAACAAATCTGACGCGCCCATATCCACCATCTTTTGCAGATAGGGGTTCATATCCAAATACATATCCATCACAACCTCCTAGAACTTAGGTTGTTTATCTATCGAACGGGATGCAGCTTCCTGCGGTGAAATCTGCCCTAAGGCCACCAAACGCTGCAAACACTGATCCATGGTCTGCATACCATGGGACTGACCAGTCTGAATCACCGAGTACATCTGCGGCACTTTGTCTTCACGAATCAGGTTACGGATGGCCGGAATACCAATCATGATTTCATGAGCGGCCACTCGTCCACCACCGTTTTTCTTAAGCAGGGTTTGCGAAATCACCGCACGCAAGGATTCGGACAGCATAGAGCGCACCATGGATTTTTCCTCGGCCGGGAACACATCGATAATACGGTCGATGGTTTTTGGGGCACTGTTGGTATGCAAAGTACCGAAAACTAGGTGACCGGTTTCGGCTGCGCTGATAGCGAGGCGTATGGTTTCCAAATCCCGCAATTCGCCCACCAGAATCACATCCGGGTCTTCACGTAAAGCCGAGCGCAGGGCGTTATTGAAACTATGGGTATCTCGGTGAACTTCCCGTTGGTTGATCACCGACATCTTATTCTCATGCACAAACTCGATAGGATCTTCAATGGTCAGGATATGCTCACGCTTGCTGCTGTTGATATGGTCAATCATGGCCGCCAGGGTGGTACTCTTACCCGAACCGGTAGCACCGGTGACCAGCACAATACCGGTAGGCTGGTTGATGATATCCTTGAAAATCTGTGGTGCGCCCAGGTCTTCCAAGGTTAATACCCTGCTGGGGATAGTACGCAACACAGCCGCAGCGCCACGATTCTGTACAAAGGCGTTAACACGAAAACGCGACAAGCCTTTCACCTCAAAAGAAAAGTCCGTTTCCAGATTTTCCTCATATTCCTTTCGCTGCTTGTCATTCATAATTTCATAGATCAGGGCATGCACCTGTTTATGATCCATCTCAGGAATATTGAGGCGGCGCATTTCCCCATCTACTCTGATAATGGGCGGCAGGCCGGCACTCAAATGCAGGTCAGAGGCATTGTTCTTGACACTAAAAGCTAAAAGTTCGGTAATATCCACGGCCAACTCCGTCAGTAATCGATTCAGAAACAAAGGCTTACTTCTACCATACTTAGTCAGAAGGATGGGTATCCTTTGTCATAACACGAACGCTAAAAAACATGGGATCTATGCAATCAACAATAGCAGAACGGCTCGCCGACGTACTAGAAAGACTGGGCAAACAGAGTCTCAAGATCCATGCTGACAAAGAGGCGGTGAAATTGATCGCCGTTAGTAAGACCAAGCCGGCAGAACAGGTTGCTGAGGCCTATCAGGCAGGTCAGCGCCGGTTTGGTGAAAACTATGTGCAGGAAGGGGTGGAGAAAATCCAGGCCTTGTCGCATCTTGCCCATATGGAATGGCATTTTATCGGTCCGCTGCAATCTAATAAAACCCGGCCGGTGGCAGAACATTTCCACTGGGTACAATCGGTGGATCGCCTGAAGATTGCCCAGCGTTTAAATGAACAGCGGCCAGAGCATATGCCGCCCTTGAATGTGCTGTTGCAATTTAATGTCAGTCAGGAACAAAGCAAATCCGGCGCCGAGGATGAAAAAGCACTGTTTGCTTTGGCCGAAGCGGTGCAGACCATGCCCAATTTATGTTTGCGCGGTCTGATGACCATTCCCAGTGCAACCGATGACCAACAGGCCCTCCGCCAAGAGTTTGAGGCCATGCAAGACTTGTTTCTCAGATTAAAATCCCAATATAACCAGGTAGATACCTTGTCCATGGGCATGTCTGGTGACTGGACCATGGCCATCGAGTGTGGTGCCAATATGGTACGATTAGGCACTGCTATTTTCGGGGAGCGGCAAACGCGCGCTTCATAAATTCACCGGCTCAGGAATTCCTTTTTTCATGCAACACAGAAAAATCGCCTTTATCGGCGCCGGTAACATGACCCGCAGCATCATCGGCGGAATGGTTAAAAGTGGCTACCCGGCTAATCTGATTTTCGCCAGCAACCCTTCCCTTCCTAAATTGGAAGCACTGAAGCAGGAATGTGGTATCCATATCACCCAAGACAATTTAGACGCAATTCGCCAGGCCGAGGTGGTGGTACTGGCGGTTAAGCCCCAGTTGATGGAACAAGTCTGCCAGCACCTGCAGCAAGCGGACATGAGCGGTAAGTTATTTGTGTCCATCGCCGCCGGCATAAAAGTCGCACGCCTGCAGCAAATGCTAGGCGGTCAATATTCAGTGGTGCGCACCATGCCTAATACCCCAAGTGCTTTGGCCTTGGGTATGACAGGTCTGTATGCCGATAGCCAAGTGGGTGAACAGGATCGCGACTTTGCCACCGCCCTGATGGGGCAAATTGGTGAAACATTGTGGGTCGCCGAAGAAGAAATGATTAATGGCGTGATTGCCTCAGCGGGCAGCAGCCCAGCCTACTTCTTCCTGTTCCTAGAAGCCATGCAGGAAGAGGCGATAAAGATGGGTTTTGAACGCACTGACGCCAGGTTACTGGTGCAGCAAGCGATGCTGGGCAGCGCCCAAATGGTATGCCAGAATCCACAGTTGGAACTAGCTGAATTGCGCGCCCAGGTAACGTCCAAGGGCGGCACCACTGCCAAAGCCGTAGAGCATTTTGAACAACAAGGATTACGTCAGTTAGTGTCAGGCGCCATGGGCGCCGCAGTTACCCGGGCCAAACAAATGAGCGAAGAGTTTTAGTCTATGAATTCCATGCACTTCCTAGTCAGTATCCTGTTTGATCTTTATCTGATGGTGGTACTGCTGCGCCTCTGGCTGCAGCTGGCACGCGCCGACTTTTATAATCCCTTTAGTCAATTTGTAGTCAAAGCCACACACCCTATCGTCGGTCCATTGCGCCGGGTGTTACCGTCTTTGGGCAATCTGGACACCGCCACGTTGGTACTCGCCCTGTTGGTAGCTGCGACCAAGGTTTTTGTGATTTCCCTGATGATGGGTGGAATGGGTATTAATCCTTTAAACCTATTGACCGCCTCCTTGCTTATCGTGGTCAAGGAGATGTTTTCGCTGGCCTTCTGGGTACTGATTCTGCGCGCCATATTAAGTTGGGTAAGTCAGGGACGTACCCCCATTGATTTGGTCTTGTACCAGCTAACCGAGCCAATGCTAGCCCCCATAAGACGTATTATTCCTCCGATTGGTGGATTAGATCTGTCAGTACTGGTGGCCATTATTGCTTTGCAGTTTTTGCAGATCCTGATGCAGGACCTCCTTGGATACATGTAACACCGAGGCCAGCCACCAAGCTTGCTTTTTTACAGATCATAAATCTGAAATTCCGGCCCTTGGATTGCGGTCTATACTGATTGAAAAACCCGGAGGTATTATGAAAAACCTAATATTTTCCCTGATCTTAGCCAGCCTGTTGCTACCTTTACACGCTAATGCTGAGCAAATGCAGCAATTGGGGCGTTGGGACGTGCATTATATGGTGGTCACCAGCACTTTTCTGACCCCAGAGGTAGCCAGCGCCTATGGGATCCAACGCAGTAATTACAATGCAGTGGTGAATATTTCTGTCCTAGATTCAGAGAACAAGAAGGCGCAAGAAGCGGCCGTCACTGGCCAAGCGGTTAACCTGATTGGTGTGGTCAAAGAGCTGGATTTCAAGCAAATCAATGAGGGGGAAGCGATTTACTATATTGCTGTCCTGCCGTTTCGCGACCAGGAGCAATATAAGTTTGAAATCTCAGTGCAAAAAGGCGGCGAAACTCAAAAACTTAAGTTTGAGCAAAAGCTTTACCCCGATTAGTGTCTGAGCAGTCTCTTCCACCAAGATAGCCGGGGCTTTTTGTTCCGGCTCTTTATCTAACTTTCCAAAAATGTACCACCAATTGAGTTAGCTACCCTTCCAGTCCGACCTGCGGTGAGAGCGAATCCATATAAATTCCTGGCTGCCCTGTCATTGTTACTCCTGACTTTCTTTGCGGGTAAATACCAGCTCAGTTTCAGTGGATTGCAGTGCATCAAAGCCATAGCCACTCAAATCAAAGGCTTTAAGTTGATGCACTTCTGAAAGGCGGTTTTCGATAATAAACCGGGCCATCATGCCCCTGGCCTTTTTGGCAAAGAAACTGATGACCTTGAACTGGCCATTCTTCCAGTCCTTAAAGATGGGAGTGATCACCATGGCTTCCAGACTGCGCGGCTTCACCGCCTTAAAGTATTCATTGGAAGCCAGATTAATCAGCACATTGTCGCCTTGCGCGGCCAACGCCTGATTCAGCTTGTCGGTAATCAGATTACCCCAGAATTGGTAAAGATCCTTACCTTTGGGATTGGCAAGTTTGGTACCCATCTCAAGCCGATAAGGTTGCATCAAATCCAGTGGCCTTAGTAAACCATATAAACCGGACAAAATACGCAGATGGGATTGGGCAAAGGCTAAATCTTCTTTGTTCAGCGAATTTGCATCCAGCCCGGCGTAAACGTCACCATTAAAGGCCATCACAGCTTGTTTGGCATTATCCGCTGAAAAGGGTAACGACCAATCATTAAAGCGCTGGGCATTCAAGGTCGCCAAGTTATCGGAAATACTCATCAATGAGGCCAATTTAGCGGGCGATAAATCGCGACAAACCTGAATAAGCGCCTGCGACTCATCCAACAGTTGGGGTTGAGTAAAATCCGCAACCGGTGATGGTGTATCAAAGTCGAGATTTTTAGCAGGGGAAAGCACGATCAGCATCTTGGCACCTCTAAGATGAAAAGCCGCTACTATAGCCAGCCACCACCGGTGGTTCAAACCTCTTTCACTTTTGCCAAGGCTATACCGATCTAAGCTCCACCGTATTACCTTGCGGATCTTTTATATAAATGGATTGACCATAGCCTTGTGCACCATAGCGCTCGGCGAAGTCACCGGTTTCAACCCCTTTGGCCTGAAGATAGCCTATCAGCCTTTGCTCTTCGATGGACTCCAGTTGCAAGCAGAAGTGATCCAGATTGTTGCCTTCGGCTGTGGGTGCCTTTCCTCCCGCACGCCCAAGCTCGCCATCCAATGTAACCAAGTCAATCAGGGCATTACCCGCACGAAGTTGAACTAATCCAATGTCCACTGAAGTGTGACGCTCCACCTTGCAGCCAAGCACATCGCAATAAAAAGCCAGCATGTCTGGCAGTTTGTCCGTGCGAAGCACAATATGATCGATACCTACGACTTTTAGCATCACTATTCCTCTATGGCTTGTTGCATGGCCTGTAAAATATCCATCGAGAAAGCACAAAGGAGTATCTCTTGGACATATACACAGTTTTTACTGGCCTCGCGCAATGTCTTCGCGGCGATAGCACAGGCTTGCTCGACCGGATACCCGAAAACCCCGCAACTGATAGCCGGGAAAGCAATACTGATAAGATGCTGCTGTTCTGCCAGTTGCAGGCTGTTGCGGTAACAATCAGCCAAAACCGACGCTTCTCCTGATTGTCCCCCCTGCCATACCGGACCGACGGTGTGAATAATGTATCTGGAAGGTAATTCGAATCCTGGGGTTATTTTGGCATAACCAGGCTGACAGCCGCCCAACGTTGCGCAGTATGCCTTAAGCTTAGGACCGGCGGCTCGATGAATGGCGCCATCCACGCCACCTCCCCCCAACAAACCTTGATTGGCGGCATTGACAATGGCATCCACGGCCAGCTTGGTAATATCCGCCTGCACTGCTTTAATACTGATTTTCATAGGTCGTCTGATTTGTCGCAAAGACAACAGAAAGGTTACTATTACTCTTCTGCGGCGGTCAAAATTAAAGACCCAGGCCATTCAACTGGCCTACCCGATTCAGCGCAAGCGAGAGACACCGCGGTCGCCGCTAGAGTTCCACCCAGCAATGTTGTAAATTTACAACTAAACAAGCATTTTTGAGGGCAATATGGCTAATCAACTGGAAGAATTAAAGAAAATTACCACCGTGGTAGCGGACACCGGCGATATCGAAGCTATCCGTAAATATCATCCGGTCGATGCTACCACCAACCCTTCCCTGCTGCTTAAAGCCGCTCAGCTGCCTCAGTATCGTCGCCTGATTGAAGAAGCCGTGGCCTATGCCAAGCAACAGACTTCCGATCCCGAGCAACAAATCATCGAAGCAGGCGACAAGCTGGCAGTGAAGATTGGTCGTGAAATTCTGGATATTATTCCTGGCCGCATTTCCACCGAAGTGGACGCACGCTTGTCTTTCGATACCCAGGCCACCATGGATAAGGCCCACAAGCTTATCGAGCTGTACGGCAAGCTGGGCGTCAGCAAAGAGCGTATTCTGATCAAGATCGCCTCCACCTGGGAAGGGATCTGCGCCGCCGAGCAGTTGGAAAAAGAAGGCATCAACTGCAACCTGACCCTGCTGTTCAGCTTCGCTCAGGCTCGTGCTTGCGCCGAAGCCGGTGTCTATCTGATATCCCCCTTTGTGGGCCGCATTCTTGACTGGTACAAAGCCAATACCGATAAGAAAGACTATCTGCCTCATGAAGATCCTGGCGTAAAGTCGGTCACCGAAATCTACGGCTATTTTAAAGAGCACGGCTACAAAACCGTGGTCATGGGGGCCAGCTTCCGTAACACCGGCGAAATTCTGGAACTGGCAGGATGCGATCGCCTGACCATCAGCCCCGAACTGCTGGAGCAGTTGGCGCAATCCAGTGCCCCGCTGAGCATCAAGCTTAAAGATCATGGCGCCAGCAAGACACCGGGTGAGCGTATCGATGAAAAAACCTTCCGTTGGCAGATGAATGAGGATGCCATGGCCACCGAAAAGCTGGCTCAAGGGATCAGAGGTTTTGCCGCTGACCAGGTAAAACTGGAGCAAATGCTGAAAACTTTCTTTTAAATTGCATCGCTAACGTTATCAAGGAGAGCCCATGAGCAGCCTGACCCAATCTGTCGCCTGGCAGTCGCTAACTACGCTGGCCCAAAGCATAAAAGGCCAGCATATGCGCGACTGGTTTGCCGCCGATCCTACCCGGGCAGAGGCATTTAGCTTATCTGCTTGTGGACTCTACCTGGATTACTCCAAAAACCTGGTTAACCGACAGGTGATGGACGCGCTATTTTCACTGGCTGACGAAAGACAGCTGGCAGCAAAACGCGATGCCATGTTTGCCGGCGAGGTTATCAATCACACCGAAGGACGCGCTGTGCTGCACACGGCACTTCGCAACTTCTCTGGCCAGGCCAGGCATGTGGATGGTCAGGACGTGATGCCACAGGTGTTGGCGACACAAGCCAAAATGAAAGCCTTTACTCAAGCTATTCACAATGGCGAACACAAAGGCTATACCGGCAAAGTCATCCGTCATGTGGTCAGCATTGGTATCGGCGGCTCTTTCCTGGGTCCCAAAATCATGTCGGAGGCACTTAAACCTTTTTGGCAGGATAAGGTGAAGGTGCATTTTGTTGCTAATGTGGATGGCAGCCATATCCAGGATGTGCTTAAAGGCCTCGATGCACAGGAAACCCTGGTGGTGATGTCGTCAAAATCCTTCACCACCCAGGAGACCCTGCAAAACACCCTGACAGCCAGGGATTGGTTTCTGCATAGCGGTGCCAAACAAACGGATATCGCCAAGCATTTTGTGGCGGTATCTTCCAATGTAAAGGCCGCCACCGAGTTTGGCATTGCCGAAGAAAATATTTTCCCCATGTGGGACTGGGTAGGCGGGCGCTACTCTTTGTGGTCGGCTATCGGCCTGCCTATTGCCCTGCAGTTAGGATTCGAGAACTACCTTGAATTGCTGCAAGGGGCCTACGAAATGGATTGTCACTTCCAAAACGCCCCGCCAGAGAAGAACCTGCCAGTGATCATGGCCATGCTCGGCGTCTGGTATGTGAACTTTTTCGGTGCACAAAGCCATGTGTTATTACCCTATTACCACTATTTACGCGGTTTCCCGGCCTATGTGCAACAGCTGGATATGGAAAGTAATGGCAAGTCTGTGACCGTGGATGGCGAGTGGGTGGATTATGCTACCGGCCCGGTGATCTGGGGTAGCGAAGGCACCAATGGACAACATTCATTCCACCAGTTGATTCACCAGGGACAGGTGATGATCCCGGCCGACTTTATGCTGCCACTGAATGTCCCAAATCAGGACAATACTCATCATGCCATGCTGGCTTCCAATTGCTTTGGTCAAACCCAGGCCCTGATGCAGGGTAAAACCTATGAACAGGTTCTATCGGAACTGCGTGCCAAAGGACTGGACGAGGAAAGCGCTAAGGTGCTGGCCAGGCATAAAACCATGCCCGGCAACAAACCCAGCAACACCTTGTTGTTCCAGCAACTGGATGCCAGAACATTGGGTGCCTTAGTCGCGCTTTATGAGCATAAGGTGTTTGTGCAGGGAGTGATTTGGGGTGTCAATTCCTTTGACCAATGGGGTGTGGAATTGGGCAAAGTGCTGGGCAATCAAATTTTGGATAAATTGCAGGATAGGGAAGCATCCCTGGGCTTCGATGCTTCTACCAATCAACTTATTGAGAAATTCCGCAGAGCACAAAACGGACATTAACGACCAAGGTCTTTGGTCCGTGCTTGTATGTGAGTGGGCAATGACAGCGTAAATAAACTCCCGGCGCCAGGTTTGGATTCCACGGTTAATTGTCCTCCCAACTTGGCGGTTACCAGGTTATAGCTGATAGACAATCCCAAACCCGAGCCGCCGCGTCCTCGCTTGGTGGTGTAAAAGGGCAGGAATACTTGCTTTCGCACATCTTCGGACATGCCCACGCCGTTGTCTTTGCAACGAATAAGCACCGTCCCAGGTTCCTCAGCCAAGATCTGCACACAAATACAATTTCCCCGATGAACAGCAAAGGCATGCAGGCAGGCATTACTGACCAGATTAGTCATGATCTGCGCCAATGCGCCTGGATAGCTGTGCATCTCGACCGGACCTGAGCAAAGCAACTCCACCTCAACATTTTTGCTTTTTAACAGCGGGGTGAGGCTGGACATCACCACGCGCAGATAGTCGCTAAGTTCAAAAGTCACCAGATCCAGATTGTGCTGATCCACTGCGGTTTTTTTGAAGTTCTGGATAAGGTCAGCCGCCTCACGCAAGTTTTGCCCAATCAGAAGCAAGGTTTGCGACATATCCTCCATACCACGCTCCATGGCTGAACGGGTCAGGGACTGTTTTCCCATCTTTGTGCGCAGTTCCTTGAGCACATGCTCACAATAACTGGTGGCGGTCACGGCAATGCCTAAAGGGGTATTGACCTCATGCGCCACGCCCGCTACCAGGTTACCCAAAGACGCCATCTTCTCATTCTCGACCATCTGCTCCTGAGTTTTCTTCAGGGTATACAGCGTTTTTTCCAGGCTGGCAGTACGTTGCTGCACCAATTGCTCCAAAGATTGATTGGCGACTTCCAATTGACGGGCATAGTCATCACGCTCTTTGGCACTGAGGATCCGCGACACCAGTTCACTAACTGAGGAAACGAAATCCAGTTCCTCGTCGCGCCATTCGCGCTGCTTGCCAATTTGCTCGCAACATAAAATACCGACCATCTTTCCGCGATGGCGAATAGGCGCATCCAGAATTGACTGAATATGCAAAGGATTAAGGTAACCTTCAGTAAACTCACAGGTCAGGGGGTTAGTTTTAGCATCTTCTGCGGCAATGATAAGTTTGGTGTCCAGCGCTTCGAAATAGCGAGGATATTGCTGGCGGGTGAGAATGGTGTCTTCTTCGCGGGTTTGATGATGGAGATCGATTAAAAGCTCACATCGCATACAAGAGGAATCCGAATCCAGCATCCACAGGCTGGCCCTCTCAACTTTAAGGCCTCTGAGCAACACCTGCAGAATATATTCCTCTGCCTGCGCGACATTACCTGTGTCGATTATATCGGATTTGGTCGCTTCAAGAAGCAACGCTTCAAGATACGGCTGCATTAGACCTGCATGCTCCCTGTGCATCTGCCCGCAAAGGCGTTTTCAGTCTTAAATTACTAGAATAGTCTATGCAAAATAGACTGGCAGATTGATTAATTTTTTATCAATTCAATCAGGGAGTTATGACCTGTCATAAAATCTTCAAAAAGTGTTAATAAAAAGTAAAAGGAGTTGTTCTATTTTCGAGCTGGCTATGGTATATCCATAAGTGCGGTAAACAAATAAGGAGATCTCCCGTGGATCAGTCAGATTTGATGTCGATGTTAGACTTAGAGTCCCGTCCCGCCAAGAGCAAGAACAAGAAGCGTAAGTGGAGAGAAATCGAAGCCATTCAGGATGAATACAGACTTCGCCGTGAGTTAGCTGATATGGATGTAATGTTGGATTACGAATTAAGCGAATCCGACTTGTAGAATAGTTTGAAAAGCCCTGCACCGCAGGGCTTTTCTGCTTTTACCCATTGCTGTAGACCTGCTTTTTCAAGGATTTCAGGTTTTGGGGTGGGGTATTCCTCGAAAAGTGGTGTGATACTGTACTCGCCGCATTCAGCTTTGTTTTCTTCTTCAGGCTTTCTGAAGAATCTTGTGTCTGGCGTGGTGACATTTCATTCCATCATCCATAGTATTGCTCAAATCAGAATCACTTCATTACGGATAATCCATGAAGATCTCCAAACAATTGCTGCAGGATGCAGTAGCAAACAGTATCCTTTCACAGACCCAGGCCGACGCCTTGTATGGCTTTTTACAGCAACGACAAGACCAGACTCCCCGCTTCGATTTTACCCATGTGCTGTATTATCTGGGTGGCATGTTGGCTATCGGCGCCATGACCTTATTTATGAATCTGGGCTGGGAAACCTTTGGTGGGGCGGGGATTTTTTTTATTTCCCTTCTATACGCGGGTATCGGTCTTAAAATGAGCCAGCACTTTGAAGCGCGGTTTCTGAGCATACCTGCCGGTATCTGTGCCACCTTTGTGGTCGTGCTCACCCCGCTGGCCATCTATGGATTGCAACATTGGCTGGGGATTTGGCCCGATGACAGCCAATACCGGGAATACCACCGGATTGTGCACTGGCACTGGCTGTATATGGAACTAGGCACCCTGGCGGTGGGTGCAACTTTGTTATGGCGTTTTCGCTATGCCTTTTTGGTGATGCCACTGGCCGTCACCTTATGGTATTTGAGCATGGATCTGGCAGCCCTATTAAATGGCACCCCGGTTGATTGGGAGCTTCGTAAATTAGTCTCCATGTATGTGGGTCTGCTGATGATAGGCCTGGCTTTTTGGATAGATATTCGTTCGCGCATAAGCGTCGATTATGCTTTTTGGATTTATTTGTTCGGCGTCATCGCCTTTTGGTGTGGATTATCGCTGCAACACTCCGACAGCCAGCTTTCCAAGTTTATTTACCTGTGTATCAATCTAGTCATGATTGGGGTTGGTGTAGTACTGGTACGAAGAGTCTTTGTCATCTTTGGTGCTATTGGGGCGGCGGGATACTTTGGTCAACTGGCTTGGAATGTATTCAAAGAAAGCTGGGGATTTCCCATCGTACTGACCTTGATCGGCCTTGGCGTTATTTACCTTGGGGTATTTTGGCAAAAGCGTGAGCAACAGCTTAGTGAGAAGGCCAGAGCCTGGTTACCCCAAGCCCTTCGCGAACTGTTGGAAGCCCGGCATTAACCTAAACCTGCCAGTCGATGGGTTCCTTTCCCTGACCTACAAGCAACTCATTAGCTTTGGAGAAATGCCCACAACCAAAGAAACCACGATGGGCGGATAGAGGCGAGGGGTGAAGGCCGTCTCGAGACGAGCGCGGGCGCACAGCTCGGCTAGGCCTGAACGCGAGGACAGAGGACGTCCGAGCTGGGCAAAGCCTCGCCAGGGATGTCCTCCTACCTTAAACCTGCCAGTCTATGGGTTCCTTTCCCTGCCCTACAAGTAACTCGTTAGCCTTGGAAAAATGTCCACAACCAAAGAAACCACGATGGGCGGATAGAGGCGAGGGGTGAAGGCCGTCTCGAGACGAGCGCGGGCGCACAGCTCGGCTAGGCCTGAACGCGAGGACAGAGGACGTCCGAGCTGGGCAACGCCTCGCCAGGGATGTCCTCCTACCTTAAACTTGCCAGTCGATGGGCTCCTTTCCCTGCCCTACGAGTAACTCATTAGCTTTGGAGAAATGCCCACAACCAAAGAAACCACGATGGGCGGATAGAGGCGAGGGGTGAGGCGCCTTTAGCACAAAATGTTTGTTGCCATCGATAATGGCGCCTTTTTTCTGTGCGTGACTGCCCCACAGTAAAAATACAATACCCTGCCCGGCTTCATTTAACAGCTGGATCACCCTATCCGTAAACTGCTCCCAGCCAAACTTGGCATGGGAATGGGCCAACCCCTGTTCAACGGTCAGCACGGTATTCAGCAACAGTACACCCTGCTCTGCCCACTTTTGCAAGCAGCCATGTTGAGGAATTTGAAAGCCGGGAATATCCGACTTAAGTTCCTTAAACATATTCACCAATGAAGGTGGCGTGGCCACACCGGGTAACACCGAAAAGCAAAGCCCATGGGCCTGTCCCGGTCCGTGATAGGGATCCTGTCCCAGGATCACCAGCTTAACCTGTTCAAAAGGCGTGTATTTAAAAGCGTTAAATACATCAGCCTTGGGCGGATAAATCACTTTGCCACTTTCACGTTCCCGCTGGACCCGGGTAAGCATTTCCTGAAAGTAAGGCTGTTGTTTCTCAGGACCCAGCAATGTCTGCCAATCAGACATTGGCAATACGCTCCAGAAGATGTTGTTTCAGTCTATCGTAGTCATAGGGCAGGGTGACCGACAATCCCTCTTTACCCGCCACTTCGGCCAGGGCCGGCGGCAGGCTAATGGGTTGTCCCAACACATTCTCTACTGACTCTCGGAATTTGGCTGGATGGGCCGTACCCAGAAATATCCCCCGCTGGCCTTCAGCCAACTCCCGCTTCAGAGCTTTATACGCTACCGCCGCATGGGGCTCACTGATATAGCCCACAGAGGCCAACTGACGCATGGCGAGCTGAGTATATTCTTCATCTACCGCATCGGTGGACAGACAGCTTTTGTCCAGGTAACCATATTGGAATAAGGCCTCAATACGTGGCCAGTTATTGGGCTGGCTTACATCCATGGCATTAGACAGGGTGGCCTGGGTAGGCTGCGGTGCCCATTCACCGGATTTCCAGTAACGGGGCACGGTGTCATTGCTGTTGGTGGCTGCCACAAAATGGCCGATGGGCAAGCCCAATGCCTTAGCAATCATCGCCGCTGTAAGGTTACCAAAGTTACCACTGGGCACCGACACCAGCGGTGCCTCTCCTTGTGGTAATTGTGCCACTGCCTCAAAGTAGTAACAGACTTGAGCGAGCAAGCGACTGATATTAATGGAGTTGGCGGAGTTCAGATGCAGCGCCTTGCGGGCATGGCCGTCATCAAAACTGGATTTCACCAATTGCTGACATTGGTCGAAATCGCCTTCGATGGCGATAGTATGGATATTGCCGCCTAAGGTGGTGAACAGCTTTTCCTGTAAGGGGCTGATTTTGCCCTTGGGATAGAGGATCACTACCTGAATATTGTCCAAACCATGGAAGGCATGAGCTACAGCGGCACCGGTATCGCCGGAGGTGGCGGTCAGAATAGTGATTTTCTCGCCTTTGGCCAGCTGTGCCAGGCATTGGGCCATAAAGCGACCACCGAAATCCTTAAACGCCAAAGTCGGCCCATGGAAAAGCTCCAGACAATAAATATTGTCTTCCACTTCCACCAGAGGTGCCTCAAAGTTAAAAGCCTGCTCGACCATGGCTGATAATCTGGCTTTGGAGATTTCGTCACCAATCAGGCGATGCAAAATTTCGGCACTACGCGCTGCAAAAGGCATGGCCAACAGCGCGGCAATATCATCAAAAACCGGTAACGAAGCGGGGAAAAACAGCCCTTGCTGACTGCCAAGGCCCTGTTTGACAGCCTGACTGAAGGATACGGTTTCACTGGGCACTTTTAGATTGAAGAGTTGCAAATTACACCTTTAACGCTTGTGAACCACCAAGATCCAGCCGGCAAACGCGGCTGAAGCCCTCTGAATTCTGTATATAATGCTCGCCAAGCCAGGTTTCGATTCGCTTGGCAGTGTCCAAATTGTCTGTTACCGCAAACACGGTCGGCCCCGAGCCGGATATTCCAAAGGCAATGGCCCCCTGTTGCTGAGTGAAGGCTCTGGCCTCATCAAACCCTGTCAGCAGTGACTTACGGTATGGCTCGGCAATCACATCCTGCATCATGGCACCGGCTAAAGCACGATCGCCGCAGTGCAAGGCATGGACAAACACACCTAACTGACGGCCAAAGGTCAGGGTATCTGCCAGCGGGACCGTTTTAGGCAATATCCGCCGCGCTTCGGCAGTAGAAACCTTAATCCCTGAATAACACACCACCCAGTACCAGTCATCAAATACCGGTAGTGACAAGGCCACTTTGTCGCCTGCCTGGGCCATCAGCACCAGTCCGCCGAGATAGCTTGGCGCGACATTGTCATAGTGCACACTGCCACTGATTTGGCCTTCCAGCTCACCCATCATTTCTAACAATTCGGTTTTGCTAAAGGGCTCACCGTAAAAGGCATTCAGGCCATGCAAAGCGGCCACTATGGAACTGGCGCTGGAGCCCAGACCACTGCCGATGGGAAGATTTTTATACAGCACCATGGCCACAGGTACAACCGGCTTGCCGCGCTGTTTCAGACGCTCAGAGAAGAAATGGTAGCTGTGGGTGATAATGTTATCGTCCACCCCGGGAGGTAGTTTGTGGGCAAAGGTGCCTTTGATGGACAGACTGAAGCTTTCAGCCTGGCTGACCTCCACTTCATCGCCGAGCAGACTGCCGTCCACAGGTTTTAGTGCGGCACCTAATAAATCAAAACCTAAACTGACATTGCCAATGGAAGCGGGCGCATAGGCCCGGATCATCTCATACTCCATGATCGACTTTACTCCTGTTTCCACGGCATGGTGCGCAGGATATCGGCAAATACACCGGCGGCGGTAACTGCCGCACCCGCACCATAACCACGGATCACGAAAGGTATGGGTTGGTAATAAAGGCTGTGAATGGCCAAGGCATTTTCACCGTCTTTTACCACATGCAGGGGGTGACGGGCATCTACCGCCTGAATACCGACCTTGCAGCGCCCTTCTTCGATACTGCCCACGTAGCGTAGCACTTTGCCTTCGGCCTGGGCAGCACTGAGGCGCTTACGGTAAACCTCATCCAATTTACCAAGGCGCTGCATAAATTCATCCACCGAACCACTGGCATCAAAATCTGCCGGCAAAATAGATTCGATGTCGATGTCTTTAAGCTCCAGTTGCAAACCAGATTCCCTGGCCATAATCAGCAGCTTTCGCGCCACATCCATACCGCTTAGATCGTCACGGGGATCAGGCTCAGTAAAGCGTTTCTCGCGGGCAATAAGGGTAGCTTCAGACAGGCTAAGGCCCTCTTCCAGCTTACCGAAGATAAAAGAAAGCGATCCTGAAAGAATACCTTCAAAGCGCACCAGTTCATCCCCGGCATAGATTAACTTTTGCAGATTGTCGATCACCGGCAGGCCTGCACCTACGGTGGTTTCATACAAGAACTGGCGACGGGTCTTTTGCGCTGTGTCACGCAGAGCATCATAAAAGCCCATATCGGCGGTATTGGCTTTCTTATTGGGGGTGACCACATGGAAACCGGCCTGCATCATGGCCAGATATTGATCGGCGATTTCAGTACTGGTAGTGCAGTCAATAATCACCGGGTTGACCAGGCTGTTGTCATGTACGAACTGCTCGAGTCGCTCCAATGAATAAGGCGCGGTGTTGTGCTCAAGCACCTCACGCCAGCCATTTTCCAAATCGATGCCGCCTTTTTGCAACAGCAAGCCGTTACTGTTGGCGATGCCATAGACCTTGAGGCTGATATTGCGTGCCAGTAACTGCTTCTGCTGACGGGTAATCTGGCTTAATAGCTCACTGCCCACCGTGCCACAGCCAATCAGAAATACGTCCAGGGTGTGCAGATTGCTAAAAAAATTCTGGTGTACCACCTTTACCGCTTCTTTGGCTTTGCTGGCATCGATCACGGAAGAGATTGATCGCTCAGAAGAGCCCTGGGCAATGGCAACGATATTGACGCGGGCCTGGGTCAAAGAGCCGAAAAACTTAGCCGCCATGCCTTTGGCTTTGCGCATACCGTCACCGACCAGGGTAACGATGGCTAAGTCCTGACGCATCTCGATAGGCTCCAGAAGTTGATTCTGCAGCTCCAGATGGAAGGCTTCTTCCAGGGCAGTCAGGGCGCGTTTGGCATCTTTGCTATGTACACAGAAACTGATGCTGTATTCAGAAGAAGATTGAGTGATAAGGCTAATGGAGATATTGGCGTTGGAGATCACCTCAAACACCCGGGCGGCCATGCCCACCATGCCTTTCATGCCGGGACCAGCGACGTTAAACATAGTGATATCAGACAGATGGGAAATCCCCTTAACGCTGGTCCAGATTTCACTGCGTTCGTTGCTGATCAAGGTGCCGGGCGCGGCAGGGTTCAGGGTGTTACGAATGAGGCAAGGAATATGGTGCTGGGCGATAGGACCGATGGTTTTAGGGTGCAGCACCTTGGCGCCGAAATAAGACAGTTCCATGGCTTCCTGGTAGGTCAGTTTATCGAGCAGCACTGCCCCTTCCACCTGATTAGGATCGGCGTTGTAGACACCGTCCACATCGGTCCAGATTTCACACAGATCGGCATCGATACAAGCGGCCAGAATAGCCGCAGAATAGTCCGAACCATTGCGCCCCAAGGTGACTTTCTCACCTTTGTCGTTACTGGCCACAAAACCCGGCATAATCAGCATCAGTTCTTTATGGCGCGGAATATCGGCAAACCGCGCCTTGCTTTTGGCCACATCGGCAATGCTATCCAGATAGTCCCCTTCAGCCAGCACATGGGTATGGGGGTCGATAATCAGGTTGTCATGACCAAAGTTAAACATGATTTCACTGAAAATTCTGACGCTGACATATTCACCCAGACTCAGGATTTTGGCCGTTATCGGATCCGGTGAGCAGCGCAGCAGGCGAATACCGGCCAGATTTTCATGTAATTCCGAGAGGGTCTTGTCGATATAGAGCAGCAAGTCTGTTTGATTAAACTTATCCAACTGCTGGCCAAGATCTTTGGCAATGCCGGTTAAGGTAGTGTTGAGGGTATCGAATAAAGGCTGAAAATCTTCACCACTCACGGCCTGGTCGACCAATGCTGAGAGAGCATTGGTCACGCCTTTCGGTGCCGAAAGCACCACGGCTGCGCCGTCCGTCAGGTGGGCATCCAGGACGATGTCCTTGACCATCAAATAACGCTTGGCATCTGCCAGGGATGATCCACCAAATTTCAAAACCTTCATGTGCTGCTCCTGTTGGATGTCTTTTAGCCCGGCTCACGTTTGGAAGGGGAAAAAAAAAGCCCGCTTCCTTTGGGGTCGCGGGCTTTGTGTTTTCATTCGTGCACTAACCAGCGACCACCTCGAAGAGGGTGGTAATGGTCATCATGGTCATAGCACGAGTATTCATGTTCATGGCTTCAATCTGCCGTATAGACGTCTATATGTCAATAAGCTTTTTGGCTATAAATTATGCCGAAGCTAAGCGCTTGGCCACCCGATATAAACCGTAATCGGTTAGCACCTGCTTCAGACAAGCGGATGAAATGGGTTTAGGTAAAAATGCCAATGCACCTAACTCCAGAGCACGCGCCTGAGATTGCGGTTGTACGTCAGCTGACACGACCACCACAAATGTTTCAATTTTTTCTTCGCGAATGGCTTCCAGCACGGCCATGCCATCCATATTCGGCATCGTCATATCCAGCAATAACAGTCCGATATGTTGTTGACGCAGGATGCCCATCGCTTCCATCCCATCGGCGGCGAACAACAGTTCCACCGGCCAGTCAACGGGCAGGGCACGTTGTGCCGCCTTTCTCGCCAACATGGAGTCGTCACAGATAAGTACAGGAAAGTCCATTTATGCCTCTTTGTTATTGTTATTCTGTTGGTATTTGCCGTTGTACCAGGCTTATTCACTGGTTATCTTAGTGCCGTATTTATACCGATTCGGAGCGCGCTTGTCAGCCACTAGTCCCAAACAGATTGCTTACGAAATCCTCAAGGGCTTTGAGAAAAGCTTTCGCTGGTATAGCCGCATCACCAAAGAAGCGCAGCAACGTTTTGAACAGGCACGCTGGAAAGAGGTACAGGGTGCGGTGCGAGAACGTATCGCTATCTATGACAAGAGCCTGACCGAAGTGGTCGCCGATATCTACCAGTATGTGCATCCCCACCAGCAAAGTCGTGACTTCTGGTGCGAGTTAAAACTGCACTATCTGAAGCAATTGGATAACCATCCGCAGTTTGAACTGGCCGAAACCTTTTTTAACTCGGTGATCGGTCGCTTGTTCAAACACCAGAAGATTGATGATGAAATCATGTTTGTATTGCCCAGCCGTTGCTATCTGGCTGGGCAGTTCAGGGATAAGGTGGTAAACGACTTCGACGCCACGGGTAGCATCCGCAGTCTGTTACTGGCGATCATGCAGCACTATCGTTTTCAATTGGATTTTGAAGACAGGGAAAGGGATCTGGCCTGGACTGAGCGCTACCTGCGTGAATCTTTCACCCAAGCCCAACTTGCTGCCATCCATAAAGTTGAGATTTTACAGCCGGTTTTCTACCGAAATAAAGCAGCCTATCTGGTCGGCCGTATGTGCGCAGGCAACGAGCAAATCCCTTTTGTGATGGCGCTGATGCTCAACTCCCAGGGCAATATGTATGTGGATACGCTATTGACCGATCGCAACCACTTAAGTGCCCTGTTTGGCTTTGCCCGTTCTTATTTTATGGCCGACACCCAATACCCTGCTGAAGTAGTGGCTTTCCTGCAGCAACTGTTACCAAATAAAAAACACTTCGAACTGTATATTTCCCTGGGCTATTACAAACATGGAAAAACGGTGTTCTACCGCAATTTTCTGCAGCATTTGTCGCAATCACAAGATCAGTTTGAAGCCGCACCGGGTATTCGTGGCCTGGTGATGGCGGTATTCCATCTGCCCTCTTATGGCGTAGTGTTTAAGCTGATTAAGGATGAATTTGCCGAGAGCAAAAAAATCACCCGCCAGCATGTGATTGACTGTTATCGGTTGGTAAAGATGCATGACCGGGTCGGCCGTATGGCCGATACCCATGAATACATGAATTTCCGATTGCCGCTGCATCGCATCAGTGCAGAACTGTTAGAAGAATTGCAGACAGTGGCGGCCAGCAATTTAGAGATTGCGGGCGACGAACTGATCATTAAGCACTTGTATATCGAGCGCAAAATGACGCCGCTGAATATCTATCTGGATCAGGAACAGGATGCGGAAAAAGTGCAAAGCGCCATTGATGATTTAGGGCGCTGCATCAAACACATTGCTGCGGCCAATATTTTCCCCGGCGATATGTTGCATAAGAATTTCGGCATTACCCGTCATGGCCGGGTGATTTACTATGACTATGACGAAATCTGTTATATGAATCAGCGTAACTTTCGCGCCCTGCCCCACAATGATGATCCCTATGCGCTTGATACCCTCTCAGTCGCTCCCGACGATGTGTTCCCGGAACAGTTTGAATACTTTATCCTGAGTAAACCGCCGCATAAGGCACTGCTTAAAGCACTACATCCAGAGCTATTGCAGCCAGAGTATTGGCAGCAGTTGCAAAAAGAAGCTGCTACCGGGCAAATTAAAGACATCCATCCCTATCCCGATAAGCAGCGCTTTATCCGCCGTTTTGGCGGCGACACGCTTACAGACTGATTTTTCAGCAAATAGTCACCCCCCTTCTTCTGCAAGAAAATGTAAGCGAGTACTCGCTTCTGCATAGAAGCAAAAATTTAAAGCATTGTTCCTATTAGCCCAATCACGATGACAATTATTTTTGCAGGTTGGACATCTGACCACTTTACAGCAAAAAAATTTGCCTATAGGCTAACGTCCGACTTAACAAGTCATTAACAAAAGGCGACGGTCCATGCAGGCAGTGTTGTATGGCAGTACGCCAAATAACACGTCAACAGGAGAACAACATGCAACTGTGGAAAAGCCTGATGCTTGCTTTGTCCTTGGGACTGGCAGCCACGGCCAGCGCCAATCAGGGTGTGGCCTTCGTGCATGGCACCGGCAATCAGTCGGATGCCTACAATGACTATTGGACCGGCAATTTTATCAACTCGGTGATGTCGGGTAACGGCAGCCGGTATGTGGTGATAAATTGCAACTTTGATAAATTTATGTGGGACTCGGCCGCCGCCGGCTGCCTGGCAGGTCAACTTACCAGTTTTATCCAGAATCAGGGGATCACCAGTCTGTATGTGATCACCCATTCCAACGGTGGAAATGTAGTGCGCTGGATCCTTTCCAACCCCACCTACGACAGCCGCTACCCCAATATCATCAACAAGGTACGTCAGGTGACAGCCCTGGCACCCTCTAGCCTTGGCACGCCGCTGGCCGATGCCGTTACTGCCGGAAACGTATTTGAAACGACCTTAGGCTGGATCCTGGGCTATGCATCAGATGCAGTTAAGCAACAACAAGTCAGTTGGATGAGCTATTACAACAGCGCCTATCTGTATGGCACCAGCGGTCGCCCTGCCCTGCCCAAGCCCTTTAAAAATGTGGTGGGTTCGGACGTGGACTCAGCTATTTGGGACAGTGACAGCTACTGTGGCGGCTACCAATATCAGGTGTCTCTGGAAGTCACGCAAAACTGGCTGGATAGCTGCTCAGATGGTTTCCTCAATTGCACTTCTCAGGCAGGCGCCGGCAATCTCTGGTTCTATGACAAAAACCGCACCGCCGGAAAGGAGCCTTTGAGCCACCATCAATCACGTCGCCAGTGTTTCAACCTCGACCGCATTTTGCGCGATGATATTTAAGGAGTTACCCATGAAGATGTCCACACTGGTATTGGGTCTGACATTGGCCTTGGGTAGCAATGCGTTTGCCGAGGAAAATGACTTTGCCCATTTTAGCTTTCCCCTGCTCAACCAACAGATAGAAACGGCTGGCGAAAAGCCATATATCACCAGTAGCGATGAGTACAGCATTCAGGTCAGCGGTAAAGCATTGAGTAAAGGTTTAAAGCTGGATCTTACTCAAGGTCAGGCGATGATCCTGGTAAGCCGTTTAGGCACTGCTCAGGCGCTGAACACAGAGATGCTATCTGTGACCGGTAGTCGGCAGGGCCAGTCCTGGGTTGCCGAGCGTATTAGCGCAGAGCAGTTAGCCCAAACTGGGGTTTTCAGCGGTACTCTGGCGCTGAAAACCACTGCTCAGGTAGGCCCGGCATTGCTTAAAACAGCACAACAATTAAGCGATAAAGACAACTACCGGATCACAGTAAAAGAAAAGGGCTCGGCTTATCGCCTGAATATGCAAGTGGCTCGTCAGAACCACACCGATCAGGAGACAGCTAGCGTTTTGGCTTCGATCCAGCATTTAGGTCAATCACTTGATGCGAGCCAGCTTAATGCCACCTTGGTTGCGCCCAACGGTAGCATCCAAGATCTGATGGTGGGCCACACAGGAGAGGGTCAGGTAGAGATAATGATACCTAAGGTCAGTAACCCCGTCCCGCCAAGCCAGGGAATGTACGAAGTGCATCTTTCTGCTAAAGCACAAGATAAGGGCCTGACTATTCGACGGGATGGCAAGATTGCACTGGCCTTCGCTAACAAGCAGGCTGACCTGAACGCAGTGACCTTGGTAACCGACAAGCCGTTGACAGCAGAAGTGGCGTTATATGTGGACGCCCCCAGTCGTTATGAAATCCGTGCGGTGCTCTATGCGACCGATGCCAACGGCACTCTGCAACCAGTGATGGAAACCCATGCCGCACAAACCCTTGGGGCGGGCGCAGCCACACTGAGATTGCCCTTCGATGCAGCCATCTTAACGGCATCCGGTTTAGGTAAGCCTTACATGCTTCGCGATGTACGCCTGTTCGATCAACGACAACTAGGCCTGATTGACAGCCTGGCAGAAGCAAATCTGTAGCTGAAATAAGAACGGGGCTTTCGCCCCGTTTTTACGCTGCCACTTTGGCCATGGCTTCCCACAGCATCAGCATGCTGCAGACGATCCCCACCATCCATACGCTGCTGCGCAGCTTATCCCAGTCAAGCAGATACATCAGGTTGTAAAGGATACGGGCGACCACAAACACCATAGCCAAGGTCTCGGTGTAACCACTCACCGCATCTACCGCAACCACGGCCAATGCACAGGGCGCAAAAACAATCAGAGCCTCAAAGGCGTTTTCATGGGCCGCCTTGGCGCGGGCACCAAAGCCGGTCAGGCTTCGCTGCTGTTCCCTTGGCAAACGGTTGTTATAACCTCCGCTTTTGGCCATGGCATAGGCTAGTGGTGCTTTGGCCACAAAGGGCAGAAGACAGCTAATAAAAATGCAAAGGAGTATGGTATACATAGCGCGACTTTATAGGTTTAAAGAACCAGCATAATGCCCCCATCCTCAGATGCCAATAGCCTGAACACTGCCGCCGACACCCTGACCGCGCGCCTTGAGATTCAATCTCCTTCTCCGCTTCAACTATTTCAACCCGATTGGCCCGGCGCCAGTGAGCTGCAAATATGGGTAAAGCGGGACGATCTGCTGCATCCCATTATCAGTGGTAATAAATGGCGCAAGCTGAAATATGCCTTGGCGCAACTGCAGGTGGAGAATATCGACAAGGTCATCAGTTTCGGTGGCGGGTTTTCCAACCATCTGCATGCCTTAGGCTATTGCTGTCAGCGCTTGGGGATAGCCCTTGAAGCGCGAATTCGGGGGGATTACAGCAAGCATCCTAGCCCCATGATTGATGACTTAATACGCTGGGGCACCACGATTAAGTATTTGAATAAGCGTAGCTACAAGGAGCAAACCGAGCTTGCGGCGGCAAATGCCCTTACCACAGACGAAACGCATACCAGAGTGATTCCAGAGGGTGGTAGTCAACAGCAAGCGCTGCCAGGTGTGGCGGAGATACTCAGTGAGTTGCCCCGGGATTTTGATCATATCCTCTTGCCAGTGGGTAGTGGCGGTACCCTTGCCGGCCTGGTCTCTGCCAGTCCTGGCGCTAAACTGCATGGCATCGCGGTATTAAAGGGGCAAGACTATCTGGAACAATTGGTCAAAAATCTGCTGGATGGGGCCAATCAAAACCACTGGCAAATACTGCATGATTACCATGGCGGCGGTTATGGTAAAGCAGATAAAAACTTGCAGGCATTTTGCCATGAGGTTGAGGAAAACAGCGCCATACCGCTTGAGCCGGTCTATAGTGGAAAGCTGTTTTGTGCTGCAAGGCAGTTGATGGAGAAAGGCTATTTTAACGCCGGCAGTAAGATTCTGTTGCTACATACCGGCGGTCTGCAAGGAGCGAGAGCTAGCGGGTAATACTGACCTTATCGCCAACCCGGATTTGGTTGCGGGCAAACCAGCCCTGATTCATCTCTAAAGCATATTTGGCCAACACTTCAGAGCTTACCGAGCGCAGATCGTGCGGCTCCATGGGCTTGATAGCAATGATACGGCCATGTTCATCCACAAAGGCCACATCCAAAGGGATCAAGGTATTCTTCATCCACATACTGATCACCTTGGGCTGTTCGTAAGAAAAGATCATACCGCAGTCTTCACAAAGTTCGGGACGAAACATCAATCCTTGCGCCCGTTCCTCGAAGGCCTCAGCCAATTCCAGCTTGAGCACCCTATCCTTGATTTTCACCTGTACCGTACCGAACTGAATTTGGGAAGCACATGCCCAAGAACAGCTGAACCACACCAAAAATAACACCCAACGCGTCATAACATGCCCTTGTTACAAAAAAGGCGGGCTCTTGCCCGCCTAACTGCAAGATTCAGGGGTCATTATGGTCTATTTCGACCCATCTTGTCATGGCTGCTGACCCAATGACCGGCAATCACTGCACAAGCCAGGGAAATATCACCTGCCAATACCGTTGCTGCCACAATCTCAGCCAGTTTATTGGCCTTGCCCATGCCGTAGCAGCCCATCAGTTCCAAACATTCTTTTTGGGTTGGCAACCCGGTGCCGCCGCCGTAGCTGGCTACAATCAGTGAAGGCAACGTCACCGCCATATACAGATCATCATTGTCCAACAGTTCGTGCGACAGGTGACCAGCATGAGATTCCACCACGTTGGCTTCATCCTGACCGGTGGCAATAAAGAGCGAAGCAATACCATTGGCAGAATGGGGACCGTTATATGCAGCACCAGCGATACGGGCACCGGTATTCGACAACACTGCCGCTTTAGCCAGCAATTTTGTGTCGGTATGCATAATGCGCTTAATCACCTCTTTCTTGAGCACCACTTCGGCAATCACCCGACGACCGCGAGAATGGATCATATTCAGATGTGAATGCTTCTTATCGGTATCCATATTACCGGACAGCAAATAATCACAAGGAATAGGTGAATTAGCTTTGATCCATTCACTGGCAGCCAAGGTGGCCTTACCCACCATGTTCTGACCGGCCGCATCGCCAGTGGTGTAGTTAAAGCGCAGATAGCGCATTTTTGCTACAGACCATTGTTCGATATGCATCAACTTACCGATGCGGGTGGTACTTTCGGCAACTTTGGCAATATGCTCAAAATTATCAGAGATCCACTGACCAAAGTCCCTGGCCTGACGGGCATTGTCAAACAGGAAAGCCGGTGCACGCTGCATAAATTGTTCAACAACCGTGGTGGTGACGCCGCCACATTCATTGAGTACGCGCATACCGCGGCTGTAGCTCGCCACCAATGTGCCTTCGGTTGTCGCCAGCGGCACATAAAAATGACCTTGTGCATGCTCACCATGGATCAGTACAGGCCCCGCAATCCCCACCGGCATCTGGGTGATACCGATAAAGTTCTCCACATTACCCGGCAGTACCGCTGGGTCAATAGAGTATCCACCGGTGAATTCCAGGGATGCGCCGGTTTCTTTTGACAGAAACTCTCTTCTTAACCGAGCTTGCTCATTGGTGTAATCATCTTTGGTGTTACGGGGGATACGAGGGAGGTCTTGCATTGTCTATCCTTTTTCATTGGTTATCACTGAGAATATAAGCGCAGCGCAAAAACGCCAGTCGCATCAGTGAATTAATTGGTATTCATTACTCAACTAAGCATGATTTAAGCCAACAGCTATTAAACAGGGCATT
Organism: Aliiglaciecola sp. CAU 1673; assembly: GCF_029223185.1. Lineage (GTDB taxonomy): Bacteria > Pseudomonadota > Gammaproteobacteria > Enterobacterales > Alteromonadaceae > Bowmanella. The sequence goes on from NZ_JARHUG010000015.1 coordinate 108,881, forward strand.
GATGGCAAAACCATGACGCTCCTCACTTTAATACCACCAATTTGGTGCAGAGCGGAAAAATTTCGCACCAAAATGCGGCTCCAGCACTATAAGTGTGCAACCGGGAGTGTGACCGAATAAATTCCCCATTCGGTTAAGAGCTGGAGGACCTAAAACAAAAAACCGGGACAAGTCCCGGTTTTTTCAGTCTGATTCGGCCTTAGGCCACATTCAAGGTCGGAATGATCTTGGCCTTAGCCGCATCTTCCGCTTTCTTGAACTCATCCATACGGTCAAAGTTCAGGTAGCGGTAGATATCTCCGGCCATGGCATCGATCTTACCGGCATACTGAAGGTATTCTTCAGTAGTCGGGATACGACCCAGGATGGCACCTACTGCCGCCAGTTCCGCAGAGGTCAGGTACACATTGGCGCCATCACCCAAACGGTTGGGGAAGTTACGGGTAGAGGTAGACAACACAGTGCTGCCAGCCGCTACGCGCGCCTGGTTACCCATACACAGAGAACATCCGGGCATTTCTGTGCGCACACCGGCGCTACCGTAGATGTTGTAATAACCTTCTTCCATCAACTGCGCCTGATCCATCTTGGTCGGTGGTGACATCCACAGACGGGTGGTCAGAGGCTTCTTGTACTGCTCAAGCAATTTACCGGCAGCGCGGAAGTGACCAATGTTGGTCATGCACGAACCGATAAACACTTCATCGACCTTATCACCGGCCACTTCAGACAGGGTCTTGGCATCATCCGGATCGTTAGGACAGCACACAATAGGCTCTTTGATATCGGCCAAATCGATTTCGATGACTTCTGCGTATTCGGCATCGGCATCGGCCTTCATCAGCTCAGGCTTGGCCAGCCACTCTTCCATCTTACGGGCACGACGCTCAAGGGTACGGGGATCGCCATAACCGTTGTTGATCATCCAGCGCAGCATGGTGATGTTAGAGCGCAGGTACTCAGCAATGGAGTCTTCGGACAGCTTGATGGTACAACCGGCGGCAGAGCGCTCGGCAGAGGCATCAGACAACTCAAAAGCCTGTTCAACGGTCAGGTTTTCCAGACCTTCAATTTCCAAAATACGACCGGAGAAGGCATTGACCTTGCCTTTTTTAGCGACAGTCAGCAGGCCTTGTTTGATGGCGTACAGAGGAATGGCATGTACCAGGTCACGCAGGGTGATACCAGGCTGCATCTTACCTTTGAAACGCACCAACACAGACTCAGGCATATCCAGTGGCATTACACCGGTAGCGGCTGCGAAAGCCACCAAGCCAGAGCCTGCCGGGAAAGAAATACCGATAGGGAAACGGGTGTGTGAGTCACCACCGGTACCTACGGTATCGGGCAGCAGCATACGGTTCAGCCAGCTGTGGATAATACCGTCACCTGGACGCAGGGACACACCGCCACGATTCATAATAAAATCAGGCAGAGTATGCTGGGTTTCGATATCCACTGGCTTGGGATAAGCAGCGGTATGGCAGAATGACTGCATGGTCAAATCAGCAGAGAAGCCCAAGCAGGCCAGGTCTTTCAGTTCATCACGGGTCATGGGACCAGTGGTGTCCTGAGAGCCAACAGTGGTCATCTTAGGCTCGCAGTAAGTACCGGGGCGAATTCCTTCAACACCACAGGCACGACCAACCATTTTCTGCGCCAGGGTAAAACCTTTACCGGTATCGGCAGGCTGATCCGGGGTCATAAACAGATCCGATGGACCCATGCCCAGGGCTTCACGGGCTTTGCCGGTCAGGCCACGACCCACGATCAGATTAATACGGCCACCAGCACGCACTTCATCCAGGATCACGCGGGATTTGTATTCGTACTGAGCCAGTACTTCGCCGGTTTCGGCATTTTGGATCTTACCTTCCAGAGGGAAGATATCGATCACATCGCCCATGTTCATATTGTCCACATCGGCTTCAAAGACCAGGGCGCCGGCATCTTCCATGGTGTTAAAGAAGATAGGCGCCACTTTGCCACCGATACAGATACCGCCACCACGCTTGTTAGGTACGCCTGGCAGATCTTCACCGAAGAACCACAGTACCGAGTTGGTAGCAGACTTACGGGAAGAGCCAGTACCCACAACGTCACCCACGAAAGCAACAGGGTGGCCCTTGGCTTTAATCTCTTCGATTTGCTTAAGCGGACCGACTTCGCCTTGCACTTCAGGGGTCAGACCTTCACGCTTCATCTTGTACATAGCGCGGGCATGCAAAGGGATATCAGGGCGAGACCAGGCATCCGGTGCCGGTGACAGGTCATCGGTGTTGGTTTCACCTGTTACTTTGAACACAGAAACGGTGACCTTTTCAGGAATTTCCGGACGGCTGGTAAACCACTCGCCGGCAGCCCACGACTCGATCACGTCCTTAGCAAAGCCGTTACCGGCTTTCATCTTCTCTTCCACGTCGTGGAAGGCATCGAACATCAGCAGGGTGTGCTTAAGCTCTTCGGCAGCGAGCTCGGCCAGATCTTTATCATCCAGCAGCTCAACCAGGGTTTCGATGTTGTAGCCGCCGTGCATATTGCCAAGCAGTTGCACGGCTGCATCTTTAGAAATCAGTGGTGAACTGGCTTCACCTTTTACAATTGCGGTCAGGAAGCCGGCTTTAACATAAGCAGCTTCGTCTACGCCTGGTGGTACGCGCTCGGAAATAAGCTCCACCAGAAACGCTTCTTCACCCTTAGGGGGATTTTTCAATAACTCTACCAGCTCAGCGACTTGCTCGGCGCTCAGCGGTTTTGGGGGGACACCTTCAGCGGCACGTTCGGCGACGTGATGACGATATGCTTCTAACACAGTTTGGTCCTCTCTTGATTTAGCTGCCGGCGCACTGGGCTGTCGCTGGCGCGGCAGGGAATTTAAGCTGACGAAGTATAAGGGTTTATTATGAAAATTTAAATTTGCCTGGCCTTTTCTTAACTTATAGCCAATATAAACCGCGTTTATCTTGATGGAATTTTAATAAAAAAGGTGAATGAGTTGAGAAAGGTTCTCAAAAACTGGCCTTACCTCTGAAATTCAACGTCGGATTACCTGATGACCTAGAACAGATCGGGGTTCATCACTGACAGCAATTTCATGGCATCCATTTTGGTAAACTTGATGGCATCCTGAATATCTTCATGATCCAGCTTTAGCTTCTTGACCGCGGCTGGAGACAGTAAATCATCCAGACAATAGCGGTTATCCACCATATGCAGTGCCAGCCTTACCGCCAAATGGCCAATGGCCAGATCGTTGCCGCTTTTGGCCTTCACTTCGTCATGCACATGGGCAATGGTGTAAGCAAACTGCACCGGTAACTGCCAGTTTTCCAGAATCTGCGCCGAACACTGGGCATAGGTAAAGCCCAATACCTCTTGCTGGCGCTGCCATGGCAATTGACCCGCCACATAGCGTTGACATTCACTGGCCAGGTCAGGGAATCGGGTAGCTACCACCAGTTCTGCCAACTGATGCAGCAATCCCATGACAAAATATTCATCGCTACCTCTGGCCTTATTCATCTTAGCCAGCTGCTTGGCAAGCAGTCCCGCGTAAACGCTTTGCTGCCAGAAGCGCTTTAGATTGATGGCTTCATTTTCGAAGTGCCGAAAAGCCGATGCCGCGGTCTCTGCCAGAGCCAGGTTATACAATGCTTCGCCGCCAATCACATTGACCGCTTTGGACAGTGAATTGACCTGGGCAGGAAAACGAAACAAGGCGCTGTTAGCTAACCGCAGTAACTTGGAGCTTAATGACGGGTCGAGCGCAATAATGTCGGCAATATCCGCCGCATCGGCGGCAGGATCGTCGAGCAGAGCGCGGATCTTATGACAAGTGTCAGGTAGAGCAAAAGACTGGCTGGCATATTTGGCCAGTTCATCGGCACGTATCATCTATCCGCTTCTCCAAATCCAAGTTGCTGCTGCGACGCAGCCTGTTCATTGTTTTTCACCGAACTTTGTTGCTGCGCCCGGCGTTTGCGCATGGTGCATGCTTTGATCACCTTGCGTTTCGCATCGGGTGTTAATTGCAACCAATATAGCCGCTCTTCCCGACTTCGGTAACAACCCAGGCAAAAGCCCTTGTCACCGGCCTGACAAACACCGATACAAGGGCTGGGAATATCGAAAAACTCGAGTTGTTCCATGCTGTTTTGCCTGGTTGTTTATGCCAAAGCCCTGCGCTCCACCAGATAAAATGCTACAGGGATCAGGAACAAAGAGACCAACGGTGCCAGTATCATACCACCGAGCATGGGGGTAGCAACGCGCTGCATCACTTCATGCCCTGCACCTAAGCTGAACATAATTGGCAGCAAGCTGGCAAGTATGGTGGTAACAGTCATGGCTTTTGGCCGTATACGTTTTACCGCTCCTGCTATCACCGCCGCTTGCAAACTGTGCTGATCGCGGTGAGTGACTTCCTGCCACGCCTGATTAAGGTAAAGATACATCACCACGCCAAACTCGGCAGCCACACCAGCGAGGGCGACCATTCCCACCATCACCGCTACCGACAAATTAAAATGCAGATACCAAAGTAACCACAAGCTGCCGGTCAGTGCGATGGGTAAGGTGCACAGGATCACCATACTCTGTGACCAACGTTTAAGGGTAATGTACAGCAATACCAAGGACAGTAGCAGCGTCAGCGGAATTAACATGGAAAGCTTGTCGGCAACCCGTTGCATGGCTTCATACTGCCCCGACCAGGACAGGCTGTATTTAGGTGGCAGGTTAAGCGTTTCAGCCAATGCTTGCTGAGCCGTCTGCAGATAGTCGCCCATGGCCATGCCATCAATATCCACAAACACCCAGCCAACACGGCGGGCATTTTCACTTTTTATCATATCTGGCCCTTCTTGCACGGACAGCGTCGCCAGACTGCTTAAGGGCACATACAAACCATCGCTATTGGTCACCGGCAGGTTTTTTAGTGCTTCTAAGTCTTCCCGCCAGTGACGCTCAAAGCGGATATTGATGGGATAGCGCTCATTGCCGTCGATAACTTCACCTATTGCCTCACCACCGATAGCGTAGCGAATAATGTCTTGCAGCTGCGCCAGACTGAGCCCGTATCGGGCCAGCGCTTGCATATCAGGGGCGATATCCAGATAACGCCCTGCCGCCGCGCGCTCGGCAAACACCGAACGGGTGCCAGGCAGCTTGGATAAGATAGACTCTACCTCAGACCCCAAGCGCTCAATCTCTTTAAGGTCAGGGCCGGAAATTTTTATCCCCAGCGGCGTTTTAATACCAGTAGAAAGCATATCAATGCGGGTTTTAATCGGCTGTACCCAGGCATTGGTAACACCGGGAAATTGCACTTTGGCGTCCAGCTCAGCAATCAGCTTTTCCACTGTCATGCCGTCTCGCCACTGTTCCTTTGGTTTGAGTTTGATACTGGTTTCCAGCATCACCAGGGGCGCCGGATCGGTGGCTGTCTCGGCGCGGCCAATTTTGCCAAATACCCGCTCCACTTCTGGCACTTGAGCAATCAACCTATCGGTTTGTTGCAATAGCTGTGCTGCCTTTCCTGCACTTAGCCCCGGTAAGGTGGTAGGCATGTAGAGTAAGTCGCCTTCATCGATAGTGGGCATAAACTCCGAACCTAGATGTTTGAGCGGATAGAGCCCGGACAGCAACACCAACGCAGCGAAAACCAAAGCGGATCGGGGAAAGCGCAATGCCAGGGATAGCAAGGGTTCATAGCCTTTTCGCAGCAGTTTGGAGAGGGGATTCTCTTCTTCAGGGCGAATACCACCACGCACCCAATAGCCCATCAGCACCGGCACCAGGGTAATGGCTAACAGCGCGGCACCGAGCATGGCAAAAGATTTGGTCAGCGCCATGGGGGCGAATAATCGTCCTTCCTGGCCTTCCAATACCAACACCGGCAAGAAGCTGATAGTGATAATTAAGAGCGTCAGAAACAATGCTGGCCCCACCTGTGTGCAAGCATTCGCGACTAATTGCCAATGTTCAACAGGGCTGGGGCGCCTCCCTTGCTGCGACTGGAAATGCTCAAGATGCTTGTGAAGATTTTCCACCATCACAATAGCAGCATCCACCAACGCACCGATGGCAATAGCAATGCCGCCCAGGCTCATAATATTGGCGCTTATCCCAAGCCACTGCATAACAATAAAGGAGAACGCCAGTGACAACGGCAGGATCAATACCGCCACCATGGCAGAGCCCAGATGCCATAAGAACAGCATCAGCACCACGGAGACCATCAGCATTTCCAGCAACAGTTTTTCGTTTAAGTTATCGACGGCCTGTTCAATAAAGGCGGCTCTGTCATAGGTCACCACCACCTCTACTCCTTCTGGCAGACTGGGTTTAAGCGCCTCCAACTTGGCCTTGACCTGTTCGATAACCTGGCGGGCATTGTCACCACTGCGCATCACCACAATACCACCCACTACTTCGCCTTGTCCGTCCAACTCGGCAATACCCCGGCGCAGCTCCGGTCCTAATCGCACCTCGGCCACGTCTTTCAACAAAAGTGGTATACCATCGGGGTTTCGCACACCTAGGGGAATATGCTCAAAATCGGCCAGGCTTTGCAGATAGCCACGGGCCCGCAGCATATACTCGCCTTCGCCCATCTCTAAGGTGGCGCCACCGGTTTCACCGTTATTGGCCAAAATGGCCATACGTATCTGCTCAATCCCCAAACGATAGCGGGCTAACTTTAATGGGTCGGGCAATACTTGGTAGGTGCGGGTCATTCCACCTACGGTAGCCACTTCTGCCACCCCGGGAACGGCTTGCAACTCCTGCTTTAGAAACCAGTCCTGCAAGCTTTTAAGATCGGCCAGATGCCAGTTGCCGCTGGTGTCTTTCAGGGCATATTGAAATACCCAGCCTACGCCTGAGGCATCAGGACCAAGGGTCGGCTGCACATTGGCAGGTAAGCGGCTTTGCGCCTGATTGAGATATTCCAATACCCTTGAACGTGCCCAGTAAAGATCGGTGCCGTCTTCAAACAGTACATATAAAAAGGAATCACCAAAAAAGGAAAAGCCACGCACCGTGCGGGCGCCCGGCACCGCCATCATAATATTGGCAAGTGGATAGGTGACCTGCTGCTCCACCACTTGCGGACTTTGTCCCGGGTAGGCCGTTTTGATAATAACCTGCACATCGGATAGATCAGGAATGGCATCCAAATTCAGTTTCTGCATGGCCTGCCAGCCGCCAAATAGCAGCAACAGGCTAAAGATCAACACCAGAGCACGCTGTCTGACTGACCAGTCAATGAGATTAGCTATCATGGCGCCTCCTAGTGATGGGCATGGGCGTCGAGACGCTCAAGTCCGCCTGCCAGACTGGCTTCGGCATCAATCAGGAATTGTCCCGAAGTCACTACCCTTTCACCGTCTTTGAGACCAGACAGCACTTCCACTTTGCCCTGCGCCTGCATGCCGATTTCTACTTCTCTCACTTCAAAACTACTGTCATCACGTTGCACCACAATACGATGGCCTTGCTCGGCAGGTATTACCGCCTGCTTACTCACCACCAAGACATCGCGAAGGGGACCACCGAAAATTTTTACCTCGGCTGTCATACCGGGTTTCACCCGCTCGAGCGGATTGGACAGGGTCAGACGCACCTTGAGGCTGCGCGTGACAGGATCAAGCTGCGGGTAGATATAATCAATGCTGGCTTCATCGCCATGCATACCTAAATGAGGCAGATGGATTTCGGCGGGCTTACCCAGCTTGACCCAATCAAACTGCGATTCGAACACATCGGCTATCACCCATAAACGGGTCAGGTCTGCCAGTGACAATAGCTCCACATCGGGTGTCACATACATACCTTCACGTACGTTGAGTTCTGTGACCACACCGTCCTGTGGTGCATAGTAAGGCACGGTGTACAGGGCTTTGTGGCCATCCTCTACTTGTTTGATCACGGATTCATCCATGCCCAGTAGCTTCAGACGCAATCTTCCCTGAGTGATCAGATGCTCGCGTGAGCTGGAGGCGGCATTTTTCAACACCTGCAAATAATCTTCCTGGGCCACCACCAATTCCGGCGAGTACAGAGTAAACAGGCGTTGGCCCTTTTTGACTTTCTGCCCCTGAGTATGCACATCCAGGCTTTCCAGATAACCGGCTGCCCGGGGATGAAAATGCATGATCGCGGACTCATCAAAGCCCACGGTGCCAAGGGTACGGACAAACTTCCATAAGTCGTCGCGCTTTACCTGCTCGGTGACAATTGACATGGCCTGACGGGTATCACCGGTAATTTCAATGACCACGCTGCTGCCTTCATTGCGGGCTTTTTGCACCACAGGCTCTAGGTTCATTCCACAGATGGGACAAGTGCCGGGATGATCTTTAACAATATGGCTGTGCATGGGGCAGACATAGCGGGTCTGGCCACTGATAACATCGGTTGGGGCCCGGCTTACTGGATGCTGATGCTCTGCTTGTTGGGCAAGCGCATAACCAGATGGCAAAATAAGTACAGCCAATAAGCTATATAAAACAATAAAAGGCCGCATGGGCATCTCCTGCAATAAGATTGTACAAAAGGGACAAAGACTTATGTCAGGCGCGGGGTGGACGATAGAGAGTGCTGGTTAAATGGATACTGAGTTCTGCAGGGGCATTCTGGATGCCCCCGGCATGTCGTTGCAAAGCCAGGAAAAACGTATTGGCGATGGCACTCAGACTCAGACAATGGCTGGCACAGCCTTGATTGTCACAGCCCTCACAACAACCCTGGTCATCGGGTGTAGATTGCTCGCAACAATCATGCGCCATAGCAGTATGATCTGTACTTTCTGCCATGGCATGGTGAGACGCTTGTTCTTGCATCGCAGATCGGGGCGACTGGGCAAAGGCCAACACCTTGGCATTGATGCTGCCAAGGCCAATAAAGATGACCAGTAAATATCCCAGAATTGTCTTCATCTACTTATTTGATAACGCCATTTGCGAATATTGGGTTTCAGCCAAGCATGATACAACAAAATAAAACCACTTAAAGTAAATAGCCATGCAAAAATGGCCAGACCAATCAAAAGTGGATTATTGAAATCCTCGCGCTCTTCAAAATCAAGAATATGCAGCATCCAGAAAAAATCGAAAAGACGCCAAAGATCGGAGCGCACCGACAAAATCTGCCCCGAATGCGGGTGCAGATAAAAAGTGGTGTTGATCCAGTCATCGAAATCCACCCGATAAATCGGCCCGGTTAGAAAATCGGCCTCCTGGGGGAGATGCTCCAGTAGTTGCGTGTTGCGAAGCGCCCCTTCTCCCAAATAGGCATGCCCGGCCACTTGCTGAATTTGCTGCGCGTTTAAGGGCAATACTTCAGTGCCGTCGGGTTGCATCCAGTGCTCTTTGTCCTGCAGGTCCACGCCGAGTAAAATAGGACCATCCAGCCGCTGCTTCCATTCGAGTTTTTGCCATTGCTGCATAGACATTTGCACTGCCGGCAAAGGCTGGCTAATTGGCGTATGGCGAACAGCCAAATGCTGGCCACGCACCATATCGATGGGGATTACCGACATCACCACCCCGCCGCTTATCCAAAGCAGCACCTGAATGCCTAATATCAGGCCCAGCCATTTGTGCCATTTTCGCCAAAGATTCATTTTTATTCTTATTCCAACTACTTTGTTACCTACCATGCCAATGCTTGTGTTCCGTGGCAACAACAAAAATGCCGGCGCAAGGCCGGCATTTTTAACCTTGCTATCAATTACCAGATACGTACGCGATCTTCTGGCTTGATATAGGTCTTGTCCCCTTCTTTTACGTCGAAGGCACGGTAGAAAGCATCTACGTTCGGGACAATACCCCTTACGCGATATTCGCCAGGCGAATGTGGTCCCCTGACCAACTGAGCACGTAGCGCATCTTCACGATACTTTCCGCGCCATACCTGGGCATAGCCCATAAAGAAGCGCTGATCACCGGTTAAGCCGTCAATGACCGGCGCTTCCTGACCATTAAGCGACATTTGGTAAGCCTTATAACCGATGGTTACGCCGGCTAAGTCGCCGATATTTTCGCCCAGGGTCAATGCACCATTAATGTTCAGGCCTTCGATGGGCTCAAACTGGTCGTATTGTGAGGCCAGTTTCTTGCCGAGTGCATCAAAAGCCGCGCGATCTTCATCTGTCCACCAACTGCGCAGGTTACCGTCACCGTCATACTTGGAGCCCTGGTCGTCGAAGCCGTGACCGATTTCATGGCCGATGACCGCACCGATGGCACCATAGTTAACCGCATCGTCGGCTTCCATATTGAAGAACGGCGGCTGCAAGATAGCGGCCGGGAATACAATTTCGTTACGGGTGGGGCTGTAGTAGGCATTTACGGTCTGGGGGGTCATACCCCATTCCACTGGATCGACAGGCTTACCGATTTGGCCTACATAGTAATCCTGCTCGAAAGCGTTGTAGCGCTTGTAGTTGCCGACCAATTCATCTGCTTTGATTTCCAGGCTGCTGTAATCGCGCCACTTATCCGGATAACCAATCTTGGGTGTGAACTTAGACAGTTTTTCCAGTGCCGCTTGCTTGGTAGTCTCGGTCATCCAATCCAGTTCACGAATACTGTCGCCATAGGCTTTGATCAGGTTTTGCACTAACTGATCCATCTTGGCTTTGGCTTCGGATGTAAAGTGTCGGGCCACATATTGTTGCCCCAATACTTCGCCGAGCACATCGCTGGTGGCTTCCACTGCGCGCTTCCAGCGAGGTTCTTGCTCAGGAATACCGTTTAGGGTTTTGGAGTGGAAATCAAAATTCAGATCCACCAGCTCTTTGTGCATACGTGGGGCATAAGTGTCCACCAGATTGAAGGCCATAAAGTCCTTCCAGGTCTGTACATCGGTCTCGGCAAAGAGCTTACCCATGGCTTCAAAGTAAGGCAGTTGACGGACAATTATCTTCTCAACCGCTTCCAGTTTTCCGGCCTTGGCATAGGCGTCCCAATCAAAACCGGCTAACAGTGCACGCACTTCTTCTGCGCTACGCGCATTGTAGTTTTTCTCTGCATCTCGGCTGTCTACCCTGGACAGGTGAACTTCAGCAATACGGGTTTCCAGCGCCAGCAAACGCTCAGCGGCATCGGCCGCATTCTCATAACCGGCCATGGTCAACACATCGGTCATGTATTGCTTGAGGGCGATACGGAAATTCTGGAACTTTTCTTCGTCTTTTAAATAATAATCACGATCCGGCATGGTCAGACCGCTTTGAAATAGCCACATGCCATTGGTATTGGGATCCTTGGCATCAGGATAGACAAAGAAACCAAATGGTGCTGACACTCCCATTGCATACAGCTCACCCATTTTTGCGGCAACCGCTTTATGATCGGCGATCGCTGCGATGCTCTCAAGATCGCCTTTAAGTGGCGACATACCCAATTCATCGGTTTTTTCTGTATTCATAAAGCTGTTGTACATGTCACCCAGCTTCTGATTGTTGCTGCCGGGTTCGGCTTCAGCTGCGGCGGCTTCTTGTATCAGGGCTTTCAAATGCTCTTGAGTGTTGTCATTCACAACGTTAAAGGCACCGTAACGAGACTTATCGGCGGGTATCTCTGTAGTTTTTAACCAATGACCGTTAACGTGCTGAAACAGGTCGTCCTGGGCACGGGTGTTATTGTCGATAGCAGCTAAATCGATACCGGAAGATTGAACGGCAGCAGCCGGCGTAACTTTTTGTTCTGTTTGCTCTGTGCTTTGAGGAGCGGGGCTACAAGCCGCTAAGCCAAGTGCAGTAGCAATGCCAAGTGCGAGAATACTTACCTTCTTCATTATAATAATTCCTGATGTGCTCTAGGGTGGGAATACAACTTGTCTAGTCTACTGAGGACCAAGGTGGCAGGCAAAGGACCTTGCCAATAAAGTGTGTCTGATTGTAAACAAGATGTTTTTTAGAACAAGCCCCTTTAGCGTAAGTGATTAAATTTGTTGTGGCCGCACGCCAGGTAAACTACGTTTATTTAGAGGATTGTTTTTACTAAGGAAAAACCTGGGGGTTTTCCAGGGAGAGACGTTATGAAGAAAAAACACCAATCTGAGATCCCCGACGCCAGCATCGACATGACCCCTATGTTGGATATTGTCTTTATCATGCTGATTTTCTTTATCGTCACCACCTCTTTTGTGAAAGAAAAAGGGTTGATGGTTAATCGCCCCGATGACGCCCAGAAGAGCAACAAACCCAGTAAAAACGTCAATATTAAAATCGATGCAAACGGCATGATTTTTATGAACGGTCGACAGGTGGATTTAGCCCGCGTGGAGGCCAACATTCAGTTATTCCTGGCTGAGAACAATACCGATACCGCCTTGGTACAAGCCCACAAGGACACCGCCCACGGCACCGTAGTGGAAGTATTGGATCAGGCTTCAAAAGCAGGCCTCACGAAACTCTCGGTGATTGCAGAAAAAGAATAAAAGAAAGGGCGCTTAAGGCGCCCTTCAGATTGATGATAAACCCCACCATTTTTGGTGGGGTTTTGTTTTTTAGGGCCATCCAGTGAGTTTTCCGTGGCTCCTTACCTATTGATGGGATTGGCTGATTTTTTCTTAAGCGTGATTGA
>NZ_JARHUG010000016.1 GCF_029223185.1 Aliiglaciecola sp. CAU 1673
GGCGACCATTTCTAGTTCATATTGTTGGGGGGTTTTGTCTCTAAGCATGGTGAATCCATGTTGTTCACTATGCTCATTAGATCAAAGGCCTGGATCTGCGTCCAGGCCTTTTTCAACAGTCTGCGCCCCATCGGGGCGTTTTTTTTGGCGATAATAATCAGTCCACCAAATCCTTGGGCATTTCGCCACGGATCTCATGCCAGATTTTCCCGCTGGCGATGCCATATTTGCGGATCAGTGTGGGTACCTGCTCATGGGAGCCGTTCTGTGCCAACTGCAGCAGTTGGGCATAATAATCCTTGGCCAGGTTACGGGATTTATCGTTGGCGAAGTAGTAGCCACCAATTCTGGCATACAAGCCACGAAAGCCATTCATCATCAACACATATACCGGATTACCGGAGGCAAAAGCCAGATCATGATTGATGCGGTAATCCATTTCGGCAAAGGCTTGGCCATCTTCCGGGAAGTCAGCATGTTGTTTTAGCACTTCAGCTGCCTTCTCAGGGGCATTTTTTATGGCGCCACGGATAAACACCGCACTGACACTGGTGCGGGCCGCCAACAACTGATCTACCAATTCGGGAATACCGTCTTGATCCAATCTGGCCAGGGTTTCCAGGATATTTAAGCCACAGGTTTCCCAAAAATTATTAACCTTGGTGGGTTTACCATGCTGTATGGTCAGCCAGCCATCCCGGGCCAGGCGCTGCAATACTTCACGCAAGGTAGTACGGGTCACCCCAATCAGTTCTGACAGTTCGCGCTCGGCCGGCAAAATGGTCCCGGGTGGAAATCTGCCACTCCAGATGGACTCCACAATATACTCTTCGGCAAACCCGGCGGGACTCTGAGCCTTGTAAATCATGCATTACTCACTTTGTGGTGAATTTTCTAAAGTTATTCAGTTGTTAACGCAACTGATTGTACCAGATGTCAAGGCCATTGGAACCTATTACTTAGGGTCTAGGAAAAACGCTAAAATGCCAAAGAAATGGGCAATTACAGCGTTCCTCTTTTAGGGCTAACCACCAGAATTGCCTTGCTTTTTTGCCTCTTCACCATTAAAACTTGAGTAGCTGAACCTATTCACCCAAGGACCAACCAATATGCAAGAATCAATGGTCACGGCATTATTTAAGAACTTTATGGGGCATGCCCCGGATTGGTATAAAAAAACCATCATCGCCTTTCTGATAATCAATCCGGTCCTCTTCGTTATTAATCCTTATTTTGCCGGCTGGATGCTGGTACTGGAATTTATCTTTACCCTGGCCTTAGCCTTAAAGTGCTATCCCTTGCAGCCTGGCGGCTTGCTGGCGCTAGAGGCGGTTGCCATCGGCATGACCAGCCCCGAACATGTAAAGCATGAAATCTTCGTCAACATTGAGGTGGTGCTGCTGCTGATTTTTATGGTGGCCGGTATCTACTTTATGAAAGATCTGCTGCTGCACCTTTTTACCAAAATGCTGATCAAGGTGCGTAGCAAAACACTACTGGCGCTGTCCTTTACCTTTGCCTCTGCATTTTTGTCCGCCTTTTTGGATGCTCTTACGGTGATCGCCGTGATTATCGCCGTAGCCACAGGTTTTTATTCTATCTATCACAAAGTGGCCTCCGGTAAGGATTATCACCATGACCACGATCATACTCAGGATGAGAACATGCCTCATCCAACTCGTGACGATCTGGAAGGTTTTCGTGGCTTTTTACGTAATCTGATGATGCACGCTGCCATTGGTACTGCCCTGGGCGGCGTGACCACCATGGTCGGTGAACCGCAAAACCTGATCATTGCCGAAAAGGCTGGCTGGAGTTTTATTGAGTTTCTGCTGCGCATGTCACCCATCACCCTGCCTGTATTGATCTTTGGCTTACTGACCACCGTTGTCGTGGAGAAAATGAAACTGTTCAGCTACGGCGAAACCATGCCAGAGACAGTCAGAGCTATCCTCACCGAATATAGCCGCTATGTGGATGAGAAGCGCACTAAGCGCGACAGCGCCAAACTGTTGGTGCAGGCCCTTATTGCAGTTTGGTTGGTGGTCGGTCTGGCGCTGCACTTAGCCGCCGTCGGCATGATCGGTTTATCAGTGATTGTGTTAGCCACTATCTTCAGCGGCATCACCGAGGAACATCAAATTGGTAAGGCTTTCGAAGAGGCCCTGCCCTTTACCGCCCTGCTCTGTGTTTTCTTCGCAGTGGTAGCGGTAATTATCGATCAGGGCCTGTTTATGCCTGTGATTGACTGGGTACTCACCTACGAAGGTAAGACACAGATGGTGTTGTTCTACCTGGCTAACGGTGCACTGTCGATGATCAGTGACAACGTGTTTGTGGGCTCGGTGTATATCACCGAAGTCACCACCGCCCTTAAGCAAGGCCATATCACCCGTGATCAATACGACATGCTGGCGGTTGCCATCAACACCGGTACCAATCTGCCAAGCATCGCCACGCCTAATGGTCAGGCTGCCTTCCTGTTCCTGCTGACATCTGCCCTGGCACCACTGCTGCGTCTGTCCTATGGCCGCATGGTATATATGGCGTTGCCTTACACCGTGGTACTGACTCTGGTTGGTCTAGCGGCAACCTACTTCAGCCTGTATGAGATGACGGAGTGGCTATATCAGATGAATCTGATAGGCCATCACAGCGGCGTCACAGAAGTGCCATCAGGCCATTAACTCGCTACGGGGCGTGAGGCCCCGTTCTTTTTTACAAACCTTTTTTTGCGGTAAAAACATTCGATGAATTTCTTCTCCCATATGGCCGATTGGCCGACTAAACGCTGGCCTTGGCTAATGTTGATGTTAAGTGCGCTGTTTCTGGAGATCTCTGCGCTGTACTTTCAGTACGGTATGAATCTGAAGCCATGCATTATGTGTATCTATCAGCGCAATGCAGTATTTGGCCTCTTGCTTGCCGGCCTAGTGGGCATGTTTCTTCATGCCTATGGAGTCGGCAGATTTATCGCTTTTAGCCTATGGGCAGTTTCTGCGGTTTGGGGTTTATTGATTGCCAATGAACATTTGGATATCCAAACGGCGGCCAACCCCTTCTTCACTGTCTGTGAAATTGTGCCCAATTTCCCCAGTTGGTTGCCATTGCACGAGTGGATCCCGGCAGTCTTTGCCGCCACCGGCGATTGTGGCGACATTGATTGGTCCTTTATGGATATGAGTATGCCGGCGTGGATGCAGGTGATCTTTGCCGTTTACAGCGCATTGTTGGCAGTGGTGTTGATTGCCAGATTAGCGCGCCATCGCTCAATTTAAAAATATTGAATTGGGTCCTGCCGCTTGGTGTGTCAGATATACACATCTAAGTGGCCTGGACCGGCCTTATTTTCACCGTCGGCCACCGGCGTTTCGGCTTTTGTGGATCCGGCCTGCTTTTGCTTCTTCTGCTTTTCTTTGTCTTTTTTTTGCATTTCTTCGCGGGCTTCACGCTCTTGTGCACTTAAGCCTTCGTCTTCTTCGATCAAAGACCGGATTTTGGCCTCTTTTGCTACCTGCTCAACCTTAAATTCCTCTTCAAGCGGGCTGGTTTTACCCTCCTTGGGTAGGATAGGAAACATAAGATCGCTGGGCATGGCATCACTCCAAACAATGACTCAATCTAAGTATCGGAAATCTATGGGCTTACTTTAGATTAGGACAACTTACACAGCCTTTTTATCCGCAAAAAGGCATTGTTTATTCCAATTGGTTTTAAGAAAAGGCCGGAGGGTGTTGGAATTGGCACTTGCACAGTCCCGCGCGGGTACGGTAAGTTAATGACATATTTAACGGTTTCCCGAATTATGTTTAACCAGAACCTGAACGCTATCCACCACCATCATCATCTAGCATAACCTTTCAGGTTCGTGCTGGAAGGTTATTAACTAGCCTTCCAGTGGAATCTTAGCTGTTTAAAGACCCCCGGAAGGCAACTTCCGGGGGTTTTGTGTTTCAGGCTCAACAAAAAAGGCAAATAGCATGACTGACAGCAACAGATTACGTATTGCAGTGCAAAAGTCCGGGCGTTTGTGCGACGGCAGTATGGAGCTCTTAAAGGCCATTGGCGTTAAGTTCTCCTTGCGCGACAGACTGCTGATTGCTCACTCCACCAACCAGCCCATCGATCTGTTAAGAGTGCGTGATGACGATATACCAGGGCTGGTGATGGACGGAGTGGTCGATCTGGGCTTTATCGGTGAAAACGAGCTGGAGGAAAAAATGCTGGAGCGTAAAACCGCTGATAAGCCAGCCCAGTACGAGGTGTTGGAACGTCTGGATTTTGGCGGTTGTCGCTTGTCGATTGCGGTCCCTGCCGAGCTGAATTACCAAGGCATCGAGTCCCTGAATGGTAAGAAGATCGCCACCACCTATCCCTATCTGCTCGAGCGCTTTTTCCGCGAACAAGGTGTCAATGCTAAGGCATTAATGCTTAACGGCTCGGTGGAAGTAGCTCCCAGGGCGGGCTTAGCCGATGCCATCTGCGATCTGGTCAGCACCGGTGCCACCCTGGAAGCCAATGGCCTGGAAGAAAAAGAGGTGATATTCCGCTCCAAAGCCGTGCTGATTCAGCGCAGCGGCGAGATCAGCAGTGCCAAACAGCAACTGATCAGCAAGCTGTTAACCCGCATCAATGGTGTGATGCAAGCCAAAGAAAGTAAGTACATTATGCTGCATGCGCCCAAAGATAAGTTGGATGCTGTCAAAGCCCTGCTGCCCGGTGCTGAAAACCCCACGCTATTGCCCTTGGCCGGCAATGAAAGCCAGGTGGCGGTGCATGTAGTCAGCACCGAAACCCTGTTTTGGGAAACCATGGAAAAACTCAAAGCCCTGGGTTGCAGTAGCATTCTGGTCATGCCCATTGAAAAGATGCTGGGGTAAGTATGCAAATCTGGTCACAGCTCAACAACGAGGAACAGGCAGCCCTGTTGGCTCGCCCCGCCCTGGCGCAGGGAACCGAATTAAAAACTGCGGTAGAAAATATTTTAAAGGCCGTGCAACAAAGCGGAGATGCGGCACTTCTTGAACTGACCGAGCGCTTCGACAAGGTAGCACTCGACGCACTGCGCTTACCCATAGCCGATATCGACAATGCCGAAGCAGAGCTAAGTCAGAGTGTAAAAGACGCCATCGGCCGCGCCTATGCCAATATCTGCACTTTTCATGAGGCGCAAAAACCCAATGACGTGCGCATCGAAACCATGCCCGGCGTACTTTGCGAGCTTAAGCACAAGGCCCTGGATACCCTTGGCTTATATATCCCAGGAGGCAGTGCGCCCTTACCCTCTACCGTGTTAATGCTGGGCATTCCGGCACAGGTGGCCGGTTGTCGCCGCCCTATTTTATGCACCCCGCCGGGTAAAGACGGTCAAATTGCCGCTGAAATCCGCTATGCTGCCAAGCTTTGCGGTATTAAGGAAATTTACCTGGTAGGCGGCGCCCAGGCCATCGCCGCCATGGCTTTAGGTACCCAAAGTATTCCCAAGGTGGATAAGATCTTCGGTCCCGGCAATAGCTTTGTGACCCAGGCCAAACAGTTGGTCAGCCAGTTACCGGGCGGCCCGGCCATCGATATGCCGGCCGGTCCTTCGGAAGTGCTGGTAATTGCCGATTCCCTGGCGAATCCAGTCTTTGTGGCCGCCGATTTACTCTCCCAGGCCGAACATGGCGCCGATTCCCAGACTGTCCTGGTGACGGACAGCGCGGCACTTATCGAGGCTGTTAAAGCCCAGGTTGAGATCCAGCTCACTTCCCTTTCCAGAAAAGCGATTGCCGCCAAGGCCATGGCTAACAGCCGTTTTATCCTGGTTAAGGATATGGATGAGGCAGTGCAGGTATCTAATGCTTACGGGCCGGAGCATCTGATAGTGCAAACCGCATTCCCAGAGTCACTGTTGGAGACCCTGGATAATGCCGGCTCTATTTTTGTCGGTCCCTGGTCGCCCGAGTCTGCCGGCGATTATGCCAGCGGCACCAACCATGTACTGCCTACCTATGGCTATGCACGCAATACCTCGAGCTTAGGTCTGTTGGATTTTATGCGCCGCTATACCTTGCAAACCATCAGTGAGGATGGATTGAAGGCCTTAGGCCCTGCCATTATGCGTTTGGCAGAAGCCGAGGGACTAGATGCCCACCGCCAAGCCGTGGCCGTTCGATTGGAGCAACAAGATGTCTGCTAACAAGCTAGTTAACAAGCTGCTTTGTGCACACCTGCAAAGCCTGGAACCCTACCAGTCGGCCAGGCGCTTGATTTCAGGTGGGCAGGATTGGCTCAATGCCAATGAATCACCCTATGCTAATGACTTCGAGCTTGATTGTAGTCGCCTGAATCGCTATCCCGATTGCCAGCCAAAGACACTTATCAACGCCTATGCCCAGTATACCGGTGTGGACAGTGACAAGGTGTTGGTCAGTCGCGGCGCCGATGAGGCCATTGAGCTTTTAATCCGGGCATTTTGCACGCCAGGGCAAGACAAGGTGCTGATTTGTCCCCCCACCTACGGGATGTATGCGATAAGCGCCAAGACCTTTAATGTGGGCGTGGTAGAAGCGCCACTGCTTTCGGATTTCAGCCTGGATCTGGATGCGGTACAAAGCGTTAAAGGTCAGGTCAATCTGGTCTTCCTGTGCTCACCTAATAACCCCACCGGCACAGTGCTGGCAAAGGCCCAGGTGCAAGCCGTGCTGGAGCATTTTGCCGACAGTGCCCTGGTGGTATTGGATGAAGCTTATATTGAATTTGCCGATGAAAATTATTGGGCCAGCCAGTTGGGGCGTTATCCCAATCTGGTGATCCTGCGTACGCTGTCAAAAGCCTTTGGATTGGCCGGTATCCGCTGCGGCTTTGCCCTGGCAAACACAGATATTATTCAAGCGCTTTTAAAGGTGATTGCCCCCTATCCCCTCCCGCAGCCGGTAGCGCAAATTGCCGAGCAGGCGCTTTCCGCCGCCGGCCTTGAGCGCACCACAGAACAAGTCAGTACGCTGAAAAACCTGCGCAGCCAATTGGCGCAGGCCTTGGCTCACTATCCACAGCTTGTGCCCGTGGGCAGCGATAAAGGCAATTTTCTCTTGGTGCGTACCAATAAGCGCCAGGCACTGATGACCTATCTGATAGCGCGCGGCATTTTAATTCGCGACCAATCCAAGCAGCGCAATCTTGAAGATTGCCTTCGCATTAGTATTGGCAATCAGGAACAAAACCAGCGCCTTTTGGCCGCACTGGACAGTTTTTTTATGGAGCACGCATGACACGACAAGCCATTCTATTTATCGATCGAGACGGTACTCTGGTGGAAGAGCCTGCCATCGATAAACAGCTCGACAGTCTGGAAAAACTGGTCTTCGAACCACAAGTGATTCCGGTGCTGCTGCGCCTGCAACAAGCCGGATTTCGCCTTGTAATGGTCAGTAATCAGGACGGTCTTGGTACCAGTAGCTTTCCACAAGCCGATTTCGATGCGCCCCACGATAAGATGATGGCGCTTTTTGCAAGTCAGGGCGTTCGCTTTGACGATGTGCTGATTTGCCCGCACTTTGACAAGGACAACTGCAGTTGCCGTAAGCCCAAGTTGGGGTTGGTTAAAGATTACCTGCAACAAGGTAAGGTGGATTTTGAGCGCTCTTATGTGATTGGCGATCGGCAAACCGATCTACAGTTAGCCGAGAATATGGGAATTCGCGGCATTCAATACGATCGCACCACCAATCCCTGGACACAGATTGAACGCCAACTGTTAAGCCAGGGCCGCACGGCGAGTGTCAGGCGCACTACCTCGGAAACCGACATCGAGATTAAGGTCGATCTGGATAACCAAAGCAAAGGTAACATTGAGACCGGTATCGGCTTTTTCGATCATATGCTCGATCAAATCGCCACCCACGGCGCCTTCCAACTTGATGTCAAAGTCACCGGCGACTTACATATTGATGAACATCATTCGGTTGAAGACACCGCATTGGCTTTGGGCGATGCCCTAAAAAAAGCGCTGGGTAATAAACGTGGTATCGGTCGCTTTGGTTTTGCCTTACCCATGGATGAGTGCAGAGCAGAATGCGTGCTGGATATCAGTGCCCGCCCTTACCTTAAGTTCGACGCCAGCTTTACGCAGGAAAAGGTCGGCGGCATGTCGACACAAATGGTATCTCACTTCTTCCGCTCCCTTTCCGATGCCATGGGCATTTCCCTGCATCTTTCCACCAGCGAGGGCAATGCCCATCACCAGGTAGAAAGCTTGTTTAAGGTATTTGGGCGAGCTCTGCGACAGGCCATTGCTAAACAAGGCGATGTGTTACCCAGCTCCAAAGGGGCGCTCTGATGGAGCTGGTTATTATCAATACCGGCTGCGCCAATATCGCTTCGGTGGCCTTTGCCATCGAACGTTTGGGCATGAAAGTCAGGGTCTCGGATCAGCCAAATGAGATCGAATCTGCCGACAAGCTGTTTTTGCCCGGTGTGGGTGCCGCGGCCTCTGCCATGCAGTCCATCCGCGAGAAAGGCTTGGATACCCTGTTACCCGGCCTTACCCAGCCGGTGCTGGGCATTTGTCTGGGCATGCAACTCATGGGACGTCATTCCGAAGAAGGTAATGCCAATTGCCTGGGCATGATTGAAGCAGATACCAAGCGTATGCGTGCAGAGGGATTGCGCTTACCCCATATGGGCTGGAATACCGTGCAGTTTCCCCGGCAAAGCGCTCTATTCGAGGGCATCGACGCTGGTACCTACTTTTACTTTGTGCATGGCTTTGCCATGGCTTTAGGGGACTATACCCTGGCCAGTTGCGACTATGGTCAACCTTTTAGCGCTGCCATTGGCAAAGATAACTTCTATGGGGTGCAATTCCACCCGGAGCGTTCAGGCGCGGCGGGAGCACGGCTGCTACACAACTTTATTCATAATCTTTAAGGCACGGCCATGACAGCAAGACAAATAATTCCTGCCATTGACCTGATTGACGGTCAGGTGGTGCGCCTGTATCAGGGTGACTACGCCAAACAGACACAATATTCGTTATCGCCGCTGGATTTGGCAAAACGTTATGCACAAGCCGGTGCCGCCTGGCTGCATATTGTCGATCTCTCTGGGGCCAAGACCCCTGAAAAACGCCAGGTTGAGTTGATTGGTCAGATTGCCGCCCTCGGTGTTATCAACTGCCAGGCCGGTGGCGGTGTACGCAGCAAAGAAGATATCCAGGCGCTGTTGGATGCAGGCGTTAAGCGAGTGGTACTCGGCTCGGTGGCCGTCAAGCAGCCAGAGTTGGTGCGTGAGTGGCTTGAATACTTTGGCGCAGAGGCCATTGTGCTGGCACTGGATGTAAACATCACTGCTGATGGTCGCAAGCTGGTTGCCACCCATGGCTGGCAACAAGACAGTGGCGTTGAAATAACTGCCCTTCTGGAAAGCTATGTAAGCGCCGGGGTGAAGCATGTACTTTGCACAGATATTGCCTGTGACGGCACCCTGGCCGGCCCCAATCAGAAGCTTTATGAAGAAATGAAAGCCACCTTCCCCAGCATACAGTGGCAGGCCTCTGGCGGCATCGGCAACCTTGACCATATTCGCCATCTGGCCGCCTCTTCGGTGGACCATCTTATCCTTGGTCGTGCTCTGCTGGAGGGCAGATTTAGCCTGGAAGAGGCGAAAAACCTTTGGGAGGGTAACTGATGCTGGCCAGACGCATTATTCCCTGCCTGGATGTTAAAGATGGCAAGGTGGTCAAAGGGGTGCAGTTTCGAAACCATGAAATTGTCGGTGATATCGTGCCCCTGGCTCAACATTACGCCGCCCAGGGCGCCGATGAGTTGGTGTTTTATGATATCACCGCCTCAAGCGATGCGCGGGTAGTAGACAAATCCTGGGTCAGTCGTATCGCCCAGGTGATCGATATTCCATTTTGTGTGGCCGGGGGAATCAAAAGCGTTGACGATGCCGCGCAAATCCTGGCCATGGGTGCGGACAAGATCTCCATCAACTCCCCCGCGTTGGCCGATCCCAGCCTTATCACCAAACTACATGATCGCTTTGGACAACAATGTGTGGTGGTTGGGATCGACAGCTATTTTGACGCAGACAGCGGCACCTATCAGGTGAAACAATTTACCGGCGATGAGGCCCGTACCAAGCTTACCGACTGGCAAACCGGTGACTGGGTAGCAGAAGTGCAGCGCCTGGGCGCCGGCGAGATCGTGCTGAATTGCATGAATCAGGATGGCGTGCGCCAGGGCTATGATATCGAACAGTTGGCAAAGATCCGGGCACGCTGTCAGGTACCGCTGATTGCCTCCGGTGGTGCCGGAGAAATGCACCACTTTAAGGACGTATTCGAGCAGGCCGATGTGGACGGCGCCCTGGCGGCCTCGGTATTTCATAAGGGCCTGATCGCCATCCCTGAGTTAAAGGCCTATTTACGTTCACTGAATGTAGCGATAAGAGATTAACCACAGAGACACAGAGAACACGGAGTAATTGATTGCAGATATAAAACCTCTGTGCTCTCTGTGTCTCCGTGGTGATAAGAAAATTTTGGTATTTGCTGCAAAAAAGTATCGCAGCTGTCACTGACCAAATCCAAGATTGATGCAGTGGGAACAAGATACAAAGACTAACCACAGAGACACAGAGGACACGGAGTAATTGATAGCACATTTAAAATCTCTGTGTCTCTGTGGTGAAAAAGGAGTCCTAAAATGATTATCAACAAAGACAATATTGAACAGCTGGCCTGGGACAAGATGGACGGGTTGCTACCCGCTGTCGTACAGGATGCCTTTAGCGGCAAGGTGTTAATGCAAGGCTATATGGACAAAGCCGCGGTCGATAAGTCCCTGCAAAGTGGCCTGGTAACCTTCTTCAGTCGTTCCAAGCAGCGCCTGTGGACCAAAGGGGAAAGCTCAGGTCATACCCTGCAACTGGTGGAGCTTTCTGCTGACTGCGACCAGGACTGCCTGCTGGCCCTGGCTTATCCCAAAGGCCCTACCTGCCATACCGGTGCTCCCACCTGCTGGCACGAAGGCGGCTTGCCTTCCCTGACCTTTTTAGGCCAGTTGGAGAGTCTCTTGGCCGAGCGAAAAGCCGCCTCACCACAAAGCAGCTACACCGCCAAGCTCTATGCCAGTGGGATTAAACGTATCGCTCAGAAGGTAGGAGAAGAAGGAGTGGAGACGGCCTTAGCCGCCACTGTGGGTGACAAGGAAGAGCTGAAAAACGAAGCAGCGGATTTGCTCTATCACTTGCTGGTGCTATTGCAAGCCAGTGATCTGAGCCTGGCGGATGTGCTGGGCATCTTACAGCAGCGCCACGGACAACCAACGACTTGATACTTCGATTTTTTCGAAGCATTACTGCGTAATTTCGTGATTTTAAATCGCTTCGTGAACCATTAGCATACGACTTTGAGATTTTCATAACAAAATCAAAGGTCTGTTCTTTTATGCTTAAAAACACCACGGTTAGCTGGGGCCGGATCAGCCGAAGCCTGCATTGGCTATCAGCCGTTGTTGTGTTTGGGCTTTTTGCTCTCGGTTGGTGGATGGTGGATCTCAATTACTACAGTGACTGGTACAAGACCGCTCCCCACTGGCATAAAAGCATCGGCATACTGCTAGCGCTTTTCACTCTGGCAAGAGTGCTTTGGCGCCTGGCGCAACCCACTCCGAAAGCACTGGGTAAGTCTTGGGAAATTGCCGCCGCTCATCTTATCCATTGCCTGCTCTACCTGCTGATGCTCGCCATTTTTTTCAGTGGCTATTTGATCTCAACAGCCGATGGTCGGGGTATAGAGATATTCGATTGGTTTACTCTGCCGTCTATGGGTGAGTTGTTTCAAAACCAGGAAGACACTGCCGGCGATGTCCATCGCTGGCTGGCTTACTGCTTGATAGGCCTTGCAGTGCTGCATGCAGTGGCAGCATTGAAGCACCATATTTTCGATAAGGACCAGACCCTGGTCAGAATGTTACGCAACACTAAAAGTAAGGATATTCAATGAAAAAGACGTTAATTGCTGCCAGTTTTCTGGCCCTAAGCACTGGTTTTGCACAAGCAGCCGACTATGTGATTGATACCAAAGGTGCCCACGCATCCATAAACTTCAAGATCCAGCACTTGGGCTATTCCTGGCTGACCGGCCGCTTCAATCAGTTTGACGGCGAATTCAGCTACGATGCGGCCAATCCCACTTCGGCCAAAATCACTGTTAACATCGATCCGGCCAGTATCGACTCCAATCACGCCGAGCGCGACAAGCATCTGCGCAGCGATGACTTCTTGAATGTAGAAAAATTCAAAACCGCTAAGTTTGTCAGCACTAAGGTTGAAGATAAGGGCGACGGTAAACTGGCCGTGCATGGGGATCTGACCTTGCACGGTGTAACCAAGCCTGTCGTTATTGATGCCTACAAGCTTGGTGAAGGCAAAGATCCTTGGGGTGGCTATCGCGCGGGCTTTGCCGGCACCACCACCATCGCACTTAAAGATTTCGGCATCGACTATGACCTGGGTCCAGCCTCAACACATGTTGAGCTGGATCTGCATGTAGAAGGCAAAAAGAAGTAGTTTTATACACCAATATGCTGGCCCCTTTTCGGGGCCATTTCCTAAGTGTCCCTGAAAAATGGGTGACTTTCCCATCGCTTTCACGTAAAACGCGCTACCTTTTGCTTAACCGCACCGTTTTGAGCTCCCATGCCGCTGTCTTTTCTGGATTTTGACAACTTGGCCGATGCTATTGCAGAGCAAGGTTATGCCCTGCTTCAGGACCCTCAAACCCTGGCCCTTGCCGATGGTCTGCTAAGTGAACTGAATAGCTATAAAGAAGCTCATTTTCAACAAGCTGGCATTGGCCGGGAAAACTTACTGCAACAGAATAGTCAGGTACGTACTGATGCTATCCGCTGGCTGGATGGCCACACCAGTGCTCAGAAGCAATTCTTAAATGGTATGGCAACACTGAGA
Source organism: Aliiglaciecola sp. CAU 1673 (assembly GCF_029223185.1). Taxonomy (GTDB): domain Bacteria; phylum Pseudomonadota; class Gammaproteobacteria; order Enterobacterales; family Alteromonadaceae; genus Bowmanella. The sequence goes on from NZ_JARHUG010000016.1 coordinate 12,958, forward strand.
GTAGAGCTCAATCGTCGTCTGTTTATGGGACTGTTTGACTATGAATGTCATTTTGCCCATTACCGTCCCGGAGATTTCTACAAGCGCCATCTGGATGCCTTTAAAGGGCGCACCAATCGCGTGTTAAGCACTGTGCTCTATCTGAATCCTGACTGGCAACCTGCCGATGGCGGTGAGCTATTAATGTACGAGAAGAAACAAGAGAAACCTTTCTTACGCCTGGTACCCGAATTTGGAAAGTTGGTTATTTTCCTCAGCGAGCGCTTCCCGCATGAGGTGCTTCCCGCACAACGGGACAGGTACAGTATTGCCGGCTGGTTTCGCGTGAATGGCAGTATTGGTGGTGCTATCGATCCGGCAAGATAAGATCTTCTTCACCTTTCTATGAGCCAGAATCACGGTTCTAGTTGATCTTGGCGACTTCTTGGCAGGTACACTTAACTATTGGTAACTGCTGTCAAAGTTTAGAGAGCCTCATGAACGATACTGCAAGCCAGGAACAAGTAATTCAGACGCTCAAGGAGCGTTATCCTCATCAGCCTGAATTTTTGCAGGCGGTTGATGAAGTTTGCCGTCATGTGTCGCCTTTGCTCGAAGCACACCCAATATACAACAAGGCCAGAATTTTCGAGCGACTCACTGAGCCTGATCGCACTATCAGTTTCCGGGTTACCTGGCAGGATGATAACAACAATGTTCACATTAACAGAGGCTGGCGAGTCCAACATTCCAACTTAATCGGTCCCTACAAAGGCGGCCTTCGTTTTCATCCCAAGGTCAACGAGTCGGTACTGAAGTTCCTCGCCTTCGAACAGTGCTTTAAGAATGCCCTGACCGGCTTGCCCATCGGTGGCGGCAAAGGCGGTAGTGATTTCGATCCTAAGGGTCGCTCAGAGCATGAGATCATGCGTTTCTGCCAGGCTTTTATGAATGAACTGCAGCGTCATATTGGCCCCTGTACCGATGTGCCGGCCGGCGATATCAATGTCGGTAGCAGGGAAATTGGTTTCCTCTACGGTCAGTATCGCCGGCTGCACAACGAATTTGGCGGCGTACTTACCGGCAAGGAATTGGAATTTGGAGGCTCCCACGTCAGACTCGAAGCCACAGGTTATGGTTTGGTGTATTTCCTGAAAGCCCTGCTAAAAGATGAAGATGAGAGTATCGATGGTAAGGTCGTTGCCATTTCCGGCGCTGGTAATGTGGCCTGTCATGCGGCCAAAAAAGCCATATCAGAGGGAGCTAAAGTAGTCAGTTTGTCAAACAGCAAAGGCACGCTGTATTGTGAAAATGGTTTTGAGATCGGCGTCATCAATGACCTGATCAATCATCGCCAAAACAAAGAAAATCCATTGCAGGAACTGGCTCAAAATGGTCACGGGAAGTGGCTGAAGGATGAGAAACCCTGGCGCATTGCATGTGATATTGCAGCTCCTTGCGCTACAGAAAACGAATTGCTCGAGGAAGATGCCAAGAGGTTGGCAGAAAATAGCTGCAAGATCGTTATCGAGGGTGCCAATATGCCTTGCAGCAAGGATGCGCTGACGGTCTTTGAAAAAGCGGGTATTACCTTTGTACCGGGTAAAGCATCTAACGCCGGTGGCGTTGCCTTGTCGGGATTGGAAATGTCGCAAAATGCCAACTTCCAATCTCACGAATTCGAAGACCTGGATGCTAACCTTCGACAAATCATGGGCAGTATTCACCAGCTATGCAAAACAGAAGGTGAGGAAAAAAACAGGATAAACTACGCCAAGGGGGCTGATATTGCGGCCTTCAAACGGTTGGCAGATGCCATGTTAGCACAAGGGATTTAGTGGTTAACTCTTCAGCACTTGCACAACGGGATAGCGGGCACAGGCCCATTCATGACAAAGGTCAGAGACGTAACCGACAATCTCATTTTCGGCCAACTCACCAGGGATAAAGATATCCTGTGCCAAGCGCTTTTTTCCTTCATTGCCCTTGTAAAAGGCTTTCCAGGCGCGCTCCCGGCGAACCACCTCGACTTCTCTACCAAATACGTTCAACAGCATTAGGATCCTTCTGTGTGATATGGCGATCCAGCATAACATCAATAAACGGAAAAACGCCTGCCTTTATTGCCCGAAGCGCTTACCTCCACTTTCCAGGTAACGCAGTTCTGCTTCATTGCTGGCTCGCCCCAATACCGCATTACGATGGGGAAAGCGTCCAAACTGGGCAATAATATCCCGGTGCTCTTCGACAAATTTCAAAGCGCTTTCAGCGCTTTGCCTGCGCGGTTCGTCGGGAGCTTCTGCAGCTAACGCCTTGAACAACTCTACGGCTTGCTGCTGGCAACCGAGATCTTCAGCATGCTCCAGTGGATGATAAAAAAACAGCTTTTCTGTGTGTTGCAGCAGCTGGTCATGACCTAAGGACAGCCCTTCCTGACACAGCCTTAAGCCAAGATGATCGAATGCAAAAGCCTCAGCCTGGCCGCGATAGATATTGCGACTAAATTGATCAAACAACAAAATTAAGGCCAGCCGCCCCTGAGGTGATTGAGCCCAGTGCTGATAATTCCCTTTCGCCACCGCCAGCAGGGTATCGCCGAAGCGTTCGCGGATGTCCGCGTCTACTTGTTCAGATGCGCCATACCATAGGCGTTGCTTTTGTTTATTTGCCAAGCCGTCGGTTAGCTCACCAAACCAGAAGGTCAGGATTTCCTGTGCTTTTTCATCAAGTTTTTTATTCATATTAATCAATCAGTTAAAGGTTATTTAAAAGATTTTTTATTCCCCAACGTTGAAATCATCTTGCCTGACTACATATAGGAATTGTCGACGCCGAAAGGGTCGATTCCCAAGTAGGGACAAACAGCCGCCGCAAGTCGGGGCAACTAATCAACATATTGCTTATTTTGAGGATATGACTATGCGTAATCTAGATCTCTCTCCACTTTACCGTTCTTTTATTGGTTTTGACCATTTAGCGTCCATGATTGACGCAGCCTCCCGTAACGAAAAGCAACCGGGATACCCGCCATACAACATCGAACTGTTGGGCGAAGACAAATACCGCATTACCATGGCTGTAGCCGGTTTTGAGCAATCTGAGCTCGAAATCCATGTAGAGGAAAACACCCTACAGGTCACTGGCAACAAAATAGAGAAGGACGAGGAGCGAAAGTTCCTGCACAAGGGCATTTCCGAGCGTAATTTCGAACGTAAGTTCCAACTCGGCGATCATGTAAAAGTTCTCAGTGCTGACCTGAAAAATGGCCTGCTGCATATCGAGCTTGAGCGTGTCATCCCTGAGGCCAAGAAGCCCAGAAAGATTGAAATCGGCAGTAACCTGCTGGAAGGCTAACAGCCTGACGTTCTCCCTGGATTAGACAAGGCGGCCAATGGCCGCCTTTATTATTCTGGCGACTGCAGAAAACCAATAAGCGCTGAATTCACTAACTGAGCATGACTGATGGGCGCCATATGCCCACCTTCCACTTCATGATACTGCCAGGAGGGCTGCACAGACAGCAGGCTTTGAGCTACGTTTTTTGCCGATTGACGAGTTTGACGGCCGCTTAACAGCTGTGTTGGCATAGGTAAGGTAGCATATTGCTCAAGGCCGTTAGGCTCATTAATCAAGGCCTGAAAATCCAACCCCACTTTGGCTACCTGAGAACAAAAGAGTTGTTGCATGGAGGATGGGCAGCGGGCGAAAAAGCCTTCGCCATTCCAATAGTCCACAAAACTTGCAGCGGCTTGCTCTTTTGACAGGCTGTCCATATTGGAGGCTAATGTCTCCACCTCTAAACGCGCGGGACAGCCTTTTTTCAATAGATGAAAAGCAACCGGCTCGAAGAGTTGCAGGCTGTTGACCCGCGATGAATGGTCATAAGCCATTTTTAATGCCACGGCACCACCGTAGGAGTGGCCCAGTAAGGAAAACTCTGTCACGGCGAGTTCTTCCAATATCAACTGAATGCGATCGGTTTCGTGCGAAAGGGAGAAGCCCTTACAGCCTGAGGCTTGCGGCGCATCGCCATAACCGAACAGGTCGATATTGATCAGCCGAAAGTGAGATGCCAGGGATGCGCATAAGGGACGCCATTGCCTGGCACTGCTCATGGAGCTATGCAGTAATACCAATGCTGGAGCTTGCTGGGTTCCGCTCAGATGAACGCCTTTAAGTATGTCTGACAACTGCATTTTTAACTATCGATAGACCAGATTAATATCCAGCCAAATCAGTCCAGCAATCACCAAAAAGGTTCCCAGGGTGCCATAGAAGCGCTGCCAGCTATAACCTGAATGGTGACGCACGCCGTACGCATGAATAAGCCGGGAGAACAGCAAGATAGTACCGGCCAGATGCAACCACAATTCACGCACGCCGTTTAGCTCACCAATCAGCATCAGGATAAGGGCCATGGGTACATATTCGGTAAAATTTGCATGCGCCCGGGACAATTGCAGCAATGCCTTGTCTCTTGCGCTTCCCAGGCCGATTCCGGTCTTTTTGCGCATCATACTGACCAGAAACGCCAGATACAGCATGATCACCGCCAACAGGCCCGCATAGAATGCAGTAATAGGAGTTACCATTTCATTTAGCTTCCCTGTGATGCCATTAAAAAAGCCCAATCAAGTTGGGCTTTTCGGAGCGATTTATTTTACCAGGAGTCTGGAGAGTTCGGCGCTGACCTGGTCCACCGGTTTGGTGCCGTCCACCTTATGGTAAGCACAATGACCAGCGGCCGCTTCATTGCGGTAGTAATCTACCAGCGGCTTGGTTTGCTCATGGTAAACAGCCAGGCGTTTACGCACGGTTTCTTCCTGATCATCAGGGCGGATAACCAGTTCTTCACCTGTTTGATCATCCTTACCTTCGACCTTCGGTGGATTGTAAGCGGTATGATAAACACGACCTGAAGCAGGGTGTACACGTCGGCCGCTCATTCGTTCAACAATAACCTCATCACCTACATCAAATTCGATTACATGATCGACAACCACACCATTTTCTTTCATGGCGTCGGCCTGGGGAATTGTGCGCGGGAAACCATCGAGCAGAAAGCCTTTGGCGCAATCAGGCTGGGCAATGCGCTCTTTAACCAGACCGATAATGATGTCATCGGACACCAGCTTACCCTCATCCATTACGCGCTTAGCTGCCAGGCCAAGCTCTGTACCAGCTTTGATCGCTGCACGAAGCATGTCCCCGGTTGAAATCTGTGGAATGCCGAATTTGCCCATCAGAAACTGAGCCTGTGTGCCTTTGCCTGCACCGGGAGCCCCAAGCAGAATAATGCGCATGCCTATCCCCTTCGATAGTCTGAGTCAGTGAAATAAAAACAGACCGAACTTTACACATTAACCCTTGCGGATACAAGTTGATTACTGGCCTGAGGAGCGGCCCTACGACTATTGTTTATGCTTTTTCAGCCTGTTCAAAATAAAAACGGGCACTAAGGCCCGTTTTTACTTGTTTGCTTTGCTTGATTTATTTCACCAACTCCAGCAACAAACCATTGAGTTTCTGTACATAGGTCGCTGGATCTTTAAGGCTGCCCTGTTCAGTTAATGCGGCTTGATCGAACAGGATGTCACAAAGCTTGGCAAATCGTGCTTCATCCTGCAGCTTTGCTAACACTTTGATCAGGCCATGCTCCGGGTTAAGCTCGAAATGATAAGTCATCTCCGGCACTGGCTGACCGGCCGCTTGCATCAGCTTAACCATCTGCGTGCTCATGCCCATTTCATCGGCTACCACACAAGCCGGTGAGTCGGTCAGGCGGTGGCTGAGTTTCACTTCTTTGACCTTGTCTCCAAGGACCTTTTTAACCCGCTCCGTTAGTCCTTCGACTTGCTTTTCCGCTTCTTCCTGAGCTTTCTTGGTCTCTTCGTCATCCATGTCGCTTAAGTCCAATTCACCACGGGTAATGGACTGGAAGTGCTTCTCGTTGTATTCATTCAGATGAGACATCAACCATTCGTCGATGCGATCGGACATCAACAGCACTTCGATGCCTTTCTTACGGAAGATCTCCAGATGTGGGCTGGTTTTCGCAGCCTGGTAACTGTCAGCAGTGATGTAGTAGATCTTGTCCTGACCTTCTTTCATGCGTCCGATATAGTCATCCAAAGAGACGTTTTGTGCGCTGCTGTCGTTATGGGTTGAGGCAAAGCGCAGCAAACCGGCAATTTTCTCACGGTTGGCATAATCTTCTGCAGGACCTTCTTTGAGCACATTACCAAATTCTTCCCAGAAGCTTTGGTATTTCTCGGCATCGTTGGAGGCCAGTTTTTCCAGCATCTGCAACACTTTCTTAGTGCAGCCCTGGCGCATAGCCTGGGTGATCTTATTGTCCTGCAGGATTTCACGGGAAACGTTCAGTGGCAGGTCATTGGAGTCGAGCACCCCTTTAACAAAGCGCAGGTAAACCGGCATAAATTGCTCGGCATCATCCATGATAAAGACGCGCTGCACGTATAGCTTAAGACCATGCTTCTGCTCACGATTCCACAAGTCAAAGGGGGCCTTGGCAGGCACATAAAGCAGACTGGTGTACTCGGTCTTACCTTCTACTTTGTTGTGTGACCATAACAACGGCTCGCCAAAATCATGGGAGACATGTTTGTAAAACTCCTGATATTCCTCATCGGATACTTCTGACTTGTCACGGGTCCACAGTGCAGTGGCTTTGTTGATGGTTTCCCACTTGGCTGGCTCGGCCGGGATCTTCTCGCCATCGGGACCGTCACGCTCAGGCACTTCAGCTTTATACATCTGCACCGCAACGCTGATATGGTCTGAATACTTACCGATAATGGAGCGAAGACGCCAGTCATCGAGGAATTCTTTCTCGTCTTCTTTAAGATGCAGGATGATATCGGTGCCCCGACCGCTCTTTTCGATATCGGCAACCGTAAACTCACCCTCTCCTTCGCTCTGCCACTCGACGCCACGATTTGGCTCTTCACCTGCGGCACGGGTGCGTACTGTGACCTTATCGGCAACGATAAAAGCGGAATAGAAGCCCACACCAAACTGACCAATCAGCTGCGAATCACGGGCCTGATCCCCAGACAGCTTGCTAAAAAATTCTGCGGTACCAGACTTGGCGATAGTGCCTAAGTTTTCCACCACTTCATCACGGGTCATACCGATACCGTTGTCGGAGATGGTCAGGGTACCGGCCTCTTTGTTCACCGACAGACGAACACGAAGCTCGCCATCATCTTCATACAGGCTGTCATTGGAAAGGGCTTTGAAACGCAGCTTGTCTGCCGCATCGGCGGCATTGGACACCAGCTCCCGAAGGAAAATCTCCTTGTTGGAGTAAAGGGAGTGGATCATCAGCTTAAGAAGCTTTTTGACTTCGGTCTGGAAGCCGTGGGTTTCTACATGGGCTGCTTGCGCCATCTTCAGAAATCTCCTGGTTGATTCAAGGTTGCCTACAGGAGATAGGGGCGCTTAGGAGAATTTCAAGCCTGTTTGGATTTTGCTGCGCAGTTTATGTGCAATTATGGTGATTTAAAGTTCACGCCGACCGCTGAAGGCATGGCTTAAGGTTGAGCCGTCAAGATATTCCAGCTCGCCCCCCACCGGAACGCCATGGGCAATTCGGCTGGCTTTAATCTGTCTGGCGCGGCACAGCTGACCGATATAATGGGCGGTCGCTTCACCTTCCACTGTGGGATTTGTAGCCAGGATCACTTCCTTAATCTCTTCACCGTCCAATATTTCCCCAAGCTTATCGAGGCCAATGTCACTAGGTCCGATGCCGTCAATGGGTGACAAATGCCCCATCAACACAAAATACAGTCCATTGAACTGACTGGTCTGCTCAATGGCCATCACATCTTGCGGTGATTCCACCACACAGAGCATACCGCTGCTTTGCCGTGCCGGATTGGCGCAAATATCGCAAAGTTTGTCTTCGGTGAAGGTACGGCATTGTTGGCAATGCTGAATATGCTCCATGGCATTACGCAGCGCAGTTGACAGCTCCAACGCGCCCCCACGATTTCGCTCAAGCAACTGAAACGCCATACGCTGTGCGGTCTTTTGCCCGACGCCAGGCAAATACTTCAGGGTTTTGATCAGATCGCTTAACAGTGGGCTGAACTTCATGGCTTGTATTCTTGGAAGAAAGATGAAGGTCCCCGAACACGGGGACCGGAGTATCAGAACGGCATTTTAAAACCAGGAGGTAAGGGCATACCACCGGTCACAGAGGCCATTTTCTCTTTACTGGTCTCCTGCACACGACGCACGGCATCGTTGATTGCTGCAGCCACCAGATCTTCAATCATGTCCTTGTCATCTTCCATCAGGCTTTCATCGATACTGACCCGACGCACGTTGTGGTTACCGGTCATCGTCACTTTAACCATACCGGCGCCGGCTTCACCGGTCACTTCCATCTCGGCCAGCTCTTGCTGCATTTTCTGCATACGGTCCTGCATCTGCTGAGCCTGCTTCATGAGATTTCCCATGCCACCTTTAAACATAACCACCTCGATATTTTTAATAAGTGCCGCAATGCGGCTACCTGGGTTTAATACTTTGCGTCATCACGGACGCAGCGAATGTGTCTTTTAACAACGCCAGACTCTCGTCGGTATCCACCACATGGTGCGCATACTTCTGACGTTCAGCCTTGATAGCCATTGCCAGCGCATAGGGCGTATTTACCGGGTCGCCCAAAACCATTTCCAGGGTTAGCGCGCGATTCAAATGACGACCTAAGGCTGCTTGTAACTGTGCGACAGCCGAATCAGAGACCAAGTGCTCTTTACTGCGGTGTAAGGTCAATGTCGCCTTGTCATCGGCGATTTGACTGACTGAGTGCAAAGCCAGTTGCTTTACTAAACCGTTTATCCCCAACTGCTCAATCATCAGACTCCAATCGTCCAACTGTGCAGGTACCAATACCTTATCACCACTATCCAAAAATACCGGAATAGCCCATTCTACTGCGAATACAGAAGGATCTTCTTCCTGATAGTGCGGCAACTCAAGTTCATCTTCAATGAATTCGTGCCCGTCCCCCACAGAAGATGAGGATGCTATGTCAGGCTGCTCAAAGACCTGTGTGTCGTCATTGTCTGTCTCAGCCGTGAATTCACTCTCTGAGAGGAGCGCCCCAGGCTCCTCTTCGGCAGAGACCTCGGTAACAGATTCTATATGCAGTACCATGGTCTCTGTTTCAATCTGAAGCTTGTCATCCTCTACAAGTTCCTGATCGAACAAAACCTGAGCGCTTTGCAGATCATCATCGTTCCAAGGCGGTATATCCTGCTCCGAGGTATCCTCAATCAGCGATGGGTAATTGGCTTTTGCTGGTGCTGCTTCGTCGGGCGACACTACATCACTTTCAGCTTTTATCTCAGCCGGCTTCTCTTTGGACTCTGACTGAGCTCTCACCGGGGGAACAGGTTTTACCTCAGCACTTTTTTGGGTGGCTGACGAAGCCGCGCTGGCATTGGCAGCGGAACGTAACTTATTACGAAGGGCCAGCAGGGTTTCAGTCTGACTCAACACTGGGCTAGCTGGTGCCTCCGGCGTAGCCTCGATGTCTGGAACTTGTGGCAGAGTTTCGTTGGCATTTGGCTGCAGCGATGCTGCCTGTTGCCAAATCAGCGCTTGTTCATCCTGTAACCGTTGGGTGTGTATTTCGGACTGCTCTCCCTCTTCAACGGCCACGTCTTGCTCTTGGGTGGCAGCGCTTTGCAAAGACGGGGTCAGGAATTCAGGGCTTTTTTTTTGTGTTGCCGGTCTGAATGCCAGCATTCTTAGCAGTGTCATCTCAAGGCCAGAGCGACCATCTGGTGCATGGGGCAAATCTTTGCGGCCCTGAATAGCAATTTGATAGAGCAACTGAATATGCTCAGGATCACTGGACTGTGCCAATTGATAAATGGCTTTGGCAGTAACCGTTTCTAACTTGCAGCTTTGTGGCACCAGTTGCGTTAAGGCCACTTGATGCAGCATGCTCAGTAATTCACTCAATAACTGACTGTAATCAGGTGCCTGGGCAGAAAGACTATCAACCTGCGACATCACGCCATCGGCATCGCCCTTTAACAGCGAGCCAAGTAGCTTAAGCACCTGATTTTTATCCATCAGGCCAAGCATATTGACGACAACAGGGACAGTTACTTCGCCATTGCCCTGGGCGATGGCCTGATCGGTCAGGCTCAAGGCGTCACGCATACTGCCTTGGGCTGCCCGGGCTAGCTGTGTCAAAGCTTCGGGCTGGAAGTTGATCCCTTCCTGCGCAAGAATATGCCGAAGCTGACCACCGATTTGCTCACGAGAAAGCGCTTTGAGATTAAACTGCAAGCAGCGGGAAAGAATGGTTACCGGCAATTTCTGCGGATCGGTGGTAGCCAGCAAAAACTTCACATGCGGGGGTGGCTCTTCCAGTGTTTTTAGCAGCGCGTTAAAACTGTGCTTGGAGAGCATGTGCACTTCGTCTATCAAATAGACTTTGTAACGTCCCCGGGTAGGTTTGTATTGGACGTTGTCCAATAATTCGCGGGTATCTTCTACCTTAGTACGGGAGGCTGCATCGATTTCCAGTAAATCAACATAGCTGCCTTTATCTATTTCAAGACAAGTACCGCATTGTCCGCAAGGGTTGGCACCCTGCCCCTGCTCGCAGTTCAGACTTTTGGAAAATATTCTGGCGATGGTGGTTTTGCCCACGCCGCGCGTACCGGTGAACAGATAGGCGTGATGCAATCTGTCGTTTTCCAGACCATTGGAAATGGCGGCCACCACATGCTCTTGCCCCACTAACTGAGCAAAATTGGCTGGTCGCCATTTACGAGCCAATACCTGGTAAGTCATCGGCGAATTCAATCTCCCTCGAATTCACAGAGCGCGTGAGTAGTAATACCAGAGTTGGACAGTTTCACCGCACCGCCAAGGGAGGGCAGACTCACTACAAATCCGGCATGTTCAACCACGCCCCCTAACTGCCTGACAAGAGATGCCGTGGCCAGGATGGTACCGCCAGTGGCCAAGAGATCATCCAGCAACAATACTCTTTCACCCGGATGAACGGCATCTTGATGCAGCTCCAATACATCCTGGCCGTATTCGAGCTCATAACTCTGTCGTATGACGGCTCTTGGCAACTTGTTGGATTTACGTACCGGAATAAAGCCCAATCCAAGCTCTTTTGCTAATGGCGCACCAAAAATGAAGCCTCTGGCCTCAGTGCCGGCTATCTTATCAAACCCCATGTGCTGATAATGTTCAGCCAACAGGTTGATACAAGCACTGAAGGCTTTCTTGTCTTGCATTAATGAGGTGACATCACGGAACTGTATCCCTGGCTTCGGATAGTCCGGGATGGTTGTGATGGCGGATTTGATATAACTGATTGTCACGCTGCTTCCTACTTCCTGAGCGTTTCGTTAACCGAAATACTTCGTCCAAGCCAGCAGCACATGCAGTAAAGGCAATGCCACCATGGTCAATGCGCCAATCAAGAAATATGTACCGTTGAAAGGATCTTTAACTTGCTGATCGTCGTGATGCATGAACAGGATCTCACATTAAAATAAGCCGCAAATCTTAAAGCAAAGCCCATCTGATTCATAGCCTGGCGAATCAGATAATGGCTAACAGCACAATTATTCCACTACCAGCACTTGTTTTCTAAGAAAGTTCTCTATGGCTTCCCTTGCCCCTTTTCTTACTTGGTCTTCGGGCAACTGGGGCAATTCTGAAACCAGACTCTGCAACAACACCTCTTCATCAATTACACCATGCTGGTCGATGAGATTTAGTAGGTACGCATTGATTTGATTTATCTGTGTAAATTCGACCTTGTCCTCGTTATTGCGATGCACCACAAAAAAATAAGGGCCGGTTGGTTGTTCAGGTTTGAACGTGCTGGAGATCTGATGAACCGGATATTGATAACTCACTGCACAAGCCAACTGCGATACTGCCAGCTTTTGATAAGCTTGCCCCTGCCAAAACTGCTGCGGATCGGCTTCTTTGGCAATACTCACCGCCAGTTCAATCCACTCATAATGGGCCAGCTCTGCCATAAAAACAGGGTCATGGTCTTTAGGTCGGTACTCATTACTGAGGTACTCAACAAACTCTTTACTGATTTCGACAAAGTAAGGGGAGCGACAGGCATGCTCAGCGAAAAATTCCCGGCATAATGCTTCCCACTCTTCCTTGCTGTAAAGGGATTTGAGTACCGGAAATCCACTACTGATAAATCCCATGATATTGTTGAAGAAGAGCTCCCGATAAATGGCAAGTCGCCGATCTTCAATGTCTTTGGGTGCAGCATTGCGTAAAGGGTCACGCAAGTGCTCAACAAATACCAACTGAGTAGCACGCAAATCCGACATCAAGCCCTCCGACCTTGGAGTAGCTGGTGCCGTTGTTGAATGTCATGGATTTTTTCAACTTCTTTTATCAACTCATTCAAAGGCGGAATATTGAAATCCCGTTCCAGCAGCGTTGGAAAAATACCATGAGCTTGATAGGCAGCTTCGAGCAGAGCCCACACTTTGTCAATGACGTCACTGCCATGGGTATCAACAATCAAATCATCGGCTTCATTATAGTGTCCGGCAATATGCCCATAGGCAATTCGCTTCGTTGGCATGGCCTGAATGAAAGCAATGGGGTCATAGCCATGGTTGATGGAATTGACATAAACATTGTTCACATCGAGCAGCAACTCACAGTCAGATTCTTCAAGGATGGCAAGCGTAAATTCCTGTTCGCTCAATTTCTGACCGGGCGCTGCATAATAGGAAACATTTTCTAAAATAAGCGGACGTTCAAGGATGTCTTGTACTTGCCTAACCCTGCCACTTACATAGGCAATAGCTTCTTCGGTAAAAGGGATCGGCATCAAATCGTACATATGACCGTTGCCTGAGCAATAACTAAGATGTTCGCTGTACTGTTCTATATGATGCATATTCATAAAGGCTTTCACGCCCTTGATGAACTCCACATCCAGCGGATCCGGACTACCGATGGATAGAGAAAGACCATGTAGCTTAAAGGGATAGCGGGCAGTCATTTCCCGAAATTGTTTTTCGTACTTACCACCAAGCGTCATCCAGTTTTCCGGGGCGACTTCCCAAAACTGGACAGTCGAATATTCCCGGTTTAAAACCTCCGGAAACATGTCTCTGCGTAAACCGAGACCGACATCACCACCACTGCCTTTTACCAACGTCTTCCCTCCAAAAAGTAGGGCCGGACTAGGCCGGCCCGCGATGACGAGAAAATCTTAGTGGGCGCCGCCGCACTTGCCTTCTTTGTCGGCCTTGCCTTCACCACATTTACCTTCGCCACATTTACCTTCTTTCTCGGCTTTTTTCCCTTCGCCGCATTTACCTTCGCCACATTTACCTTCTTTTTCGGCTTTTTTCCCTTCGCCGCACTTACCTTCGCCACACTTACCTTCTTTCTCGGCTTTTTTCCCTTCGCCGCATTTACCTTCGCCACACTTGCCTTCTTTTCCCTTTTCAGCACCACAGCTACCTTCCGCGGCTTGCTGCATATAACCTGAATCAAGTGTTTGCATAGTGAATGGATTGCTGTCTGCTGCGACTGCTACACCAGACAATGAACCGATGACAACGGCGCCTAGGGCTGAAGCGATAGTGGTTTTCTTAATCTGTTTCATTTTAACTTTCCTGATTGATAGTCCAACACTCTTTAGTAGGCCAGATAGGCACTTACAACAGGATAGACCATGAAAAGGGATGAAATATTTCAGCAGTGGCAAAAAACCTTCAGACGGCTAATTTTTTGCGACTAACACCAAGTTGGACCCAATAAAAAAGCCCCCGAGGGGGCTTTTCGTTATATCTTGACGCCACGGTTCTTGGCTTTTTCCTTGATATAGGGTTCCCAGCTCTTAGCGCTGCGCGCTGTGCTACTGTCGTTCATAGCAAGCTTAACATGCTCGTAAGCTTCTCTGAACTTACCCTGATAGAAGTTGGCTTCCATAATCGCCATGTGCAAGCGACCTTTATCTTTGTTGGTCAATGACAGGGCCTTCTCCAACGCTTTCAACGCATTGTTGTAGTCCTCTGCCGCCAACAATAAGGTGCCTTGACGACGATAATGATCAGCATCGTTACTCAGGTCTGCCGCTTCACCGTAGTAAGCGGCAGCCTTTTTAATGCCTTTAGCCTGATGCCAGGTATTAGCCAAGCTGGCGAGAGACTTCTCATCACGCTCGATCAAACCTGACTTCAAGTACTTCTCTTGAAGAAGGGCAGATTTATAGGGCATGTCTTGAGTTGCATACAACTGAGCCAGTGCCTTTATTTCCGACGCTTTCTTCAGGAATCCTTGGTTATAAGCCAATTCGAAGGTAGAAAGGGCTTTTGGATAATTTTCTACCACCATGTAAAAGAAGCCTAACTGTGTCCACCATTGACCATTGTCAGGGAACAGGCGAACCAGCTCCTCTGCAACCTTAATGGTTTCTGGGTACATTTTACGCTCGAAGAATGATGTCATCTTCAATACATAAGGGTTCTTGTTCGGCTTTTCATACAAGGCAATGGCTTTATCTGCAGGTGCTACGATTTTGTCCAATTGCTTGGTTTCGTAATATGCCTGGGCCATACGCACATAAATGTCTGGGTCACCTTTACAAGTGAAGTCCAGCCACTTCTGGTACCAAGTCAAGGCCGTTTTGAAGTCCTGCTCCTGCATGTTCAGGTCGCCGACCAACTTCAAAGTACTGGCTTGTTCGGTATCGTTCAACTGCTTGGCATTGGCAGCACGCGTCAGATAGTCAATGGCCTTTTTGGCTTGGCCTTCTTTGGCTGCCAATAAGTTACCAATAAACCTGTCGGTATAGGCACGATCAAACTTGTCGCTCGTGTCTATGTCATAGAGGATACTTAATGCCTCATTGACCTGCTCATTACTGTATGCTTCGAAGGCCTTTTGGATCTTCTTACCTACCCGCTCACTGGGAATGCTGGAGGGACCTGGCTGGTACCCCGGACAAACTACTGGAGCAGTAGACTGCGCCATCACAGTAGAGGAATAGCTGCACACAACCAATGATGTAACAGCCAGCAACTTCTGGATTGGATTCTTCGTTATCTTCATGACGATTGCTCCAATTTAAAGTCTAACTGCACCTTCATGTTGAACTGCTTAACCGGCTTACCATCAACCACCTTCGGCTTATACTTCCAGCGGCTGAGTGCACGGCGGGCTTCACGATCGAAAATACGTTTAGGATCGGCATCGATTACTTCGATGTCGTCTACGCCACCTACCTCGTTAATGGTGAATGATAATCTCACCCAACCTTCTTTACCGTCACGAGCAGCCTCGATGGGGTACTTAGGTTCGATTCGAACGATAGGTGTAGCTTCACCGTCTCGCATCATGGCACCGGGGGCCCCGATATCCACCGAAGCACCACCAACATCAACTGATGGTAAATTGAAGTTGATACCATCTGCATTGGCGTCAGCAGTATCCGGCTCCTGTGGCTCCAGCTTTGGCGGCTGTTGCGGTGGAGGCGGTGGTGGTGGAGGCACCCTGGAGCGTGTTTGCGTAGAGGAATCCGGCTCATTCATCACGATGTCAATCACCGGTGATGGGCGCGCCTCATCGGCGGGCCGGGCCGAATTGCTGATGAGCTTAGCCATCAACACAAACAACGCAAAGGTAATGGCCGCACCTATTAGTACTGATACTATTAGACGAAGCATATTAATTATCCTTTGCTGCTACCGATATCTTATCAATGCCTGCAGCTTTGATTTGATCCATTACTTCAACCACGACGCCGTGTTTCGCTTCTACATCAGCCTGAACGATGACCACATCTGTGGGCTGTTCAGCAAGTAGACGCTCAATGTTGGCACGGACACGCTCGACGTCAACCTGGCGCTTATCCATCCAAATATCACCGTTCTCATTGATGGCGATAAAGATGTTGGCAGACTTCTGCTTAGTCGCTTGTTCTGCTTTGGGCTTGTTGACCTCTATCCCCGCTTCTTTCACGAAGGACGTAGTCACAATAAAGAAGATCAACATGATGAATACGATGTCGAGCATCGGCGTCATGTCAATTGTTGCTTCTTCTTCTTCTGCACGATGTTTACGAGCCATATAATTCTCTCTTTAATGATGAGGCAAGCTGTCAACGAGTTTCTCTTTCGAGATCTTGACCTTGGCTTCCAGACGTGAGCTAAAAAACACGCCTGACAGTGCCGCAACCATCCCCGCCATGGTGGGAATAGTGGCCATAGAGATCCCGCCCGCCATTAGACGAGGGTTACCAGTTCCCTGTACCGCCATGATTTCAAATACTGCAATCATGCCCGTTACAGTGCCTAGCAGACCGATTAACGGACACATGGCAACCAAGGTTTTTATTAACAGCAATCTCTCACTGAGTTTGTCTGATGCTTGCGAAATCCATGCGTCACGGATTCTATGCGCGTACCAAGAGGTAGTGTCCTTGCGGGCATCCCAGTCGGTGATGATTTTATTCATCACCTTAGGAAAGACCGAAGTCAGGTACCAATAGCGCTCAATCATCAATATCCACATGAGGAAGAGCGCGGCAGCAACGACATAAAGCACGTCGCCACCGGTAGCGATAAAATCCCTGACAGATTCCCAAAGTTCTATCAGGTATAGCATGTTAGGCTTTCTCCACCTCGGCGTGAGCCGCTACGATGCCAGCTGCTTGCTCATCCAGGATATGGACGATCGACTTACTGCGACCTGCCACGATGCTGTGCAGAAGAATCAGAGGCAGTGCGGCAATAATACCCTGAGCAGTAGTTACCAGGGCCATAGAGATACTTCCCGCCATCATCTTAGGATCGCCGGTACCGAACAACGTGATGGTTTGGAAGGTGGCAATCATACCGATAACGGTACCCAGCAGACCCAGCAAAGGTGCAATAGCGGCGATAATCTTGATGATGTTTACGCCACTCTCAATGCTTGGCAGTTCGCGCAGGATGGCTTCATCCAATTTCAACTCAAGATTTTCAGCATCAGAAGATTTATTTTCGTGATACACCTTCAGGATACGGCCCAGAGGGTTAGACGTGTTGGGGTTGGCAGTATTAGCCAACTGAGCACGAATTTTACCGTTCATGGCAGTCAGGGTGATGATCTTGTACAGAGCAATTAGTACACCCAAGAAGAACAAACCGGTAATGACATAACCAGGCAAACCACCAGCATGGTAACGTTCCATCATGGTTGCTTTTGCAGTCAACAGACTCAGAATGGCACCCTGAGAAGGATCCACGTAGAAAGCAGCAACGCCAGACTTGGTGTCCTGGAAAGATGCCGCCGCATCAGTCATGTAAGAATCAGGCTGACGACCCAGGGGTTGTACCTGCTTGTTTTCAGCGTTGTATAACAGGTAACCCTGCTCACCGATCAGGTTGAAAGTACCCACACGCACAACTTCCTGACGGCTGCTACCGCCATCCAAGCTGATTACGTCGGTCTCAAAACGGGCAACTTTACCAGACTCCGTCATCTCTGTTTGCAGAGCAAACCACAGTTCTTCCAATTCCTGAATGTTAGGCAGACCTTTAGATTCAGAGGCCATACCTTCCAGGAAGTCAGCGCGACCAGGATACTGGGCACTTACGATAGAGGCAGAGATTCGGCCGTAGGCTTCACCAGAGGCCTGACGAACCACACCGAACATCTCACCCAAAGTACCGGTAGCATTTTTCAGTTCTTGCTCTTTTTCAGCCAACCTAACTTCGTTGTCAGAGTATGCTTTTGACAGACGGTCACCGCGGTCCTGCTCGGCTTTCAGTTCTGCCTGAGCTTTACGCAGAAGCGCTTGCTTGTCAGCACGAGCAGAGTTGAATTCGGCTTCACGCTGAGCATTGATACGCGCTTCAGATACGCGGTTCTTTTTAACTTCTTCCAGCAGCTGATCCAGCGAAGTGGCAGCCATTGCTGGTGCAACGCTCACAGCCATGGCTGCTGTCAGCAGTACAGATTTGAATATTGCTTTCATTCTGATTACTCCGCAGCTTTGATTGGCAGTTTGATAAGATCAACAGGAACCAGCTTACGTGCCATACGCACAGCGGTTGTCACAGAGCTGATATACTCATCACCCAGTTGTTCCCAAGCGCGGGTATCGTTGTTCCATACCCAGGCGTTCTTCTGATCCAGTGACAATGCCAACAGGGCAGTACGGCCCAGGTTGAAGAAGTCAGCAGAAATCGTTTGACCACCAAAATCCAACTGTCCCTGATAGGCACGGATACGTGAGCCATATTCCAGTTCTACCTGGTAAGCTTCCAGCACCTGACGGAACTGTTCAGAGGTGGTCACATTAGAGCGACTCATCAGGTCACGCAGGTGAGCTACACGCGCTTTACGCTCGTCATAGTTAATCGGCACATCCAGTTCAATGAACTGATCCAACGATTCAATCATGCGATACATCAAAGGTACTACGCCACGCTTAACGCCTTCGATACCGTCGATCTGGCGCTGTAGTGAGGCAATGCCTGCTTCCTGGTCGGCGACCAGACGAGCAACGTGGTCG
Organism: Aliiglaciecola sp. CAU 1673; assembly: GCF_029223185.1. Classification (GTDB taxonomy): domain Bacteria; phylum Pseudomonadota; class Gammaproteobacteria; order Enterobacterales; family Alteromonadaceae; genus Bowmanella. Next base: position 31,508 of record NZ_JARHUG010000016.1, read on the forward strand.
TTGTATACCTTGAGGTTTTCAGTTTCATCGATGACTTGACGATACTCAGCCAATAATTCCTGAGTCTGTTCATAGATGCTGTTAATTTTCTTCTGGGATTGCGCTGCAGCCGCATGAATCTTTGCTTCTTCGTTGTGCAAATCATTCAAAAGGTCTGCAGAGACAGCTTGGCTGCCGGCCAGCGCGAGGGCGCCGACGACAACTGAAGCAATTTGATTTCTCTTGCTCATCTTGGACATAGTTCCCAACCAATTTTTTGTCTTAAATCCGCGTAAACGGCCTGGTTTTGCCTTTACGCGGGGCTCTCTAAAAACGGTTCTGTTAACATAATGAAACAATTCTGACACAAGCCAGAACGTTCGAACGCCGAATAATCCCATGGAATCTTGAAAAAAGTCAAGGTTAGCCATCGGTTACTAGGATTAGTCGGCTCAGAAAACATACTCATGATCCAACCAAAAAACTAATTTAGCACGATATATCGACCATGAAAGTTATGGCCATGGGGAATCGACATTTGGCAATGCACTTCGAAGAGTTAGCATTTTGAGTGCATTTGATGGCATGTACTGAATAAACTGAAAGTGTGATTTTTGCTTCATCAGATTGACAATCAACTTGGAAAGTTTCAACTGCTCTTACCTGTATCAAGCAATACATTGTGCTAACAATGTTGTTTATTCGTGGCACTTTGATCAAGTACTAACCGCCGAAATCTCACCCAATCTTGCAGTATCAATTTTAAGGAATAATAAATAACGCTTATCTGAATTTTATTTGACGTTGTTCGAGAGCATATCAAGCAAAGGAAGCAAGCTAACTGCAGCGGCCGTTGCTTAACGCATGCATCTTTTTCATAAAATGAAACAGTTGATGCCGGTAATGGCGTTGCTCTAACCGACGTACTTCCGCCCTAAAAAAAACCCCACCTTAAGGTGGGGTTTAGATCAGGTAAGAGTACCGAACTCAGTTCAAGTTAACTCTAAAGTAGACACACTATTAGAAAGTGTAATCTGCTGACAAGTAGAAGGTACGGCCGTAGGAATCAAAGTACCTGGGGTCGAAACCTTCTTGGTGTCCACCGTTCTCACCGAAAGCCAGAGGCGGAGTGGCGTCGAGCAGGTTGTTGATACCGAAGCTAACCTTCAGGCTCTTGTCATAGTGATACTGAGTTAAGTAATCAACTGTGGTATATGACGGGATAGACAACTGAACACCGCCATCGTACAACCTACCTAGGTCATCAGCATAACGAATACTGAAGTCGTTGGCAGGGAAGTATTCGTCAACATAACCACCTTGGTAGTTGATGTTCAGCGCATGACTGAAATCACCATGGGTTAAGGTGTTTGCTATACGTACTCTGTTGCGGAAGACGACGTTATCATCAGGTCCTTTACGACCAAGGCTGGTATCGTACACGTCTGTTGTACCTGTACGCAGGCTCTCGCTTTCAATGATATATGTACCAGAGAGACGAGTCTTCAACGTAGCAAAGCCAAGCTCGTTGGTCAGATCAAGTGACCAGTCGATACCTTCATTATTAGACTCACCAACGTTAACAGGACCTTGGATAATTGCCAGTACCTGCTCACCAGTACCTAGGTCGGTACGGGTAGTGAACAACTCACGGAAAGTAACGGGATCACCAAAGATATTACCTTCAGTTGGGCGCTCTACTTCATCAGTCAGGTTAACTTGCCACCAATCCAACGTGAAGCTGAACTCGTTGTTGGGAGAGAAAACAACGCCAAGGGACTTCTGTTTAGACTGTTCTGGAGACAGGTTAGCGTTACCCTCACGGAATACGTCATACTGCGAGTTAGGAACGCGGCAGAACTGGGTCAGAGGATCGCCAGCCCCAAATGGACAGTTATAAACGTTACCGGTCACACCGAAGTTGATACGGGGCTCAGCAATTTGACGCATGGTAGGCGCTTTAAAACCGGTACCAGTAGACGCCCTGAACAACCAGTTGTCATTAGGCCTGTAAGCTAAGCTAATCTTGTAAGTAGTGTCGTCCATATCAACACCAATCTTACTCTCAACACCGGTATCCACATCAACGTTATCAATTCCGGAAATCTCGTCATAACGAACAGAGCCCGTTACTTCCAAACCTTCGATTACAGGTACGATGGTTTCTAAGAACGCACCATAGCTGTTTCTTGACAAGTCAAACTGAGGATTTGGATCGGAGAACAGAATAATGGCTTCTTGGTTGGCTTCGGAACCAAGTATTTCATAGCTGCTTTCACGGTAGTCGAAACCACCACCCAAATAGACTTCACCCGCTGGCAATTCAAATACTGGGGCAGAGAAGTTGGCACCAACGCTGAACAGGTCTGTGGTTGTCACAGTGTCCAAGCCGCTGTACATAGTATCTTTAACCAACTGTCTTTCTTGATCAGACAGGTCATCAGGATGAGCAAACACGTTCACTTGTCCAGATGCCACCAAAGGCAGGAACAAGTCAGTGATAGGATAACCCGTCAGGATAGTATCTTCGCGCTCACCTTTAGAATAACCCACGTTGAAATCGTAAGAGATTTCATTAAATTCACCACGGACACCAAAATCTAGGAACAAACTATCTGTGGCGAATTCATTAGTACGGTTACCACCAGGCAATACTCGCCATGCTGCTGCGACATCACGAATTTTTGCAACTTGGTCAGCTGTCAGGTGAGGTATAACCTCACTTTGAACCAATGCAGAGTTGGTAGGAAGAATAAAGTTACCAGTTGGGTACGGTGCAATACGAGCAATTTGTTCAAAGATGCTGTATGAAGCGGTACCATACAATTCAGCATCATCGCTCAACTCAAGAACACCACCAAGTAGGAAGTTATCTCGAGTATACTCAGGAATAATTTCCAAAGTAGAGGTAAAGTCAAAGCGACAGATTCGCTGTGTTACTACAGCACCAGTGGCGTCGCTAGGTACGTTGTTTGCTGCACATGAACCGTTAGATTCTCTGTATGGGTTTATCAGCAACTGTGTACCATCTGTGAAGCGCACACGAGCGTTTCCAGGGATAGCGTTAGACGAATCCGCTACAAACATTAGGTCATTACCGTTGTAGTTAAACGGAATAAAACCTGTCTTAGAGAAATCGCGGTCCACACTCCTCAGGATTTCCTGAGTTTCACGGCTGAATGATGCAAAAACGTTGAAACCATCTTTAGACAAATCACCAAAACCAGAAGTGATGCTAAAGCTGTAGTTATCGCCACCGGACTCTTGTGGAGCATCGTAACGAGCACTTACGGTAGTTTCCTGAACGTCTTTTTTCAGAATAAAGTTGATAACACCGGCAATGGCGTCTGAACCGTACAGAGAAGATGCACCGTCATTCAGAATTTCAACGCGCTCAATGGCGGCAATTGGAATAGAGTTTACGTCTACCGCACTGCCTGAACCTGATGCAGCCAAACGGCGACCGTTCAGCAATACCAGAGTGTATTCGCCACCGATACCACGCAGAGAAGCTTCAGAGATACCTGCGCCACCGCCGCCCACACTTTGGGATGCAGCAATAAAGCCTTGCATGCTGGGAAGTTGAGAAATCAATTCAGGCACAGAGGTAACGCCTGAACGAACGATATCCTCACTAGTAATGTTGGTGATAGGTAAGGACCCTTCAACATCTGTGCGCTTGATACTAGAACCAGTTACCGAGATACGCTCGAAAACTTTTTCTTCTTGTTGTGGAGTAGCGTCCTGAGCGAAAGCTGTTGATGCCAACGCTGATGAAACACCTAGAGCAAGTGCCAAACGCACTGCTCCAGAAAGTCTGGATTGTGTATACATGTATTGTCTCCCTGGACCACTAAATGTTTTTAGTGATTATTGTTTACCGCTTAAGCGGCTTTTTCTTGAGAGGTAGTGAACCTCTGCACCGATAATATACACAGGCTTACGTTCGGGTCAACCAGGTTTCCGATCCCATTTCTGCCATCCATCGCTTTTACGGGACAGAGCTCGCGCCATTTTTTTGGGAAAATAGAAGTAGTTTCTTCCTTTATACCCCTTCGGGTTATTTCTTCGAAAAAGTGATGAATAACTCCTCACTATATATGTAGTAATTGGGTGGCCAGCATCCGTGCAATGCCCCATGCCATCTTAGGAGCAGCGAGGAAAATGTACAAAGGAGTATATGTGCTCACGGCAATGGGACAATCTACAGGCCATTTTGTAAACTAATTGTGACAATCCAAATTCGTTTTTCTTTATTTCGAAAAAGGGCAACCGGGTTCATGTCTGTAAGCGCGACCTTACGATACGCGCTTATCAATCAGTTTCGCTACAACGTTAAATAAAAGCCCAGTTGGCGCCGCACTGCTTCAGGCAGATCAGGCAAGGCAGTCTTTGGCAGTAAAAAGGTTGCCATGCTGAAGAAGTCCTTGAAGATACGATTGGACTCGGTGGTGCGCTTTAAGTAGTCATGGCCGGAGGAGCCACCGGTACCAATTTTGCTGCCGAGCATACGCTGCACCATCATAGCGTGCCGATAGCGCCAGATAGTCAGCTTTTCATCGATTTCAGTCAGGCAAGTGATGAACTGATAAGGCAAGTTGAACAGTGGCTCTTCCCTGTATTGGTGAATGAACAGCGCTGAAAGCAACGCCTTCTGTGACAAACGGAATTGTCCCTGCTCCTGCCATTTCAGATATTCTTTTTCATCCAACAATGCCGCGAATAGCTGCCGGGTGGCGCTAAGCTCTTTTAGCTCCAACTCCTTGTCCTTTTCCGTCAGAGTGGGATTGTCGCTGATAATCTGCGCGTCATTATCCAGCATCTTATTGGTAGCAGCCTCGTAGACTGACCAGAACTTAAAGTCACCGAATTCCAACAGCGGCATACGTGCCAGCCATTTATCCACCAGTTCAAACAGGCTGGGTTTGTTTTCCAGATCCTGCAAGAAGTTACGGTCCGCTTCATTCAGGCGCATATAGAAAGACTGCTTATCAAAGTCGATGCGGAATTGGTGCTTCAGGCCCAGTCCAATCTCCAGCATTTTAAACTGAATGCTTTGAAAGCCTGATGCCGGCACCAGATAGTCGCGAAAGGCCAGAAAATCCTGCGGTGTCATGGTTTCCATCACCGCTATCTGGTCATTTAACAATTCCTGAATACTGATCACCCGCTTTAGCCGGTGAACCACCGTGGTCAGTTGCTGATCTTTTACCTGCTCCTCGGCAAACACTGAAAGCACCGTGGATAGCTCATGCAGAATCTGTTTAAACCACAGTTCATAAACCTGGTGCACAATAATAAACAGGGTTTCGTCGTGGGCGGTTTCGCCATACTTGGTGCTGTGGGGCGCTTGGGCGCTGAGCAACTTATCCAATTGCAGGTATTCGCCGTAGTAGACAGGTTCAATATTCTTCTTCATTGTTTGATACCAAAATCGTAGATGCGGAAATTCTACCACCACTCTTTGGCAGGACCAGTGCAGAGGTGATTTTGCCAGCCGTGAAACTGTAGACTAGTCTTCACAGACATCTGAAAAATAAGGGGAAAGCATGAAACTGGATGATGATATTCATAACTACTACGAGCATCTGGTGCTGGAGCGTATTGAAAAACTCAAGCTCGCAGAAGTAAAGGATTCAGATTATCTGGCAGACCTTTGCTGCCTGACTTTAAACCAGGTGCCGCCAAGATATATTCGCCACGAAGTGGATATGGCTTTTTACATTTCACAGAATGAGCGCGATCAGATGAGCATGAATGTCAGCAATGCGATGGACAAAGCGCTGAAGTTTTTAGATGAGAGAGGTCCCAGAGAAAGGGATTAGAGGGTGGTAGTCCTACCAGCCACATCCCGGCACATGAATCCTCCGCTACGGCTGCTCCCTTCCGGGCCTGACCGGGTTCACAGAGTATCATTGCGGGAGGACCGGCAGGACCACCATTGAAACTCACTCTCAATGCTTTGCCAAAAGAAAGGCGCCGCTGTTGAGGCGGCGCATTATCCATTAACAGACAGGTGGTTGCAAGGCGCTACGCCTAGTTCTTGCGAAAACGCTGTTCAGCAATATTGTTGGCTTCAATATTAGTGGGCAGATCCTGCTCATTGGCCTTGCGGTATATTTCCAGCAGGGTGTCGCCAATTCCCTCAATATGCTTGCGCATAGCATCAGCGGAGCTGTCCATTCGCTGATGGAAGATATCAATGACACCGCCAGCATTGATCACGTAATCCGGTGCATAGAGTACGCCTTTATCTTTGAGCATTTGGCCATGGCGCTCTTCGGCCAGCTGATTATTGGCCGCGCCGGCAATCACTTTAGCGCGCAATGATTCAATACTGTGATCATTGAGAATGGCACCCATGGCACAAGGGGCGAATACGTCTACATCCAGGCCATAGATGTCTTGCGGCGCAACTACGGTGGCGCCGAATAGCTCGGCAGCTTTATCCAGATTGTCGGGATAGATGTCAGCAACATAAAGCTTGGCACCTTCTTTATGCAGATGCTCTGCCAAACGCCAGCCAACATGGCCAAGCCCCTGAATGGCAACTCTCATGCCTTTCAGATCACTACCCAATGCATGTTTTACCGATCTGCGCAGGCCTACAAAAACACCGTAAGCAGTTGAGGGCGCGGGGTTACCGTCTGCCTCACCACCGTCATAGCGGAATTTAGCCTGGGTACCGGCAATAAAATCACATCCTTCTTCCATCAGTTTCAGGTCACGCACGGCAATGCCGGAGTCTTCAGCAGTGATGTAACAACCGCCCATGCTTTGCACGAAGTCGCCCATGGCGCGCATCATGTCGTCGGTTTTTTGCTTGCGCGGATCGCCGATAATGACTGATTTACCGCCACCCAATTTCAGGTTGGCCATGGCCGATTTATAAGACATGCCGCGGGACAAACGCAGTACATCAGTCAGCGCTTCTTCACTGCTGGCGTAGGGCCACATGCGGCAGCCGCCAAGCGCAGGCCCCAGATTGGTATTGTGAACGGCAATAATCGCTTTTAAACCACTTTTTGCATCATGGTAAAAGGCGACACGCTCATGTTGATCGTAGGCCTTGTGATCGAAAACGGACATAGAAAACGCTTCCTGATGTTAGTAAATTGTTGCACATGGTAGCGCATGCCCCAGAGGACATGCCTTGCGAAGTTTGCCGGTGGAAAATTGCCGCAGGAAAAAGTTTTTCATCATCATTCATATATCGTAGGATATACGTCCTAAAAAATTCCGTTGAAAAAAACAGATTTTTTCCGCATCCTTGGGCCAACTTATTAACGCTTCATTAACCATGAAATTAGACAAATTCGATCGTGAGATCCTGCGGGTACTGCAAAAAGACGCCACCGTATCCATGGCGGAACTGAGTCAACGGGTCGGCCTTTCACACACGCCCTGCTGGCGTCGGGTTAAACGCCTTGAAAGTGACGGCATCATTAAGCGCAAAGTCACCCTGCTGGACGGTAAAAAACTGAACCTGGGCGTCAGTGTCTTCATTTACGTGACCTTGAAAAATCACGACGAAGAATCTCTCAACAAATTTGAAGCCGCCGTGCAGCATATTGTTGAAATTGTGGAATGCCATACCACCAGCGGCGAAAAGGACTACTTATTGAAAGTCGTGGTGGAAAGCATAGAAGAGTATGAGCATTTATTGAAAAGTAAGCTCACTCACCTGCCCTGTGTCGATCATTTAAGTTCAACCTTTGCCTTGAAACAGGTCAAAAACACCACTGAACTGCCGATCAAGAGCCAATAGCACTGGTCATATAAAAAAGCCCCGAATGTTCGGGGCTTTTTTGTTATACCAAGTCTATTAATGATCTGGTCAACTCAGAGCAGGTCAGAAGGGCTTAGGTCAAGGCGCTGCTTTGCAGGCATAGTGGAGTCTATGTCAAAAAGCGGGAACGCAGAGATAAGCCCTTCTGGCCGCTCCCCGCGGGCGAGGTCAAAATGCCCCCTGGCGGTGTTAGGGACCTTTGATTTAGCCCCACCAAACCTGCAGGCCCCTGTCTTGCCACGGAGCATTTTGCTCCTCGCTGAGTGATCACATCATTAATGGACTTGGTATTATTCAGCGTCCGGCTGGTTTTCCGGTTGTGCCTGAATAAAGGCCTCCAGCTTATTGCAGTTATCTGCAATGCGGGAAATCAGCGGATAGGCCTCCATATCTACATTAAAGCGTTTGGCATTATATACCTGTGGCACTAAGCAAACGTCTGCCAGCGATACATCGAAGCCAAAACAATACTGACCTGCAGTATTCTGTATGCGTTTTTCAATAGCGCCAAAACCTTTCTCTATCCAATGTCTGGCCCAGGCCGCCTTGGTTTGTGCATCGGCACCAAAGTTAGCTTCAAGGTATTGCAACACCCTTAGGTTTCCCAAGGGCTGTATATCAGCGGCCAAATCATAGGCAACCGCCCTGACTCTGGCACGCTGCAACTTATGCTCTGGCAGCAACTGAATGCCTGTATCGAAACGCTCGTCCAAATATTCGATGATGGCCAGAGATTGAGTGAGGATTATATCCTCATCTTCATCCACCAATGTTGGCAGCAATTCGGCAGGATTGAGGCTTCGGTATGCCTCCATATGCTGCTCACCGCCATTTTTCACCAAATGAACCGGCACATATTCATAATCAACTTGTTTCAGATTGAGGGCAATCCTGGCGCGATAGCTGGCAGACGAGCGCCAATAACCATATAACTTGATACTCATGGGCGATACTCAACAACATTTTGATCGATGGCGCCAAACAGGCTTTCGCCTCTCTCATCCAGCATTTCGATACGGATATGATCACCAAATTTCATAAAAGAGGTATTGGGTTTGCCATCGCGAATGGTTTCAATCATGCGTACCTCGGCAATACAGGAATAGCCCACGCCCCCGTCTTCAATCGAGGTACCATGATCAGTACCTTGCTTGTTAGAAACTGTACCGGAGCCGATAATAGCACCCGCCTTCAGGTTACGGGTCTTGGCGGCATGGGCAATCAGTTGACCAAAATTAAAGGTCATATCCACACCTGCGTCCGGTTTACCAAAAGGCTTACCGTTAAGTGCCGAAAGCAAAGGAAGGTGAACTTTAAAATCCTGCCAGGCGCCCCCCAGCTCATCCGGGGTGATGGCTACAGGAGAGAAAGACGAAGCAGGTTTGGACTGGAAGAAGCCAAAACCTTTGGCAAGCTCATCTGGGATCAATCCACGCAGAGACACATCATTAACCAGTATCAACAAGCGCACATGATTACCGGCCTCTTCGGCGCTGACGCCCATGGCGACATCACCAGTGACCACGGCCACTTCGGCTTCGAAATCGATGCCCCAATCCTCACAGGCCACGGGAATATCATCCATGGGGCCGATAAAATCATCAGAGCCGCCCTGATACATCAATGGATCGGTCCAAAAGCTTTCAGGCATCTGTGCGCCCCTGGCCTTACGAACAAGCTCCACGTGATTCACGTAAGCACTGCCATCTGCCCATTGATAAGCCCTTGGCAGAGGGGCTTCACAGGCTTTGGGATTGAAGCTGAGCACATCGTCCAACTGGCCGATATTCAACGCATGATAAGTGGCCTGCAAATGCATGGATACGGTATCCCAATTATCCATCGCCGCTTGCATGGTCGGCGCAATATGAGTGACCGCCACGGCCTTTTTCAAATCTCGACTAACCACAACCAACTGGCCGTCTCGGGTGCCATTTTTTAACGTTGCTAATTTCATTGGTGGTCTAGTTCCTTTTCTTATTGTTACCGCACCTGAGCGTTAAAACATAAAGAAGTGCTTCAGCGAACAGATAAACATGACTAGGTATCAGAATATCCTACGGACCGCCCTCGGTCTTGCCGAAGCAGCATTGGGCCTGTCACTAAATTTTTACGGTTTTCTTATTGATCCCATACTCGCGCAGTTTATTGGCAATGGCCGTATGACTAAGCCCCAATTTGCGTGCCAACTGCCGGGTACTGGGATAGGCCGGGTAGAGTCTGCGTAACAATTCCCGCTCAAAGCGTTTGACTTCCTGATCCAGGGTACCCTTTATCTCGGCGGGGAAATAACCTACCGCACCATCATTGCTGGGCAGGTTGATATCTTCCTTACTCAGCTCTTCTTTTTCCAGCAGGCTCAATGCACGATACAGGCAATTCTCTAATTGGCGCACATTACCTGGCCAGGGATAATGCTGCAAAAACTCCACACAGGATTTATTCAACTTTGGCGGACGGCGTCCCAGTTTGGCACTTTGTGTTTTCAGAAAATGCTCAGCCAGGGTGATAATGTCGGCCTTTCGTTCGCGAAGGGGCGGGATAACCAAACTTAAGACATTGAGGCGGTAATATAAATCCTCTCTGAAACTCCCTTCTTGCACCATCAACCCCAGGTCTTTTTGAGTGGTGCCGATGATCCTGGCCTGTAATTTCTGCTCGGTGCTATCTCCGACCCGCCGAAAGGTACCGTCCTGCAATACCCGCAGCAGTTTCGCCTGCAAAGTGGCAGACATATCTCCCACTTCATCCAGCAACAAGGTGCCCTGTTGCACCTGCTCCAGCAATCCGGCTTTGCCCTTCTCCAGACCATAAGCACCATCGGCATAGCCGAATAGCTCCTGCTCGGCCATATCATCCGGAATGGCGGCGCAATTCAGCACTACAAAAGGTTGTGTTGCGCGCCGACCGGCCTCATGACAGGCTCGGGCCATCAGTTCTTTACCGACGCCGGTTTCACCGAAAAACAGAATAGGCGCTTCCAGTTCGGCCATCTTCTTGGCCTCTTTGATAAGCTGACGCATTTGCGTGCTTTGGCAGTGAATTTGGCCAAAACTGTCGGCCGAACTTTGATGGAACACATTTAATTGTTGTCCCAGTCGTAACTCGGATTTAAGCAATACCACGGCACCGGCCAGGATGGATTCGTTGTCTGTTTCCGGCACCATCACCGGCAAAATATCGGCCAGAAAATCCTGCTCGATAAATTTGACCTTGTGGGTCTGTGCCAGCACCTGCTTGCCTTCCAGCCAGCGATGAAAATTAAAGCCTTTGACCCATTCCGAGATGTCCTTGCCAACAATATCGGCATAATCCATCTCAAGAGTCGATGCCACGGCTTCATTGACTAGCAGGATCTGCCCTTTGGTATCCAGGGAAAACACCGGGTCGGGTAAGGTGCGTAACAGGGCGCGAAGTTGATTCTGCTCGCGCTCGATAGGCATAAAGGGCGTGGTTTTGACGTCCTCGATACCTTCAATACGACGGATCTTGGGCATCAGGTGCTGGAATTCGGCAAATTCGATATTGGGAAAAAGCAGGAAGATTTTGCCGACTTTGTCTATTTCGATGCCTCTGAGATCAATCTCATAGTCCACCAGGATATCCAGCACATCCTGGGTAATGCCCAATCTGTCCTTACAACTGATCTCCAAACGCATAGAACGACTCTAGCCAAACAGGAATGTAAACATATTATTACATGTCAGGATGCAAGAACAGAAGAATGAATCGGGAGAGAGAGGACGGTGGGCGCCGTCCCCGAATTAGTCTGCCAACAGCGCGTCGGTTTTAGCTGCGCAGATAAAGTCGTTACGGTGTAGACCGTTTATGGCATGGGTCCACCAGGTCACAGTGACCTTTCCCCACTCAAGCAGAATAGAAGGATGATGGAACTCAGCTTCGGCCATCTCACCCACCTTGATGGCGAAGGCCATGGCTTGTTTGAAGTTTTTAAACTTGTATTCCCGCTCCAGTTGCATCACACCGTCACGCACTTGTGGAACCCAATCCGGGATCTCGCGGATCAGCGTTTTCAGTTCATCATCTGAGACCTTCGGAGCATCGGCGCGGCAAGCTTCACATTTTTGTTGGGTTAAATCCGTCATAGACAATCTTTACCTTTTTATTTCATGTTATCTGTGCAAGTTAGCAATTAACTCGCCATTTTCTGTGGCTTAGGCGGAAACTTGGGGGCATGCAAACCCAATTCCTTGGCTTTCTCTACCAAGGCCATCATATCCAACTTAGTCAAATCGAATAACCCGTCTAAACCATTAAGGATAAAATACACCGGCTGCATGATATCAATCCGGTACGGTGTTCTAAGCACTTCCAGAGGATCCAGCTCATGGCGCTCTGGCTTGTCACTTTCCATCGCGTACAAAGTTTCCCCCGGAGAGGAGAGAATGCCCCCACCATAGATACGCAAGTCATCGCCCTGGCGCAGCAAGCCGAATTCTACGGTGAACCAGTACAATCGGGCTAAAAATACCCTGTCCTGTTTACTCGCTGCGTAACCCAGTTTGCCATAGGTATGGGTAAAGTGGGCGAAGGCGGGATTGGTCAGGAGCGGGCAATGGCCGAAAATCTCATGGAAAATATCCGGCTCCTGCAGATAGTCGAATTCTTCGCGGGTACGAATAAAAGTAGCCACAGGGAATTGTTTATTGGCAAGCAGACGGAAAAACTCATCAAAATTGATCAGAGCCGGTACTTGCGCCACTTGCCAGCCCGTTGTTTTGGCCAGCACTTCGTTCACTTCGTGCAATTGCGGAATTCTGTCGTTGGGCAAGTTTAACAGGTCCAGCCCATGCATAAATTCATCGCAGGCCCGACCGCGGATGATATCCATCTGCCTGGCGACCAAATCATGCCATACGGCGTTCTCTTCAGCGCTCCAATGAATAATCCCCTGTTCATCGGGCTGACGAGACATATATTGGGTCGATTTGCTCATAATTCTTCAACACTCGTTAATCATTTCAAAGACATCGGTCATGCCGCTGCCCTTTATTTTGCCGGTGAGTCTACTGATTTAGTGCCAAAGAAAAAGCATCTGGTTCGTAAGCCGGATGCGCAAAGCGTAACATTAATTTTACAACGCTTCTTGTGATAGAGAAGTTAGTTGGGGGCAGTTATTTCTTTTCTTCGACCGCCTGCAGGCGGGTGCCAATTTCACTGGCAAGCTTACCCAGCGTAGGTTTTGGATTGGCTAAAAACGGCATCGGACGGCACAAACTCATGGCCTGCAATCCGAGCCTTGCGGTCAACACGCCGGCACCCAGCCCCTGAGCCAGTTGGCCGGAAAATTTGCTGGTCAGGCTGTTGCCGAGCAGCCAACCGGTACCATCCGCCATAAGCTCCGTGGCCCCGGCATAGAGCATAATGCGGCACATGCGTTTAAGCAGTACCACCCGAGACCAGTAGCCCATGGAAAGGCCATAGCATTGGCTGATTTTTCGAATAAGCCGCAAGTTTCGCCACATCACCAAGGCCATATCCACCAACACAAAGGGACTGACAGCAATCATCATGGCGCAGGCGCCGGACTCCTTGCGGATCTCCTTTAGCGCCTCTTTATCGATAGCCGACAGCACCTGCTGTTCAAAAAGCACCAGCACTTCCTTATCGCTATGGTGTTCCTGAAGGGCTAGCGACCAGTTTACAGGTAGTGCCTTTTTCGGCAGTTGGTCAGCCACTTGCTGACAAAAGGCCCGTCCTTCTCCAATCGCCGGACTCTGCGACAGGCCAAGGGCAGTCTGACGAAACACTTCCGCCCTGTCCAGGGACGCAACCAACCGCCATTCCCTGTACAGGCCTACACCGCACAAAACAAGTACAACGCACAGTAGCGCCAACCACGCTAATGCCAGCAAATCCATCTGTTGCCAGGCCTCATACCAGGATAAGCCAACCTCAATGCCACCGAGCACAAACAGCGACACACCCAACCAAAAGCCCCAGACCCAGCCTTTTCCTCGTTGAATCAGTTGTTGTTCTGCAGAGGGTTCAGTTGATTGATTTTCAGCCGTTTCAACAAATTCTGCTTCCGTAAGCACAGCCCTAGGCTTTAACTTCTTGGGCTGTGGTGATTTTTCCGGCTCAACGCTTTCTAACTTGATGGCTCTTCTGAGCGCCCTGTTGTCACCCGTTTCGCTCATAGCATCTTGTCTCCCAGCAAAAACTCCAACATCTGATCCATACGGATATGCGGCAAGGCCGACAGTGGTGAGCGTATGGGGGGCGCAAAGCGTGGAAATTCGAATCCCTGCTGTTGCCAAAAACGGCTTGGCGGTTTACTGGCGGGGACATCGCCAGGATAAAGGGTCAATGGTTGGCCGTCCTCTCCCCTGCCTTTAAGGACATTCAATGCTTCACCATCATGCTGGACGCTCCCCGGCACAGAGGCACGAATGGCCGCCATAGCAGTAGTCTGAATCTGGATCCCCTGATAACTGATTTCCTGACGTGCCTGGTGCACCATCGATTCCAGTAATCGCACCAGATTATGATGCTGATCGGGAGTAATATGGTCGGCCTTACTGGCGGCAAATACCAATTTGTCGATTTTCGGTGAAAACAACCGGTGCAATATGCTGTTACTACCATAATCAAAGCTTTTCAGCAGCCAGTTGATGGCTTGTTGTAACTCCTCCAGGCTTTGCTGACCGCTGTTAAGGGCAGACAAGCAATCCACCAGCACCACCTGACGATCTACATCTTTGAAGTAGGCTTTGTAGAATGGCTTGACCACCTGTTCCAGGTATTGCTGATAGCGGTGTTTCACTATCGCCAGGTTCGAGCCCTCGGGCACTGTGTCCCAGTCCATGTCCTCTGGCATCTCAGGCATGGGAATAAACTGTAAAATCGGCGCGCCTTGCAGTTCTCCAGGCAATAAAAAACGTCCGGGCTGAACCAACTCCAATCCCTTGGCCTTGCAGGCATGCAGATACTCACTGAATTGCTCGGCCAGGGCTTTGAGCGCCATTTCATCGCCCTGGGCCAACCAGTCGAGCTTGCCGAGCTCTGATAAAAAAGGCGCAGCCAACTCTTGGCGCTCGCCCGATAGCCACTGGCTGGCTACAAATTGGCTCCATTGACCAAAGTCCATATTGAGCATGGGAAGGTCCAGCAGCCATTCCCCCGGATAATCCACAATGTCCAGTACCAGGACGCCTTGCTCGGTGATCAGCCGTCGAATAGGATGGCGATGTTCATATTTAATTTTCAGGCGGATCTGGCTGATCCCATTGGTGGGTTTGGGCCAAGTGGGTGGATCAGCATCCAGTCTTGTCATGCCTTGCTCATATTCAAAACGGGCAAGACGTAAGTCCGGTTGCACTTCGCGCTTGGCACCAACAAAACGATTATCACGACACAGGCTAAAAAAGGGTAAATGGGCGCTGTTATTGGCCTCCAGTAATTGATTGACCAATGAGGTGATAAAAGCGGTTTTACCTGCGCCACTTAAACCGGTGACGGCCAGGCGAATATGCTGGTCGGTAACCCTGGCCGCGGCCAGCTGGGCTTTGCTCTGGATATTTAAGAGGTGCTTTTGCAATGAAGAGGAAGACATCTTGCCCCTTTTCCGTCAGTGAACCGGACATTGAATGTGAACAGCGAGCCCCTTCGTTATGGGACCCGCTGCCTCCACGCTAATGGAATTAGTTTGCCTACAGGCGACTGATTTCGCGATTCAGTTGATATTCCGGAGAGGTTACATAAGTTTCCATGCGGCGTAACCTGCCTTCTAAATGTTCAAACCGTCTTTTAATATCGTGGAAAGCCTGCTTTGGTGGCTCTCCGGCCTGCCATACCTTGGCTTTTACTTCCACGGTTTTGTCGTCCTCATCGGCGCCTTCTTGCCAGTTCTTACTTTTAAAGTTGAAGTACTGATGACGATGGTCCACGGCATTGGGTTTCTTGTCCAGGATAAACCAGGCGGCGATATAGGCGACCACAAAGAAGGGGCCTCCCGCCAGCAGCACCGCTGACACAAACAGGATCCTGACTAACCAGACTTCCCAGCCAAAGTAGTCCGCAATTCCGGCGCAGACCCCGGCAATCTTGCCTTTTTGGGTGTCACGATAGAGTTCACGCTTGGTTTTCATGCCCGGTTCCTCCATTGAGGGGCCTCCGCGTCCAGAATGGCTTCCAATGTCTGGATACGCTCGGCCATGACTTCAGCCTTATTGGCTAACTCGGTCAGCGACGCAAACTCTTCCTGAGACAAGCCTTGGCTAACCTGTTTCTTACTGCGGTAATGCAGTATCAGCCAGATGGGCGCCACAAAAATCATGAACAGAATAATGGGCGCAACCAAAATGCCTATGACGTCTTCCACGGTCTTCTCCTCGTGCTATTACTGCTTGCCGGCCTTGCTGCTTTTGCTCTCTTTACCCTTGAGCTTAGATTTCAATGCAGCCAACTCGTCATCAACTTTATCACCGGCTTCCAGGGCGGCAAATTCGTCGGCAAGACTGTGTTTACCTAAATCATAAGCTTCGATCTGACTTTCCAAATCGTCAATCTTGCGCTCATATTGCTCGAAGCGATTCATTGCATCGTCAACTTTACTGCTGTCGAGGCTACGCTTCACTTCCAAACGAGAACTTGCTGTTTTCTGGCGCAACAAAATGGTTTTCTGTCTGGCTTTGGCATCGGCCAGCTTTTCCTGCAATTGAGCCACTTCACTTTGCAACTTGGCGATTTGATCTTCCACCAAGCCCAGTTCACGCTTGAGGATCTCAGCGTGATCTTGCGCCTTTTTCTTTTCTACCAAGGCTGCGCGGGCCAGATCTTCACGATCCTTACTGAGCGCCAACTCGGCTTTGGCTTCCCAATCACTGGATTGCAATTCCAACTTATTGATTTGCGAAGCAATTTCTTTCTTATTAGCCAAAGTCTTGGCCGATGTGGAGCGCACTTCCACCAAAGTGTCTTCCATTTCCTGGATGATCAGTCTGACCATCTTTTCTGGATCTTCCGCCTTGTCGAGCAAAGCATTGATATTGGAATTCACTATGTCTGAAAAACGGGAGAAGATACCCATAATCTCACCTCTTGTTAACACACTTGCGTCATCACCCGTTGTGATGGCGGACTACTGTGTATATTCAAATACCAGGCCAACTCAGTATCATCCCTATCTCTTTGTTTTAAAAAGGGTATTTATTTACTACCTTTTTAGGGCTGACTAGAATATTATTGTTCTACACCATTTATTAGCCTATTAGACCACTTTTTAAGGATCACTGTGAGTCGCTTTCGCCAACAAGACAATCTCCTGGGTCAATCCAATAGTTTCCTGGAGGTTTTGGAACAGATATCCCAAATCGCCCCGCTTAACAAGCCGGTACTGATAATCGGTGAACGCGGCACGGGCAAGGAGTTGGTCGCGGCGAGATTGCACTACCTGTCCAGTCGCTGGGATCAAGCCTACCACAAGCTTAATTGTGCTGCGCTAAGTGAAAGCCTGCTGGAAAGTGAGTTGTTCGGTCATGAAGCAGGCTCCTTCACCGGCGCTTCAAAGCGCCATGAAGGCCGTTTTGAAGCGGCTAACAACGGCACTCTGTTTTTGGATGAATTGGCAAATACCTCGGGCCTTATCCAGGAAAAACTGCTGCGGGTGATTGAATATGGTGAATTCGAACGGGTCGGTGGCTCCAAGAGCATCAAAGTAGATGTGCGCTTAGTTGCGGCCACCAACGAAGACTTACCCGCCCTGGCCGACTCTGGCGAGTTTCGAGCCGATTTATTAGACCGTTTGGCCTTTGATGTTATCACCCTGCCGCCACTGCGTGAGCGTCGTGAAGATATTCTGCTGTTGGCAGAGCATTTCGCCATTAATATGGCCCGCGAACTGGAGATGGAGCTGTTTAGTGGCTTTACCGAGAAAGCCAAGCGCATCTTGTTGGAATATGACTGGCCGGGCAATGTGCGTGAGCTGAAAAACGTAGTGGAACGAGCGGTCTATCGCTGCAACAACCCACATCTGCCGGTACACCATATTGTAATGGATCCTTTTGAGTCCCCCTACCGCCCCACAAGACGCAGTAAAACCCGGGATCGTATTGTAGCTCCTGCCCACACGACCTTAGCGCCAGCAACCAAAGAAGAAAACAGTTCCGTAACAACACAGCCTGAACCGATACGAGCTCAATCCATCACCTTTCCAGTGGATCTGAAAGAACTGTCCCAGGACTTTGAGATTGACCTTATCAAGCGGGCCTTGGCTGACAGTCAGTTTAATCAGAAAAAAACAGCAGAAAAGCTGGGCCTCACATACCACCAACTGCGCGGCTATCTGAAAAAGTATAATCTGCTTGAATCAGAGGCACAGGACTAACAAGGTGAAAAAAAATATTGCTCTCCTGCTGGGCGTCCTGCCAATGGTCTTCGCGTTGGGAGCATGTCAGGACAACAGGACGCGGGAGCTGGCAGAGCAGGGATTGATCTATTGCTCTGAAGGCAATCCTCTGTCTTTTAACCCGCAGCTAGACATCTCGGGCACGACGGTGGATGCCACCTCACACCAAGTCTATAACCGGTTGCTGGATTTCGACTCTGAAACCGGCAAAGTGGTGCCAAACCTCGCTACCAGTTGGTTGGTCAGCGAAGATGGCCTGACCTATACCTTTCAACTTCGAAAAGATGTGGCCTTTCACAGCACTGCTTTTTTTAAACCAAGCAGGCCATTTAATGCCGATGACGTGCTATTTAGCATCAACCGCTGGCGACTCAAGGATCACCCTTTCCATCATGTTTCAGGTGGAAGCTACCCTTACTTTGACAGCCTGGGTCTGAACAAAGTGGTTGTGGAGGTGAATAAAATCAATGGTTACCGTGTCGAAATAAAGCTCAGCCGTCCCGACAGCTCTTTTCTGGCCACACTCGCCACAGATTTCTCCGTTATTCTGTCTCAGGAGTATGCGGAACAATTGCTGGCAGCGGGCACACCTGAGTTATTAGATACACAACCTGTTGGCACAGGTCCTTTTCAGTTTGTCAGTTTCCGCGAAGATAACCATGTTCGCTATCACCGAAACCCTGATTATTGGGGTGAGCAGCAGACTCAGCAGCAGCTGATTTACGATATAACCCCCTCAAGCTCCATGCGCTTGGCTAAATTGATCACCGGTGAATGTGATGTGATTGCCTTTCCGGCGCAAACGGAACTGCGTATTGTGGAAGAGCGTGGCGATCTGATCCTCGATGAAAAGCCGGGACTGAATATCGGATTTTGGGCCTTTAACACTGCAAAACCTCCTTTCAATGATGCCAGAGTGAGAAAGGCGCTGACCATGGCAGTGGATAAACGGACCTTGATCGATGCCGTGTATTTTGACAGTGCTATTGCCGCAAAGGGGTTACTGCCCCCCACTTCCTGGGCCTTCGACGATACCCGCAAGGAAACCCACTACAACCCGGTGATGGCCAGACAGCTATTGGACGAAGCGGGTATCGGAACCGGTTTTACCATGGACATCTGGGCCATGCCGGTGGAACGTGCATACAACCCCAATGCCACCAAAATGGCAGAAATCATGCAAAACTATCTGCAACAGGTTGGCGTGAAGGCGCGCATCGTCAGCTATGAATGGGGCACTTTCCGACGGCTTCTGGCGCAAGGACAACATGACTCCGTGCTCATCGGCTGGACCGCAGACAGTGGTGATCCAGATAACTTTTACCGCCCTTTACTGAGTTGCTCGGCCATTGCTTCTGGCACCAACAGGGCCAACTGGTGCTCTGAAGAATATGACGATCTGATTGACCAGGCGCTTGCCCACACCGACGAAAACATGCGCTTGACTATTTATCGCCAAGCTAATGATATCTTGGAAGAGCAAATGCCATTGTTCCCCATCGCCCATGCATATCGCTTTCAGGCTTATCGAAAGGAGATTAAAGGCCTGACTATTAATCCTTTTGGCGGCATTCAATTTGCCGGTGTTGTTAAGGAGAGCCGCTAATATGCTGGTGTATCTGGGTCGGCGCCTTAACCTGTTAGTGATTACCTTGTTTATCCTGTGTGCAGGCTCATTTGCGCTGGCATTTTTGTTCCCTGGGGATCCGCTGACTAATCTTTCTGGTCTGGCTAATCCAGATGAGCAGTTACGCCAGCAGCTAATGCATAAATACGCCTTGGACCAAGGCTTTTTCGCCAGTTTGTGGCAATACTTCCAACTGATCTTTGCTGGCGACTGGGGCATCAGTATGCGCTCCGGCTCTTCAGTGTTTGAGGAAGTAACACGCACTCTGCCAGCCAGTATTGAGCTCAGTGTCTATGCCATGGTGCTTTCACTCTTTATCGGTCTGCCACTGGGTATCTTTTCGGGGCTTTCGCACCGTAAAGCCTTAGATCGGGGAATTCTGTCATTTAGCCTGATTGGCTACTCGGTACCGGTATTTTGGCTGGCACTTCTGATGATCTTGGTATTTGCGCTGAAGTTGGGTGTATTGCCCATGTCTGATCGGGTCAGCCTGCTTTATGATGTGCCGCTTAACACCGGATTTGTGCTATTGGATATTCTGCAATCGGATATGGAGCATAGGGAGGCAGCGTTACAAAATGCCTTTGCACACCTTATTTTACCCACTCTGTCTTTGACCGTGTTCACCTGCTCCTTGATCGTCCGTCTGACCCGTCGCTCGGTGATCAACGTGATGGACAGTGACTATATCAAAGCAGCGTACGCCAAGGGTATGAGCCGTTCTGAAGTAGTCTGGCAACACGGCCTTAAAAATGCACTTATCCCCATCATGCCACAGTTGGTGATGCAGTTTACGCTGCTGATGACAAACGCCATGATAGTAGAGGTCATCTTCTCCTGGCCGGGCATTGGTGAATGGATGATCCAGGCTATTTATCAACGTGATTTCCCTTCGATTCGAGGAGGGATGCTGGCAGTGTCGGTGGTGGTGGTCAGCTTTACCATCTCCATGGATGTGCTGCTCAAGTTGCTCTATCCCTTAAGTAAGAGGCAATTACATGCCCAAGTCTAGTTTTTACGAAGAAGAGCCGTTCCCCTCCCCGGTAAGACAGACTTGGAACGAATTCAGGCGCAACCATATTGCGCTGCTGGGTTTGTGGTGTTTGGCGTTTTTTGTATTACTGTCGATTTTCGGGCCCATACTCTCGCCTTACAGTGCTCTTGAACAGAACACCGATGCCATATTGCTGCCCCCCGCCTGGGAGCCTAATGGCAGTACGCCATTCCTTTTTGGTACAGACAGCTTGGGACGCGATTTGTTGACACGGGTGGTCAACGGCTGCCGGATCACCTTTGGCGCCAGCCTGATATTGGTATTGGTTGCCATGTTGATTGGCTGTGCCATTGGCGCCTTTGCTGGCATGAGCCGCGGCATTCGCGCCAGTGTGATCAATCACCTGTTAGATGCCATCATGGCAATCCCTACCCTGCTGCTGGCTATTATCGTGGTCGCCATTTTAGGAACCGGTCTGGTTAACAGTATGTGGGCTATTGCACTGGCCTTAGTGCCGCAATTTGTGCATCAGACCCGGGATGTCACACGCCGGGAATTTCAAAAAGAATATGTGACGGCGGTGCGCCTCGACGGTGCCGGCAATACGCGGATTTTCTTCTTCAGCATTTTGCCTAACATGATTGAAATGCTGGTCGTGCAAGCTACCATGGCATTGTCTATCGCCATATTGGATATCACCGCCTTGGGCTTTTTGAACTTAGGCGCCCAATCGCCCTCTCCGGAGCTAGGCGCCATGCTGTCGGACGCATTAGAAACCGCCTACATTGCTCCATGGAGTATTGCACTACCCGGGGCCGCGATTTTTCTGATGGTGTTGTCTATCAACCTGGTCGGTGATGGACTTCGTACCGCCCTTCGCAACAGGTTGACGCAATAATGCCACTTTTGGATATCAAAAACCTGACCCTGGAAATCGATACTTCGTTTGGCTGGGTAAAAGCCCTGGATAAGGTCAATCTCAGCGTCGATACAAAGGAAGTCAGGGCACTGGTGGGTGAGTCTGGCTCGGGTAAAAGCCTGATTGTGAAATCCATCATCGGCGCCTTGCCAGAACGCTGGAAAGTTACCGCCGACAGGATGAACTGGAAAGGCAAAGATCTGCTGTCCATGTCAGACAATCAGCGCCGCGCCATTACTCGCAGCGAGATGTCGGTGGTATTCCAGAATCCGCTATCTGCCCTAGACCCTTCTGCGACACTGGAAGAGCAGATTGCTGAGACCATTCCTGACAACCTGTTGGACAAAGGCTGGTTCTGGCAACGACGGGCACAGCGTCACAGCATTGCCGTGGCTCAGCTGCATAAGGTAGGGATCCGGGACCACGAATTGTGCTTAAAAAGCTATCCCCATCAGCTACCAGAGGACGTGTGCCAGAAATTTACTATCGCCATGGCATTGGCTTCAAACCCGAGGTTACTTATCGCCGATAATCCTACCATGGGCATGGAGATCACCACGAAAATCCAAATCCTGAGACTGTTGTCGAAGCTGAACAAAACCCGCGAACTGAGTATTCTTTTTGTTAGCCATGACCTGCTCGCTATTTCAGCCATGGCTGACAGCATGACCGTCTTGTACTGCGGCCAGTCGGTGGAAAGTGGCAAAATGACGCAGATCCGTAAGCGCCCGTTGCACCCCTACACCAAAGCCCTGCTCGACAGTGCACCAAGCTTTCGCCGAGATCTTCCGCCCAAGGCCGCTTTACATTGTCTGGAAGGCACCATCCCTACGTTACAGCATTTACCTATTGGCTGCCGGCTGGGGCCGCGCTGTCCCAGGGCGCAAAAGGAATGCGTGAAGATGCCAGATGTCAGGCGGATTCATGACCATCACTATGCCTGCCACTTCCCGCTGCACAGGGACAAAGCATGACACCACTTTTGTCTGTCAATAATCTGACCTACTGTAAAAAACACAAACCCTGGTTTGGTAAGAAAGAGATTTTCCGCCTGGCCCCGGTCAGTTTTGAGCTGCGCTCGGGAGAGACCATGGCCATTATTGGCGAAAACGGCTCAGGTAAATCACTACTGGCGAAATTGCTGGTTGGTGTAGAAAGACCTACCTCTGGCAGCATGCAGCTGAATGGTGAGCCGTTGGAGAGCCGCCAGCGCAAACAACGTTATCGCGCCATAAGAATGATTTTTCAGCACAGTAAAGAATCTCTCAATCCTGCCCGTCCACTGGGCAGTATTTTGGATGAAACCCTGCAACTGAACACCACACTCAGCGAGAGCGAGCGCAAGCAGAAAATTGCCCAAACCCTGGTTCAGGTAGGTATGTTGCCAGAGCATCAGTACTTCTATCGCCATATGCTCTCAGAAGGACAACGTCAGCGTGCCACCGTTGCCCGCGCCCTGATCCTCAATCCCCAGGTGTTGGTTGCTGATGAGCCTTTTGCAGCCCTGGATCCTTCAGTACGATCGCAAACTGTTAATCTGCTGATGGGACTACAACGGGATTTGGGATTAGGCTTTATCTTTATTTCCCATAATCTGGGGATAGTGCGTCATATCAGCGATCGCATTCTGGTATTGGCCGACGGCAATGTGGTGGAATCGGGAAAAACCGATGTTATTTTCAACTGGCCAAAATCTGAATACACACAGCGTTTAGTCTATGCCCATCAGGCTCTGGTATCCCGTTAAAGCCAAGGCCTCTTTGAATAAATGGCATAAAAAAAGCACTGCGATTGCAGTGCTTTTCTTCAGAACGGAATCCTTATTCAGGCGCTTTCATCGCCAGGATCTTCACATCAGCCTGTGCTTTCAGGCTTTCAATAAAGTCCATATATAGCTGCTGTCCGCGACCTGATGCGAGGCGCTGCTGCATACCATCCAGCATGGCAGGCTCTGCTGCAGGGGCGTCATGAATGGCCGTTACCTGTACCAGAGAGACATTACCGTCTGCGGTCTCTACCACAGCCAGATTGTTATCCTCAGCGGAAAGCTGGAAGGCTTTCTCGGTAACGGAAGGCATTAATGCACCACCAAAACGCTTCACTCCCTCTGACGTTGTCCAGCTTAGTGACTTTTCTGCCAACAAGGCTTCAATATCTTCTCCGGCTTGTTGCTTGGCAACCAGGTCTGACGCCCAGGCTTTCGCGGCTTGCTGGGCTTTCTCAGCAACCAACAGGTCTTCGATTCCTTGCTTAACCTCATCCAGTGACTTGGTGCGCTGAGGCTCATGCTCGGCCACACGGATCACCACGATATGGTCAGGTGACACTTCCAGCACTTCACTGTTAACGCCCTGCTCAACAAGTTCAGGGGAGAATGCAGTATTCAGGATACGGGTGCTGGAGAACAGCTCAGGTGCATCGCTACGGCTGAACAATTCAGTATGTTCGATAGACTTGCTGGCGCGAGCAGCCACTTCCTCGAGGTTGTCTGGCATCTCAAAGGCCACCTCAGCAATTTGCTGTTGCAGTTCGTAGAATGCCGCTTGGGCCTTCTCACCTTTAACTTCTTCGAGGATCTGATCACGCACATCGGCCAGAGATTGGACTTGTTCTGGACGCACATCGGTCAGTTTGATGATGTGCAAGCCAAACTCACTTTCCACTACGTCACTAAGATCACCGATATTTTGCAACGCAAATGATGCCTCCTCAAAGGCAGGATCCATCACATCACGACCGAACCAATCCAGGTCACCACCGCTCTCAGCACTAAAGGTATCGGCAGAATAGGTCTTGGCCAATTCGACAAAGTCTTCACCTGCCTTCAAACGAGCCAATACTTGCTCTGCCTGTTCACGGGCGGCATTGGCATCATCGCCAGTTTCAAACAGGATGTGTGATACACGACGTTGTGCTTCAGTGCGATACTTATCGGCATTACGCTCGTAAAAGGTTTGTATATCCTCGTCTGACACCTGAATGTCATTAAGCAAATCTTCTACTTTTAGCTCTACATAGTTTAACGCTACGCGCTCTTGAGTATCGAACTGATCAATGTTGGCCTGGTAGTGAGCTTGCACTTCCTGCTCACTGACTTCTATCTGATCACGGAAAGTCGATGCATTAATGCTCAGGTGTTTGATATCACGGCTTTGCTGTTGCAGGCCAAAAGCATACTGCGCTTCGTTATCCAAACTGAACTCAGAGCCCATTACAGCGCGAACCACCTGTTGACGAGTCATGTCGCGACGCATCAGATCACGAAAATCGGCTGGCTGAAAGCCGGCTTGTCTAAGTACGGCCAGATAACGCTCATTGTTAAAGGTACCTGCAATCTGGAACTCAGGCATCGACACGATGGCATCACGAATTTGCTGGTCACTGACTCGCAGCCCCATATCTTTGGCAGTCTGCTCGATCAACTTCTCGGCAATCAGTCTATCCACCAAGCCACTGCGGAAACTTTTCATATACTCGCTGTCGGCCATCAGGTCGGCAAAAGCCTCGCCATACTGAGACTCCATTCTCGCCCGTTCATTTTGATAGGCACGCTCAAGACTGGATTGCGGAATGTCTTCGCCGTTGACTGTGGCTACAGGGTTGTCGCTTTTGGCGTTCAAATAGCTGCCAACACCGGCCAGGGCGAAGGTCAGGATCACCAAGCCCAAAATAGCCTTTGCCCAAAACCCTTGGGCGCCTTCTCTAATTCTCTCTAACATCTTGGATTCACAACTCCGGTTGAGTTTTAGGCCACTTTTTGCGACCACGGGATTTCCCTGAAACGGCGGGATTATAGCCTATTTAGGAAGGAAAAAAATCCGCCTCCGGCGATTCGCAGACCAACGGGAAATGCCGTTGCAGAAACAAAAAAAGCGATGATACCTCATCGCCTTTTTGAGACAAAGCAATCGAATTAGTTGCAGGCGTCTTTCAGGGCTTTACCAGCTTTGAAAGCAGGAACCTTAGCTGCAGCGATTTGGATAGTTGCGCCAGTTTGTGGGTTACGGCCGCTACGAGCAGAACGCTCACGAACAGCGAAAGTACCGAAACCTACCAGAGCAACCTGATCACCACCTTTGAGCGCCTCAGTCACTGCATCGGTGAAAGCATCCAGTGCGCGACCTGCAGAAGCTTTAGAAATATCAGCACCAGCAGCGATCTTATCGATTAGTTGAGACTTATTCACAATGTCATCCCCTTCAATTGTTATTATATTGTCTGATCCGCAAACATTTGTTGCGAAATTGTTATAACAAGCTTGTGTACGAACTTCAAGCCAAATAACGTCCACGACCGAACCTTGGCGAATCGCCGCGATCCCTTTAGGGACAAGGCCTGAGGCGATTTCCGACTAAGGCTACCACAACTTTGGGGACAGGAAAGCCCCGAAACGGCAAAAAAAACAAAAAAATAGGCCTAAAGGCCTATTTTTTCTGCTCTGCCACCTCGTCAACCCACTCGACCACCTCAAATCCTTCCGGATTATTCTCCAGGGCCAGGGTTAATACATCATCAATCCACTGTACCGGGTGAATTTCCAAATCCTTTTTGACGTTGTCCGGGATCTCTTTCAGGTCACGCTCATTCTCTTTAGGAATAATGACCCTTTTGATGCCACCACGATGCGCTGCCAGTAATTTTTCTTTCAGTCCACCAATAGCCAGCACTTCACCACGCAGGGTAATTTCACCGGTCATGGCCACGTCACAACGCACCGGATTGCCGGTCAGGGTGGAGACCAATGCCGTGCACATGGCAATACCGGCACTGGGGCCGTCCTTAGGTGTGGCACCTTCCGGCACATGCACGTGGATATCGCGCTTTTCGTAAAAGTTGCTGTTAATACCCAGTTTCTTGGCGCGACTACGCACGACGGTCATGGCCGTTTGGATGGACTCCTGCATCACATCACCAAGGGAACCGGTGAAAGTGGTCTTGCCTTTGCCGACCACAGCGGCCGTCTCAATGGTCAGCAAGTCGCCGCCTACCTGAGTCCAGGCCAGGCCGGTAACCTGACCAATCTGGTTATTCTTATCCGCTTTACCGTAGTCATGGCGCTGTACACCGAGGTAGTCGGCCAGATTATCCTGGGTCACCACCACTTTCTTGATGGATTTATCCAGTAACACATTCTTCACTGCTTTGCGGCAAATCTTGGAGATCTCCCGCTCCAGGCTGCGCACCCCTGCTTCACGGGTGTAGTAACGAATTACGCCGATAATGGCCGATTCTTCGATAACCAATTCACCTTTTTTAAGACCGTTACGGCTCATCTGCTTATCGATCAGATGGCGCTTGGCAATGTTAAGCTTTTCATCTTCGGTGTAACCAGACAGACGAATCACTTCCATCCTGTCCAGCAACGGACCGGGAATGTTCATGCTGTTGGAGGTGGCCACAAACATCACATCGGAGAGGTCGTAATCCACTTCTAGGTAATGGTCGCTGAAGGTGCTGTTTTGCTCAGGATCTAATACCTCCAGTAACGCTGAAGCAGGATCACCGCGCATATCAGAGGACATCTTGTCGATTTCATCGAGCAGGAAAAGCGGGTTCTTTACGCCGACTTTGGCCATTTTCTGGATCAACTTGCCCGGCAATGAGCCAATGTAGGTTCGCCTGTGACCACGAATTTCAGCTTCATCACGTACGCCACCTAATGCCATACGCACATACTCGCGCCCAGTGGCTTTAGCAATAGATTGGCCAAGTGACGTTTTACCCACACCTGGTGGGCCCACAAGGCACAGAATGGGGCCTTTTAGCTTACGTACCCGCTGTTGTACCGCCAAATATTCTAAAATGCGTTCTTTGACGCGTTCCAGACCATAGTGATCGGCATCCAATACACGCTCGGCGGCGGCTAAATCTTTCTTCACTTTGCTGCGCTTGTACCACGGCACTGACACCAGCCAATCTATATAGCTGCGCACCACTGTCGCTTCTGCAGACATGGGAGACATCA
The DNA here is from genome assembly GCF_029223185.1 of Aliiglaciecola sp. CAU 1673. Lineage (GTDB taxonomy): Bacteria > Pseudomonadota > Gammaproteobacteria > Enterobacterales > Alteromonadaceae > Bowmanella. The sequence goes on from NZ_JARHUG010000016.1 coordinate 59,150, forward strand.
TCTTCAGCTTTTGCAGCTCTGCCATCGCCTTTTGCTTGGCGTCTGCTGTCATCTTGGCGGCTTCAATCTTTTTGCTTAGCGCTTCAAACTCATCCGGTGTTTCATCCAATTCACCAAGCTCTTTCTGAATTGCCTTCATCTGTTCGTTGAGATAATACTCACGCTGGCTCTTCTCCATCTGCTTTTTAACGCGGGTGCGGATCTTCTTTTCCACCTGCAGCAGGTCAATTTCACCTTCCATCAACGCCATCAGATATTCCAGGCGTTCATTGACCTGGGACATTTCCAGCACCTTCTGCTTTTCTGCCAGCTTCAGTGGCATATGGGCGGCCATGGTGTCGGCAAGACGTGCCGCATCTTCGATACCGCTTAAAGATGTCAGTACTTCTGGAGGGATCTTCTTATTGAGTTTGACATAGCCTTCAAACTGAGAAATAGCTGAGCGAATCAATACTTCCTGCTCGGCATCGGCAACAGGTGGATCCTGGCGACGTAACACCTCAGCGACAAAGTATTCTTCGGTCTGCAGATAAGTCTGAATTTCGCCGCGGATATTCCCTTCCACAAGCACTTTGACGGTGCCATCAGGCAATTTCAAAAGCTGCAAAATAGTGGCAATAGTGCCGACCTTATAAATGTCATCGGTGTTGGGCTCATCGATCCCCGCATCCTTCTGTGCGACCAGAAAGATTTGCTTGTCGTTGTTCATGGCCGCTTCAAGGCACTGGATAGACTTTTCCCGTCCGACAAAAAGGGGAATCACCATATGTGGGTAAACCACCACGTCACGTAGCGCCAGTACCGGCATTTCGACGCGATCGGCTGTTTCACTTGCCATACTGTTTCTTTCCTAAAACCAAAGTCGTTTATATATGGGGATACAAATTGAAAGATCAATCGGCCACTGTATCCCGGGGACTGCTTCTATCCTAGCAGGATAAAAATGCTTGCGGCGAGAGTAAAAGCTTATCAGCTATGAGATTTTTTGCCCTTTTGTGGTTAATTGCAGAGTTTTTAATCAGTTTATTTTTGGGGACAATAAAAAAGGCCCCGAAGGGCCTTTATCAAGCAAAAGAGCACTACTCAGACGCAGCCTTCTTTTCCTTGGCATATATTACGATGGGTTTGGATTCACCTTTGATCACTGACTCGTCCACCACTACTTTGCCGACGCCACTCATGGCCGGCAAGTCATACATGGTATCCAGCAACACACCTTCTACGATAGAGCGAAGACCACGCGCACCGGTTTTTCGCTCCATAGCCTTTTTGGCAATGGCATGTAAGGCGTCATCGCGAAACTCCAGTTCCACATTTTCCATCGCAAAAAGTGCGCCGTATTGCTTGGTCAGCGCATTTTTGGGCTCTCTCAGGATTTGAATCAGGGCTTCCTCATTCAATTCTTCCAGTGTGGCTACAACCGGTAAACGACCAATAAACTCGGGGATAAGACCATATTTGATCAAATCTTCCGGCTCTACGCGCTGGAATAGCTTACTGAGCGTCAACTTGTCCTTGCTGGCCCGCACCTCTGCACCAAAGCCAATACCGGTGCCGGTATGTGAACGCTGTTCAATCACCTTATCCAATCCGGCAAACGCGCCGCCGCAGATAAACAGGATCTTGGAGGTGTCTACCTGCAGGAACTCCTGCTGAGGATGCTTACGTCCGCCCTGTGGTGGAACGGAAGCAATGGTACCTTCGATAAGTTTCAGTAAGGCCTGCTGCACCCCTTCACCGGACACATCGCGAGTGATAGATGGGTTATCTGACTTGCGTGAAATCTTGTCGATTTCGTCGATGTAAACAATGCCGCGCTGGGCTTTCTCTACATCATAATCGCATTTCTGCAGCAGTTTCTGGATGATGTTTTCCACATCCTCGCCCACATAACCGGCTTCGGTTAAGGTGGTGGCATCAGCCATAGTAAAGGGCACATCCAGGAAGCGCGCCAAGGTTTCGGCCAGCAAAGTCTTACCGCTACCCGTAGGACCAATCAACAGGATATTACTCTTACCCAGTTCAACCCCTTCATGCACGTCACCGTTACGCAGACGCTTATAGTGGTTGTACACGGCCACTGCCAAGACTTTCTTGGCATGCTCCTGACCGATCACATAGTCATCAAGATGACGGTGGATCTCGTTGGGCTTGGGCAAGGCACTCTGCTTTTTCTTCGGCGCGATCTCTTTGATCTCTTCGCGAATAATATCGTTGCAGAGCTCTACGCACTCGTCGCAGATAAACACTGAGGGACCGGCGATCAACTTACGCACTTCGTGCTGGCTTTTACCGCAGAAAGAGCAGTACAACAGTTTGTTATCGCCTTCCCCGCTATGATTATTGCTCATTTACACTTTACCTCTGTCTGACCGGGCGCAGCGCTAATCACTTCTACAAGTATTAACTGCTATCGGCCAAATGCTCAATTTATTTATCCTGACGGGCGTCCAAGCGGTGCGTTAACACCTCATCCACCAATCCATAGTTCTTGGCCTCTTGGGCACTCATGAAATTGTCCCTGTCAGTGTCACGAGAAACAATCTCAATATCCTGACCAGTGTGCTCAGCCATTAAGCGATTGAGCTTCTCCTTTATGGACAGTATTTCACGGGCATGAATTTCAAAGTCCGAAGCCTGTCCCTGGAATCCACCCAATGGCTGGTGAATCATCACCCGCGAATTAGGCAAACAATAGCGCTTACCCTTGGCACCACCGGACAGCAAGAATGCGCCCATACTGGCGGCCTGACCGACACACACAGTGCTCACATCGGGCTTGATAAACTTCATGGTATCGTAAATAGCCATACCTGCTGTCACCGAGCCACCCGGGCTGTTGATATACAGGAAGATGTCCTTATCAGGATTCTCTGATTCAAGGAACAGCATCTGAGCAACGATCAGGTTAGCCATATGGTCTTCGACCTGACCGACTAAAAAGATCACCCGCTCTTTCAGCAGTCGTGAATAAATATCGTAAGCGCGTTCACCCTTGGCAGTTTGTTCCACCACCATGGGCACCAGCGAATTGGTTGGATCTATAGAGTTGTGCGGCATCATAAGAAGATTCTGTTCCCAAAATAAAAATGCTCGGCAGATACCGAGCATTTAATCAGTTGACGACGGAACAAGTCAACGAAACAGAGCCAAATTAGGCCTGTCTGTTCATGATTTCGTCGAAGGCTTTCTTAACTTCTTTTACCTTGGCATTAGACAGCAGCCAATCAACCGCCTGATCTTCCAGGGCAACATTCTGCATCTGGCTCATCAGTTCCTTGTTGCCTTTGTAGTAGGCGACCACTTCAGCAGGGTCTTCATAGGCAGATGCAGTGGTTTCGATCAGAGCATCTACTTTCGCTTGATCAGGCTTCAGCTCGTTCTGCTTGATCACTTCACCCAGCAGCAAACCAACGCTTACACGGCGACGGGCATTTTCTTCAAACAGCTCGCCTGGCAGCTGAGGCATTTGACCTTTCTGCTGGCCACCGAAACGTTGCAGAGCTTGCTGACGCAGCGCCTCGATTTCCTGATCAACCAACGCTTTAGGCAGGTCGATAGGGTTGCTGTCCAGCAAACCTTTAATAACCTGCTCTTTTACTTGGTTTTTCAGAGCCTGGTCCAGCTCACGTTGCATGTTCTTACGTACTTCTGCACGCAGAGCGTCAACGCTGCCATCTTCAATACCAAAAAGCTTCACGAATTCTTCGTTTACTTCAGGCAACTCCAGCTCTTCAACCTTATTGATTTTAACGGCGAACTGAGCGGCTTTACCCTTCAATTTTTCAGCGTGATAATCTTCTGGGAAGGTAACATCCACAACCACTTCTTCACCGGTTTTCTTGCCTACGATAGGCTCTTCAAAACCTGGAATCATGCGGCCTTTGCCCATCTCCAGCTGGAAGTTCTCGGCTTTGCCGCCTTCAAATTCTTCACCGTCGATTGTGCCCACGAAGTCGATAGTTACGCGATCGTTTTTCTTGGCCTTGCGCTTCACTTCCTTCCAAGAGGCGTGCTGCTTGCGCAAGGTTTCCATCATGTTGTCCAAGTCTTTGTCGGAGATTTCCACAACAGGCTTGTCAATAGCGATCTTGTCCAGGCTCTTCAGTTCAACTTCTGGATATACTTCGAAAGAAGCAACAAACTGCAGATCTTCACCATCAACATCCTTCTTCATTTCAAAAGAAGGCATACCGGCTGGGTTCAGCTTTTCTTTGATGATGGCTTCATAAAAATTACGCTGCATCACTTCGCCAGCGATTTCTTGACGTACGGCCTGGCCGTAACGCTTCTGGATTACAGCCACTGGCACTTTGCCAGGACGGAAACCGTTGATCCTCTGGGTTTTGGCCAATTGCTGAAGACGTGACTTAACAGCGGTGTCTACCTTCTCAGCAGGCACGGTGATAGTCAGACGGCGTTCTAAACCCTGAGTCGTCTCAACTGAAACTTGCATTCTTCTACCTCAACTTTGCGCACTAGGCTCTTGAAAAAGCTACCTCTATCCCTCTGTTTTATTGACCTCTTTACGGGCCTCACAGGACAGAGCAGGAAATAGGGTAGACTGTGACCTGATAAAATGACGCGGCATTATATCGGCAGCACCTTGTCAATACCAGCGTAAAAACGCAAAAATGCCCGGGTTTGCGGACAAACACATGGACATAGTCGACTAAGTGCAAGAAAGATAAAAATTATTTAGAAAGGAAGTGGGGTGGACGATGGGACTCGAACCCACGACAACCGGAATCACAATCCGGGGCTCTACCAACTGAGCTACGCCCACCACTGGAGATTGTATTTTAGTGCCTACCGGCGTTACTGCTTTGAACCCTTTCGGTTATCATCCGGCAGGTCGCGTGGCGCGCCCGGCAGGATTCGAACCTGCGACCCACGGCTTAGAAGGCCGTTGCTCTATCCAGCTGAGCTACGGGCGCTTTTCGAACCAGGTTCAAAACAAGAAGTGGTCGGTGAGACAGGATTTGAACCTGCGACCCCTTGTACCCAAAACAAGTGCGCTACCAAGCTGCGCTACTCACCGATTTCTTGTCGTAGCAACTTCTCAGCGGCTACGGGGTGCGCATACTACCGGCTTGCCCCAAGAGCGTCAAACCTTTTTTAAGGGTAAAAAGTTCGTCTGCTGAGATTTTCATCAGGGCGATTAAACAACGAGCTTTTTTTAGCTTAAATCCGTCACTAAGTTGAGTCCAGAATTGCCCGTTTTGTCTCCCCATGGGAGAATGTCGCCCCCTTCGAAAAGCGGAAACATTCAGCTAATGCCAGCACAGATCATCGACGGAAAACTTATCGCCAAACAGGTGCGCCACAATGTGGCTAACCACGTTGCCTCCATAACCCGTGCCGGTAAACGGCCCCCTGGCCTGGTGGTCATTCTGGTTGGCAGCGATCCTGCGTCACAAGTTTATGTGGGCAGTAAGCGGAATGCCTGTGAAGAGGTTGGTTTCTTCTCCAAGTCTTATGATCTGCCAGCCAATACCAGCCAACAGACGTTGTTGGAACTGGTGGACAAGTTGAATGAAGACAAAGAGGTGGACGGCATTTTGGTGCAGCTACCCTTGCCCGCCGGCCTCAATGCTGAGCAGGTGCTGGAACGCATTCACCCTCACAAAGATGTGGATGGATTCCACCCCTATAATATTGGTCGTCTGGCACAGCGCATTCCCGCCCTGCGTCCTTGCACCCCTAAAGGCATTATGAGCCTGATTGATTCTACCAAGCGTCCTATCAAAGGCATGGATGCGGTAATTGTAGGCGCTTCGAATATTGTCGGTCGCCCTATGTCTCTGGAGCTTCTGCTCGCGGGTTGTACCGTCACTACTTGCCACAAATTTACCAAAGATCTGAAATCCCATGTGGAGCGGGCAGAATTATTGGTTGTGGCGGTAGGCAAGCCTGAATTTATCCCCGGAGAATGGATTAAACCTGGCGCTATCGTTATCGATGTGGGCATTAACCGCACCGATGACGGTAAACTGGTTGGCGATGTGGCTTTTGAAGAAGCGGCGCAGCGAGCGGGCTGGATAACCCCGGTACCAGGTGGCGTTGGCCCGATGACAGTCGCCAGCCTGATAGAAAATACCCTTGAAGCCTATGTGAAGTTCCACAGTTAAGGAGCGGCTCATTCATGCCAGAAGAGGTCGATGTCATCGCGCTAACGAAATGCTGGGTAGAGACCGTGGTGGTGGGGCTGAATTTTTGTCCCTTCGCCAAGCGCGAAGTGGTCAGCCACAGTATTCGTTATGTGCATAAGGCTACCGGCTCAGTGGTGAAGGTGGTCGACTGGCTGTTGGATGAATGCCAATATCTGGATGAGCATCCACAAACAGCAACCACCCTAATGGTGCTGAGCGCCGGCTTTGAGGACTTTGACGACTTTTTACTGATGGTGGATGAAGCCAACCTGGCTATTTCTCGCCAAGGTTATGAGGGCACCTATCAGCTTGCCCATTTCCATCCCGATTATTGTTTTGACGATGCCTCACCTAAAGAAGCCGGCAATTACACCAATCGGGCTCCACTCCCGACTTTGCATCTGTTAAGAGAAGAGAGTATTGAGCGGGCTACGGCCAATCACCCGGATCCCGACAGTATTCCGAGGCGCAATGTTGAGAAAGCCAATCAGATGGGCATCGGGGCACTCGCTGCACTCTTAAAAGAGTGTCAAAAAGCCGTTACCAAGTCTGTTAAATAACAAAGGCCCGCTAAGGGGCCTTTGCTGCTAGCCGAAGAGCTACTGCCCTTCATCCAAGTTGCTTACGGGAAGCTTGTCCTGTGGCGCTGGCGGCTCGGCCAGGAAATCTTCCAATACTTTATTCAACTGTCCAGCCGAAAAATCAGAGATCTGGAATATCCATCGTTGCCAGTAGGCTGGCTCCGATTCTTCACTCTCCTGGTTAAAATGCACAAAGTGGCGTCCCTCTGCCTGCGCCAGTTGAATATTAATCTGCCCCTTTGAATTGGTCTGAAGGCTAAAATCAGCAACCGGTGTATAACTTTGCCATAAGGACGCATCCCAGGCCTGTACTTGCTCAAAATGCAAATTAACCAGGTTTGATACTACGCCCGACAGCACCGCGGCATATTTAAGCCCACGGCCTGTAGGCATGGCAGCCAGTTCGAACTCTGTGCTTTGTTCGTTGCGCACCATGGACCAGCCGGGCTCGTCGGTGCGCGACAATGCTGTCACTTCATCCTTGCTTACATCCAAAATCGGCTGGCGCATCCAATCCAGCTCGGTGACCGGTATGTCCAAATCCTTGTCGATTAACCAGGACTGTTCATCACCGGCCATACGCACATAACGGCCATGACCCGATGCAGGCACATTACCCACCAGCACCTGCCAACGCTGATTGGCCGCATCAATAGTGAGCAAGCTGGCTACGCTGTCTGTCACTTCAATATCCTGCAAGCCAAGACGATGAAAGTACTCGGCATTAGCGGTTTTCTGCTGCAATTTTTGTGCATCCACCAGCGCCTGCACTAACTCGGCCAGTTTCTCTGCATCGGCAGGGAAAGTGCTGGCAAGCACCCATTGCCCATCCTGCAATTTGGCCTGGATATCTCCTTGCTGAGCGTTCTGTACGCGAATGGATTGAATCGCGTTGCCCTGCTCTGCCAACTCAGGTAGCAGCGGTCCACGCTCAGGCAATCCTTGATCGGCGCCTTGCTGATTCAGTAAATACCCGCCCAATAACCCCAGTAGGACAATCAGCGTCAGGGATAATAGGTGTTTATTCATTGCATCCCTCCAGCCTTCCGGCGCAATAACCTGGCCAGCAAGCTCAGGAACAATACCAATATCACCGGGGCCGCGGCGATATTGATAAGCTTCAGCCAACTGCCAAGTGCTTCGATATCTTTATCCAATTGATGGCGTACCTCACGCAGGGCCTTACGGATTTCAATTTTCTTCTGCAGAAAATCTTCCAACGCCTGCTGCTGGGATTCAGACAATACTAAGGCACCGCTATCATTACGCTGCCCCTGTAGCTCTGCCAGTTGCTGCTCAGTCTCGTCCAACTGCTGCTGCAACAACTGCTCCTGATCGCGAAAGGCTTGCTCGGCCTTAACCGTCAGTTCCTGCACCCGGTCAAAGGGGCGTGAGAACGTACCGCGGCTACGGATACTGATAAGGGCATTGCTACCACCTAAGTTTTCCACTGCATTAGTTAAGAAGTCACCATTGTTCGCAAAGGGGGTAAAGATGGTTTGCCCGAAGAAATTTGCCTGGCTGACCCAGAACCTGTCAGTCAGCAGATCCGTATCCGCGACTACAATCACGTTCAGGTTGTCAGTACTTTGCTTAAAATCCTCTGCATTGACGCCTTCAGGTGTCTCTTCATAGGCTGACTCAGCCTTACCCGATACCCTGGCAGCCAATACATGCACCTGCTGAGAATCGACAAAATCATTGGCCAACTCCTTCACATCGCGGGTCATGGCATAGCGCATGCTATCCACCAGGCTTGTGGTCGAAGAGGATTGAAGCAATGGCGACCACTTGATAGCGGCTCCGTCATTAACCTTCAATGCACCCAAAGATGCCCCGTTGATCATTTCCAGACCTCGGGTTGTCACATCTGAGCTATCTAATTGATCAACGCCAAGCCCCAGGAAGCCCATATGTCTGGCAACCCCTGTTTGAGTGCGAATATCCAACCCAGTAGCAGCATCAAGCACCACTTGGCCAGGATCAAAGCTGAATCCCCAAGCAGCGAACAGCTTTTCCAGGTCAGAGCTATTGGCACCGCCCATGCCGCCCATGGGATCAGACTCATGGTGAGGATCGACAAACATCAGCACTTTGCCACCTTTCATGGCGTACTGGTCAATACTGAATTGCAAGGCATCACTTAGGTTTTTGGGATGGATAAGCAACAGTACATCGGTGTCCTGAGGAATAGCATCGGCATCTGTACCCAGTTGCTCCACATCGTACAACTGCTGCAGCTGACTGATACTGGTCCAGGCAGGGTCAAATCTCCCGGTCATGGGGTTTTGACCACCATTTACCGCCAAATCAGACAACAGTGTCACTTTCACTTTTTGCGGATCGCTCAACTGATAAATCAGCTTGCTGATTTCATATTCCAGAAAGCTCTCCTGCTGCGGATCAAAGAAGGCGATCACCTTCTCATCATCAAAAGCATTACGTGCCGCCAACCCCATGTAAATAGCATCGCCGGCTTGTCCGATAGTAGCAGCCGTCAATCCAAAGCGGTTAGCTTCGTCCTCAGCTTCGGAGAATGGCTCAGGATCGATAATATGCAGCTGGATCTTGCCACCAGACGCCGAGCGATACTCCTGCAACAGGCTTTCCACCCGGTTTGCGTAGTTACGCAAGCTGGTCATGCCCTTAGAGGCTTTGTCCGAGAAGAAGAAGTACAACTGTACCGGCTCTTCTATCTCAGCCAGAATCTGCTTACTGCCATCGGAAAGCGAGTACACCTGATTTTCGGTCAAATCCAATCTGGCACTGCCCAGTAACTGATTGTTCAGCAGCACTAACACAAAGAAGGCCAGCAGTAGCAGCACGCCGGCCAAAAAGGAGGTCAATTTATTCGACATTTTATTACTCCGCCTTTTTCTGTTCGATGGCCAGGAAACCGCCATACAGCCAGATGCCGATGGCTATCAGGAAATATCCCACATCATCCAGGGCCAATACGCCTTTGGCCATCGCTTCGAAGTGAGTCAGAAAACTAAAAGAGGCAAGGGTATCCAGCAGAATCGGCGGCAGCCAGCCTTTGAATGCTTCAAGCACAATGTTGCTACCTGAGAGCACAAACAAGAAGCAAACGACGACGGCCAGAATAAAGGCCACTACCTGACTCTTGGACAATGCAGACATACAAATCCCAACCGCCAGGAAGGCACCAGCCATTAACCAACTGCCAATATACGCGGCCAGGATAATGCCGTTGTCCGGATTACCCAGGTAGTTCACCGTTAGCCACAGAGGGAAAGTCAGCAATAAAGACAACCCAAGCACAAACCACGCTGCCAGGAACTTGCCCATCATCGCTTCAAAAGTGGTGACCGGTAATGTCATCAGTAGTTCAATGGTGCCGCTTTTTCGCTCTTCAGACCAGGTACGCATGGCCATGGCCGGTACCAGGAACAGATAAAGCCAGGGATGAAAATTAAAGAAAGGCAATAAGTCAGCCTGCCCGCGCTCATACAGATTGCCGACATAGAAGCTGAACACCCCACTTAACATCAAAAAGATCAGGATAAAGACATAAGCCACCGGGGTGGCAAAGAAACTGGCGAACTCCCGCCGAAACAAAATCAAGATATTGGACATTATCCTTTTACCTCTGCCGTCATTTGTCTGAACACATCATCGAGTCTGCCCTGCTCGCTATAAAGGGTGTCGACCTGTAAGGCACGATCTTTGATATAAGCCGAGACAGGCTCCAGCAAGTCCACGCCTTCCTCCGGAAACAAGGTCACCCGGCCGCTGTCCCTGTCCACTTCCATATCAGCAACGCCCTTGAGTTCCGCCAAACCGGAAATATCAGTCAGTTGGCCAAAATGCAGGGTAACCGCCTTGTAGTAGCGTGATTTTCGCTGCAGTGCATCGGGAGAGGCATCAAACAGCATCTTGCCTGCGGCAATGATCATTGCCCGGTTACAGACAGCAGTGACTTCCTCGAGAATATGGGTGGAGATGATCACAATCTTGTCTTTGGAGAGATTCTGGATCAGTTCCCGCACCTGATGTTTCTGGTTGGGATCCAGACCATCGGTAGGCTCATCGAGGATCAGGATTTCGGGATCATGCAAAATGGCCTGGGCCAATCCCACACGGCGTTTAAAACCCTTAGATAAGTTTTCAATGGGCCTGTCCAGCACATCTTGCAGTTCGATTAACTGAATAACCTCGCGAATTCGCTGCGTCTTGCGTTCGCCTTTTAAGCCGCGAATATCGGCGATGAAATTCAAAAACTGGATAGGTGTCATATCACCATAGGCGGGGGCTCCTTCGGGCAGGTAACCAATTCGCCTCTGGATTTTTTTGCTGGCATCGGTCATGGCCATGTCGGCAATGCGAATTTCACCGCCTGAGGGCTCAAGAAAACCGGTGAGCATTTTCATGGTAGTGGACTTGCCCGCACCATTGGGGCCGAGGAAGCCGACGATATCGCCGGGTTTTACCTCGAAAGATAAATTGTCCACTGCGGTAAAACCGCCGAACTTTTTGCTGAGGTTCTTTACCGAGATCATAAGATTCCTTAAATGATCAATACGTTAGACAAAGCGATTTGCATATTGGGGTAAGTCGAAGAATTTCAAGTCCGACAAGCTTGTTCTCTGCAGCCTGTTTCTTGCTGTCATTCAATCACTGACATCAATAATCTGGTTTTGTGGCATACAAAGGAAAATTTGGGGACTCAGTGTATCCATAATTAGGGGACAGATCAGTAGGGGAATGCCTGAAAAACATGGTAAATTTGCAACTGGTCACGGCTCCTCAAGAAAGATTGATGCAACTTTGTCCCATTGGTTTTATCCGCACCCCCTACAAAGAAAAATTTGCCATTCCCAGGCAACCCGGCCTGGTGGCAGAGGCCCGTGGAGAAATTCATTTTCAGTCGCCGTTTGATGACATCAACTGCTTTCGCGGTATCGAAAACTACTCACACCTCTGGTTACTGTTTCACTTTCACCAGACCCAGGATCGCGGTTGGTCTCCTTTAGTCAGGCCACCAAGACTTGGCGGTAACGCCAAAATGGGCGTGTTTGCCACTCGCAGCACCCATCGGCCCAATGGCATCGGTATGTCGGTGGTTAAGCTGCAAGGACTGGAAAGTCGCGAAGGCAAACCCGTGCTGATAGTCAGCGGCATGGATTTGTTGGACGGCACTCCCCTTTGGGACATAAAACCCTATATTCCCTATGCCGATGCGTTGCCGGATGCCACAGGCGGCATGGCGCAGGACAAACCAGCGTTGATGGCAGTTGAGTTCAGCCAACAGGCCAGTGAACAGATGGCGCACCTGCATAAGGCCCATTTACACAATCTGATAGCGGCAGTATTGGCGCAAGATCCGCGTCCGGCCTACAAAAAACAGCAGAATGCAGAGGAAACCTATGGCATGCGTTTAGAAGACATCAATGTGCGCTGGACAGTTGCAGACAATCGCGCGCTGGTAATGGAAATTACCCTCGCCTGAATGCCCTTGCATTAATGTGCGCATTCTAGTCTTTAGCCTGCCTTTGGCTACTGCTAGAATGTGGCCCTTTTATCCATCAGATAATCCCCGAGCCCGGCACGGCCGGGTATTCGACTAGAGAAGAATCATGCGAAGCAGTCAATACTTGTTGTCCACCCAAAAAGAAACTCCTGCCGACGCCGAAGTCATCAGCCATCAGCTGATGCTGCGCGCGGGAATGATCCGCAAGCTTGCCTCGGGCATGTACACCTGGTTGCCCACCGGTCTTCGCGTGCTGAACAAAGTCGCTAATATCGTGCGCGAAGAAATGAATCGCGCCGGTGCCATTGAAGTATTGATGCCCATGGTGCAACCAGCGGATTTATGGGAAGAATCCGGTCGCTGGGAAGAATATGGTCCAGAGCTACTGCGCCTCAAAGATCGCCACCAGCGCGATTTCGTGCTCGGTCCAACCCATGAAGAAGTCATTACTGAGTTGGTCAGAAAGGAAGTCAGCAGTTACAAACAGTTGCCACTGAATCTGTATCAAATACAGACCAAGTTTCGCGATGAAGTGCGTCCCCGCTTTGGTGTGATGCGTGGTCGCGAATTTATTATGAAGGATGCGTATTCCTTCCACCTGGGTCAGGACTGTCTGGAAAAAACCTATCAGGATATGTACCAGGCTTACTGCAATATCTTCGAGCGTATTGGCCTGCAATATCGTCCTGTGCTGGCCGATACCGGCAGTATCGGTGGCAGCTTGTCCCATGAATTCCATGTATTGGCTGACTCGGGCGAAGATGATATCGCCTTTAGCGACAGTTCAAACTATGCCGCTAACGTGGAAATGGCTGAAGCAGTTGCGCCCGCTGGTGAGCGCGCTGCGCCTGGCGCCGAAATGCAGATGGTGGATACGCCAAATGCCAAAACCATCAATGAATTGGTAGAGCAGTTTAATCTGCCTATTGAGAAAACAGTTAAAACCCTGATTGTGCGTGCCAGCGAAGATTGCGCTAGCCCACTGGTTGCGCTGATGGTGCGCGGCGATCATGAACTCAATGAAATCAAAGCCGAGAAACTGGAACAAGTGGCCAGCCCACTGACCTTTGCTACAGAAGATGAAATCCGCGATCTCATTGGTGCCGGTCCTGGCTCTTTGGGTCCGGTTAAACTCCCCATTCCGGTAATTGTTGACCGTACCGTAGCGCAGATGAGCGACTTTGGTGCCGGCGCCAATATCGACGGTAAGCACTATTTCAATATCAACTGGGAACGTGATCTGCCCCTGCCTGCAGTGGCCGATATCCGCAATGTAATCGCCGGCGATGCTTCACCTGATGGTCAGGGCAGTCTTGAAATCAAACGTGGTATTGAAGTGGGACACATTTTCCAGTTGGGAGATAAGTATTCCAAGGCCATGAACTGCGGTGTACTGACCGAGTCAGGCAAGCATCAGATGCTGACGATGGGCTGCTATGGTATCGGCGTGACCCGTATTGTCGCCGCCGCCATCGAGCAGAATCACGATAAATTCGGCATTATCTGGCCCGATGCCATTGCCCCGTTTAAAGTGGCATTGATCCCCATGAATATGCACAAATCCCATCGTATTCAGGAAGCTACAGAGACACTTTACAAGCAGTTGAACGATGCGGGCATTGAGGTACTGTTCGATGATCGTAAAGAGCGCCCCGGTGTCATGTTCGCCGATATGGAGCTATTGGGAATTCCTCATCATATTGTGGTAGGTGAGCGCAACCTCGATGAGCAACAGGTGGAATACAAGTGTCGTCGCACCGGCGAGAAGAAAATGCTCGGCCTCAATGACGTAATATCCTTTATCCAGTCTCTGTAACAAAGGCGCCTAAGGGCGCCTTTTTTCTGTCCCTTCTCAAAGATTTATCGCTATTCTTATGCAAAAACAATCAATTGCACTTTGAGCGATACTTATCCTTCTGACACCTTTGCATTACACTAGCATTAAAGTCGGCTGTTACGCCGCTCGCTCTGTTGATTGAGAGCCAGCGATTAGGACATAAAGCGTGACGGCCTGCATGAAGGAATCCACGCAGCAGGCAGAATATGAAAGTAACCTTTTATGGCGTCAGAGGATCTATTCCCGCACCTGGGCCTGAGTTTGTGCGCTTCGGCGGCAACACGGCCTGTGTCCATGTGGAATTGAATGACGGCACCGACATCATTCTCGACGCAGGCACCGGCATTAAAAAGCTTGGTGAGACGTTGATGGCTAAAAAAGGCGATATTCACCTTCTGCTCTCTCACAATCACTGGGATCACATTCAGGGCTTTCCGTTCTTTATGCCCATTTATCAAAATGGCCGTAATATCTTTATTACGCCAGGAATGACCTCCCCGGAAGAGCCTGACGCCGTCATCCAGCAAATGAGCGGCAGCCGTTTTCCGGTCAGCTTTGGGGATCTCAGTGCCAATATCAAGATTATCGACATTGACAAGGCTACATGTAGCTGGCGCATTGGCAGTGCAGTAATCAGTCGCTACTTAATGAATCATCCAGGCAAAGGCAGTGCTTATCTGATCCAGGCCGATGGCGCAAAACTGGCCTATATCACCGACAACGAACTCTATCCGCCTTATAAAGAAGACACCCATTTCCAGGAGTGGGTCACCTTTGCCGAGCATGCCGATTTACTGATCCATGACGCCCAATACATTGGTGCAGATATGCCAAGTAAATCTGGCTGGGGACACTCTGTCGCCGATGAAGCCGTAAAGTTGGCGATGGCAGCAAAAGCCAAACGCCTGGCCTTATACAGCCACGATCATTTCCGCACAGACGATGAAGTCGAAGCTATTGAGAAGCATTGTCGCAGCGTGGTAATGGCGGGCCAGATGCCACTATCGCTGTTTGCCGCCTTCGAGGGCCAATGTCTTGATTTCGATAAGCTTTAGGTCATAAAACATGCTAGAGCGGCATCGATTTGCATTGTTACTCTCCGGAGGTGGAGCCAAAGCGGCTTACCAAGTCGGTGTACTCAAAGCCATTACCCATTTATTGCCTAGAAACCATAGCCTGCCCTTTCCCATCATCTGTGGTACCTCTGCTGGGGCCATTAATGCCACGGCCCTGGCCTGCTTTGCCTCCTGCTATCACCTTGGGGTGCGCAAGCTGGAATGGGTATGGAAGAATTTTCGCACCCACCATGTGTATGCCAGCGACTTCTTGCCGGTATTTAGCCACCTGCTCAGTGGACAGATGCAGAATTTACGCGCCGAGCAATTGGCCAATAAGCCGGTAAGCTTGCTGGATAATCGACCATTGAGGCGGCTGCTTAAAAATACTTTGGACCTTTCCCGTATTGATAGAAATATCCTGTATGGCCATCTCAAGGCCGTGAGTGTGACGGCCTCCAGTTACAGTACTAACGAATCCATCAGCTTTTTTCAGGGACAACCGGAATTGATGCCCTGGCAACGAGCCAAGCGCCGTGGCAAACGTGCCATGCTCAATGTAGAGCACTTGATGGCTTCCTCCGCCATTCCCATGGTCTTTCCCAGTGTAAAACTGGAAGATCAATATTTTGGTGATGGCTCCATTCACCAGTTGTCACCCATTAGCCCCCCTATCCATTTAGGCGCAGAGAAGGTGCTGATTGTGGGCACGGCTCAGCCCAAACCGGATAAACGTCATCAGTTACAGCATCACCCCAGCAGCGCCATGGTGGCTGGCCATTTGCTGGATACCATTTTCGCCGATACCTTAAACTCAGACTTAGAGCGTCTGTATCGGATTAACCATACGCTGTCGTTATTGCCGGAAAAGCAGCGTCAGGCCACTCACCTTAAACCCGTGGAATGCCTGCTGATCAACCCATCTGTCAACTTTAACGAAATAGCCGCAAAGCACTATGCCAGGTTACCGCGCGGCATACGAAGCCTGATGCGCATCATGGGTATTCGTCCGGATTCAGAGTCCAGCTTATTAAGTTATTTGCTGTTTGAAGGCCAGTATTGTCAGGCACTGATCAAACAAGGTTATGAGGATGGTCTGAAACGCCAGGAAGAAATCCGCGGTTTTTTAGAAATCTAATGGCCTTCCAATAAATACCGCTCGGCACGCTCAACCCGACGCGGCTTACCGGCAATCACCAGTACATCATTGGCTTTTAGCAGGGTATCTGCATCAGGGTTGGCAAACTCCTGATTGTTTCGGCGCAGTCCTTTTAGTACCACTTTTACCGACGCCAGGTTCACTTCCCGCAACGGTTTGCCCACTGCCCAGGCGTCCGGACTTAAGATAACCGCATGCAGAAATTCCAGCTTGGACTGACTTTCGATATTGAGTTGGGTGTTTTCACCGGGATAAAAGCCATGCATATGACCATAGTGGCCCTTGCGCTCCTCCCTTACCCGCTTGAGAATTCTGGACATGGGCACGCCAGATAGATGTAACACCTGAGATACCAGCATCAGGCTGCCTTCGAGGATCTCAGGAATCACCTGTGAAGCCCCTGCCAGATAAAAGTCTTCCGCGCGGTGCTCCTTGCGGGTGCGCACTACTATCGGCAATTCCGGATTCAGGGATTGAATGGCACCAATCAGACCGATGGCCTTATGGTGCTCATCGAAGGTAATAATGGCGAGCTTGGCACTGCCCACTCCAATGGCACGCAATATATCCTTGCTGGCACCATCACCAAAAAGCACCGGTTCGCCGGCGCTGCGTGCCTCCTGAACACGAATAGGGTCGGCGTCCACGGCGACAAAAGGAATGGCCTCAACCCGCAGCATTCGCCCCACGGTTTGTCCCACCCGACCGTACCCGAAGATCAACGCATGATCCCGTTGCCGTTGATGTGACTCGTCGATATCTTCCTGCTCAACGGGCGGTGGCTGGGTCAGATTTTTAGCCAGCCCTTTGCTGTGATGAATCAAGTAAGGCGTTAACGCCATACTGATAACGCCAATGGTCAGTAGCATGGAGCTGAGTTCTGGACTGATTATTCGATGATTTACCGCCAAAGCTGCCAACACGAAGCTGAATTCGCCCATCTGGCAGAGTTTTATCCCGGCAGCCCAGGCATCTTGCCCCGGTGACTTGAAAAGCCAGGCAATTAGGCGAATCAACACAATTTTACCAATCATCAATACCAGTACGCCGAGCAATACCCAGTGCAGATGGTCGAACAATGGCGTCAAGGCCAGACGCATACCGATGGTAATAAAGAACAGTCCCATCAGAATGTCTCTGAATGGCCTGATATCCGCTTCCAACTGGTAACGATATTGGCTTTCACTTAACATCATACCGGCTAAAAACGCGCCTAAGGCCATGGATAATCCAAACAGGTAGGTCAACCCCGCCGCCAGTAGCGTGACCAGCAAAGCCGTAAGAACAAACAGCTCATCGGTCCTGGTTCGCGCTACCTCACTGAATATTCGTGGTAGCAACCACTTACCCACAGAGAGCAGAATTGCAACCACCAAGGCCCCTTTGAAAACGGCCGTTGCAATCACCACGCCCATATTTTGCCCAGCATCGGCGGCTAAAAGCGGGATCACAATCAGGAAAGGCACCACCGCCAGATCTTGAAACAACAGTACACTGACCGTCATTTGTCCGCGGCCGGTATTAATCGCTCCCATTTCAGAAAGCTGCTTAATCACGATAGCGGTAGAAGACAAGGCCGCCATCGCGCCAATTACAAAGGCCTGAGGCGTGGAGAAGCCCAACAGCAAGGCTCCTCCCATAAAAGCGCCAAGGGTAAGAAGTACCTGTCCCAAACCGAGGCCGAATACCAGATGACGCATAGCCAGCATCTTAGGTAATGAAAATTCCAGTCCCAAGGTAAACAGCAAAAACACCACGCCAAGCTCAGCAATAAAATGGATCTTGTCCGGATTGTCATAAAGATTGAGAAGTTCAGGCCCGGCCAATAGCCCGCAGCTGAGATAGGCCAAAATTGGCGGTAAATTGACGCGCCTGAACAACCAGACATTGGCGACAGCCAGCCCCATCAATAGCAACACATCAACAAAATCACTTTCCATTCAACGCCTTGTACTTATTTTTGCGGCTGATTTCTTGGGCAGGCATGCATTTTGCAAATTTCTCAACATGAACAGTGAGGCATTTGGCTTTTGGTCCTTGCGCCGATTATTTGTCAGGAGCGAAACCTTGGAACAGCTGACACCCATTTACGATAGCACAGCCGCAGAAAGCTATTTTAGTTTCAATCAAATGGAAAAGTTGTTGAGTGACAGTGAGTTGCTACTGATTACGCAAAGGCTCAGTGCAACATTGGATCTGCAGTGGCTGATTAACGATTACTTTGAATTGCTCAAAGGCCGGCTGGACCTGGGAGCGCTGGAGTTCCGTGCGCAGCAGTTTTGCATTAACCTGGGAGCACCGCAGGGCTGCCAGTATTTCCAGCTGCAGGATTGTCGCCTGGAGCCCTTTCAAAGTGCACAGATCAAGTACCATTTCCAACGCGCCGTCGGCGGCCGTGACATTCGTCTATTGAATGAGTTGCACGAATGCCTGCAACAACCACTCAAAAACGCGTTGTGCCATGCCCAGCTGAAAAGCCTGGCGACCAAGGACCACCTTACCGGCCTTGGCAATCGTGCCAGTTTTGATGAGTGCATGCAGCGCCATCTGGGGCAAATGCGTCGTCACGGCCATCCCTTTGGTCTGATGGTGCTGGATATGAACAAATTCAAAGCCATCAACGACAGATACGGCCATGGTGAAGGCGACTTGGTGTTGATTGCCACCGCACAAGCCATCAGCGGTAGCTTAAGGGAGACAGACTATGCCTTTCGCTTCGGCGGCGATGAGTTTTGCTGCCTGATTGAAGAAGCGGACAGTACCTCGTTGCTGTGCATCAGTCAGCGCATCCACCGTGCTATGGCCCAAGACCCGTTATTGGCAAGGCATCGCGCCCAATGTGCTATCGGCATGGCCAAATGCTTGCCTGAAGATAACGCCATCAGTTTGTTCCAGCGGGCAGACGAGGATTTGTATCGGGCCAAGCAGACCGGCA
This sequence comes from Aliiglaciecola sp. CAU 1673, assembly GCF_029223185.1. Taxonomy (GTDB): domain Bacteria; phylum Pseudomonadota; class Gammaproteobacteria; order Enterobacterales; family Alteromonadaceae; genus Bowmanella. The sequence continues at coordinate 78,360 of NZ_JARHUG010000016.1, forward strand.
ATGATGTACTGCGTTTTGCCTAGTCAGAGGCAGTTTCTTGCCGCTTAAGGCAAAGACATAACAGTCCGTCACCCGGGTTGACTGGAGAAAAGGCTTGATCGGCCCCAAAGCCAAGGATGCCGGCAATAGTATCATCAACACGGACCATGATTAGCCTCTCGCGCTCCCAGGGCGGCATACGCCATTGCTTAAACCATTGCTTCAGGGGCTTGCTGTGAGGCGCACCAACAGGGCGAAAACGTTGACTGAATCCCCCCGTTTGCAATGACACCATGGCCCCATCAGGCACCGACAGACATAAAGTATCAGGATGCTGATTATCCGATGAACGGCTAAAGAGCACTATGCGCCCATCCGGCAGGGCTAGTTCATGTTGACCATGCCATAACACAGAAAAATCGTTCATGACCCCATCCTGCTTTAGCAGATATAAAGCATTATCAAAGCGACGCAATTCATAGCCGCCAAAACTCAAACAGGGGTTAGCATCCTCCCGCGCCAACAATACTTCGTCTTTTAGCATATCAAGCTGTTTTTCACTTAGGGCTGGCGCATCCAAGCCGGCTAACCACAAGCGAATAATCTGTTGCTGCCAGGCCCGGGCGTGCGCCATCAACAGCGGAATATCCAGTATTGTTGGGGCCCTTCTGAGTTTTTGTAAGTAACCGCTTACCACCTCATCCAGAAGTGATTGCTGCTCGGCGCAGAGCCTGGCACTGCGGGCGGTTGCTTTAGCCATGGCCGGCCAGCGTGATTGCAGCATAGGCAAGATGTTGTGGCGTAAAAAGTTGCGATCAAAGCGCTCATCGGCATTGGACTCATCTTCAATCCACTGCAGTTTATTAGCCTTGGCGTAAGCAAGAATATCGTCGCGCTCGATTTCCAATAGCGGTCGAAGGTATAGATGGCCGTCACGCAGCGTTTCTTTTCCCATGGCACTTAAGCCTTTGGGCCCTGCACCGCGTTTAAGCTGCAACAGCATGGTTTCCAATTGATCCTGCAGATGATGTCCAAGAAGAACGACGCTGTTGGCCGGCACAAGCTTGGCGATAGCTGCATATCGGGCCTTTCTCGCTGCGGCTTCCAGACTTTCGCCTGCATCCGGACGCAGGCTTAGCCTGGCGGTCAGAAAAGACACCTGCCACTGCTCGCAGATATTCGCGCAATGTACCTGCCAGCTGTCTGCATTGCTACTTAAACCATGGTGAATATGTACAGCGCCAATGTTAAGGGAGGGTATCTGATTCCTGAGCGTGACGAGCAGATGCAACAGCACCTGCGAATCCATGCCGCCGCTGTAAGCCACATAAATGGGCTTATCGTTCAGATAAGGTGTTAGAAATCGTTGAAAAGCGGTAAACACAAAGGTGATGGCAGAAATAAAAAAGGCCGCGAATGCGGCCTAGTGTAGCGATTTCAATCAGCAATAGCCAAAGGACATCAAACGCTCATAGCGTTCATTTAGCAGGTTTTCGGTGGACAGCTTTTTCAGCTGTGCCAGTTGCTGCTTAAGGCAAGCCTTAAGATTGGCTGCGGTCTCATCATGATTGCGATGGGCACCACCTAAGGGCTCGTCAATAATATGATTGATAAGGCCTAGTTTCTTAATCTGACTGGCGCTGACGCCCATGGCCTCGGCAGCCAGAGAGGCTTTTTCGGCACTTTTCCACAAGATTGAAGCACAGCCCTCGGGGGAAATCACAGAATAAGTGCTGTATTGCAGCATATTGACCCTATCGCCCACACCAATGGCCAAGGCACCGCCAGAGCCACCTTCACCGATCACCGTACAGATGATAGGCACTTTAAGGCCAGACATCACTTTAAGGTTACGGGCAATGGCTTCACTTTGGCCGCGTTCTTCCGCGCCTACACCAGGGTATGCTCCGGGGGTATCGATAAAAGTGATGATCGGCAGATTAAAACGCTCTGCCATCTCCATCAGGCGCAGGGCCTTACGGTAGCCCTCTGGCTTAGGCATACCAAAGTTACGTTTGATTTTCTCGGCCGTATCACGGCCTTTTTGATGACCAATGATCATCACCGGTTGATCATCCAGACGGGCCAGGCCGCCGACAATGGCTTTATCGTTAGCAAAAGCGCGATCGCCAGCCAACTCGTCAAAGTCAGTGAAAATGCGAGAAACATAGTCCAATGTGTATGGACGCATGGGATGACGGGCCAATTGTGATACCTGCCAAGCGCCCAAGTCGGAGAAGATCTTACGGGTCAGCTCGGCACTTTTGCCTTTAAGCCGGGTGATCTCTTCTTCCATACCCACATCAAACTCGCCACCGCGGTTGACCAAGCGTAATTCTTCAATCTTGGCTTCCAACTCAGCGATTGGCTGCTCAAAACTCAGATAGTTCAAACTCATTCCACTACCCTATGTGATTATTATGGGGTTTGGCCACGCCCACTGGCGCTCTCCTGCTTTCCTGCCTGCTATCCAGCCTAGCAGAGAAATGCGTCAGTGAAAGGTCAGCCGGACCTGTTCCGTTCCCAGTAACTGCTTTAATTCATGCAACAATTCATCTTCCGGGGTGACATACCAGCCAGCTCCTACACAGAGCATGGCTTCTGCGTCAGGGTGTTGGTAGTGCAGATGGACCGGACAACTGCCGCCCTTAAACCCGGTCAGCACCTGCTGCAATCTGTCCACCCGCACAGGCTCGCACCAGTGCTTAGCAATCTGTAATACGATGGCCCTGGCATTCTTTTCCCGAGCCTGAATGATATCCATCACATCGCGGGCCGACATTGTATTGCCGCCCGAGAAGTCATCAAAGCTGACCTGTCCCGATACTACCAAAATTCTGTCTTTTTGCAGCACTGCTTCGTATTGTTCGAACATATCGGGGAAGAAACGTACATCCAGGCGCGCACTTTTATCATCCAAGGTGACAATGGCCCAGCGCCGGCCTTTCTTGTTGACCATGATGCGCATGTCGATAACCAGGCCTACCACTGTGGTGCTATCTTCGCGGCCTGTGGGTTTCACATCCACCAGGCGGCCACGGCAATATTGACGCACTTCATCGGCATACTGATTGATCGGATGGCCGGTTAGATACAAGCCCAGGGTTTCACGCTCCCCGTCCAGCCACACTTTTTCCGGCCAAGGAGGTACATCGGCAAAAGCTTGCTTAACCGCCTCCGGCTCGGTGGTCAGCAAGCCAAACATATCCGACTGACCGAAAGACTCCGCCTTGGCGTGCTGACCGGCAGCAGCAATAGCATCCGGCAGACTCGCCATCAAGCAAGCACGGTGGGGACCCAGGTTATCCATGGCCCCGGAGAGCACCAGCTTCTCCAATACACGCTTGTTGACCCGTTTAAGATCGACGCGGGCGCAGAAATCAAACAGGTCTTTAAACGCGCCTTTTTCCTGCCTGGCTTCGATAATGGCTTCAATCGGACCTTCGCCGACCCCTTTAACCGCGCCGATACCATAGACAATCTGCCCTTGCGGATTGACGGTAAATTTGTACTGGCCAGTGTTTACATCAGGCGGTAGCACTGTCAGTTGCATACGCTGACATTCGTCGACCAGGGTCACAATTTTATCCGTGTTATCCATATCGGCGGACATGACCGCGGCCATAAATTCGGCTGGGTAATGGGTCTTCAGCCACAGGGTCTGATAAGACACCAGGGCATAAGCGGCTGAGTGCGATTTGTTAAAGCCGTATCCAGCGAACTTCTCCACCAGATCGAAAATCTTCATCGCCAGTTCGCCGTCGATGTTGTTATTTTTTGCACCTTCTTCGAAGGCACTGCGCTGCTTGGCCATCTCTTCGGGCTTTTTCTTACCCATAGCCCGGCGCAATAAGTCAGCGCCCCCCAGGCTGTAGCCAGACATGACCTGGGCAATCTGCATCACCTGCTCCTGATAGAGGATGATGCCGTAGGTGGGTTCAAGAATTTCCTTCAGACACTCGTGTTGATACTGTACGTCGGGATAGGAGATCTCCTCGCGGCCGTGCTTACGGTCGATAAAGTTATCCACCATGCCCGATTGCAGCGGCCCCGGACGAAACAGGGCCACTAGCGCGATAATATCTTCGAAGGTGTCTGGCTTAAGACGTTTGATAAGCTCCTTCATACCGCGGGATTCGAGCTGGAATACGGCCGTGGTTTCAGCGTTTTGCAACAGCCTGAAGCTGGGATGATCATCGAGCGGGATAGCGGCGATATCGATTTCCTTGCCTTTGCCCTCGCGGATCATATCGATGGCCCACTGGATAATCGTCAGGGTACGTAATCCCAGGAAGTCGAACTTCACCAGACCCGCGGTTTCCACATCGTTTTTATCAAATTGGGTAACCGGGTTCTTGCCCTCATCATCACAATACAGCGCCGAGAAATCGGTGATCTTAGTCGGCGCAATGACCACGCCACCGGCATGTTTACCGGCGTTTCTTGTAACCCCTTCGAGAATGCGCGCCATATCAATCAGTTCGCGCACTTCTTCATCTTGGTCATAGAGCTCCGGCAGGCGCGGTTCTTCCTCGAAGGCTTTGCTCAGAGTCATACCGGGGTCGCCGGGAATAAGCTTGGAGATCTTGTCTACAAAGCCATAAGGGTGGCCGAGTACCCGGCCCACATCGCGCACCACTGCCTTAGCCGCCATGGTGCCGAAGGTGATAATCTGGGATACCGCTTCACGGCCATAGAGTTCGGCGACGTGATCGATAACCTCATCACGCCTGTCCATGCAAAAGTCGACGTCGAAGTCTGGCATGGATACCCGTTCAGGGTTTAAGAAACGTTCGAAAAGCAGGTCAAACTCGAGCGGGTCAAGGTCGGTAATTTTCAGGGCATAGGCCACTAAGGAACCGGCACCCGAACCCCGTCCTGGTCCTACCGGTATACCGTTATCCTTACTCCATTGGATAAACTCCATTACGATCAGGAAGTAACCGGGAAAGCCCATCTGGTTAATTACCTGAAGCTCAATGGCCAGGCGCTCATCATACTCGGGGCGTCGCTCTGCCCTGACTTTTGGGTCAGGAAACAGGAATTCGAGACGCTCTTCCAAGCCTTCTTCGGACTTCTTGACCAGAAAATCCTCAATGCTGAGGTCGCCGGTGGGGAAATTAGGCAGGAAGTATTCACCTAACTTAACGGTAACGTTGCAACGCTTGGCAATTTCTACCGTATTGGCCAGTGCCTCGGGAATGTCGGCGAACAGCTCAGCCATTTCCTCTGCGCTACGCAGATATTGCTGCTCACTGTATTTTTTGGGACGACGCTTGTCATCCAGAGTGTAGCCATCATGGATACATACCCGAATTTCATGGGCATCGAAGGCTTCCTGCTCGATAAAGCACACTTCGTTGGTAGCCACTACCGGCAGGTCTTGCTCAGCAGCCCATGCCACTGCCTGATGCAGATATTCTTCCTCTCCCGCACGGCCCGTTCTGATCAGTTCCACATAATAGCGATCAGGAAAATGCTGTTGGTAGAAAGCAGTAATGGCATTCACCATTTCCTGGTTGCCCTTGCTAAGGGCAATACCAAGGTCGCCTTCTTTGGCACCGGAGAGCAAGATCACCCCTTCGCGATGTTCCGCCAGCCAAGCTTTATCGATTACCGGCTTGCCCTGCACATGACCTCGTTGATAGGCCTTAGAAATGAGCTGGGTAATATTCTGATAGCCCTGATTATTGGCGGCGAGCAGGGTAAGACGAAAAATCTGTTCACCTAATTCTTCGCTTTGCACCCAAGCGTCGGCGCCGATAATGGGTTTAATACCATTGCCATGGGCCTCGCCGTAAAAACGTACCAGGCCACAGAAGTTCATTTGGTCGGTGATGGCCACGGCTGGCATGTTCAGGGACTTGATTTTTCCGAGGATAGGTTTGACCTTGTTGAGGCCATCGATCATGGAAAAATCACTGTGCACCCGCAGGTGAATAAAACCGGGGTCAGCCATTGATCACTCCTTGTTTGGCCAGAAGCGCCAGTTGTACCGGCTTAAAGCTCAAACGATGAAAGGGCGTAGGTCCAAGCTCTGCCAATCGCTGCAGATGGAAAGCTGTGGGATAGCCTTTATGCTTGGCAATGCCATAGTCTGGGAATTGCGCATCCAGCTCGGCCATTTCTGTATCCCGGGTGACCTTGGCCAAAATCGACGCCGCACTGATTTCGGCCACCTTGCTGTCGCCTTTCACCACGGCTTCAGAAGAGAAAGACCATTTGGGACAGCGATTGCCGTCCACCAGCACATGCTGTGGCGTTATAGATAAACCTTCGACCGCCCGGGTCATGGCCAGCATGGTAGCATGCAGAATATTGAGTTGGTCGATTTCAGCCGGTGTGGCCCTACCGATGGCAAAACACAGGGCTTTATCCTGAATTTCATTAAAAAGACGCTGACGCTTTTTCTCAGATAAGGCTTTGGAATCCGCCAGGCCAGCAATCGGGCGATGCGGGTCCAAAATAACCGCAGCTGTGACCACATCGCCAATCAGCGGACCACGGCCAACTTCATCGACACCGGCAATCAAGGTAACCGCGTTCATGACGAAGTCAATCCCAGCAGGTCTTCGATGGCCTTAGCCGCCTCTTCATCGGCATTTTTGCGTAAGGACTCATGCAATTCAGCAAAGCGTGTGACCATCTCAGGGGCACCTTTTGTGAGCATAGGCGCCAGTAACTCGGCCAGTGCTTCGGGCGTGACTTCATGTTGCAAGAGTTCCGGCACAAGGGCTTCGTCGGCCAACAGGTTAGGTAAGGAGAAATAACGCGCCTTGACCATTTTTTTAGCAATCTGATAGGTCAGCCAGTTGAATTTGTAGGCCACCACCATGGGCTTTTTACACAGCATGGCTTCCAGCGCCGCTGTGCCGGAGGCGAGAAGCACCGCATCGGCAGCGGTCATCACCTCACGGGATTGGCCATCCACTACCATAATTGGTAAGGAGGGAGCGTGTTCGACCAGCCAAGTCTCAATCTGCTCTCGGCGCTTGGCATTAGCGGCAGGTAATAAGACTTTTACATCGGGTACGGATGTTACCAGCAGGCTAACTGCGCCAACGAAGTGTTCGAGCAAACGTGAGACTTCGCCGCCGCGGCTGCCGGGTAACAAGGCCAGGACTTTATCATCAGCCGCCAGTGCAAATTGTTGCCTCGCGGCTTCGACATCTGGCAGCAGGGGAATAGCATCTGCCAGTGTATGGCCGACGAAGGTGCAGGGCACCTGATACTTGTCGTAGAAGGCCTTTTCAAAGGGCAACAGACTCAGCACCAAGTTGGTTGCCTCGGCAATGGTAAAGATGCGCTTCTCACGCCAAGCCCAAACCGTAGGGCTGACATACTGCACTGTCTTTATCCCCTTTGCCTTAAGACGCTTCTCAAGACCAAGGTTAAAATCGGGTGCGTCGATACCCACAAACACATCGGGTGGGTTGGCACAAAAATGCTCGACCAGGGACTTACGGATAAACAACAGGCGACGGATACGGGATAACACCTCTACCAGCCCCATCACCGACAACTCTTCCATATCGAACAGCGAATGACAGCCCTGCTGTTGCATCCTGGGACCGGCAATACCTTCAAACTGAATATGCGGATGACGTTTACGCAAGGCAGAAATTAATCCGGCGCCAAGAATATCGCCGGAGGCTTCCCCGGCGACCATACCAATACGAATGGGCTGACTCATCGTTAGCGAATAATGCCCCGCGGCGAATTAGCAATGAAATCCACCAGGATTTTGAGCTCGTTCTGATGCTCAGCCATGGGCCTCAGCTCTTGTAAAGCTTCTTCCACGGTTTTGCCGCTGCGGTAAAGAATTTTATAGGCGCGGCGGATTTCCAGGATAGCTTCCTTGGAAAAACCACGACGGCGCAAACCTTCGGTGTTAATACCATGCGGAGTGACTTTCTCGCCACCACACATCACATAAGGAGGAAGATCTTTGACCAGAATGGAGCCGGCACCACAGAAACTGTGAGAGCCGATATGACAGAATTGATGCACGCCGGACATACCGCCCAAGATCACCCAATCCCCCATATGCACATGACCGGCCACGCTGGCGTTGTTGGCCATAATGTTATTGTCCCCAATCATGCAATCATGGGCTACATGCACGTAAGCCATAAACAGGTTGCGTGAGCCGATCTTGGTAAGGCCTTGATCCTGCACCGTCCCGCGATGCACTGTCACACATTCACGAAATACGTTGTGATCTCCAATCTCTAAACGGGTAGGCTCACCGGCGTATTTCTTGTCCTGGCAATCTTCACCGATAGAGGCAAACTGAAAAAACTGATTGTGGCTGCCGATGCGGGTAGGCCCTTTGATAACCACGTGAGAGGCAATCTTGGTGTGATCACCAATCTCCACATTCGGGCCGATATAGGAGAAAGGACCAACCTGGACGTTTTCTCCCAGCTTGGCCGTTGGATCAATGATGGCTGTATGGTGGATCACCGCTTACATTTTCCTCATAGCACACATAAATTCGGCACTGCAGGCCTCCGCACCATCCACACTGGCGACACCTGCAAATTTCCAGATGCCTCTTCTTTCCTTAACCAATTTCACATCAAATTCAAGACGATCACCAGGTACTACCGGGCGCTTGAATCTGGCATTATCAATTCCCGCGTACAGGTAAAGTTGGTCAGAATTGCCGACTGACTTAAAGCCCAGAACACCCGCAGCTTGCGCCATGGCTTCCAGAATAAGAACGCCAGGGAAAATCGGCTTGCCAGGGAAATGTCCCATAAAACAAGGCTCGTTAATGGTGATGTTCTTGTACGCGCGGATAGACTCGCCCAAAGTATAATCCGTTACCCTGTCTAGCAGTAAAAAAGGATAACGGTGGGGCAAGAGCTCCATGATTTCTTCTATTTCGATCTGCTTTAATTCGTTAGCCAACGGCTGTCTCCTTAACCATAGGATGACCCTACCCCTGCAAACAGAGAGAGGATGTGCTTGCACAGCCTCCCTTCTGGGTCCTTAATCGAACCGCGTTGCTCAGGTTTCGTCGTGAGAATGCTTTTTTTCTAATGCTCTGACACGTTGGCCTAATTTATCCAGATTTCGCACATTGGCGATGGCTTTACGCCATTCCTTATTGCCTTGCACCGGTAAACCAGAAGAGTACAGCCCCGGCTCCATAATACCTTTAGTGACCATACTCATGCCGGTAAAATGGACATTGTCGCCAATTTCCACATGGCCGGTGATGGCACTCATGCCACCGATAGTACAGTGTCTGCCAATTTTAGTGCTGCCTCCAATCACGCTACAGCCTGCCATCGCAGAATGGGCACCGATCACAACGTTGTGCGCAATCTGGCATTGGTTGTCGATGATGACGCCGTCTTCGAGAATGGTATCTTCCAGCGCACCTCGATCGATGGTGGTGCTGGCACCAATCTCCACACGGTTACCCAAGATAACCCTGCCAAGTTGCGGGATCTTCACCCACTGCCCTTTGTTATTAGCATAGCCGAATCCATCGGCACCAATGACGGCGCCAGATTGAATCAAACAGTCTTCTCCAAGCTCAACATCATGATATAGGGTGACATTGGCCCACAGCTTGCTGCGCGCACCGACTTTGGCGTGCTTGCCTATAAAGCAGCCTGCACCCACTTGTACGCCATCGCCCAATATCACGCCCGATTCAATCACTGCATGAGGACCAATCACTACCCCCTGCCCCACCACCGCGTCATCGGCAATCACCGCATAAGGGGAAATACCCTCAGCGGCTGCCGGAGTGGTGTCCATTAATTGGGCCACCAGTGCGAATCCAACATAAGGATTGTCCATCACCAGAGCGGCACATGGGCAATGGGGGAGATCATTGGCATGCAAAATGACGGCATCGGCCGACGTGTCTGCAAGCTGGCTACGATACTTAGTATTGGAAAGAAAGGAAATCTGACCTTTGCCAGCCCTTGCCAGGGTTGACACCGCACGGATTTCCAGCCCCGGATCCCCATGGACCCGGGCCCCTATGTGATCCGCCAGTTGTTGCAGAGAATAGGCTTTCATCAAGCAGGCCCTAGGAATTAGTTGCTCTTGCTAACCTGGTCGATGATCTGCTTGGAAATGTCTTTGCTTTCATCTTTCAGGAACAGTACTGCTTCGGCATTCAGAACTAAATCATACTTGTCCTTTGCGGCGATCGCATCGATGCTGTCTTTGATCTTACCCAGCAGCTTGTTACGCTCTTCTGCGCCACGACGCTGCATGTTGTTCTGCAGGGGCTGTGCCTTGGCAGCAAAATCATTGCGCAGGGAAATCAGTTTTTCTTCCAGCTCTTTACGCTCTTTTTCACTCATGGTGGCAGCGTCACGTTGCTGTTTCTCTAAGTAGTACTTCATGTCTTTTTCCAGGCGCTGCGCTTCTTCGATTTGGTCTTTGAACTCAGCACGGATGTTTTCCTGAATCATCGCCGCCTGTGGCAGTGACTGGAATACCCCCTGTACATTGACCACAGCAATCTTCTCAGCCGCTATTGCAGCCGAACCAAACAAAGCAGTACCCAGAATAGCGGCGTTAAGAGCCGACTTTTTAAACGTATTCAAAATGTTCTCCTGTAAGCGTTTTTACAACGGGCGACACCCTTAAGTGGCGCCTCTATTATTGGGGAATTGTGGCCCCTGATTAGAAAGTCTGACCGATGTTAAAGGAGAAGAAGCGGCTCTCATCGCCTGTCTCATCCTGTAATATCCTCGAGAAGCTGAATATCATCGGTCCCATGGGCGACAACCATTGTACTGATAAACCCGCTGAGGCGCGATAGCGTCCCGGGTCGCTAAAATCAGACAATTTATTACGCTGCTCTTCCGATAGGTCTCGATAGTCATCGAGATCAAACTCGGTGTCCCAGACGTTACCCACATCGACGAACAAACTGGTACGCACCGAGTTCTCCATCTCCTCGCCAATAAAAGGCGTGGGGACAATTAACTCTACGCCACCAATGACCAGGGCATTCCCCCCGATAGAGCGTCTTGACACTTCAAGGACATCGGAGTTGGGTCCCAAGGCGATTTGATTGCCATCAGGACCGGTAATGCTGGTGGGATAACGGTAAACGGCACGGGGACCGACGGTGTTGTTTTCGAAACCACGCATGGAATCGTTGCCGCCGCTACGGAAGTTATCCCAGAAAGGCAGCAATTGATCGTTGCCATCGATGTCGCCATAACCACTGCCAAAGCCCAGTTCCATTCTGGCCAAGAAAGACCAGCGCTGATCCTGCGACAAGGGGAAGTAGAATTTGGTGTCCAAACTGGCCTTGTAATAGTTGGCATCGGAATTCGGCGTGGTGGCCTTTAATGATGCCCTCTGATATGAACCGGCCGTGGGGAAGATACCTCTGTTTAAGGTAGTACGGGTCCAGCCGGCTGAGAGGATCCAACTGTCGAACTGAATACCGGCATCCGGGTTATTGGGATCGGCAAAGACTTCGTAGAAATCCCGAATCTGCTCATAAGTACGCAGTTGGGAGATTTCATCAAACTTATAGGTCAGACCGAAGTCAAGACGGTTATATTCATTCACCGGATAACCGAAGTTAAGCCCTACCCCCCAAGACTTGTTTTTGTACTGTTCGAGGTTAGCGCTGCCAGCGTCAAACTCAGAGTAGAAAACACTGCCGCCAAGGCTGATACCGTCGATAGTGAAATAGGGATCCAGGTAGGTGATATTGGCGCTTTGCTGATAGGAAACCGTGTTCAGACTCAAGCCTAAGCGCTTACCGGTACCCAGGAAGTTATCTTGTTGAATACCCGCCTGCAAACTCAGCTTGGTGCGGTCGCCATAACCGATACCGGCGTTAAAGGAGCCGGAGGGTTGCTCTTTGACCTTAAAGTTAACATCCACCTGATCTTCTTCACCGGGCAGACGCACGGTATCGAATTCGGCTTTTTCAATATACGTCAGACGGGACATATGGCCTTTAGAAGATTCCAGAGCCTGATTGGACAACCAGGCACCTTCCATCTGCCGGACTTCACGGCGCAGAACCTCATCTGAAGTGACATTATTGCCTTCGAAATTGATCCGACGAACATAGATTCGTTTGCCCGGATCCACCGACAATGTCAGCTTGACGGTTTTATCTTCATCATTGATCTCGGGAATAGTGGTAACGGTGGGGAAGGCATACCCGAAACGACCGAGATATTTGCTGATAAATTCTTCGGTGTAGGTGACTTCAGCCAGGTTATACATTTCACCATTTCTGAGGGGTAAAATTTGGGAAATGATATCTTCCTGCCCTAAAAGATCACCTATCAGTTCCACATCGGAAATGGTGTACTGTTCTCCTTCGGTAATATTCAAAGCAACGTAAATGCCTGACTTATCCGGCGTCATGGAGACTTGCGTGGAGTCCAGGTTGTAACGCAGATAGCCCCGGTCCATGTAGTAGCTGCGAATAGTTTCCATATCGCCGGTCAGTTTTTGCTTTTGGTAACGGGTTTCGGAGAGAAAATCCCACCACGGCGTATCAAACTTTAATTCAATCTTGTCCAGCAGTTCCTCATCACTGAACACCTCATTGCCGACAATATTGATCTGTTTAATTTCGGCAGCGTCACCCTCTTCAAACAGCAGTTTAAGGTCAACACGATTACGCGGCAGAGGCGTGATAATGGCGGAGACATCAGCGTTGTACTTACCGATGCTGTAGTAGAAGTCCTTCAGACCGTTTTCAATAGAGGTCATTACGGTTTTATCCAGCGGGTCGCCGACACGCACCTTGCTGTCATCCAGGCTTTCCTGAAGTTGTTCGTCTTTAATGTCTTTATTGCCATCAAAGGTGATCTTGCTGATGGTCGGTCTCTCTTTAACCTGCACCACCAATGTGCCGCCGTCTCTGAGCACTTTGATGCTTTCAAAGTGGGAGGAGGAATAGAGCGAACGTATTAACTGGGCTATGCGGAAATCGTTTAACTGATCGCCCACCTTAACCGGCAAGTAAGTCAGCGCCGCGCCTAACGCAACGCGCTGAAGCCCCTCCACCTTGATATCTTCGACAACGAATTCGCTTTGGGTATTGGCCGACGCAACGGCGGCACCGGAAAGCATAACCCCGGCAGCAACGATCTGTTTCAACTTCATTTACTATTATTCTTCCATACTACTGGATGTAACAGCACCACAGTGCCAGTCCATCCTGCTGATTGCAGCCTATAAGCGAGCGATATCGTTAACAATGGCGATGGTCATCAATAGCATCAGGAGCGCGCCCCCAATTCTAAAGCCAACATCCTGAACCGATTCCGGCACAGGTTTGCCCGTCAAAAGCTCAATAAAATAATAAAGTAGGTGACCACCATCAAGTACCGGCAAAGGTAAAAGGTTGATAATCCCCAGATTGACGCTAATTAACGCCAGAAAGCTCAAAAAATATACCAATCCATAGCCTGCGCTGATGCCCGCTCCCTGAGCAATAGAGATGGGTCCGCTTAGATTGCTGACTGAAACATCGCCAGTCACCAGTTTGCCAATCATTTCCACGCTAAGCACCATCAGACGCCAGGTCTTACCTGCCCCTTCAACCAGGGCATTCACAGGACCATACTGGTGAGTGAAAAGATAAGATTCGGGCCAGGCTTCCGCCAATGGCACAATGCCAAGATATCCTTGTGTTACGCCGTCAACATCACGACTGCCCACCAACACGTCCACTTCAAGCATGTAGCCATTGCGCTCAATGCTAAATACCCGGGTCTGACCGGGATGGCTGGCTATACGGTCCACTATTTGTTCCCATTCTTGCACCGGAGTTCCCTGGATGGCTAAGATTTTATCATCCACAGCCAGGCCGGCCGCGGCAGCGGGTGAATCTTCAGCCACATAAGCCAGGGTGGTCGTCGCTTGTGGTCGAAAGGGAACAAGACCGAGACTGGACAACGCCGAGCTTTTATCCGGGTCGAATTGCCAATTCTTTAGGGACAGGGTGAGTGTGCTCTGGGCAGTACCTTGATTATCACTGACCTGCATCGTCAGTTCATCATCGCCGATATGAGAAACCAATTCTAGATTGACCGCTTCCCAGTCCAGGGTCTGGCGTCCGCCGACGGCCCTAATCTGCATACCAGGTGTCAGGCCGCCCTGCTCGGCAATGGATTGCGCCTTGACCTCACCCACAACAGGCTTAACCGTTTCCACCCCAATCATGTACATCAGCATCAGTGCAATAATGGCAAACAGAAAGTTGGTGATCGGGCCGGCTGCAATAATGGCGATGCGCTTATAAACATTTTGCCGATTAAAGGCATAAGGCTGATCTTCTTGGGGGACGTCCTCGGCGCGCTCGTCCAACATTTTTACGTAGCCACCCAAAGGTATCGCGGCTATCACATATTCCGTACCAAGCTTATCGGTGCGCCGCCACAGGGCTTTGCCAAAACCGATGGAAAACCGCTGCACTTTCACGCCACAGCGCCGGGCAACAATAAAATGTCCCCACTCATGCACGGCCACCAGTACACCCAGGGCAATAATAAAAAACAGCAAGCTCCAAAAAAATGTGAACATCAAGACCTCAGTTTGTCTATTGCTTGTCTCGCCAACATCCGGGCGAGGCCATCATACTCTATGATGGCTTCCAGACTCTCGAGTTCAGACGGCTCAATCTTCTCAAGCACTGTGGCATTGATCACCGCTATCTGCGTGAATCCCAATTGGCCCTGTAAAAAGGCGTCTACCGCTATTTCATTGGCCGCATTCAGTGCCGTTGTGGCGTATTGGCCGGCCGCACAGGCATCGATAGCAAGCTTCAGGTTGGGATATTGTTCAAAATCAGGCAGCCTGAAGGAAAAATCCAGCAGTTGGCTGAAATCCAAAGGCGCCACCCCAGCATCGATACGATGCGGGTAGGCCAGTGCATGCGCAATGGGCGTACGCATGTCGGGATGTCCCATTTGCGCTAACACCGAACCATCCAGGTATTGGACCATAGAGTGGATCACGCTTTGTGGATGAATGACCACTTGGATCTGCGCAGGCGCCACACCAAACAACCAACAGGCTTCTATAAACTCCAAGCCTTTGTTCATCATGGTGGCAGAGTCCACCGATATTTTACGGCCCATGCTCCAGTTGGGATGGGCACAGGCTTGATCAGGGGTGACCGATGCAAGGGTTTGCTTGGGCGTATTTAAAAACGGACCACCTGAGCCGGTCAGTAAGATTTTGGCAATGCCCGATGCCTGCGGTTGTCCGTAGCGGTAATCTGCAGGTAAACATTGAAAAATGGCATTGTGCTCACTGTCGATTGGCAACAAAGTGGCACCACTTCGGCTCACTTCATCCATAAACAGTTTCCCGGACATGACCAGGGACTCTTTATTGGCCAGTAAAACCCGCTTACCCGCTTTTACTGCCGCCATGGTAGGCATTAATCCTGCCGCACCGACAATGGCGGCCATGACAGTGTGCACCTCGTCATGGCCACTGACGAATTCGAGCGCCTGTGGACCCGCCAATAACTCAGCATTGACACCTGTCTCACTCATCAGAGACTTGGCTTTTGCATAATCTGATTCGTCGGCAATCACCACGTAGCGTGGCTGATACACCTTTGCCTGCGCCATCAAAGCGTCGAGCTGACGATGCGCTGTCAGAGCAAAAACGCGATATTCATCAGGGTGCCTCGACAACACATCCAGAGTGCTTTGCCCGATGGAGCCAGTTGCTCCCAGCAGTGTGACATTCTGCATTATGTCATCCACAGCACATGGCAGAGGGTGAATACCGGCAAGGCCGCCGTCAGGCTGTCGATACGATCCAAAATTCCACCATGGCCGGGCAGCAGCGTGCCGCTGTCTTTACAGCCCACACAGCGCTTAAACATGCTTTCATTGAGATCACCTAAGGCCGATACACCCACTGTGATAATACCAATGGCAAGGTGGGTCCAAATCATGCTGGCATTAACCTGATAATGCATGGCGGCAAAACCAATAATTGCCAAGGAAGCAGCAACGCCACCAGCCAGCCCTTCCAGGGTCTTGCCAGGAGAAACATTGGGGCGAAGTTTGTGGCGTCCGAACTTGACGCCGGAAAAAAAGGCGCCAATATCGGCGGCCCAAACAATACCCAGAACATAAAAGATCAGTGACGCACCGAAGAGCGGCTCCACATCATAGAGCTCTGTGCGCAAGGCTACCACCGCCACCCAGGTTGGCAGTAAGGTGCAGATCCCAAACAAGCCCCTTAACCACAGACTGTTACGCCAGCCAGAAGTGTATTTGGGATAGGCCAAAATCATTAACAGGGAAATGCCCCACCATAAGGCCGACGCAGCCAGAATACCCAGATACAGGCTGTTAAGCTGTCCCTGATACCAGATGGCCGCTACCGGCACATAGAAGGCCAGCCCGGCACATGCGGCAACCATTAACAATGTATAGGCCGCTTTTCCGAGCTTATTGCTGATGCTCATCAGATTGGCCCATTCCCATGCGCCCAAACCGATGATCAGCGCCATACACAATTGAAAGCCATCCACAGGCAGGAACAAAATGGCGCCCAGTGCCAGGGGCGCCAGAACCAATGCTGTTATTATTCTTTGTTTTAACAAGGGGCTCGTCCTTTGGCGATTAGGCATCTACTTGTTCACCGGTCAGACCGAAACGTCGCTGCCTGGCCGAGTAATCATTGATGGCACTGGCAAAGGCATTTTCATCAAAGTCCGGCCACAGGGTCGGCGTGAAATACAATTCTGCGTATGCCAGCTGCCATAACAAAAAGTTGCTGACCCGGCTCTCACCACCGGTTCGAATTAACAGATCTAATTGCGGAAGCTCACTTAAGCTGGTGTGACGATCAAATAAAGACTCGTCGATGTCACTAGCCTGGATTTGACCACTAACAGCCTGTGCAACCAGCTCTTTTGCTGCGTGCACGATATCCCAACGGCCGCCATAGTTGGCTGCGATATTCAGGACTAAGGATTGATTATTGGCGGTCAGGGCTTCTGCTTCATGAATACGCGCCACCAACTTGGCATCGAAGCGGCTGGTATCACCGACAACTTTCAGGCGTACATCGTTCTTGTGCAATTTTTTGACTTCGCTTTTCAGCACCAAATTAAACAGCTCCATCAACACGCCGACTTCGTCAGCGGGACGGTTCCAGTTTTCACTGCTAAAAGCGAATAAAGTCAGTACCTCGATGCCACGTTTGCGGGCAAAAGACACCGCGCTGCGCACAGAGTCGACACCGGCTTTGTGACCAAAAGTGCGGATTTTACCCCGCTGCTTTGCCCAGCGGCCATTGCCATCCATGATGATGGCAACATGCCTGGGAAGTTTCTCGTCGTTATTCAAGAAGGACCTCGACTGAGCTGCTGGATCAGATGATCATCAGCTCTTTTTCTTTCTCAGCCAGCAACTGATCCACTTGCTTGATGTAATCATCGGTCAGCTTTTGTACGTCTTCTTCGCCACGACGACCTTCGTCTTCGCTGATCTCCTTTTCCTTTACCAGTTCTTTGATATCGGCATTGGCATCACGACGCACATTACGGATCCCAACACGGCCGGCTTCAGCTTCACCACGAACTACCTTGATCAAGTCCTTACGACGTTCCTCGGTCAGTGGCGGCAATGGGATGCGCAGCGTAGTGCCGGAGCTCATGGGATTGAGGCCCAGATCAGATTGCATGATGGCTTTTTCAACGGCTTGAGTGGCGCTCTTGTCGAATACCTGAACGGTCAGGGTACGGGCATCCTCGGCATGGACATTGGCAAGCTGACGCAAGGGGGTATCAGCGCCGTAATAAGACACCATAATGCCGTCCAACAGGCTGGGATGCGCACGACCAGTACGGATCTTACTGAACTGGCTCTTCAGCGCGCTGATGCTTTTACTCATACGCTCTTGGGCGTCTTTTTTAATATCGTTGATCATCTTCACTATCCTGTTTGAAATTTGCCGTTTTCTTTATTTTCATCGGGGGTAACTTGTTGCCACCCTTGTCGCAGCGACTCTCGCCGCCAAGCAAAACCCGGTTTCCTCCGGGTATGGAATCTATTGGTCCAGGTTTTCGCTATGGTCGATAAGCGTACCTTCATTTTCGCCCATCACCACGGCTCTTAAGCAACCGGGTTTATTCATATTAAACACGCGAATCGGCAGGTTATGATCTCTGGCCAATGTAAAAGCGGCCAGATCCATTACCTTTAGCTCCTTTTCCAGCACTTCCTGATAACTCATCTGCTTGTACATTACTGCATCGGGGTTCTTAGCAGGGTCTGAATCATAAACGCCATCCACTTTGGTGGCCTTTAATACCGCATCAGCCTCAATCTCTATACCTCGCAGGCAGGCTGCAGAATCTGTGGTGAAAAAGGGATTACCGGTACCGGCGGCGAAGATCACCACACGCCCGGATTTCAGAAGACTGATGGCCTCTGCCCAATTGTAGGCGTCACATACGCCATTGAGGGGGATAGCAGACATCAGACGAGCATTGACAAAGGCACGGTGCAGGGCATCACGCATGGCTAAGCCGTTCATCACTGTGGCTAACATACCCATATGGTCGCCAACCACGCGGTTCATCCCGGCTTTGGCCAGGCCTTCGCCACGAAACAGGTTACCACCACCGATAACCAAGCCTACTTGCACCCCCAGTTCCACCAGCTCTTTGATTTCCTGAGCCATCCGATCCAGCACTTTGGGATCAATGCCGAAGCCTTCATCCCCCATCAGGGCTTCACCACTGAGTTTAAGCAGAATTCGTCGATAGGCAGATTTCGGGTTGATGCTCATGGGTAGATGCTTCCTATATAAATCATTCGACTGGGCGCAGACACCGGCTCAAAGCGCTCACTAACCTCTCAGCAGGGATATTTAATCCACTGATTCAGCTGGTAATTATAAACCTTGGCTGAAGTTTCATCTGATAGGCCTTGCCAATGAGTGCAAAGGCTAAAAAAAAGCACCTCAATGTGAGGTGCCCGTAGTGTATATGACAATGCCCTATGGCAAAAGTCGCAGGCGTAATTTATTCGCCCCGATCGGCCTTCTAATGGGCAAATCGGGACAAGCGCCTTATTTCTTAGCAGCGGCTACCTGAGCAGCTACTTCTGCGGCAAAGTCATCGGCCTTCTTCTCGATACCTTCACCCACTTCGAAGCGGATGAAGTTGATCACGTCGGCACCTTTTGACTTGAGCAGATCACCAACAGATTGGTTAGGATCTTTGACGAAAGGCTGACCAGTCAGGCTGATTTCACCGGTGAACTTGCTCATACGGCCAGCAACCATCTTCTCTGCGATTTCAGCAGGCTTGCCGCTTTGCATCGCGATGTCGATCTGGATGGCACGCTCTTTCTCAACGACTTCAGCAGATACTTGCTCTGGCTTAACGAACTGTGGGTTAGCAGCAGCTACGTGCATCGCAACATCTTTAGCCAAATCTTCGTTTCCACCTTCAAGGATGGTTAATACGCCGATACGACCGCCGTGTACGTAAGCACCCAGCGTGTTGCCTTCAACAGTCACTACGCGACGTACGTTGATATTTTCACCAATTTTGGCAACCAGGTTGTCACGAACTTCGGAAACCTTGACACCGTTCAGTTCCAGGGCATTCAGGCTGTCAACGTCATTGATTTTGTTGGCCAGGGCCAATTCGATCAGTTGCTCACCAAGCGCCAGGAAGCTGTCGTCACGGGCAACGAAGTCAGTTTCACAGTTCAATTCCATCATGGAAGCAATATTGCCAACCACTTTAGTCAGGATCACACCTTCAGCGGCGATACGGCCAGCTTTCTTGGCGGCTTTAGCCTGACCTGATTTACGCATGTTTTCGATGGCCAGCTCGATATCACCGCTGGTCTCTTCCAGGGCTTTTTTGCAATCCAGCATGCCGGCGCCAGTGCGCTCACGAAGTTCTTTTACGAGGGCTGCAGTCACTGCCATTATTCATTCCTCAATAGGTTGTTCGTTGAAAAACAGGGGCGTGACCGCCCCTGTGTTTGCGAACCATTATCGGGGTCCGCTGTTACAGTCGAATGACTTATTATTCAGCTTCTACGAAGTCGTCGCGTTCGGCTTGGGCTTCCAGATTCTTCTCACGGCCTTGATTGACAGCATCGGCAGCAGCATTCAGGTAAAGCTGAACGGCACGGATAGCATCGTCGTTACCGGGGATGATGTAGTCTACGCCATCAGGGTTGGAGTTGGTGTCAACCACAGAAACTACTGGAATACCCAGGTTGTTGGCTTCTTTGATTGCGATGTGTTCGTGATCGGCATCGATAACGAACAATACATCTGGCAGACCGCCCATATCCTTGATACCGCCCAGGCTGGATTCCAGCTTGGTCATTTCACGGGTCAACATCAGTGCTTCTTTCTTGGTCAGCTTGTCGAAAGTGCCGTCCTGAGCCATTACTTCCAGCTCTTTCAGACGCTTGATAGACTGACGAACGGTTTTCCAGTTAGTCAGCATACCGCCCAGCCAACGCTTGTTGACGTAGAACTGGTCACAACGACCTGCAGCTTCTTTAACGGCATCACCAGCAGCGCGCTTGGTACCAACAAACAGGATTTTACCTTTCTTAGCGGCAACGTTACCCAGGTAGTTCAACGCGTCGTTGAACATAGGAACGGTTTTTTCCAGGTTGATGATATGAACTCTGTTGCGAGCACCGAAGATGAAAGGCTTCATCTTAGGGTTCCAGTAACGAGTTTGGTGACCGAAGTGAACGCCGGCTTGCAGCATGTCACGCATAGATACGTTTGCCATAATATTTCCTCAAACGGGGTTAGGCCTCCATACATCCCAGACCTCGATCCGTCATTCGCTTCAGCGAACGCAGACACCCCGAGAACTGTGTCGATGTATGTGTGTTGTTTAATGGTTTTTGCAATGACCCCGTAACCAGTTGGCCAGGAGGTCTGAAATTTGCGGGCGCTTTATACCATATGCGCTCTGAGGATACAACTTTGGTGATGCGCTGGATTGGTCTTCAACCTATACGCAGGGACTCATTCAGGCTAGAATGCGCCTCAACTTTGATAAAAATTGACCAACGGAATCAAGAGATTGACTGCGATAATCAAGACTCCGGCCGAAATCGAGAAAATGCGTGTGGCCGGCGCACTGGCTGCCCAAGTCCTGGAAATGATTGGCCCTTATGTAAAAAGAGGGGTCAGTACCGATGAGCTTAACCAGATTTGCCATGACTACATAGTCAACGAATTGAAGGCAACGCCGGCACCGCTTAATTATCATGGTTTTCCCAAATCCATCTGCACCTCAGTCAACCATGTCATTTGCCATGGCATTCCGTCAGATAAGATCCTCAAAGACGGTGACATTATCAATATCGACGTAACTGTCATCAAAGATGGCTATCACGGTGACACATCCAAGATGTTTGTCGTAGGCGAACCTTCCATTCTGGCCGAACGCCTGATTCGGGTTACCCAGGAATGCCTGTATCTGGGCATTAAGATGGTTCGCCCCGGTATTCGCCTCGGGGATATTGGTCATGTGATTCAAAAACATGCCGAGCAGCATAACTACTCAGTAGTCAGGGAATATTGTGGCCATGGTATTGGTAAAGAATTTCATGAAGAACCGCAGGTTTTGCATTACGGCAAACCTGGTACCGGTGAAGTGCTTCAAGCCGGTATGTGTCTGACCATTGAACCCATGATTAATGCTGGGAAACGCTATTCCAAAATGCTCAAAGACGGCTGGACGGTGGTCACCAAAGATCGCAGTTTAAGCGCCCAGTGGGAACATACCTTGCTGGTCACCGAAGACGGCTGCGAAATCCTGACCCTGCGTAATGATGAAAGCATTGCCAGAGTTTTAAAAGCTGAGGAAAAAACGGCCTGATCCATTAAAGGCCGGCCATTAACCATGTGCGTGTAAGGGTATCTCTTGTCGCTGCAAAGTTTGCTCAGCCAAATTAAACAAATCAGTACTATCGACAACCAGGCCGCCTTTAAGGCTTGTGTCGAAAACTGTTATCAGTGGCTTAATGATGACGCCGGCCTGGCTGAAGTGGATAGCCTGGTTACCGGCCGAGCCGCCTTCGTCGATGCCATACTGCGTCACGCCTGGCGATTGCTGGAAATGCATCAGTACAAGGATTTAGCCTTGGTAGCCGTGGGCGGCTACGGCCGTGGCCAGTTACAGCCCCATTCAGATGTTGACCTTCTGCTACTCTCCAAGAAGGCATTGGCCCCGGATATAAAGGAAAAACTTGGCCGTTTTATCACTCTGCTATGGGACATCGGCCTGGATGTCGGCCAATCGGTGCGCACTCTAAGCGAGACCATTAAGCTGGCCAATCAGGACATTACTATCGCCACGAACCTGATTGAAGCGCGGTTATTGGCTGGTAGCAGCGATACCTTCGATGCCCTGCAACACAAGGTACAAGGCAAGCAATTCTGGACCAGCAAAGACTTCTTTTTGGCCAAATTTGAAGAGCAGCAGGCCAGACACGCCAAATTCAATGGCACCTCCTATAACCTCGAACCCAACGTCAAAGAAAACCCGGGCTGTCTGCGCGATATCCAATCCATCGGCTGGGTGGCAAAGAAGCATTTTAAAGTGCTTAAGGGCCAGGAATTGGTGGAGCAGGAGTATTTTACCCGCCGCGAATTTGAGGAATTGATCGAGTGTCGCAACCACCTGTGGCGAATCCGCTTTACCCTGCACCTGGTGGCTGGACGCAGCGAAAACCGACTGCTCTTTGATTATCAGCCCGAGGTAGCCCGACGTTTGGGTTATGGTGACGACGGTAAAGCCTCTGTCGAAACCATGATGAAGGCATTTTTTCGTACGGTTCGGCGCATATCCGAACTCAACGACATGCTGCTGCAGCGCTTTCGTCAGGATATCCTGGCCTTAAAGGTCCGTCAGTATGAACCTATCAATCAGGAATTCATGTTGGCAGATGGCCTGATCCAGGCCAAACATGAGCAAGTATTCGATCGACCGGAAAAACTCCTGGCTTTCTTGTTACTGGTGGCCGACACACCCAAGGCTACCGGCCTGCATTCGCAAACCTTACGATTATTACGAAACGCCCGCCGCCAGTTCCGCGAGCATTATTTCAGCGAACATCCGACCTGCCGCGCTATCTTTATGCAGTTGGTTCGCCATCCCGCCTTCTTCGGCCTGGCTTGGGATTTAGCTCATAAACACGGCATCATGCAAGCGTACCTGAATGAGTGGAACCTGATTGTCGGCATGATGCAGTTTGACCTTTTCCATGCCTACACCGTGGATGAACATACCCACCGACTGGTTAAACATATTTATTATTTCAGTCAGACAGATTCAGCCAAGCAGTTCCCCCGCTGCCACCGCATTATGCTCAATCTGGACAAGCCAGAACTGCTGTATATCGCAGCCATCTTCCACGATATCGGTAAAGGCCGTGGCGGCGATCACTCTGATCTGGGGGCACAGGATTTGGCGGCATTTTGTGACAGTCATGGTATCGCCGAAAAGGATAAAGCCCTGTGTGTGTGGCTGGTAAAGCATCATCTGCTGATGTCCGTCACCGCACAGCGACGGGATATCTACGATCCTGAAGTGATCCGTGAGTTTGCCAGTAAGGTACGCAATCAAACCTATCTGGAACACCTATACGCCCTGACCCTGGCAGATATCCGCGCCACTAACGACAATCTGTGGAACGACTGGAAAGCCTCATTATTGCGTGAGTTATATCTGATGACCCAAAAAGCCCTGCAAAGCGGTGAGGAATATCAGATAGATTTGCGCTCCAAAGTCGAGGAGCATCAGCACTCTGCCTTGCAACATTTGCTCGCTATGGGTAAATCGGAGCAAGAAGTTCAGGCCTTCTGGAGTAGGTTGGACTGGGACTATTTTGTGCGTTTTAAGCCGGACCAGTTGGTGTGGCATGCCAATATGATCCTCTCTCATCAAGAGCCCGAACGGGATCTGGTGGAGCTTAGCGACGATACCTCCAAAGCCGGTACGGAACTTATCCTCTATGGAAAAGACCGCTCCAGCCTGTTTGCCCAGGTAGCCTCAGTACTGGATAGTCGCAATTGCTCCATTCATGATGCACAGATCATGAGTACCAATGACGGATACGTTTTTGATATCTTTATTATCCTGGAGCACGATGGCAGTCGCATCAGCTCCCCGTCCAGGCAACAAAGTCTTAAGCAAGCTGTGCTCAGCCAATTGGCTAAGCCGGGCCAGCGGCATGTGAATAACCGCAAGATGCCCAGACTGATGAAACAGCTTAATGTGCCCACCAAAATGCGATTTTTCACTAATCAGGCGAATATGACCCTGCTTGAGTTAGAAGCCCTTGACGCACCGGGACTTTTAGCCAAAATCAGTCAGCAATTTGTGGCCTTTGACTTGTCGCTACATATGGCCAAAATCACCACCATCGGCGAGCGGGCGGAAGACCTTTTTATCCTAACAAACAGCCAAGGGCAGGCACTGACGTCAAGTGAACAAGTATTACTGAAGCAGCAGTTAATCTCGGCCTTGGACCAAATACCAGGTGAATCATGACAGAACTTAAATCCATCATCGAAACCGCCTTCGAGCAGCGTAATCATATTTCAGTCGCCAATGTGGACGCGGAAATCAAACAGGCAGTCACACAAGCTATTGCCTTGTTAAATTCAGGAGAAGCCCGCGTGGCAGAGAAGATTGCCGACGAATGGGTAGTCCATCAATGGCTGAAAAAAGCTGTGCTGTTGTACTTCAGACTGCATGACAACCAAGTGATGGAAGGGGCACAGAGCCGCTTTTACGACAAAGTGTCGCTCAAATACAGTGATTATGATGCCAATCGATTCGCCGCCGAAGGTGTACGAGTAGTACCACCGGCGACCGTGCGCACCGGCAGTTACATCGGCAAAAACGTGGTCTTGATGCCTTCCTATGTCAATATCGGCGCCTTTGTGGATGAAGGTACCATGGTCGATACATGGGCTACCGTGGGCTCCTGTGCACAGATTGGTAAAAACGTGCACCTTTCCGGCGGGGTGGGCATTGGCGGTGTGCTTGAGCCTTTACAGGCCAACCCAACGATTATCGAAGACAACTGCTTTATCGGTGCCCGTTCTGAGATTGTCGAAGGGGTAATTGTAGAAGAAGGTGCCGTGATTTCCATGGGCGTCTATATCGGCCAAAGCACCCGTATTTACGACCGCGAGACCGGAGAAATCCACTATGGCCGGGTACCGGCCGGCTCCGTAGTGGTGCCTGGTAATCTTCCATCAAAAGACGGTAAGTACAGTCTTTACTCTGCCATTATCGTCAAGAAAGTGGATGCGAAAACGCGCGCCAAAGTGGGCATTAATGCACTGTTACGAGGCGCAGAATAACCTCTGCGGGAGAACGGGCCGACAGGCCCGTTTTTTTATCCATAAATCTCGTCAATCCAGGGCAGTACTTCCTCAGCCGGCTCAAGGGTCTCGCAGGCATCAACCTGCAATAGAGGCGCCTTGGCAGTGCCCTGTAACTCTTCCAGTAAAGCAAAGATGCTTCGACCTGCACCGCAGTAGGTGTCACCGTAACTGCTGTCGCCCAATCCCACCACCGCAAACTCTTTGCCGTGTAGCAATGGAAAGCGAGATTGCAGATCGAGGATAAAGCCCTCCAAGTTTGGGGGAATATCCCCCTGCCCGGTGGTTGAGCTGATAAATAGCAGCTCTTCGGCCATCTGAAAGTCATCCATTTGCGGCTCAGCAATAACCTGAGCGTCGTGGCCTTTTTCTTTAAGTTTGGACGCTACCTGCTCGGCAAGCTGTTCGGCATTACCATACACGCTACCGAAGAAAATACTGATTTGGGCCATAGTTACTCCATTGTCTGTTGATAATCGCACCACTGATTGAGTAATTCAGCGATCCTGGGATCTTGCGGCGCCTCAATAGTAAGGGGAATTGCGGTTACTGGGTGTCGAAGCTGCATGCATCTGGCGGTGAGGGCCAAGCCATGGAATTGAAACTGTTCCCTGGCCAAGGCGTTGTGTTTGCCATCACCATGATTCACATCCCCCAGAATAGGGTGGCGAAGATGTGCCATATGTCGTCTCAGTTGGTGCTTACGTCCGGTTTCGGGTTTGAGTTCAACCAAGGTATAACGGGCTGTGGCATAGGGCCTTACCGCAAAAGGCAACTCATAATGGGCCAGTGCCTGATAATGACTTACTGCATCTTGAGGGGCTTTATCCTGACGGGCCTTTTTGTCGGCAATCTTATCCAGCTTTTCCTTTAGCGAATAATCCACTGTGCCCTGCCCTTTCAGGTAACCACGAAGGATAGCCTGATAAGTCTTGTTCACCAGGCCGGCAGCAAACTGCTCGGTTAACTTTCGGGCTGTCTCCGCATCCAGCGCAAAGAGCAAAACACCAGAAGTGGGCTTGTCCAGGCGATGCACAGTGAACACCCGCTGTTGGATCTGATCCCTGACCATTTGCATAGCGAACTGGGTCTCATGGCGATCGATCATGCTGCGATGCACTAGCAAACCGGCGGGTTTATTGATAGCAACCATGTACTCATCTTGGTAGAGGATATCGAGCACGCTAACGGTCCTTCGAATAAAGCTGATCAAAGGCAAGCAACGCAGCCACAAGAGCCGGATTAGCCTTTTCTCCCCAGCTTATCTCAGCCATGGGTTGCAATTGCATAGCCTTCGGCAGCGGTTGTTGGGAATCAATCAATAAGCGCATTTTGGGAATAAACACAAATTGCAGCCACTGCTCAAAGCGCAGGGTGTCACAACAAAAGGGGGCCTGACTGGCCAATGCCTGTGCACTGGGTTCGATGTCACTCCAGTAACCTTGCTCACGAAGACGATGCTCTAGCGCATGCACCAGTGAATGGCTGGCTTCATATAAATTGGTATTTTTGTGGGAATGCTGTTCCCAGGGTTTAGGGGCGTCATTCGACATCGTTACAACTCGGGTTATAATCGCTCGCCTTTGAGGCTATTCAGATTGGTAAACAGTGCTTTGCCATCAGCCTCTTTGATTTAATGACGAAGGGTATCATGACCTCAATAGGTACGATTAGTGAATTTCTGCTTCAAGCTGGCTGCCAATATCTGGTCTTCGATCTCGGCCGGGGGATCCGCCGGCTCGATAGTCAGCAATTTCTGGACATTGAAACCAATAAAATCCCCCATCCATACCCGCGTTTAGGGTATGCCTGGTTTGGCCTGGTGTTCTGGAATAAGCAATTATCCCACCAGCACTATATTTGGTTTTTAAAGCTGCCTTTGGATGAACGAGGCCTGCTTGTCGGTGCGGCCCGTAATCACTTTTTGGGGATTGTGCTCGAAGCGCTGGCATCGAGCCAGGAAGGGCTGACAGACCAGCTACCTGAACATCCTTACCGCTTTTTACCCGGACAACAACAGTTAGCCAGCTTCAATAGCCTGGTCAGAAAAGCCCTGGCACTGCCGAAATCTTCCTATTTTGAGCAAGCCATCAGCTATTTGACATCGCCACACGAGCAAGACTGGCGAGAGGTCCCCATGCAAGGGCTCACCGACGTAGTGGCAAACCTCGACGAGCCGCAAACAGGAGCACTGCTTGCAACCCAAATGGAGAAGTTGCATCCAGATGTCCTGCACACTCTTTTGGGAGCCATGGAAAACCAAGCTATCGACACAGCGCTGACAGCGAAGCTTGTTCAGATGGCACAGATGCATTCCGGTGACATTCCACTGCAACAAGCCTGTCTTAGAGCCCTGTCTCAAAGCGTCGACAACATTGTGGTAATGCAGCATCTGCATTGGCTATTGGGTCAATCCTGGGCCAGTTGTGGAGATATCCTGATTGTGATCTCAGGTCGCCATTGGCAGCACCTCAGCGATGAGGCGTTACTGCAAGACTATTTGAACAATCTGGCGGCACAATGTCCTGAATTATTCTCGCCTGTATTTGCCGATTTAGTGCGTATTCCTGTGTTGAGAGAAGGCCTGCTTAAATTGCTAAGGGCACCACAGAAAAGTGAAACGCTGACCCAAGCCATCGGCCAACTCTTTAGCGAGCAAAACTGATGACCCTGTTTGATCTCATTCTGATGATGGTAATAGTGGTGGTTGGGCTTCAGTTCTGGCGCATTCGCGCCATTTCAGAAAAGGCCCATGTCTATCTTGAGCAGTATTGTCAGCAACAGGGACTTCAGCTTATTTCATTGTCGCGGGTAAAAACCCGGCTCACATCTATCCGCGGGAAGCTGGATTGGCACTCTGAATTTACCTTTGAGTTCTCAGGCAATGGTGAAGATGCTTATCAAGGCAAATTGATTATGGGTGGGCTGAAAGTGCTGCAAACTGACCTGCCGCCCTATCGCGTATAAAAAAACGTCAGCCTGAAATAATAAAGGCGTGGCCAAATGGCCACGCCCCTACCAATTTCTAAATCCCTATAAAGCAACCCTTGCTTTCACTGATCCTTGACCCAGCTCCCTCTGGCATTTCTAACCCTTTTAACTTACTCTTCCCGAGTAAGACACTCATCCTGAGCGTGTCCCTTTTCCTTTATCCTTTGCGCCGCCTCCCTCTTAGCGGCATTCCTCATCCTGAGGTTGTCCAAGTTCATCCGTGACCCATCGTGTTTCCTTGTGACGGGTATAAAGATATACCAGCGCAGACGATTTGTGTGTGACAGGAAAATGAAACTGACGTGTAGGAACCTATCCCACTTCAGAGAGATGCCTTACAAACACTTTTATTTCAAAAGGTTAGGATTTTTCGTAGGAGCTTTATCGACAGCATAAAACCTGTTTTTCCTACAAAATTGTGAGAGATGTCTTACAAAGTATGGAGAGACTTTCCTACACCTTTTCCTGGGCAGTCAGTTGGTCCAGGGGCGTTTTTCTGCCAAGAGCCGACTTACAGGCATCTTTTAGCATTACCCAGTCACCCAAAAAGCTATAAAAGGGATAAGAAAAAGTAGCGGGTTTATTGTGTTCGAAAAAAAAGTGACCGAGCCATGCACACCCGTACCCCACCAGTGGCATTAACCATAACCACACAAATTGACCAGTGAAGAGGGCAAAGGCCAATACCAACAGCACCAAGGTACTGCCAAGATAGTGTAATCGCCGGCATCTGCTATCCCGGTGCTCTTGCAGATAGTAAGGATAAAATTCAGCGAAGGAAGTGAAGCGCGCTTTTGCCATTATTGCCTCTTGCGGAACATTAGCTGGCCTTTAATCTGCCCTGTTTCCAAGTCCTCCAGCAACTGATATTCACCATCTTCAAAAAAGGCTTTGCACTTGGGCACCGTCACATATACCGCCACCCCCTCACTGACCGGATCTTCTTGTAACAAAGTATCTATGGCGCCCATCAGGATATGGCCAAGTCCGTGGTGTTGGTGATCAGGGTGTACACCAATAAAGGACAGCATATGGTAGTGAGCCGCTGGCACATGGGCTTTAACTTTAATTTCCTTTTCCACCATCTGTCTGGTGCCAAAGAATCCTGCGGTCAGCAACATCTTCAACCGCCAATGCCAGAAACGCCCGGGACCAAAGCAAGCATCAGGACTTATCAGGCATGCAACAGCTAACAGCCGCTCCCCCTCAAAGAGTCCAATCATAGGCTGACGAGCCATCCAGAAGCTGTTCAGCTCCTCTCGGATAGCAGCGCGCAGGCGTGATTCATAACCTTCCTTGTCAACTTGAAAAATCTGCATAAAGAGTGGGTCATCATGATAGGCCTGGTACAAAATGGAGCAGGCCACTTTTAAGTCTTCTGCACTGAGAAAGACCGCTTTGATTTCTTGTTCAGATAGCGTTGCCGCACTCATCATATTGCCCCACTTAAATTTGACTATATTTAAAGCTAAGGGAGCTATCACCACAGTGCCCCCGGGAAGCCTGGCTATCCTTTCCTTTATATGGACAGCAATAGGCTCAAAGACAATGTAACCCAGCACTTTCATGTTAACAACTTGTTAAGTTGCACTTTGGAGTGAAGTAATGAATCTGAATGCACCGACGATTTCTGATCTGTTTGAACAATTGGGCTTGGACAATGATGAGAAGTCCATCAACCAATTTATTGAACGATACCGTGGCTTAGATAGCGAAACGAAACTGGAACAGGCCGCTTTTTGGAACAATGCACAATCCAGTTTTATTAAAAGTGCGCTGACGGAAGATGCTGAGTGGGCGGAAGTGATCGATCAGCTGAATATGCGGCTGAGATAGAGTTGCCGGCAAGAAAAGGGCTGCCATCGGCAGCCCTCCCGAACTAGATTTTGGTCAGGGCCAATTCACCCCAGCCCGACAGCTGACCGTTTTTAATTACCACCGGTGTACATTCATCCTTGGTGGTCATACCGTCACCGGCCATACGCTGAGTACGGTAATAGAGGACCTGATAGTTGTTCTCGCCACTTTGCAAAAATTCATTGAAGTCAGGCGTGCCCATCTTGTCCATCACCTGATTCACATTCATACCCGGTTGCAGGTTAGCAAGGTGTTTGCGATTTTTAAGTTCGCGTTTTTCGGCATCATCCACATAGTGTCCGTCGCCATCCACGGATATCACACAGCCAGATAAAGTCAAAGCCACTGGGATCAGTGCCGCAACCAGTAGTTTTTTTGTTCTCATAGTATCCCCGAAAATTTGATGGTGATTTATTATGGTGAAGATTTGACGCTTGAAACCTTCACGGTCACATTCAGACAGCAAGAATAAAGCCAATCCATATCCTATTGTTTTTATTAACTTTTAAATTATCAACATGGGTTCAGAAACAGCAAAGGTGAGTTAACCAACCAATTAGTGGTCATTTTTGCCAAATTAAAAACATCAACGGATCAGCATGAGTAACAGCAATTACATCATCGAACTTTGTCAGACTTTGCAACAGCAGGGGAAGCAACCTTCAGTGGCCCTAATAAAAGCCATTAGCCAAAAAACCCTGCCTTTACCCGACATTTTGTCTGTATTACAGAAATGGAAACAAACAGGTGGCAAACTTACGGCGAGCAAACAGCCTTCACAAACGACAAAGGCGCGGTTGAGCCAGGAGGAGCGTATTCAGGCATTGGAAGAGCGGGTAGCCAGGCTCGAGGCCCTGATTGAAGCTAAAGCAGATGACTAATCTAATGTCGCTTCTACATTCAGGCTATCGATAAATGCCGAAAGATTGTCAGCAAGGACTTCTTGTGCCGGCAAGCCAACCCGCTCCAACACTACTTGACCGCTGTCATTGTCGAGGCTGATGACATAGTCTTCATTGTCAGTAACCGCAATAAAGACTGTAATAGGTTGCTTTAAGCGGCGTTTCATTAGTACATGCCCTACTAAATTCTGCAGTAAGCGTTCAAAATCTTGTTCGTTCCATAATTGCAAAAGCTGTAAGCGTCCCCTGTCAGTACTGGCATTGAGGCCTTCCGACCAATAACGGCTGTAAAACGTCTTGAGATCCGGATGAAACGTTATGCCCAGCGCCTGTTCAGTACTGCTGAAATCCAGGGTGTTGGTATTGCGCACCGGCTGCCAGTGAATAACACCTTCACCATTGGGCTCTGACTGCTTACATGACGACGGCCAGTCGGGATCCCAGTCAGTGCATAAAGCGATCTCTTGCGCCTGATGCCAGGCCATGTACTTATCTACAAAGGCATCAAGAGTGGCACACAACTGCTGATTCATGGATTGCACTTAAAAATGTTAGAATGGCGCCATTCTAACCATAGCGGCCAGTTCATGACAAAACCGACATCAGCTTTCCAATTAGATTCACTGACTCTGGGTAAAACATCTGCCTACCCTGAAGTTTATGCTCCCGAACTCTTGCAAGCAGTGCCCCGCTCATTAAACCGCGATGAATTAGGCATAGTGGCACAGCAACCCTTCAGCGGAGTCGATATTTGGAACAGCTACGAATTGTCCTGGCTGAACAGCAAAGGCAAGCCCCGCGTAGCGTTGATGCAGGCTATTTTGCCGGCCGACAGCCCGAACCTGATCGAATCAAAATCCTTCAAGCTCTATTTAAACAGCTTTAATCAGTGGAAAGTGGAGAACGAAGCAAGCTTAACAGCAACCCTGAGCAAAGATCTTTCCGCCTGCGCAGGGGCACCGGTCAAAGTACGATTGTTTCATCTGGACGATATTGATGCCTATCAGGTTGTTTCGCTAAAAGGCGACTTGTTGGATGATTTGGATATCGAGGTGTCCGAATATCAGCTGCAGCCAAGCTGTTTGCTGACGCTGGATAACCAGGTCAGCCAAACCTATGTGAGTCATCTGCTGAAATCTAACTGCTTGATCACCAATCAACCCGATTGGGCCAGCGTCCAAATTCGTTATGAAGGTAAACAGATTGAACCTAAAAGCCTGTTGCGCTATCTGATTTCTTTCAGGCAACACAACGAATTTCACGAGCAATGTGTTGAAAGGATCTTCTGCGATATCATGCGTCACTGTGCACCGGAAAAGCTGACCGTCTATGCCAGATACACCAGACGGGGCGGTTTAGACATCAATCCGTTCCGTAGCAACTATGAACGGCCGTATGCCAATGGCAGGCTGATAAGACAATAGAAAATGACTTTCCGACAGAAAACTTTCAGCAAGACTTTCATTTTTGCAAAATCAGGTTAGAATGTGAGCGTTTCTCAAAGACTTGGCGGACTCACAATGTCAAACCAATATCCTCAAGAACGCCTGCCCTACTACTTGGTTAAGCGTCCTTTGTCAGACGACTGACAAAAAAAGCAAGGTAATTTCGGTTCCTTGCTTTTTTCTTTTCTGGCTGTCTCCAGACTGTTCGCCAATCCCCACTGCATCACACTCTTAGTGAAAAAGATTTTGATAGAGCAAAACAGCCATTATACTGACCCTATGGTGGTTAACGCCGCCACACTCACCTAAGGTCTCAAAGGGGCGTCCTCAACCTGAGAAGGACATAGATTCGGATATCATAATGGTGCAATTGAACTCTACTTCCTCGCAGCAAAAAGCCCTTCGCGGACTAAAGCATCAGATAGATACTCTTGCCCAATTCATTATCAGGATCAGTAAGTTCTACGAGGGTGTCTCCCCACAGCTGGATAAGGAATTGCAGCAACTTCGCTCTCACCTCGGTGGTAAGGCAAATTTTACTTTGGCCGATGTCAGCATCCGCAAGCTTACCGGCTTGCTGATGGAAAATGCCGATCATCTTCGCGCTCATACGGCTAAAACACAGAGCATGCTGGAGTCTGCGGTAAAAGCCTTGCAGCAAGACAATGGCCTGCCCTCTCCCCTTAAAGAGGATATCCAGGGTTTCCTGCTGACCCTCAAAGAAGGCCAACCTAATATCAACAGCTCCCTATCGCATTTTGAAGCGGCATTGGCACTCTATCAAAAAGCGCTGGCCAATAAACCTCAGGGGCAGGGGGCAAAATCCTCCTCAAATAACCAGCCGACAGGTAGCGAAGTGGCCGAGCTGCATCAGGAAATCTGCAATGAGTTGCGCGAACTGGTAACCCAATTAAGTCCGACTGATGACAACGGCGACCACTTGAAAAGTATCAAGGAAAAGTTAGTCAGAGGATTAAGCCACCGCGAATTGCTTGAATGCTGCTTGGTGCTAGTCAGGGCCATCCTTAAGGATCTGGTCAAAGAACGAAAACATGCCGAGCGCTTTATTTCGAGTTTGTATAAGACGCTTAGTACCGTTAGTAGCAATGTAGGTAAATCCATCGAGGACAGCCAGGAAAAATATCAGCTTAAGATACAAACTAGCAGTGCCATGCGCGAGCAAATGGCAGACATGGCACAGGCTATTGGTAAGGCCAACGACTTATCGCAATTGAAACAGCAGGCTGTCGATTATCTGGCCCGTATCGCGCAGACCTTGGACAGCCGTGACTCGGTGGATAAGGAAGAGCAGATGATGCTGATGTCTTTGCTCCAGGATATGAAAGATCAGCTGTCACAGTTAGAGCAAGATACCGCTGACTACCGGCATCGTCTGCTGCAACAACGCTACCATAGCCATCATGATCCGCTCACTCAGATCCCCAACAGAAATGCCTACAATGACAGAGTGGATATGGAATACCGGCGTTGGCGCCGCCATGGTACAGATCTTTGCCTTGCGCTCGTAGATATCGATCGGTTTAAGGACATCAATGACAACTATGGTCATGCGGGCGGCGACAAGACCTTGCAGGTGATTGCACAGCAGATCAGTAAATGTTTGCG
Source organism: Aliiglaciecola sp. CAU 1673 (assembly GCF_029223185.1). Taxonomy (GTDB): domain Bacteria; phylum Pseudomonadota; class Gammaproteobacteria; order Enterobacterales; family Alteromonadaceae; genus Bowmanella. The sequence continues at coordinate 112,552 of NZ_JARHUG010000016.1, forward strand.
CAGCACCGATTTTTTAGCGCGCTGGGGCGGAGAAGAGTTTGTGATTTTACTGCCGCAGACGCCGGTGGATGAACTGGAAAAGCCGCTACAACATATTCGCCAGCAAATAGAAAATATTCCCTTTAAATTTAAAGATATAAGCGTCACCATCACGGTTTCCATCGGCGCCTCCAATTTCTGTGCAGGTGACAGTATTGAAAGCGTCTTTGACCGTGCCGATCGTGCTTTGTATCAAGCCAAACGCGAAGGGCGCAACCGTTGTATAGTCGAGCGAGGTGTATCATGAACAGAAGCGTACAGCTTAATCCAGTAGGCTCACTCAGCCTGCTTTCCCAGCTAGAAGTCGATAGCCTCAAACGCTCCACCTCCAGCGAACTCTATCAAATCTTCAGAAATTGCTGCCTTGCGGTCCTTAACAGCGGGGCCGATGACGATGACTTTGAACATTTATTTGCACCCTATGCTAATTTCGACGTCAACCTGCTACAGCGGGAACGCGGCGTAAAAATTGAACTCATCAACCCGCCCGAGCGGGCATTCGTGGACGATGAGTTGATTACCGGGGTGCATGAACACCTGTTTGCCGTACTGCGCGACATGCTGCATATGGGTGCCAGATACGAGAATTTCGGCAGCATCACCGAATCTACGCATATCACTCACATGGTTTTTGACATGCTGCGTAACGCCGAAGTCATTCGCCACAACTGGGATCCGAATATGGTGGTCTGCTGGGGCGGCCATTCCATCGGCGAAGTAGAGTATCGCTACACCAAGGAAGTGGGCTACCAATTGGGGTTAAGGCAGATGAATATCTGCACCGGCTGTGGTCCAGGGGCAATGAAAGGTCCGATGAAAGGCGCCACCATTGGCCACGCCAAGCAACGCTACAAAAATGGACGTTATCTGGGTATTACCGAACCCAGCATTATTGCCGCAGAGCCGCCAAATCCCATTGTCAATGAACTGGTCATCATGCCGGATATCGAGAAGCGTCTGGAAGCCTTTGTGCGCGCTGCACATGGTATAGTGATCTTCCCTGGCGGGGTAGGCACGGCAGAAGAGCTGCTCTATCTGCTGGGTATCATGCTGCATGAGAAAAACAGCGACCAGGTGCTGCCCATTGTGCTCACCGGCCCCAAAGCCTGCGAAGAGTACTTTAAGAGTATCGACCAATTTGTGGCTACCACGCTGGGAGCGGAAGCTCAGAAACTCTACACCATCATTGTCGATGATCCGGTGCAGGTCGCCAGGACCATTAAACAAGGCCAGAAAGATGTTAGGGATTATCGTAAACAGAAAGGCGATTCCTATCATTTCAACTGGTCCTTGCATATTGATGATGAATTTCAATTCCCTTTTCAGCCTACCCACGAGCGGATGGCCGCATTGAACTTACACTTCAACCAACCTAAAGCGCAGTTGGCGGCGGCATTGCGCCGGGCGTTTTCTGGCATCGTAGCCGGTAATGTGAAAGCTGAAGGGGTTAAGCAGATTAGGGATAAAGGACCATTTCAAATCAACGGCGACATCGGCTTGATGAAGATGTTAGACGAGTTACTGGAATCCTTCGTTAAGCAGAATCGCATGAAGTTACCCGGTAGCCATTATTCCCCTTGCTATCAGGTATCCAAAGTCTCCTAACGGGATAATTGGATTATAAGGCGGGACCATCAGACTTTGATGCGTCCCGCTAACGTGTAAACTAGTAACCATAGAAACGGCTTCTTTAGTACTCATGGATAAGAAAGTAATCAAACGTGTTGGTCTTGGTCTGGTAGTGTATTTAGTATTTGCCGGTCTGGTGTTGGTGTTTTACCCCGACGATCCTGACTCCATGGACTGGAAAGATCGTGAGCAATTTAACAAAGTGCAAATCGCCAAGCTACAGCTGGGTACCGGCAGACAAGCGGTGATCACTCAATTGGGATCACCCGATATCAGCGAAGCCAAACAGGTCGAACAGAGCAAATATCAGGTCATGTTCTATCGCACTCAGCACATGGAATCCGATGGCATCACCACCATGAATGAATGCACTCCGCTGCTGTTTGAAAATGACAGTTTGGTGGCCTGGGGCGAAGGTGCCTACCAACAATATTTAAGCTATTAGCGTCATATCCCTTATGACTGAGCCAGTTAAGGTTTCACAACTTTGGCACAGCCAGTCACAGGCCTTGCTTGCATTGCAACGGCGCCTTGCTGAAAAGCAAGAAATAGAGCCAGCGGAAATATTGCATTTGGCACAGCAGATGATGCAGTTTGAACAGCAAGCCCCAGAAGCTTTCTATGCCCAACTCTGTTTGAACCTTCCCCAACGGGATCAGTTGAATACCGACGATGTCAGATCTCTGGTCGTGACCTTACTGCTTTGCCGACGTCGCAATTGGAATTCAGTCTGTGCCTTGCAGCTGCTATGCGCCGCTATCAGTTTATTCCTTTTTACCCCAAGCGGAATATCGCCAGCCTTTAGGCAACGATTGCAGAACATGGATCAGCAGCTTTGGCTGCATAGCCTGATTTGTGTCTTTAAGTTATTACCACACCGCCACAAAGGCGCTTTTGGCAGACTAATGGAGCGCCTTGCAGAGCATCAGCGGCTATTACTTACCGCTAGTCTGCTCGGTGAGCAACTCAGCCTCGGTATTAGGCAAGGACACCCGGCTTTCGCAACTGCCCTGAAGAGTTTGCTAAAACGGCTACCGCCAAAGTTACAGCCGTTGCTGGAAGAACTCTTTCCGTTTCCGGGTCTGTTGCCACCCGGCGCGTTCATTTCCCTGGCACAATCTAAAGCACTGGTCGTCGCTATCAGTGATAAGGCCTTTTGGGTCAGAACCATTGATGAAGCTGCGCAGTCATGCAATCCACAGATGGAGCTCATCAAAGTGGATCAACGCCTTGAAATGTTGCCAGCACACGAATTGCCCGACATAGAATGGCTGGACAGTCTGTGGCCTCTTGGCTGGCAGGAGGAAGCACTTCCGGGGAATTTACTGAAGGTCAATCGCAAAGACAGTTATCCCATTGCCCAGCCGCCAGGCAAACTGCTCGCCATTCAGGATTTACTGACCCACAAAGAGCCTGATCCCGATGTGATTGCAGAGCATATTGCCAGTGAGGGATTTCTGGCCAGACAGCTAAGCGAAGCCGCTAGCCGCCAGTCCAGACTCAATCTAAAGCTGAAGGAAGTGAAACATGCGTTGCTTTATCAGGGATTCGAACGCACCAGCGCGATAATGATCCAGCAAGCGTTGCTGAATCGGCTCAATCAGCACTATTTCCCGCTCCAGGAAAACCTGCTTCAATTTACTGAATTGCTTGCGCAATGCATGGAATGCTTAGGTAAAGTTATTGGACATAGTGCTCCACAAAGCATGCGTACCCTGGGCTATTTTGCCTGCTCGGCCTTGTTTACTCATCAGAGCCTTAAATCGCAAATAAAGCTTCCTGCCCGCGGCAGTTCAGGCTTTGATATCAATCAGCTACTTTATTTCCGGGACAGCCAGAATATGCAGTCCCTGGCAGTCAAGCTGGCTACCGCCTGGCAGCAAGACAAGGTGTTAGTTGGTGCATTGCGCTGGCATAATCGACTCCCTGAGGACATGGATTGCAGCAAAAAACAAAAAGTGTCGGCCTGTCTTTTGGGGTTGGGATTAATCATGGCAAGTCGCGCCTATTGGGGTACGGAATCCGCTTCTATTCAAAGCGATGAATATAAACGTCAAGCCTTGGCGCAGCTTTACCTGACAGACACACAACTTACCCAGCTTTTATGGGAAGCGATTGACGCCACCCATTGCTTTAGTCCTTGCTGAATCCCCCGCCATTCAAGGCGCGCGCTGGAAAAGAAGCAAAGAAAATGCTATAAAACGCGGCCATATTTTTAGCGTGCCCATCGCGCCATCAAACAGTTGAATAGGAATCCTTATGACACAGCAGCGTATTACCGTTATTCGTGGTGACGGCATCGGTCCGGACATTGTTGACGCCACTCTTCAGATCCTGAACAAAGCAGGTTGTGACTTTGCCTATGACTTTGCCGATGCCGGCTTGGTGGCACTGGAAAAACACGGTGAGCTGCTGCCCCAAGATACCTTGGATCTGATCGCCAAGAATAAAGTGACTCTTAAAGGACCTCTGACAACGCCGGTAGGCGAAGGCTTTACCTCTATCAACGTCAGCCTGCGTAAAAAATTCCAACTTTACGCTAACGTGCGTCCGGTGTTGTCTTTTAAAGGCACCAAAGCCCGATATCAGGACATCGATATCATCACCGTTCGTGAAAATACCGAAGGCATGTATTCTGGCCTTGGCCAGGTTGTCTCTGCAGACGGTAACGAAGCCGAGGCGATGAGCAAAATTACCCGCGAAGGTGCAGAGCGTATTGTGACTTTTGCTTATGAGCTGGCAGTACGTGAAGGTCGCAAGAAAGTGACGGCGGTACACAAGGCCAACATCCTGAAATCCACTTCAGGTCTTTTCCTCAAAGTTGCTCGCGAAGTCGCTCAGCGTTATCCACAAATCGAAAGTACCGAGATGATCGTCGATAACTGCTGTATGCAGCTGGTGATGAACCCGCATCAGTTCGACGTAATCGTGACCACCAACCTGTTCGGTGACATTCTCTCTGATCTGTGTGCCGGCCTGGTCGGTGGTTTGGGCATGGCCCCTGGTGCCAACATCGGTAAAGACTGCGCCATCTTCGAAGCGGTACACGGCTCTGCCCCTGATATCGCCGGTAAAAACCTGGCTAATCCTACCTCTGTGATCCTGGCGGCTATTCAGATGCTGGAGTACCTCGGCATGGCCGACAAAGCCGACAAGATTCGCGCTGCAGTGAAAGATGTGATCGAAACCGGTGACCGTACCACGCGTGATTTAGGTGGCAGCCACGGCACCACAGACTTCACCGAAGCCGTTTTGGAAAGGCTTTAAACAGTGACTAAGGCCGGATTATCCGGCCTTTTTTATGGGCCGAAATCAACTCAAAGGACTACAATTAAGGTGACGCGAAGTTCCCAGCGTCGGTTTTTGGACAACCAGGAAGAGGGACCCAATCATGAAAAGATTGTTAATGTTGTCTGCAGTATTACTGGGCCTGAGCACACCGATTCAGGCTCTAACGGAACAGGAACCGCAAGGTGAGCCGGCTGCGAGCAGCCAGATAGCCACCATCAATATTAACGAGGCCAGCGCAGAAGAGTTGACTGCCTTACCCGGTATCGGAAAAGTCAAGGCTGAAGCTATTGTCAACTATCGCGAAGAGCATGGTCCATTTGAAGATGTCGACGACCTGACAAAGGTAAACGGCATCGGAGAACAGACTGTCAAAGGCCTTAAAAGTAAAGTCAGTTTTCACTGACCTTTGCCCGGCGTCACACTGACGCCGGGCTTCTCCACTCTATACCCCATCATCGTTGGCTGATATGCTTATCAAAAAAGCAATCAGGATGATGTATCTATGAAGCCAATCGTTATGGCAGGCGGCTCTGGCAGCCGTCTTTGGCCCAAATCCAGGGCCGCTTTTCCTAAGCAGTTTCTCTCGCTAACCTCTGAGCACAGTATGCTTCAAGACACCCTTTTAAGATTAAAGGGACTTGATACCGAAGCACCGGTATTTGTTTGCAATGACGACCATCGCTTTATCGTCGCTGAGCAGTTGCGTCAGGCCGGACTTAAACATGACGGCATTCTTCTTGAACCTATGGGCAAGAATACCGCCCCCGCCATTGCTCTGGCAGCGTTACACGCCAGACTCAAAGGTGAAGATCCGATTTTGCTGGTGCTGGCTGCCGATCATGTGATTCAAAATACCCCAGCCTTCCATCAGGCAGTTAAAGAAGCCGAAGCATTGGCCCGTCAAGATAAACTGGTTACTTTCGGTGTGGTGCCCACCTGTGCTCATACCGGTTACGGCTATATCAAACGTGGCGCAGCATTAGGCGATAGCGGCTACCAGGTTGCCAGCTTTGAGGAAAAGCCAGATATGCCCAAAGCCCAGGCGTTTGTAGATAGCGGGGAGTATCTGTGGAACAGCGGCATGTTTATGTTTAAAGCCAGTCGTTACTTACAAGAACTGTCCAAGTTTGCCCCGGAAATACTGGGTGTCTGTGAAAAAGCCATCGAAACCGAATCCCTTGATTTAGAGTTTGTCAGGGTCGATGCGGATATTTTCGCCACCTGTCCGGAAGATTCGATCGACTATGCAGTGATGGAAAAAACCGATGCCGCGGCTGTTGTGCCCCTTGATGCTGGCTGGAGCGATGTGGGCAGTTGGTCCTCGCTTTGGGAAGTCCAGGACAAAGACGAAAATGGTAACGTGGTCCAAGGCGATGCCATGCTGGTCGATGTCAAAGACAGCTATATCAATGCGGAGCAACGCTTGATTGCAGTGCTGGGTTTGCAAGATGTTATCGTGGTGGAAACCAAAGATGCCATATTGGTGGCCCACAAAGACAAGGTCCAAGACATCAAAACCGTGGTCAACAAGCTTAAGGCTGAAGCGCGTTCAGAGTACAAGTTTCACCGTGAAGTATTCCGTCCCTGGGGCAGCTACGACAGCATCGATAACGGGCAGCGTTTCCAGGTCAAACGCATCACCGTGAAACCGGGAGAAAAACTGTCAGTGCAGATGCATCATCATCGCGCTGAACATTGGATCGTGGTATCTGGCACAGCGAAGGTTACCTGTGATGAAGACACTTTCCTTATGTCTGAAAATCAATCCACCTATATCCCTATCGGGGTGGTGCATAGCCTGGAAAACCCCGGCAAGATCCCGCTCGAGTTAATTGAGGTGCAATCGGGTGCTTATTTGGGTGAAGACGATATCGTTCGGTTTTCAGATAGATACGGCCGCACCGGAGGCGACAAGCAGGAGACGAAGCAGTGAAACTAACTTGTTTCAAAGCCTATGATATTCGCGGCAAGCTTGGCGAAGAATTATCAGAAACCGTTGCTTACCGTGTTGGAAAGGCTTTTGCACAATTCCTCAGCGCGAAGAAAGTAGTGGTCGGTGCCGATGTGCGTCTGACCTCCGAGGCTTTGAAATTGGCGCTGTCTGCAGGTCTGATTGATGGAGGCGCCAGTGTCACTGACATTGGTATGACCGGTACCGAAGAGATTTACTTTGCTACCAGTGATTTGCATCAGGATGGCGGCATTCAGGTCACCGCCAGCCATAATCCTATCGATTATAACGGCATGAAGCTGGTACGTGAGCAGTCAAAGCCGATTAGCGGCGATACCGGTCTTAATGAGATTAAAGCCCTGGCAGAGAGCTATTCCGAGCAAGAAGTGCAGGCGGCACTGGCGCGTCACGGCGCGCCGAGCAATGAAGCAGCATTTCTGGATGGCATTGGACAAGTCAAAGCCGAAAGCCTGCTGCAAACTGGGCAATTCCAAAAGCGCTCCAACCTCGAGGCCTATACCGAACATATGCTCAGCTATATCGAGCCGAGCAAACTCAAGCCTTTAAAGCTAGTAGTCAATGCAGGCAATGGTGCAGCAGGCCATGCACTGGATGCTATTGAGCAGAAGCTTAAGCACCTCGGTGCAAAAATCGAATTTATCAAGGTTCATCATGACGCGGACGGACGCTTTCCCAATGGCATCCCTAACCCCTTGTTGCCAGAGTGCCGAGCCAGTACTGCCGAGGCGGTTCTGACCAACCAGGCCGATATGGGAATTGCCTGGGATGGCGATTTCGATCGCTGCTTTCTGTTCGATGAAAGAGGTCAGTTTATTGAGGGCTACTATATCGTTGGCCTGCTGGCGCAAGCCTTTTTGACGAAGCACAAGGGTGAGGCCATCATCTTCGACCCAAGGGTCTACTGGAATACAGAAGATATTGTGAAGCAGGGAGGCGGCAGGCCCGTTAAGAGCAAGACCGGGCATGCCTTTATCAAAGAGCGCATGCGCAAAGAAGACGCGGTTTATGGTGGCGAGATGAGTGCCCATCATTATTTCCGCGATTTCGCTTACTGTGACTCAGGCATGATCCCCTGGTTATTAGTGGCTGAGCTTATCAGTACCCAAGGCCAAACATTGTCTGAGATGGTTGCACAGCGCATTGCGGCCTTCCCCTCCTCGGGGGAAATCAATTCCACGGTGGCAGATGCCGATGTCACCCTAAGCAAGGTGCTGGACAGATATCAGTCGCAAGCCCAGATATTGGATGAAACCGATGGCATTGGTCTGGAGTTTGGTACTTGGCGTTTTAATTTACGAAAATCCAACACCGAACCGGTGATCCGCCTTAATGTTGAATCGCGCGGCGATGCAGCCCTTACCAAGGAAAAGACTGAGGAATTGTTAGCTTTGATACGCAGCTAAGCACCTGACAATAAGATGAAAAAGCCCCTTTATAGGGGCTTCAGATTGATGATAAACCCCACCATTTTGGTGGGGTTTTGTTTTTTAGGGCCATCCAGTGAGTTTTCCGTGGCTCCTTACCTATTGATGGGATCGGCTGATTTTTTCTTAAGCGTGATTGAG
>NZ_JARHUG010000017.1 GCF_029223185.1 Aliiglaciecola sp. CAU 1673
CCTCAATCACGCTTAAGAAAAAATCAGCCAATCCCATCAATAGGTAAGGAGCCACGGAAAACTCACTGGATGGCCCTAAAAAACAAAACCCCACCAAAATGGTGGGGTTTATCATCAATCTGAAGGGCCTGTCGGCCCTTTTCTTTGTTTATTCCACAGTCACTGACTTAGCCAGATTTCGCGGCTGGTCTACATCCGTACCTTTGATAATGGCCACATAGTAGCTCAATAACTGTAGCGGAATGGTATAGACGATGGGGGCAATGGCCGCATCTACATGGGGCAGGTTAATAACCCGCATGGTAGCGTCACTGACAAAACGGGCGTCTTTGTCTGCAAAAACGTACATGATGCCACCGCGTGCGCGAACTTCTTCGACGTTGGATTTGAGTTTTTCCAGCAGCTCGTTGTTGGGCGCTACCACAATTACCGGCATCTCATCATCAATCAGGGCCAGCGGTCCATGCTTAAGCTCACCGGAGGCATAGGCTTCGGCGTGAATGTAGGAGATCTCCTTCAGCTTCAACGCCCCCTCCATAGCGATGGGATATTGGTCGCCACGGCCCAGGAACAGGCTGTGGTGTTTGTCGGCAAACTCTTCCGCCAGCTTTTCGATGTCTTTGGAAAGGGCCAGGGTTTCCTCCAGCTTTGCAGGCAAGCTGTACATGGCTTCCACAATCTTGTGGTGCTGCGCTTCATCCATGCCGTTATACTTACCCAAGGCCAGGGTCAGCATCAACAGGCCTGTCAGCTGAGTGGTGAAGGCTTTGGTAGAGGCAACGCCGATTTCGGCTCCCGCCAGGGTCATAAAGGCCATATCAGACTCACGCACCAGGGAAGAGCCGGGCACGTTGCAGATAGTTAAACTGGCTGTATAGCCCGATTCCTTGGCCAAACGCAGCGCTGCCAGAGTATCGGCGGTTTCACCGGATTGGGAGATGGTGACCAGCAGGCTGTTAGGATGTACAAAGGACTTGCGATAACGGAATTCAGAGGCAATCTCTACGTTACACGACACATTGGCATATTGCTCCAGCCAATAGCGGGCAGTCATTCCACTGTGATAGCTGGTACCACAAGCCACGATCTGCACATGCCTGATCTTATTCAGAATATCTGCCGCACCGGCGCCGAAGACACGGGCATCGACGCCGTCTTTGGTCAGACGATCTTGCAGGGTATTGCGCACCACAGTGGGCTGTTCATGAATTTCTTTAAGCATGTAGTGGCGATATCCGGCTTTGTCACCGGCATCATGTTCGATTTCTGAATCATGAACCTGGCGCAACACTTCCATACCATGTTTGTCGAAGATACGCACGGTGGTGCGGGTTATCTCGGCCACATCACCTTCTTCGAGGAAAATAAAGCGACGGGTAACAGGCAACAATGCCAACTGATCGGAAGCGATAAAGTTCTCATCAATTCCCAGACCAATCACCAAGGGACTGCCAGAGCGGGCTACCACCATGCGCTCAGGATCCTGCTGATCCATAATCACTGTACCGTAAGCGCCATGGAATTTTTTCACAGCGTTTTTCACCGCTTGTAGCAGTGTGTTGGCGGTTCTGAGTTCCAGCTCTACCTGGTGGGCAATGGTCTCGGTGTCGGTATCTGAGGTAAATACATAGCCTTCACCGCGCAAAGACTCTCGCAGAGCTTGATAATTCTCGATAATGCCGTTGTGGACCACGGCCACGCGATCACTGGAAAAATGTGGGTGGGCATTGGCTTCAGTCACGCCACCATGGGTGGCCCAACGGGTATGGGCAATGCCGGCATGGCCCTTAACCGGATTAGCGGCCAGTGCATCTGCCAGTTCCTGGACTTTGCCGGTGCGACGCACCCGATGCAGTTGATTCTGCGCATCCAATACCGCCACGCCAGCACTGTCATAGCCGCGATATTCCAGGCGCTTTAGTCCTTCCAACAAAATACTGACCACGTTACGTTCGGCGATAGCGCCAACGATGCCACACATAAATCTCTCCTATTCTGTCGCGGCGCAGATCACTTCCACACCCTGCTTTTCAATTTGTTGTTTGGCCAGAGGCGGGATCTGATCATCGGTGACCAATATTGAGATCTCGCTCCATGGCAATTCTAAATTCGGGATTTTGCGTTCCAATTTATCCGATTCGGCCAGCACAATCACCTGCCGTGACACCTGTGCCATCACCTTGGACAATTGGGTCAATTCGTTAAATGTTGTGGTGCCTTTTTGCGGGTCGAGACCCGCAGCGCCCACAAATGCCTGGTCGAAGTTATAGGCGCTTAGCATCTGTTCTGCCATTTGCCCCTGGAAAGAATGAGACTGGTTATCCCAAGTGCCACCGGTCATCAGCACCGTGGGCTCATTTTCCAGCTCCAAAAGCTGACTGGCCACATGTAAGGCATTGGTCATCACCACCAGGCCCCGACGCTTGCCTAACTCCGGCAACATAGCCGAGGTGGTACTGCCGCTATCAATAATAATGCGATAGTTATCTCGAATCAGGGCTGCGGCTGCCTTGGCTATCGCCGACTTTCGATTCGAAACTTTCTCATCTTCTTGTGCGGAAGGCTCTTTATGAGTCAATACCGCACCACCATAGCGACGCACCAATAGACCGTTATGCTCAAGCTCTGTCAGATCTTTGCGAATGGTGACTTCAGAGATGTCAAACAGATGGGTCAGCTCGTCAACTGTGACTTCGCCTTGCGCCATTAAGCGTTCAACTATGGCCCTGCGTCGTTGTTGGGTATTTCTTTTAATCATCAAAACGAAATCATATGTTTCACAACGAAACTTATATTATCGGTTTTTTTTGATTGTGCAACAGCGAAGATGAAATTTTGTGCAACTTCATTTGAAAAATCGTAACTGGAAGAGAATGACCGTTTATGTCGCAAGATTGTCACTCTCTATCATATAGCTAGCAGCAGCGGTTCCTTATAGTGGTGCTCAAGTTAATTGATCCGGTTTGGATGTCGGAAGTTGAGGCACTATGTCGCAGATTCTGTTACTTGAAGCTCCTAAAAACAATAACGTGGGTCAACCGCCAAAAGACCTCTTGCGTGTTGTTTATTCCAAAGACCAAGCTGGCTATGACAATTGGTTAAAGAAGCTACAAGAATACCGGGCAACACAACAGAAAAAACAACAGTTTGAAAGCGTTCAATACTCGCTAACTGCCATGCTTCTTGTAGGTATTGCATTCCTTGGCTTCGAATCCTTGGGCTACGCAACCATTGGTGGCTTTAGCGTCACCGCCATGCTGCTGGTAACCTTGTTGGGCGCAATTTTCCTGGCCCCGGTTTTGACCATCAAAAAAGGGTTGAAAGAAAGGCAGTTTATGTTTTCCCGAATTTTCTTTAGTCACGGTTTGTGCATAGAAGAAACCAACGACGGGATTTGTTTGATCAGAAATGCAGACCATGAAATAGTAGCCAGAACAGCCTAACTGCATGTTCTAAAATTGAATTCCTCCTCTTCCAGCAGAAATTCTTCACTAGTGTGGGTAACCTTAGTGCCCACATTGGCTTTTACTTTATTACTCTTCCTTCCCATGGATGCCAGTGGCCAATTGCTTGCTGCGTTAGGGATCATCATGCTGATGCTGGTGGCTGTTAGCCTCAGCGAACTACAATCCCAGTTACGCCAGCTTTTTCGCGTATTGGTGTTGGTCATGGGCATCGCTCTTACACTCCGATATATATTCTGGCGTGGGCTTTATACGCTAACTGCCGATGATTACTTGTCTTTGCTTTGTGTTTGGCTGTTGTTTGCCGCCGAACTTTACGCCGCTTTTACCCATATTATTGGCTGTATCGTCAACGCCTCTCCGCTAACCAGACCCTTACTCGACATTGAGGAAACGGATCCATCCAAGCTCCCCACTGTGGATGTGCTGGTACCTTCCTATAACGAAGACGAGGAAATCCTGGAAACCACTTTGCGTGCTGCGTTGAACTTGCAGTATCCGTCAGAGCGCTTCACCGTCCATCTGCTGGATGACGGCGGCACTGACGCTAAGGTCAATCAGACCAATCAAAAGGCTGCTGCTGCTGCCCTTTCGCGTCGCCAGTCATTACAGGCCCTGTGTGCCCGATTGGGAGTCACCTACAGAACCCGGCCCAAGAATGAGTTCGCCAAGGCAGGTAACGTCAACTATGCACTGGGACATACTCATGGCGACCTCGTAGTCATCCTCGATGCGGACCATGTCCCTACCGCCGATTTCTTGCGCCGCACTGTGCCGTGGATGATCAAAGACGAGAAAGTGTTCCTGGTGCAAACCCCGCATTTTATGGCCAACCCCGACCCCATCGAGCGTAACTATTTCTCTGCTTTTGAGAGGATGCCCTCAGAAAACGACATGTTCTACGGCACCATTCAAAAAGGCCTGGACTACTGGTCTTCTTCCTTCTTCTGTGGGTCGGCGGCGGTGATTCGCCGTAAACATCTGGATGAAGTAGATGGACTCTCAGGCCAATCCATCACCGAAGATGCCGAAACGGCGCTCGACCTGCATGCTTTGGGCTATCGTTCAGTCTATGTGGACCGGCCCATGGTGAGCGGCCTGGCGCCAGAGACTTTTGATGGCTTTATCGTGCAAAGAATGCGCTGGGCTCAGGGTATGACGCAAATCCTGTTACTCAAAAAGCCTTATGCCAACAAAGGACTGCATTGGTATCAGCGCTTGGGCTATATGAGCTCGATCTTGTTCTGGCTATTTCCTTTTGCCCGAATCGTGTTCCTACTGATGCCACTGGCATACCTGGTGTTCGGGTTGCAGGTTTACCATGCTTCTTTGCTAGAAATTGTTGCTTTCACACTGCCGCACCTTATCGGCACTTACATGGTGTCGACCATGCTATTCGGCCGCACCCGCTGGCCTCTTGTGTCCGAACTCTATGAGTTATTGCAGTGCGTATTTACCTTCCGCGCATTGGTAAAAGTCTTCCGCAATCCGCACAAACCTTCGTTTGTGGTCACGCCAAAAGGCGACACACTGGAAAAAGATTTTATCTCCCCCTTATCTGGACCCTTCTATATTCTCTTTGTTGTGCTGATGCTGGGGATGGTAGTTGGTGGTGTCAGATGGTGGACAGATCCTTTAACCCGCGACCTTACCAGCGTGGTAATGCTTTGGAACCTGTTTAATCTGGTCTTGATGCTGGGCATTTTCAGTGTCTTAATCGAACGCAAACAGGTACGTAGCCAGCCAAGGCTGCCTGCTCAAGACAATGTCACCATGCTCGATAAAACCAGGCGCTTGTTCCAGGCCAAGCTGAGGGATATTTCCGCCAATGGCGCCCGAATTATTGTGGCCGAACCAATAGAATGGCAAGTGGGCGATCAGGTCACCTTGCAAGGCTGGAGCGAAGCGACCCAACGGCTGGTGTTACTGCCCGCAAGAGTGACCGCTGCACAATCCGGCCCCAAAGATGCGATTGTCAGGCTAAAGTTCAATCCACAAACCGAACAACAACACCGGGAAGTGGTGGGATTTACGCTGGGCGACAGTCGTCGCTGGGTTAGTTTTCAACGTCGGCGTACCCGTCCCATGCCTTTTTGGCAGGGGATGAGCCATATTTTAAAGGTTAGTGTGGTACCACCACTCACGCATGCACTTAACTTTCTGATATTGTTAACAAAAAAATTCAACAAGGAAAAAACCAATGTGTAGGTTCTGGCTCATTCTGCTTACTGCACTGTTTTCCATTTCGGCAGTCGCTGCAAAGCAAAGTAGTTACCGACTTACGGATTTTTACCCGGGCACTAATCCAGCCCGCTTACAGGGTAAATCAGACAGTGTTGAATTATCCATTCCGTTGGCGCACGCCTCAAAGGTAGATGAGGCGATACTGCACCTGCGTTTGGTTGCTTCAATGGCGCTGATTAAAGAGCGCTCTATTGTTACCGTGCGCTTTAACCAAGCAGCGATAGGCCAAATTGCCTTGGATGGTAGTCAACCGGAAGTATTCGCTTCTGTGCGAATTCCCAATAGCCTTTGGCGGGGTGGTTTTAACAGTTTGTCCTTTAGCGCCAGTCAGCACTACGATCGCCAATGTACTGACGGTACAGCCCCTGAACTATGGTCGGAGTTGGACCTTTACTCATCCAGACTGGAAGTTTCCCACCAAACCTCGGTAAATAACCCCGTTCTGGCCGACCTAAGTGGATTTCTAGCCCCTGGCATTGGCGGTGTTGATGCCATCACGTTGTTCAGCCATTCCTCTGCACTGAATGACAACATCAACCGTCAGGTTCTGCCTGTGGTATCACAGGCTTTGGCTCTGCGTCGCCAATATGCTCCGCTGCAAGTTCGTCATTCTCAATGGCAGTTACCCCAGGCGGAGCAGTGGAACGAGTCCTGGGACGAAGCCCAAAAAGAACAATATCAACACTCAGCCTTCTATGTAGGCAAGGACGCGCGACAAGCCCCTCTGCATGTTGTTGTTGGCACTAAGGCACAGCTTTCTGACATTTTAACCGCCGCAGAATCAGATGCGATCGACACCGCTTACCTTTCGTTAAAAGCCGTACCGGCTTTTATGGTGGAAGAGGAAGTAATAGTACCAGCCCACCTTCGCCTGGTTGTCAGTGGCAATGATGAACAACAGGTTATGGCCGCAGCCAAGACACTGCTGGCCATGGATGATGCGCTCAACCAGGACGATGCTGTTAAGGCTTTGGAAGAAGGAGCCCATCCCCAGCAAAATGAGGTTCTGGCAGCACAATACCTACTAGCTGACAATACCTACAGCTTTGCCGATATCGGCAGTAGCGACATTGTTTTTTACAGCGCCGATGACCACCGATACGATCTCAACTTCAGGCTCCCTGCTGACTTTTATGTGCCTGAAAGCGCACGAGCAGAACTGTCACTGGATTTTGGTTACGGTGCGGGCATGGGCTTAGGCTCTGTCATGAACGTGATGGTCAACGGTAAGCTTATCCATGGACTCACCTTCGATAATGCCCAAGGCCAATCCTACAGAAGTTACCGACTGGATATTCCGGCAAGACTTTTGAAAGGTGGTAGTAACAGTATTACCTTCGCGGTAACCATCCGCTCTCCTTTGCCTGGTCTGCAATGTGGTGAAGTACCAAGCTCTCACTTGCTATTCCAGCTAGCCAACCGCTCCACCCTGACGTTGCCAGAAGCAGGGCAGGTAAGCCTGTTACCTGACTTGCAGCTGCTGGCCAAGACCGGTCACCCCTATACCGCGCAAGGAAATACCGAGCTGAATGTGTATCTGACCGATAGCGATATGCTGGATGGCGCCCTGACCTTTGTCGGTAAGCTCGCCCAGGCCGCTCATGTTCCTCTGGCCAATGTCACAGTGCACCAAGGTCTTGCTGATTATCAAGCCGAGGCCAAGAACCTGGTATTCGGTACCCCGGACAGCCTGCCACAGGACTTGTTTGCCCAGTGGAATCTGAGTATCAGTAAGACCCAACGTTGGCCCTATCGCCTGATTAATGACCTGCGAATTAAGGCTGATGTGGTGCGGGACGAGTATCAGGTAATTGAAATAGAAAACCAGCCGAGTCTGAAACTTGGCGGCTATCTCGAACAAGTCAGCAGCCTGGGCAATATGGCGGTAATGACGGCTATGGCCACTGAGAAAGGACAAAGCGCCATCATTGCCGCGCAAAATGCCAAGATCCTGAATGCCCGTATCGATGACATCACCAGTCTGACCTTGTGGGGACAACTCAACGGCGACTTCTTTGCCTGGGAAGATAGCAAGGCCCCCTTAATTGCCATGCAGGTAGCAGAGCGTAAGACCTTGGGTAACGCAGAAGACCTTTGGTTGGAGATTCGTCTGTGGCTCTCCAGTCATCCATGGGCCTGGTTGGCTGCCTTGGTTGCCGTTATTTTACTGCTAAGCCTGTTGTTACACCTGATGCTCAAACGCCGTAATGCCAAGTTAGAAGATGAATGGAAGCAGTAAGAGTTGGTGGGCTGCGCTGATAATCATGTTTTTAGCAGGTTGTCAGCCAGCGCCGTCCTTGTTACCGACTAAGAGCTGGCAGGCATTTAGCCAGGCGTATATCGAGCAAGGCCGGGTGGTTGATAAAGATAACCAGGGCGTTTCGCATAGCGAAGGCCAGGGTTATGGGATGTTAATGGCTGAGGCGGCATCTGATCGAAACAGCTTCGACATCCTTTGGGGCTGGACAAAGCAGAACCTGCAGCGTGATGATAACTTGTTTAGTTGGCAATACCGGCCCTGTCCGGCGCAGGATAGCGACTGTATCAGTGATCCCAATAACGCCAGTGACGGCGATGTACTGATTGCCTGGGCATTGCTCAGGGCGGCCAAACGCTGGAACAGCGATGACTATGAGCGTGAAGCAGAGGCCATTATCCAAGCTATCGCCGAAAAGTTGATTATCCAGTACCAGGATTATTGGCTGTTAGTGCCTGGAGAGTACGGTTTTAAAGATCCGAATCGGGTAACCGTCAACCTGTCCTACTGGGTGTTTCCCGCCTTTAAAGCCTTTGCCCAACGTTTCCCGGAGCAGCCCTGGCAACAGCTCATAGACAGTGGCAAGCAGTTAATCCTGCGGGCCAGATTTGGTTCACAACAGTTAAACCCTGACTGGTTGGATATCAGCGAAAATGGGCTGTCAGTATCGGAGCGCTATCCTCCTCAGTATGGTTTTAACGCTTGCCGCATCCCCTTACATCTGGTCTGGGCCAATATATATGAAGAGGAACTGCTGGCACCTTATCTGGCGTTTTGGCAGCAACCCTCGCCACCAGCTTGGATTGATTTAACCCAGGAAGAGCAGGCGCCCTATGCCTGGTCGGCAGGAAAACAAGCCATTGCCCAAACCACATTGCAGATTCTCGGCAAAGCAGTCGCTTCAGCAAAGGTCCCCCCCGAAGTGGATGATCGCTATTTTTCATCTGCGCTTAGTCTGTTATCCCATATCGCCGCTCAGGAGGTTATCCATGGCCAGGGTTAGTCTTGTCACGTTGCTGGTTTGTGCAGCATGCCATAATCAGGCATTGGCACAGGCCACCTATGACAAAGATCAGGTCATTAAAAACGAGATCCCAACGTTGGAATCCCTAACCCAGCAGCAGGTGGATGTAACAGGGTTCTGGTTTTATGTGCGCGAGGGCAAACTGGCGCAGGCCAGAGCAGAGATTCATCGGCTGCAGCAACAATTTCCCAATTGGGTGCCCAACCCCGATATGTTGCAGGCGGTTAACCCTCAGCCATTAGCGCAAGCAGAAAAGACCACAAAACGTCGCGACTTGTACCGTGAAGAAATGGGCATGCTGGCGAAAATGTCAGCCAAGCAATGGAAATATCTCTCCGATAAGCGACTTAGTATGTCGCGAGAAGGGGTAAAACTGCGCAAAAATGCAAAAGACGCGCAACTTCTGGGATGGATCTCACTGGCCAAGGGCCAAGGCGAGATTGCCCAGGACCTGTTCGAAGCAGCCAGAACCTGGAAACCCTCTTTAGACATCAAAGACGGTATGCTGGCGTCGCTGACCCAACAAAGTCAGGCTGCGGTCGAGCAAAAAGATATCGAACGGCTGCAACAAATAGACCATCAAGCCAGGCAATGGGGTGAGGAAGGCATTGGCCTGGGGGGCGCCTGGCAATGGTTTGAGCAAGGTGACTATGATGCCGCGTTGGTGCTATTCAGAGCGTTACCTGAAAGTGCGCAAACCACCCTGGGACAAGCCCTGAGCCTGGAAAGGCTAGGTGATAAGGAAAAGGCCCGGCAACTGGCCTGTGCCAATACCCATATGCCCGATTTGGCAGGGATTTGCGTGGATAAGTGGCGCGAAAATATGGTGAATGCTTACCAGGCTGATGACTACGCCGGTACCATTGAAGTCAGCGACCAGTTAGCTCCCCTGGATGGCCTCAATAGCGACCAGAAAGTACTTCAAGCCTGGAGCTACTACCACTTGGAGCAAACCCAGGCTGCTGCCAAGCTATTCAATGAGCTGCTTGAACAAGCTCCTGAGGACGAAGCATTGGCACAGGGCTTGGTTAATACTGCTGACAGCAACCAGCTTGCCAGCGCTGCACAGCGCTTCCCGGCAGTCCAGCGAGTGCTTCATCAACAAGTCGCCGAGCAGGCGTTCTCGCGCAAGCAATTCGATCTTGCCCATATCAGCGGACATGCCGAGGCCGACTGGCGAGACAGCCTGATGCTAACCCTGGCCACTCAAGGAGAACATCGCGGCGGACAGCAAGGATTGCAGCGTTTCGACAATTGGCACAGTAGTTTAGCGTTATCGGCCATGTACCAGGATTGGCGCTGGTGGTTAGCACTGGATTATCGCGGATTTTACAGCGGCCTGCCGGCGTCGGATGCACCATTTGGCTCCAGACCTGAAGAAGACAGCGTTTCCCCAATTAGCCAAGTCCAGGAGCCAGGCTGGTCGGCCGGCTTTCGCAGAGAGTGGCGTGACTGGCTGCTCAAGGGACGACTGCTATCAGATGACAGTTTGCAAACAGGAAGTCGCTTGTACGGTGATATCGCCCTGCAATGGTTTAACCAGGATTGGACACACCGGATAAACTTGTTTGCCGAGCCTATCAATGAAAGTCTTTTGTCACGTACCGGCGCGTTGGATCCGGTCGATGGCATGGCTTGGGGGGCTGTGGAGCAGCGCGGTGCGGAAGTGTTAAATGTATACAGCTTCCAGCCCTGGGCAGTTGCCATGACCCTGCGTCATGCCAATCTCAGCGGCACCGATGTGGTTGACAACAGTACCCAGTTTATCCGTCTGGATTTGAATCATGACCTCACCGACTCAGATGCCCTGGACTATTGGCGCCTGGGACCATTTATTAGCTATCAGCAATTTGATCACAACCTCAGTGGGTTTACCCGTCAGCAAGGGGGCTACTTCAGCCCGGAACAGGACTGGCGTTTGGGCCTTTACAGCGAGCTACTGACCGCCGAGGCACAGACCTGGCAGGTGCGCGCCAGTACCAGCCTGGCCTATGGCAAAAGTCGAGAACAAGCCGAATTTGCCAATCAAGTTCTGGTAGAAAATTCAGGGATAAATGCTGATCTGCGTGTGGAAGGGCAATGGCTGTTAACCAGCAGGGTACAAGTGGAAGGCTATTTAAGCCGCTCTACCGCCACTGGGTACCAGGGCACCCGTGGCGGTATTTGGATTAGATTATTCTGGCAACCTAGGCAGCATGTGCTGAGTCAGGAACTGCCTTTATCCTTCTAGTACTCATCATCAGGATAATGGCCAGACCCAGGACAAACATCAGAATAACGGCAGGCTCCGGTACCTTGGCGCTGAAGCGATAGTTATTGATCTGGCCTGAGTACTCCCCAAACGGACTACTCAATGACTTACTGATCAGCTGCCCGTCGATATGGCCGTTGAAGAAGGATACATTGGCAAAAGGAGCAAGCACGCTGGCTTTGATACCGATACTGTGAAATAACAATTCGGTAGCATCAACAAAATTGAACAATACGTTATTGGTCAGAGAGCCATCATGGCGGTAGACGCCGGGATTATTGTCCAGAATCTTTTGGTCAGGGGCACTGGAAAGCACATGGTGGAAGCCCATGCTGCTCATATCCACGTAGCTACCAAATACGTTAATGATGGCAAAGGAGTTAGTAGGCAAATCGAACCAGAAAGTGCCAGCCTTACTTAAATCATCGCCGTTAACGTTAAAAATATTGGCGCCTTGTTTTCCTTTGACCGTGATTTCGTTCCATTCGCTAACCACAGTTTGACCGGTCGCAGCCAGGCTGCCCCATGAGGTTGCCTTCTCCTGAAGTTCGCGACCAATAGCGGTAAAATCAAGTGGGTTACCAGCTCGTTTGGTGCCGCTTTCAACAAAATTAGTGCCATTGGTTTCGCTGTAAAACCCAACACTCTGGGCAATATGGTCTGTGCCACCAATAACGGCATTGCCTGAATACACCCGACCATTTGTAAAGTTTGCATCGCCGCCGACAATCAGGTCGTTGCGCGCACCCTGAGAGTTATTTAACTCCATGCCGATTGCGTAGTTGTTTAAAAACAAATTGCCGCCCACAGCCAAACGACCTTCGGTATCAGAATTGATGGCATACATATCTTCCAGGATAAAGGCATTAAAATTGGCTGCCTTTCCTAGGTCAAATGACATCACCGAGGCCTGTGCAGGCATCTGAATACAGATAGCCAGTGCGGCTGCTGTCACTGAGTTGCGAAACGGGTTTAATGAAAGTGCAAACATGGCTTGCGATCCTAATAGCAATCCGATGCTCGCAATATTAAGCAAGTTCCAATCATCAGAATATGACATCAGCTGCCAATACTATGACTTTGCTTGTCAGAACAGGATCTTATGAGGAGGGAGAATAATCCAAGGCCTGTTCACGTAAATGGGAAAGCTTTTCTGAGAAGCGATGGTAAAGATTTTGCACCTTTGCCAGCAGCGCCGAGTCATCTAACTCGGGAAAATCTTGCTGCAGCAACGCCCAGCTATCCCCTCCCACCAAGGGCAGGTTTATTTCTTCCAACTCAAACAAAGCGCTGGCCAGCGCGATCACGCGGGCACTGCGTTTGATCACCTCTGCAGCGCCGGCTGGCTTTGCCAGTTCCTGCAAGATATCGGAAATCTGATCCGGCATATGCCAAAAGCGGCTAAAGAATTCTGTGGCTTCCAGGCTATTTGTGCCAAAACGAAAGGATTGCAGAGCAAGTAACTGCTTCCAGCCGATGATTTCATCCAATTCCTGCATCAATTCTTTATGCGTTGATGGCATGCAATAGGCCAACAACAGGTGACCAATATTGTGTAGCATCCCGGCAAGATATAAGTCCCGGCGTTGACTGCCCTTAATAGCGAATGGCTCAGCCAAATCATTACTTAACTCGGCCACGGCGAGAGCGCGCAACCAGAAATCTCGGTAAGGAAATTGCTCAACATCCACTGTAAAAGCACTGGATGCAGTCAGGGCAACGGTTAATGCACGCAGACGCTTTAATCCCACAACACTGAGAATAATGCGTTTTACCGAGTCTAAATTCAGATGGCCGTATAAGCCGCTGTTGGCAAAGCTTAGGAGTTTTGCTGTCAGTACGGGATCCTGCTCCACCGTTTTCGACAATTCATCCAGATCGCAGTCATCATCCTGAATAAGGTTTAACAGTTTGGCTGCGGATTCCGGAATATTGGGCAGTTTCTGGGCATCAATAATTTCACTGATATCCCTTTCCACGGCCAATTTCCCGTACTGCGACTGGAACTGTACCGGGGTTTTGCCTTGCCATTTTTTAAATGCCCGCTCAAAAGCAGCACGCTCCGAATACCCCAAGTGCAGGGCTGTCTCCTCCACGCCTTTACCCTGAAGCAAATATTCCAGTGCCATGGTGCTGCGAATGGCCACAAAGATATCCCGGTAGCTGGTATTTTCTTCTTCCAGGCGCCTGGCCAAGGTGCGCTCACCGACAAAAAGCTGCTCGGCTATCTTCGCCTGCGAGGCCTCGTTAATATCGGGCAGGGATCTCAGTTTCGCCCTGACCTTATGGGTCCAGCTCTCCGCACCGACAATATCCTGGTAGACCTGTTCAACTTCCTTCTCAAACACTTTGAACAGGCGTTTGTTAGCGTTTTCCAGAATTTGCTCAAAAAGAGCAGAAGGGAATTGCACTTGCAGTTCGGGTTCAGCATGAAAAGCCAGGCTAACATTCATGCTCCCCAGCAGACCTTCTTCGTTTAGAGCTGCAGGGATAAATACTTTCAACGGCTCAGCGGCGTTGCCCAGGCTAAGCATCAAAAGGCGTAACAGGGAGGCCACTTCAAAAAGGGTCAGCAAACGTTCGCCCTGATGCTTCGGCGGCACGATGCTCAAGCTTAATCGGCCTTGACTGTCACTTTTTTTCAAATTAAGCCGGGAGGTATCCAGCCCCAACAACACGCCATGTTTAAACAGGGCCTTTAACCAGCCTTGCCATGATGGTGCCGACAGCAACATATAACCGACACTGCCAAAACTGCCCATCGGGATGGCCAAGGCCTGCTCCCAAATGCTCTTTGGCGCTTGCCCTTCGGCAACAAAGCTAAGCAACAAATTGGCAAACTGGCTGCGACTGACACGATAAGCTTCATCTTCTATTTGACGAGCGCTAAGCAAAGACTGCTCTTTACAGACCTTATCAAGGGTAGCCTTGTTCATGCCTGGCCAACCCAGCACATACTTAACAAAGAGCCCTGGGATCCCGGGCTCTATTTGTACCGAGCCTTGTTTAAGTCCTGTTACGCT
Organism: Aliiglaciecola sp. CAU 1673; assembly: GCF_029223185.1. GTDB lineage: Bacteria > Pseudomonadota > Gammaproteobacteria > Enterobacterales > Alteromonadaceae > Bowmanella. The sequence goes on from NZ_JARHUG010000017.1 coordinate 14,264, forward strand.
CAAGATGTTACTTCCAACTCCGCTATGATTTCTTTACTGGCCGCTGCCATCCATGAATATTGCGCTGCTTGCCACGGGCGATGGCCAGTTCTTCATCTTCCACTTCTTTGGTAATAGTCGATCCGGCACCAACAGTCGCCATCTTGCCAACTGTTACAGGCGCCACCAGCGAGGAATTAGAGCCGATAAAGGCACCATCCTGAATAATGGTCTTAAACTTATTCACACCATCATAGTTACAAGTGATAGTACCAGCACCAATATTAACGCCGTCACCAATCTCAGCGTCACCGAGGTAGGTAAGGTGATTGGCCTTTGATCCTTTGCCAAGCACGGTCTTTTTCATTTCTACGAAGTTACCGACCTTAGCCTTTTCCTGCATTACAGCGCCGGGGCGCAATCTGGCGAAGGGACCCACCTGGCAACGTTGTCCGACCTTGGCTTGTTCAACAATGGAGTTCGCCTCTACCACAGTGTCATCGCCAATTTCACAATCAATCAGCACACAATTAGGACCAATCTGCACATTATTGCCCAGTACCACCTTACCCTGCACAACCACATTCACATCAATACTCACGTCCTGACCTGCAGTCAGCTCACCGCGTAGATCGAAACGATTGGGGTCCAGCAGACTAACGCCTTCCATCATCAAGCGCTCGGCCTGCTCTTTTTGGTAGGCACGCTCAAGTGCAGCAAGCTGCTTACGATTATTGATACCTTCCACTTCAGTCGGGCCACTTGGATGGGCAGCTTTAATCACTTTGCCTTCAGCCGCAGCCATGGCGATAACGTCGGTCAGATAAAATTCGCCCTGTGCATTGTCATTTTTCAGTGCTTTTAACCAACGTTTAAGGTTCGCACCTTTCATCACCATCATACCGGTATTGATTTCGCGGATTTGACGCTGCTCGTCGGTAGCATCCTTGTGCTCAACGATGGCTACCACCTGTTCACCCTGACGGATGATACGTCCCATACCAGTTGGATCAGGCAATTCAACCGTCAGCAAGGCCAAATCGGATTGCGCTTTGGCGGCGAGTAAGGCGTGTAATGTCTCCTTTTTAATCAGCGGGGCATCACCCACCAAAATCAGGGCATCCTCGTCATCTTTGATAAGGGGGGCGGCTTGTTGAACAGCGTGACCTGTGCCCAGCTGCTCTGCTTGCAGGCACCAGCTCAAAGCATTATGAGAGAGCGCTTGCTGAAGCTGTTCGCCGCCATGGCCATAGACCAGATGCACATTTTGTGCACCAAGTTGCGTCACTGTATCGATAATGTGCTGAACCATGGGCTTGCCGGCAATAGGATGCAATACCTTGGGTAAAGCGGACTTCATGCGAGTGCCTTTTCCGGCGGCGAGAATGATGACAGAGAACGCCATATTTGGTCCTTAAGTATCTTAATTGCCTGCTATTCTATCGAAGAGTGCGAATTCTGCCAGGCTTTAGACAAACTCCTTTGTGTCCGGATTGCGAAGCCATACAAAGACAAAAAGTGCATATGGAGGCACATTGAATATTTTTGAATCCATGCAAAGAAACCTGGTCATCCTGTTTCTGTTGGCGGTAGCCGCTATCAGCGCAGTGACTTACTTCGCGATCAACAACGTAGTTTCTGAGCAAAGCCGTATACAACAGCGGGCGATGGCCCCGGTATTCAGCTTGATTCGCCAAGAACTGATTCGTCCCTTATATATGGCTCAGATGCTGGACGCCCTCGGCCCGTTCAAAGGCTATCTGGACGGTTCTGAACCGGATCCGCAGGCCTTGCAAACCAAACTGGAGAACATCGGCAATACGTTGGATATGCTGGTATTTGTGGCCAGTGAGCGGGAGCGAATTCAACTGCAGTCAAACCGCGAAACCATCATCCTCGATCCAGAGCATGTGGATTGGTATTTTCGCTACAAGGATATGCCCGGTGACTTTTTCGCGGTATTGGGAAAACGCGCTCAGCCCCACCTGTACATGGATATTAAACAATATGACAAAGAGGGAAACTTTCTCGGCTTTATTGGTGTGGGCAAAAGTTTGGCGGAGTTTATGCGCACCTTCGAGCGCTATAAGAAACAATATGGTTACGACTTTGTATTTGTGAATAGCGCCGGCGAAATCGCCCTGTCTTCCGATCCTAAATGGGAGCCAAGAGCAGAGCGGTACCAGAAGATTACGGAGTTGGCTTGGTATCAGTACTGGGATAAAAGTAAAAGAACCGAGGAAGAGCGTAGCGAATTTATTTCTTTCAATAATGAAGACTTCCTGATCACGCAAGTGCCCATTGAGGCGATGCAATGGCAGATGTTTTTACTCAGTCCCCTGGAAGAGCAACAACAAGCCAGCCGATACTTCTTTATCAGTAATTTAGCCGTCGTATTGTCACTGATATTGGTGACCACCGTTGCACTGGCCTACTTACTCAAGCACTTCTCGCAGCATGTCAATAAAAGACTCTACACCGACCCGCTGTCCGGAATATCCAATCGTTTGCATATGGAAAAGTTGCTTGAGGATATGCGCGCCCAGGGCAACGAATTGTGCCTGATCATGGCGGATATTGATCGCTTTAAGGACGTAAACGATACCTATGGGCACAATGTCGGCGACGATGTTATCCGCATCGTTTCCAGATTGATGCAGCAAGGCATGCGCAAACAAGACTTCGTTGGCCGCTGGGGCGGCGAGGAATTTGTCATGCTACTGCCAGAAACAGATCTGGAGCTCGCCAGGCAGGTAGCTGAACGTATTCGACTGAGCATTGCAGAGCGGCCCATTGCACTTGGCAATCTCAAGTTGCACGTAACCCTGAGTTTCGGCGTAACCCACACAACACAAAATGAAAATACCACTGAGTTGGTTGATGCTGCCGATAAGGCCTTGTATCAGGCCAAGCAGGCGGGACGCAATCGAGTGGTAGCCAGGGAGTTAACTGAAACCTCGTGAGTCATAGCTTATTGATCGGTAACGGCAGTCCTTGTGACAAAGCGTTTGAAGATACCAGTGGTCAAGCCCACTCCAAGCAGGATCAACACGCCTCCCACTAAAGACTGCCAGCGTAGCACTTCACCCAGGAACAATGCCCCCCACAAAATACCGAACACCGGCACCAAATAAGCCACAGCAATAGCATTGCTGGCTCCGGCCTTTTCTATCAGGCCAAAATACAGGATATAAGCAAATCCGGTACAAGCGATGCCAAGTGCCAGCACTTGCCACCAAGCAACCGCACTTGGGCTATTCCCTGGCCAACTCCAAAGCGCAAAAGGCAATAAACACAAAGCCGAATAGATTTGGCTACCTGTGGCGATGGCCATGGCCGGCACCCCACCTAAGGCTTTTTTGGTGTAATTAGCGGCAAAACCATACAGACAAGCCGCACTTAACCCGGCCAATACTGGCAAATAGGAAAAGGGCCCATCCAGGGCATCACGTGCCAGCACCAGCATAAAAACACCACCAAAGCCAATCATCAATCCTATTACCGCCAGCCACGTCAACGCTTGTCCCAGCCAGAAAAACGCAATTAATGCAGCAAACATAGGCGCAGTGGCGTTAAGAATAGACGTGTAACCGGCTGCCAGGTTCAAGGTGGCATAGGCAAATAAGCAAAAGGGAATCGCGGTATTGGTCAACCCCACTATCAATATGGGCCGCCAATGGGTAAGCACATAACGTTGTTGTGAGCGCATCAACAAAAATGGCAACAGAAATAAGGCTGCAATTGCCGTTCTGAGTGCCATCAGCGCAACAGGACCAAATTCAGGCGCGCCCTCACGCATAAATAAAAAGGAAGCCCCCCAAAGGGCAGCCAATAGCAACAACTGGGTAATTTGCAGCAATGTCATGTGACGTTCCCTGATAGGCGCAGTCCTCGCTCAAGATCAAGCAGGAAGGCCTTGCGCTCAAGCCCACCAGCATATCCGGTCAGTCGCCCATTGCTGCCGATAATGCGATGACATGGAACCACAATGGCAATAGGGTTCTTGCCGTTGGCAGCACCTACCGCCCTGACGGCCTTGGGGTTGGCCACCTTGTTCGCAATGTCGGCATAGCTGGCGGTTTGTCCGTAGCAAACAGATTGCAACTGTTCCCATACCTGTTGCTGAAACAGCGTCCCCTTGGCTTTTAGCGGTAAGTTGAAGGCTTTCCGGCTACCGTTGAAATAATCCTGCAACTGTTTTTTCGCCTCCAGTAACAGGGGCGTATTTACAGGTTCGCTGTCCATTGTCTCAACAAACTCAATGGCACATATTGCATCGTCTTGCTCACGAATGGCCAACAATCCGATAGGGGTATCCAAGTACTGGCCAAGAATGCTCATGCCATGCTCCAAAGTTGAAAAGTAAGGTAACTTCGCCATGGTGCTATTTGTGAAGCATCTACAACATACTTGTTTAATTGCTTCTTGATCACCAAGTCGGTATCCAACCAAATATCTGGATGCGACTGGCCGCGCATTTGCATGTAACTCAAGGTCCAGGGACCGATGCCTTTTAGCGCCAAAATATCCTGTAAATTTTCTGGCTCACCATGCGCATGCCAGTAGGCGGCAAATCGCTGAAGTGCTTCCCGGCGACTACCTGGCATCTTCAAAAATGCTAGATCAGATTGCGCAACAGCCGACGGGGTTGGGAACAGCCGACCTCTGGAATGCGTTTCACCCAATGCTACAACAAGCTGTGTGACCAGCTTAATGGCCGCGGTGACAGACACCTGCTGCCCCAATATGGCCCTGCAACCTGCTTCAAAACTATGCCACACACCCGGCAAACGAAGTCCCTGCACCAGCTTGTCTTCAGGCACGCCGCTGGCCACCAGGCGCTCACCAATCAACATACTGTCAGCGTCTAAATCCAACACCCGGCGGATCTCATCAATTACCGCCTTAAGCTGACTGAGATCGCTGAGTTCAAGCTCGACTTCAAAACCATGACGCTCAGGTCGATGCCGGGCAATAAAATAACCCTCACAGCTGGCCAAACGGAATGTACGTGCATAGCTGTTATCAGTGACCCACTCCATACTCTCAATGGCCCGGGCCGCAAGAAACTGGCGAAGTTCAGGCCAGGCATAGGGCGGACGATAAGCCAGATGCAAAGATAAGGGCGCATCGTGCTTGCTATTGACCTGGCGGATTTGTTTCGGGGACAGCCCGAGATATTGTTTGAAGTTATCCTGCAACCGACGGGCAGATTGAAATCCTGCAGCCAAAGCCACCTCTTCCACATTCAGACGCGACTCGTGCAACAGTTGTTTGGCAAATAACAATTGCTGGAACAATTGGTAACGCTTGGGCGCCAGTCCCACGTGTAGGTTGAACAACTTACGCAAATATCTGTCGCTGACCCCCAGCTTTTCACTTATTTGTTCAAGACTCAGATGCGGATACTCCCGCAAGAGCTTAAGGGCCCGCTCAACCGTGGTGTCGACCCCTTTCCAGGCAAATGAGTGGGGCGAACTGTCCGGGCGACAACGCAAACAAGGTCGATACCCCGCATCCATGGCTTGTTCTGCCATTGGGAAATATTCAACGTTCTCTTCCTTTGGCAAAGTAGCAGGACAAATGGTCCGACAAAAAATCCCCGTGGTCTTCACAGCAATAAAAAACTGGCCGTCAAAACGTCTGTCCCGTGAAAGTCTTGCCTGTTGATGCGTCTCTGTGGTCATGGGCATTCCCGATAAAATGGAACTTGATTGTAGCGACTCTGGAAAGGAATACACGATGAAAACGGAACTGAAGTTATTATTGCTTTGCCCGCTGTCCGGCCGATGACTTTGCGATGGCGCCTGATACAATACGCGCACCGAAATAGACACTAGAAACTATGCGCGCGTTTGTACTGACATTGTTGTTATTGGCACCATTAATGGTGAAAGCTCAGGAAAACTGGCTTGGTGCTTATGCTGAAGATGTAAAAAAGGCAGCCAAACAACAACAGCTCCCCGGTTATGCCTTTGCTTATGTGAATGTCGGTAAAAAAGACCAGATTTTTCAGTACGGTAAAACCAAAAAAGATGGCCATGCCATTAACCCGGATACGTTATTTCGTCTGGCCTCAGTATCAAAAACGTTCACTGGTGTATTGACTGCAAAACTCGCCGAGCAAGGTCAGCTTAATCTAAAGCAGCCTCTGTCCAAGCTGGTCCCTGGCTATCCCTTCGATCCGAAACTCGCCAATAGCATGACCCTGGAACACATCCTCAGCCAATCCAGCGGCTATATGCCCAACGCCTTTGATAATCTGATTGAAGCAAACTACTCAGTGGACAGGGTCATGCAGCAATTGGCCGGGCTGAAACCTATCTGCTCACCAGGTCAGTGTTATACCTATCAGAATGCGCTGTTCGGTGCCGTAGAGCAGGGCATGTATAGTGGTCTTAAGCGCAATTATGCCCAGTTGCTTAGCGAACAATTCCTTAAACCATTATCGATAAAACGCATCAATGTCGGCCGCGATGCTCTGATAAAAGATAATAACTGGGCAGAGCCCCATGTATTGATTGGCCCCAAGCAGTGGAAGAAAGTGGCCGTATCTGAGGACTATTATCGCTTTGCGCCTGCGGCCGGGGTGAATGCTTCGGTGCGAGACATGACCACCTGGTTAAAACTGCTGCTTGGGCAATATCCCCATGTGCTCTCCGGTCACAGCATTGAACAAGTCTTGCAACCCCGCACGAAAACACGAAAAGAGCTGTATCGCCGCCACTGGCGTGGACACCTTAAAGATGCCCACTACGGTTTGGGATGGCGTATCTATGATTTTGAAGGGGAGCGCCTTGCCTACCACAGCGGCTGGGTTAAAGGCTATCGCGCCGATATCGGTTTCGCCCCTAAATATAATGCTGGTTATGTGTTTCTAATGAATGCAGAGTCCAACCTGATGAATGAGATCAGCGTGGATTTCTGGACCCGCTTCTTTGAGCAGCAACGCTTGCAGGCGAAGAAAAACGGTAAGAAGCAGAATACCGGAAAATAGAAGCCAGAAAATCAAACGGGGCCGATCGGCCCCGCTTGTGTTTCATGAATACCTATTTGGTATGTTTCAAATAGGTGTAGCCATGCAGACAGTTTTCATAGAAGTCCGTCCATTTCACCCCTTCGCGCGGCTTGATGGCGCCGGCCGCCACATGACGGTCGATCACACGCTTGACGTTCTGCGCCATGGAAGACGGGTTATATTGCATAATCGACAGCACGCTGCTGACCGATGAGCCGTTGACCACTTCTTCAATGTAGAAATCTTCCGGATCATCATCGTCGGAGAAGATGTGCACTTCGTTCAGACGCCCGAACAGATTATGCATGTCCCCCATCACGTCCTGGTAAGCGCCGGTCAGGAACATACCAATGTAGTAGTCCTCGCCGGGTTGCAATGGGTGCATAGGCAACACATCGGTAATACCGTCTTCACCAACAAACTGGTCAATCTTGCCATCACTGTCACAGGTGATATCTACCAATGAGCAGTTTACGGTTGGGCGCTCATTCATGCGGGTAATAGGCACCACCGGCAACACCTGATCGATAGCCCAGGTATCCGCAGCCGACTGGAAGATAGAGAAGTTACACAGGTACTGTGACGACAGGTTGTAGTCCAGTTCCTTAAGCTCTTCCGGTACAAACTCCTCGTTTTTCAGGCGTGGCTGCAGGCGCGACATAATCTGCCAGTACAGGGTTTCGATCTTGGCCAGCTCGGTCAGGGAAATAACGCTCAACTTGAATGCGTTCAACGCTTGCTCTTTCCACTGCGAAGCATCATTGAAGATTTCCTGGACATTGTCGCTGTCATCCATGGTGTCATGCAGGTCGCGCATATTGTCCACCAACACATGCTCACCTTCCTCGGCTGTGGTATCAAAAGCTGCCGCAGCGGGTTTAATCTCGCCGACAATCTGGGTGATTACACAGCTGTGGTGGGCAGTAATAAAACGGCCACTTTCACTGACCAGATTCGGGTGAGGCACACCTTCCTGCTCACAGACTTCTTTCATCCCGTAAACCACGTCAGCGACATATTCCTGCAGGTTATAGTTACGGGAAGAGTCATTGGTGGACTGACTGCCGTCATAGTCGATACCCAGGCCACCGCCGACATCCACGTATTCCAGTTCAACGCCCATGTGACGAAGCTCCGCGTATATGCGACCACCTTCGCCAATGGCATCTTTCACTGAGCGGATATCGGTCAGCTGACTGCCGATATGGAAATGCAGCAATTTCAGGCAATGAGCCATGCCATGCTCTTCCAGGTAACGGGTGGCGTTAATGATTTCTGCGATCGTCAGACCAAACTTGGCGCGATCGCCGCCAGAGCTTTCCCATTTGCCACGGCCTTTGACGGTGATTTTTGAGCGCACGCCAATCAGCGGATCGATATCCAGCTCTTTGGCAATCTTGACCAAAGACAACAGCTCGGAGTACTTCTCAACCACCACAAAAATCTTGCGACCCAGCTTTCGTCCGAGCAACGCCAGACGCATAAACTCTTCGTCTTTGTAGCCATTGAGTATGGTCAGGGCATGTTCGTTGGTGTTATAGGCCAGAACGGTCAGCAGCTCGGCCTTGGAGCCCGCTTCCAAACCATAGTTGAAGGCCTCACCGGCATCGGCAATCTCTTCAACGACTTCGCGCATCTGGTTAACTTTAACCGGATACACACCCATATAGTTGCCTTGATATTCGGCTTCTTCAATCTTCTGACGGAATGTCTGATTCAGTTCCGCCACCTGAGAGCGCAGAATATCGTGGAAACGCACCACCACGGGGAACTGGATCCCTTCTAACTTGATTTCTTCGATAACGGATTTGAAATCTATGCGCACTTGCGGATTGCCCGGTACCGGGGTGATATGCAAGTTGCCATTGGCGCCGATCTCAAAATAGCCAGCGCCCCAACGATTTACGCGGTAAACGCGCTCCGCATCTTCAATGGTCCAATCTGCCAAGGTGTTTCTCCCTCAGGTCGAGTCTCAAGTTTTTGCTTGAGCTTAGTACAACAAGATCAGAAGTGCTTACGCCCTTCCGCGAGCAGGCCCTCAGGCCGGTTTTTGCGTCAGACACAGGATCAGCTCGCGCACCACCTTGGCAGCAAACACTGAACTATTGCCTGAAGAATCAATTTCTGGTGACAACTCCACCACATCACAGCCTACAAAGTTTTTCTGCGACAGTAACTTAACCAACTTGATAAAGGAGTGGAAATCCTCACCGCCAGGCTCTGGCGTGCCGGTGCCCGGCAAAAAGCTGGGATCAAAGTAATCCAGATCCAATGTCAGGTAGACGGGCCTGTCTGCAGCGATAGCGCGCACATCCTCAAGGAAGGATTCTCTGGATGTGCGAATGGTGCTGTTGGCATGCATCCACTGATATTCCTCCTTGGTACCAGAGCGAATACCGTATTGAATCAACTGATGACCCGGTCCGAAGTGGTCCAGCGCCCGGCGGATAATGGAGGCATGGGAAAAATGATAGCCCTGATAGCCGTCGCGCAGGTCCGCATGGGCATCCAGATGAATCAGCACCAGATCAGGATATTGCTGCAGGTATTTCTTGATTGGCGCATACGAAATGGAGTGCTCGCCACCAAAGGTCATCACCTTGATGCCCTGCTTAACCAAATCCACCCCGCCAAACAAGCGCTCAAAATCGTCAGTTGCACTTTGCCACTGCTGTTCAATATCGTCGCTGTTGCCCAGAGATAAATTGCCGAGATCGACAAAACGGCTCTGTTCCAGATCCTGATCCAGATAGGGAGAATAGCTTTCAATGTCTTCAGATACATCGCGCAGGGCGTCCGGACCGTTGCGAGTGCCTTTACGAAAGCAGGCGGTACCGTCAAAACCAAAGCCAATCAAATGCAGCGCATTGTCTTGAACAGCACGACTATCCATCGCCATATGGTAGACAGTGGTGGGTGCCTCTAAGGCGATTGCATTAGCGCTGGACATGGATTTCTCCTTCGCGACAAAAAATGGGCCGACATTATAAAGAAACTGATGGCATTTCACTCATATTTTCTTCAATAACACCGAGATTCCTTCTAATACCCTGTCAGCCACCAAAACGGACCAGTTTTCAAACGCATATCCTTTGCTTTTTAATCGGGCAATGCCATTATAACGGGTCAAAATAGACGGGTTCGGGAGTATAGGTGAAGGGGTTAAAACTCGCCGCAATTATGCTGGCTTTGTTATTGTCGGCATGTGGAAACCGGGGCAACTTGTACTTACCACCGGCAGAGCAAAACGCCACTGCCACAAAGGCATCGGCAGACCCTCAGCCACAAGCGTCCCAAGAGCAACAATAGATGGACCATTTCACCTATCAGCAGCAACATCTTTATGCCGAAGCGGTGCCGGTTACCGACATAGCCGCAAAATATGGCACCCCTTGCTATGTCTATTCCCGCGCCACCATAGAGCGTCACTGGCATGCTTTTGACCGCGCTGCTGGTGATCACCCTCATCTGATTTGCTATGCGGTAAAGGCCAATTCCAATATCGGTGTGCTCAGCATTTTGGCCAAACTAGGATCCGGCTTTGACATCGTTTCAATGGGCGAGTTGGCGCGTGTTTTAGAAGCAAGGGGAGACCCAGGCAAAGTGGTGTTTTCCGGTGTTGCCAAAACCGAAACAGAAATCGCTTTTGCCCTCAAGCAAGGGATTAAATGCTTTAACGTCGAGTCTCCCTCTGAACTTAAACGCATCAATAAAGTAGCCGCCGAGCTGGGTACTCAAGCCCCCATATCCCTGCGTGTAAACCCGGATGTGGATGCTAAAACCCATCCTTATATTTCCACCGGTTTGAAAGCCAACAAGTTTGGTATCGAGAGAGAACTGGCGGTGGCCGTCTATCTCGAGGCGGCAGCCATGAGCAACCTCAATATCGTCGGCATTGATTGCCATATTGGCTCGCAGCTGACCGACAGTACTCCCTTCGTAGATGCACTGGACAGGTTACTGTTGCTGATTGATGAACTGGAATCCCATGGTATTAAAATACAACATTTGGATGTCGGTGGTGGCTTAGGCGTGACCTATAAAGACGAGACGCCGCCCCTACCAGACGCCTATGTGCAGGCGTTAATGACCCGCCTGAGAGGACGCCGGCAGCTGGAACTTTTGTTTGAACCCGGACGGGCCATTATGGCCAACGCTGGCATCCTGCTGACCAAAGTGGAATTTATCAAACAAGGGGCGCAGAAAAACTTTGCGCTGGTGGATGCCGGGATGAATGATCTTATTCGCCCGGCACTGTATTCTGCATGGATGAATATTATCCAAACAGATCAACGTCTGTCGCGCCAAAGCGCCACTTATGACGTGGTAGGACCGGTATGTGAAACCGGTGATTTCCTTGGCAAAGACAGAGAACTGGCCATTGCCGAAGGCGATCTGCTGGCGGTACGTAGCGCCGGTGCCTATGGCTTTACCATGGCCTCTAATTACAACAGCCGTTGCCGACCTGCGGAACTGCTGGTGGATGGCGACCAGGTTCATGTGGTGCGGGAAAGAGAAACTTTAGCCGATTTATGGCGGGGCGAGCACAAGCTCCCCTAAACGGCCGGGAATAACAGTGGTACCGATGCAGATTCAGTTTTCAAAAATGCATGGATTGGGGAACGACTTCCTGGTCATCGATAACGTGACCCAGAATGTTTTCTTCTCCAAGGAAAAAATCCAGCAACTGGCGGATCGCAATTTCGGTATTGGTTTCGATCAGTTGTTAATGGTTGAGCCCCCCTACGATCCCGATCAGGATTTCCACTACCGGATTTTTAATGCCGATGGCACCGAAGTCTCCCAATGTGGCAATGGTGCCCGTTGTTTCGCGCGCTTCGTGCGTATGAAGGGACTGACCAACCGCAACAAGATAGTGGTAGGAACGCGTTCAGGGCGCATGGTGCTGTATCTGGAAAAAGATGGGCAAGTCACCGTCAATATGGGCAGGCCCGACTTTGAACCGGCGCAAATTCCGCTTAAAGCCAATAAAGAAGAAGCCACCTATATTATCCGTGCAGAAGATCACACTGTCTTTTGTGGCGCCGTGTCCATGGGCAATCCCCATTGCGTGATTGAAGTAGATGATATCGACACCGCGCCGGTTGAGACCCTCGGTGCCCTACTGGTTCAGCATGAGCGCTTCCCGGAAGGGGCAAACATCGGTTTTATGCAGATTTTGTCGCCCGAACATATTAAACTTCGCGTCTTCGAACGAGGCGCTGGAGAGACCCTGGCATGTGGCAGTGGCGCCTGTGCGGCCGCAGTGGTCGGTCAAATTTGGAACAAACTGGGTAAGGAAGTGCGGGTAGATTTACCCGGCGGCACACTCAATATTCGCTGGCAGGGAAGAGATAAAGTTGTGAAAATGACCGGACCGGCTGAGCATGTATTCGATGGAACATTGAGTCTATGAGCGACATATCCCGACAGGAAAAAAGCGAAGCGCTGGCAGACGACCAGCCGCTGGTCACGGCCGCTCAGGTTAAAGACTACCTGTTGGCTCACCCCAATTTCTTTGTTCATTACCCCGGCATTTTAGATAGCTTGCGCATTCCTCATGAAAAGAAGGGCTCGGTGTCATTGGTTGAACGCCAGGCCGAACAGCTGCGTGAGAAAGTCCGTCAGTTACAGCATCAAATCAGCGAACTGATGGCCGTTGCTAAGCAAAACGAGCGCATCTATCGAATCTACGCCGATCTGAACTTACGCTTGTTTCGCTGCAAGACGCTGTTTGATGTGCGCACTACCCTGGAACAGGTGTTGCTGTATCAACTGGAACTGCAGGCAATCTCCCTTAAGTTGTTCGGATTCGAAGACGATTTGCCGGAAACCAACAAGCGCTTGCTGTTGGAAAAACGCTTCAATAACAATATTTATTACCTTGGTCGCTTAAGCAAAGAAGAGCAGGAGATGCTGTTCGGCAAGGCACATGTGGAATCTGTGGCCATGATGCTGATTGGTGAGCGCGGTGAGATGGGCCTGCTGGCGGTGGCCAGTCGAGAGGCGCACCATTTCCATCCGGGCATGGATACCTTGCTGATTACCCAGTTGCAGAAGTTTTTGACCTTGGTGGTGCCACAACTGGCGGAGTATTAAGATGTCATCGCCAGCCCTCTCAAAGCGGCTGGAAGCCTTCCTCGATCACCTACGCTACGAACGCAACCTGTCAGCCAAGACCCTGGAAACCTACGGTCGTCAGTTGGCAGAAGTATCACAGCAGCTGGATATATCCGATTGGTCAACATTGACCCCTGAGCATATTCGCCTTGTTCTCAATCAGGCCCGACGGGCAGGTCACAAACCCACCAGTATTGCCCTGCGATTATCCGCCTTGCGTGCCTTTTGCCGTTACCTGATGGAAATGGGACAACTCAAATCCAATCCCTGTGCCGGAATTCAAGCGCCAAAGCGCGGCAAGCCCCTGCCAAAGCAATTGCATGTGGATGAGATGAGCCGGTTGCTGGAGTTTGATCTTGGCGACGATGTGTTAGCCATTCGCGATCGGGCCATGATGGAACTCACCTACGGTTGTGGTTTGCGATTAGCCGAGTTGACCGGGCTGGATGTCAAAGATCTACTCGACAATATCACTCAGCTCAGGGTCTGGGGTAAGGGTCGGAAAGAGCGACAACTGCCCATCGGTAAGTTAGCCCGTGAATGGGTACAGAAGTGGCTGTCTGTGCGCCACCAGCTAGCTGAAACGGACGAGCGAGCGCTTTTTGTGAGCAAGCAACGCCAACGTATTACATCCAGACAAATCGCCAAACGCATGAAACTGTGGGCGGTCAAACAAGGGTTGAGCCAACCGGTCAATCCGCATAAATTGCGCCACTCTTTTGCGACTCATATACTGGAGTCCAGCGGTGATCTGCGTGCCGTTCAGGAACTGCTGGGTCATGCCAACCTCTCCACAACACAAATATACACGCATCTGGACTTTCAACATTTGGCCCAGATTTATGATAAAGCCCATCCAAGAGCAAAGAAGAATAAAAATTCCTCATGAGATTCTTTCGAAGTATCAGAAAGCCCCTGGCACTCTCATTCGATCTTGATGACACCCTGTACAACAACGGGCCAATTTTGCATCAGGCCGAACAGGCGTTAGTAGACTACCTGCAGCAGACTCATCCCCTGGCAAAAGGCAAAGATCAGCAGTATTGGCAGCAACTTAAGCATCAACTGCTGAATCAAAAGCCCGAACTGGGTAACGATATGACCGTCCTGCGCCGCGCCATATTAACCTATGGGTTGGCAGACAGTGGATTGCAGGGGGGAGAGCTCAGCAAAGCCGTAGAAGAGGCTTTTCACTTTTTTTATCAGGCCCGCAGTAACTTCAAGGTAGATAAGAACGTATGTTCCTTATTGGACATATTAGCCCGGAAAGTACCACTAGTAGCCATTACCAATGGCAATGTTGACTTGGTACGCATTGGCATAGCCGACTACTTTGAGGCGACTTTCCATGCCAGTCTGGCCTTACCCATGAAGCCACACCCGGCCATGTTTGTAGAGGCCATAAGACATCTGAAACTGCCTCCAGGTCAGATTCTGCATATCGGTGACAATCTGCAGAAAGATGTGGCAGGGAGCCTGGCTGTGGGCATGCAAAGCGCTTGGCATGCATGCAACCGGCCCATGCAACTGACAAACGAGCCGCCCGGACCATTACCCGATTTACAGTTAGATAGCCTGGAAGAGATTTTACAGCTGATTTAAGCCACCCGACTGCCGTCATCCCACCCATGGGGATCGTCAGCACCGAAAAAGTAGGCTTGCATCATTACTTTTTCCAATACGTATTTCAGGGCCTGATTGATGGGCATATCCTGCTTGCCGAGATCATAGTCCAGCTGTTTGACCCGCTCCTTACCATGGCGAAGCATAGGCGGAGGATCTGACTCCATCGCGATCAAACTGTCGGCGTATTGCTGAGGATGTGTTGCTTTAATAGGTTTACAGGTAGAAATCTGGATTTTACCATCTTTGCCACCATACCCGGCCGCGCCAAACATACGGCAAATGGCCGGACGCTCTTGATACACGCCACACTGCCCTTGTGAACCATCGAGTGATGCCCGTTGAAAGTGATAGCAGGCAAAGCCAGAGTAAATTTCCAGTTCGGCAAAAACTTGCTCAGCGCGTCCCTCATCATAGAGGCGCAATGCCAGCGGTAACATCTCTAATGGCGTCGCTTCGATAGCGGGGTTATTGCAGCAAGCGCCGCAACCGCTGACACAGTCCAAACCACGACGTTTTTGGTACTCGCCAAAGCTTTCGGAAAGCTCGTTAAACACAGCCTCAACAAGACGCGATAAATCTCGCAGCCTTTGCATAGTGACTCCGCAACAAAAAATGACGGCAGCAAATTAGGGTGGCGGATTGTACGGGGATGTCGGAATTTTGCGCAATAGGGCCAGCAAAATATTTCCTGGCCCGGCGCTGGATGAAAAGATAAGTCCCGGCCATTGACCGGGACTTCCGCCTGCCTAAACGCCAACCTTACCCAGATAGTCAATCTTGCCAATCTCTACACCAAGATGACGCAGAATGCCGTAAGCAGTAGTGACGTGGAAAAAGAAATTCGGTAATACAAATTGGGTCAGATAGTCCTGGCCGTTGAAGTTCAACGTGATGCTAGGGAAATTCAAAACGATAGCTTTGCTTTCACCGCCATCGACTTGCTCAGCCGTTATCCCCGACAAAAAGTCCATGGTACGTTCAATACGAACCTTCAGCTCGGCTAAAGATTTTTCATTATCCTCAAAGCGGGGGATATCTACCCCTGCAAGTCTGGCGCCACAGCCTTTGGCGGTGTCACAGGCGATTTGAATTTGTGAGCTCAGCGGTAACATATCTATCGCCAGACGACTGCCGGCGATAGTGCTGGAGTCCACTTTTTTGGCAGTGGCAAATGCCTCGGCCTTGTCCAAAATCGCTTTCAGGTTGGCAAGGCTGTGTAACAGAACGGGGACGGAAGCATTAAACATGGATAGGGACATGGTTGTTCCTTTTACGTTATCAGGGTTTGTAACAGTAGTGCTAAAAGTCAGTTCGCAACAGGCCGTCTTGGACCAGGTGCAAAAAAGACAGGGACTTACTCCACCAAATGCTGCGCCAGCCACTGCATCAGGCTGTGCTTCGGTAAAGCGCCGGATACCCGTGCTAACTCCTTACCTTGGGCAAAAAGCATCAAGGTTGGAATAGACCGAATCTGGTAGCGGGCGGCACTGTGCTGATTGGCCTGGGTATCGAGTTTGATAAAGCGAATTCGATGTTCCAGCTCTTTGGCAGCTTCGGAAAACACCGGTGCAAAGTTCAGGCAGGGGCCGCACCAGGGCGCCCAAAAATCCACCAGCACGGGCATATCATTTCGCTCAATATGACGTAAAAAGGTCTCATCCGTTGCTTCAATCGGCTTGCCGCTAAGCAGTGGCGCCTTGCATTTCCCACAAAGTGGCTGCTGTTCTAACCGACTAACTGGGATTCTATTGACCGCGGCACATTGACCACAAACCAATTGCAGATTGTTATCCATCAAAGATCTCTACAGGGCGTTTCCCTTAATATGGAGGCGATTGATCTTTGTTCAAGGTAAATAGACACCAATTTCCCGCTGATGCCGATCGGCATCGGGATCAGCCATTGCAGCAACGGCTTCGATAGCAGCAATATAGTTTTCGCAAAAACCATGCTCCATCGCCCCTTTCAGCACATGCCACTTGTACCAGTCGAAAGGCATCAGCTCACTGACCACCTCGGTAGCCAGATAACTATGGGCCAGCAAGCGCTCTCCAGATTCCATTTGGACGCCAAGTGGACGGCGCACATAACCTCTGCCCTCAAACTTATCCAGCAACAATAATTGCTCTGCGCTGATGGCGTAAAGTACTCCCCATACAATGTGTTTTGGATCGCCTCGGTGCCAAATATCACACTTTGCCGAGCCGTCGGCACCGCGCTTGTGAAAACGTAGTTCAAAACCGGATATACAAGCTTTGCCTAACAGGTTTACTCGGCCAAGACGCTGCTCGAGCCGGGCAATGGGCATATTGGAGCCGTAGGCAAAGTAATATTCAAAGGGGATGAGGGACATATCTCTAGACTGGCTTAAGTGGCAGGTTTCGGCGCCAGGCTCACTTCGCTATTGGTCAGCTGGCCGGTGTCCAGTTTAAACTGTTTAAGCCAATTCATTGCCGCCTGATTGTCCGGATGACGAGAAAAAGCGATGGTGCCATGCATTAAGATGTATTTTTCAAGAGCAACCGCTTGCGTTGCGTCTTTTACCAACCAGCATTCACAGATTTGATTGCGCCGGTCAAGCAGCACGCCTGCCGCCGGTGAGTGTTCGGGCCAGCGCACATCACTGCCATCCCATTCCAACATATCTACCAGCACTCCCCATGGATGACCGCGGATCACCATATTGTGAATATGCTCTGAAAATTCAGTTAGGTAGGCGAGTTCCGTATTCGACTGCCAGGCACCTGACAATTTGACCCGGAGCAAATCACCGGTTTGCCAGAATTTAAACGTGCCCCGCTTCACACAGGTATCCTTATAAATTGAATTGCCTTTGTTCAATCTGAGCTTTTGCCAGTCGCTAGTCAAGCCACCAACGCCCTTTTACTTCAGCTGACGGGGTAGCGCTCAGCCGTGCGAGTACTGAGCACCTCAATTTCCATGTCACAGGCAATCATTCCCTCATTCAGCGGAGTGACATTCATGCCGAAGTTAATTTTCCCGGATTCATGTTTGCGAAAACGGCTTAGTGTGGCCAGCGGCTCTTTGTTTTCAAGGAATTCTCCAGTGGCTGGATCGCGGGTGGTGAATATGCAGCGGCTACAAGGACTATCTACCCGGAATGTCACATCGCCGATACGAAACGTCTGCCAACTATCCTCCGCAAATGGCTCTGTATTGCTGACCACCAGATTAGGACGGAACTGAGCCATTTGGCTTGGCACTGCAGCTTTCGCATTAAGTGCTTGCAAAGACGCCTGGCTGATCAAAAGAAGTGAGTAACCATCGGCAAAGCTGACCTTGGCACTAGCACTTTGACTGAAACGGGGGGAGTTCTCACTGGCATATAACAACTGGCAATCCCGGCCCAACAATCTGCTAAACCACTGGTTTGCTGTTTCTGTTGTCGCAAAGGCTTCAAATTCGTCTTTCCACACATGGGTCGCCACACCCTGCATGGAAAAATCCGTACAACGCAAGGCGAGCATCGGCATGTCGGGATGAGAAACCATTAACCCCCAGGCTGTAGGTGCCGTTAACACCTGCACCAACTTGGGAAAGGCACGGCCGGTCAGCATTCTGCCGTTCATATCGGCCAGCATATAACGACGGTCAAAGCTAAGCCCGGTCTCTTCTACCCAACTGCGATCAAGGGTCAGCCCCCGGGTGGATTTAATTGGATAAATGCTGATCTGTGCCAGACTGATCCTACTCATTGGCGTTTCCTTGACCGCTGATTTGAACGAGGTGCAATACTACTCTTTTTGCCAGCGTTGCAGCCACAAAAGCTCTCGCTGGTTCATTTTTTCCTGCCGAATGGTCCAGGCCCACCATGGCAGCAAGATAACAATGACCAATGCCAGCATCAGCGCAGAATTTTGCCATCCCCGGCTTGCCAGCGTCAGGTCAAAATACCAGTTTCCTGACACAAAGATCAGGAAGGCCAGCAATGTGGTTAACAGGCTTAATCGGGTAACCAATACCAGTTTTAGGTTATTTCGGCATTGTGTTTCCAAGCTATGCAAATAGCTACTGGTTGAATCGCTGCTGGTAGAGAGGGTTTGCCAACGCAGCCTGGTGTTGAGAACGGTAAACCACAAAGCGAGTAAAAACATCACGGCAAACCAGGCTTTCTCGAACCAATGCTGCGGCGCGAAAAACCAAATCAATGGGATCAGTACTAGCAAACTCGCTAAATCCAGCATAAAGAAAAGTCGCTGTTTTAACTTTGCATGGCGCCATTTCTTCTGCAGTACAGCGGGATCCGGCACGTTAACGTCCTGCTCCAGCCATACCTCACGCCATTGCTCCAAATTATCCTGCATGGCTCAGCTCCTTAGCAAGTTGGTTTCGTGAGCGGCTGATAATGACCCCCACATTGGATAGGCTGAGACCGCATACCTCAGCAATGTCTTCATAGCTCAAGCCCTCCATAAAAAGGGTCAGTACCTGGCGACTCTGAATTGGCAGGGAACGAATAGCATCCAGCAGTCTCTGCTGCTGCTCATTACGCTGCAATTGCTCTTCCAGCTTGGGTCCTGCTGGCGCAATATCCTCCTCCATCGTCTCTTCTAATTGTCTCACCTGCCTGGCCACATGGGAGACGGCCTTGTTGTGAGCAATCTTCAGTACATAAGTCTTTTCGCTGCTATCGCCTTTAAAGGCCGGCATGGCTTGCCATACCGCCAACAAAATCTCCTGCAGTAATTCCTGACAGAGGGCGTGATTAGCCTCATAACTGGCCGCAACCCGGCTGAATAGTGGGCCATATTGTTGCAGTAGATTATTAAAATCCATGATTTAGCGCTGTTCCATTTTCCTTAGCTAGTCACCATTCGAGAGATTTTCTTACAAGACAATGCATTTTTTTGTAAGAAATTCGCGAAGGCGAAGACTACCAGTGATGAAACCCACACTGGAGGATAATCTGATGGATATGCTTATGTTTTTTACCTTGTTTGCGCTGATGATACTGGCCAGCCTTGGTCTTAGCTGGCTGGATCATAAATACAACGTACGCCTGACCGATTGGCTGAATGGCAAGACGGATAATCCATTCAAACCACGCAGATCGATCAGTCAGGTAGGGCATATGGAAGGATTGAGGGAGCGTATCGAAATACTGGAAAAAATCGTGACCGAACCGGCCTATGAACTGAACAAGAAAATTAACGCCCTGAAGTGATCAGGGCTTGTTTTATACCAAGTCCACTAATGATCTGGTCAACTCAGAGCAGGTCAGAAGGGCTTAGATCAAGGCGCTGCTTTGAAGGCATAGTGGTGTCTATGTCAAAAAGCGGGAACGCGGAGATAAGCCCTTCTGGCCGCTCCCTGCGGGCGAGGTCAAAATACCCCCTGGCGGTGTTAGGGACCTTTGATTTAGTCCCACTAGACCTGCAGGCCCCTGCCTTGCCACGGAGCATTTTGCTCACTCGCTGAGTGAGCACATTATTAATGGACTTGGTATTAGATTACTGACGGATATGGCCATCGCCAAGGACAATGAATTTTTCCGTGGTCAGGGAGTCCACCCCCATGGGACCGTAAGCATGCAACTTACTGGTGGAGATACCAATTTCAGCACCTAAGCCAAGCTCACCACCATCGGAAAAGCGCGATGAGGCATTAGCCATCACTACCGCGGAATCAATGCTGCGAATAAAATGCTGGGCTTTGGAATAATCCTGAGTGGCAATCACTTCAGTATGACCTGATCCATAACGCTCAATATGCTCGATTGCCTGCTCGTAGGTATCTACCACCCGCACGGCAATCTCGAGTGCCAAGTATTCCGCATCCCAATCGGCATCGGTGGCAGGTTCGGCATCATGGAAGTAATCCACGCTCTGTTCACAGGCATGCACTTTCACTTTGTGCTCGGCAAACATGGCGGCGGCCATAGGTAAAAAAGCAGGGGCAATGGCCTTGTGTACCAATAAGGTTTCCAGGGCGTTGCATACGCCCGTCCGCTGGGTCTTACCGTTTTGCAGCAAAGCCAATGCCTTCACTTTATCGGCAGCGTCATCCACATACAAATGACAAACCCCTTTATAGTGCTGGATCACCGGGATACGGCTGTTTTCCGATACAAAGCGAATCAAACCCTCGCCACCACGCGGAATAATCAAATCGATGCTTTCATTAAGGGTCATCAACTCATTCATAATGGCGCGATCAGGATCAGGCACCACCACCACGGCATTAGGGTCAATGTTCTGGGCTTTTAGTGCCGATTCAATACAAGCTGCAAGAGCCAGATTGGAATGCAGCGCTTCTTTCCCTCCACGCAGCACTACCGCATTACCGGCTTTAAAACATAAGGCTGCGGCGTCGATGGTGACATTGGGACGAGACTCGTAAATCATCGCAATTACGCCCAAGGGAATGCGCATTTTACCCACTTCGATGCCACTGGGCTGACGGCGAATATCGCGAATACTGCCCACAGGATCGTCTTGAGCGGCAATTTGCCGTGCCGCTTCGGCAATCGCGGCAATGCGCTTGGGATCCAAGGTTAAACGGTCAAGCATGGCAGCCGATAAACCTGCGCTTTGTCCGGCATCCAAATCTTTCTTGTTAGCCGCTAAAATGCTATCGGTTTTGCTGATTAGTTCATCGGCAATATGTCTTAATACCGCGTTTTTCTTCTCGGCTGTCAGTTTGGCAATTTGTCTTGATGCAATCCTGGCCTTGGCGGCCATCTCTTTAATGGAAAATGTCATAAATACTCCTTGGGGGACGACGCATCTTCGGCCATCCCTTTTTTTATCGCTAACGAATACGAAAAGAAAGCTATAGCAGGGCGAGATCGTCCCGGTGTACGGCGGCCTCACCAGATGAATATCCGATAGCATTTTCAAAATCGTCGCTACGCAGACCCTTAATGGCATTTAAATCTGCCGCACTGTAAAGGGTGACACCTTTGGCAAAAGGCACTCCATTGTGACAGATCTCAACCGCATCGCCGGGTAGGAAATCGCCGGCAACCCTGGTAATGCCAATGGGTAACAAAGACGCCCCTTCCTGTTTTAAGGCATTGCGAGCGCCCTGATCCACTTCGATGCGGCCCGTCGCGATCAGAGTATGCTTGAGCCATTGTTCCTTGGCCGAGTCAGGACTTTTTCCCGGTGAAAATCGGGTCCCCGGAATGCGACCGTCGAGTAACGCATCAAATACTTCGCCTTTGCCACCGTTGACAATCAGGGTTTGGATGCCACTTTCCGCACATTTATCAGCAGCCTCGATTTTTGTACGCATCCCGCCAGTACCCACTTTTGTGCCCGGCCCGCCTGCCAGGGCATAAATACTGCCATCGATTTTATCGACCCTGGGGATCAACTTTGCATCGGCGTTAATACGTGGGTCGGCGTCATACAAACCATCAATATCGGAGCAGATAACCAGCGTGTCGGCTTCTGCCACCATGGCCGTATAGGCTGCCAGGTTATCATTG
Organism: Aliiglaciecola sp. CAU 1673; assembly: GCF_029223185.1. Taxonomy (GTDB): domain Bacteria; phylum Pseudomonadota; class Gammaproteobacteria; order Enterobacterales; family Alteromonadaceae; genus Bowmanella. Next base: position 36,460 of record NZ_JARHUG010000017.1, read on the forward strand.
TCCCCAACCTTCAACACATCCACCGCCACGGTGTCGTTTTCATTGACTATGGGTAGGATGTTGTTGTTCAACAATTCACGGATGGTGCTCTTGATATTGACGTAGCGGGACCTGTCATGAAAATCATCGTAGGTCAGCAGCACCTGTGCACAGGGAAAATCGAAGAAGCGAGACCAATTGGCCATCATTTGGGTTTGCCCAACAGCGGCCATCGCCTGCTTCTCAGCGATAGAAGGGTGGGCGTTGTGCGCAATGCTACCGCGACCTGCAGCAACACTGCCTGAAGACACTATCACCACTTGTTTACCGCGTTCGCGGCTCTCAGTAATAAATCTGGCAATGGCCAGTAAATACTTGGCACTGCACTGATGGCCGTCTGGGGAGATCAGTGCGCTGCCAACTTTTATCACAGCCCGTCGCCATTCAAATTCGTTCATTTATCCTCCAATTCTCAACCCTTTTATTAGGATAAGGAACTAAAAAAGGATAAACAAGTCGGAATAGTTATAAGCTAATGGATAGCAACTCTAGAAGTGTAAACATGGAAGTTTACAGTGCATGTCTTTGACCTAATTGCAGGGGAATGCGCATAGCATCGATCTGCTGTTTTTTATGACCAATCATTTCATCGTAAGGCGACTGATGCACCAGCTCAGCATGGTCTATCTCGCAATGCTCAAATGCCTGGCGTGCTTGTTCGATGCTGGAAAAGCGCAGCGGTCTGTCGCCACTAAAAACCATGCCTTCCTGACCATCCACCGAGATTTTGACGAGATACATCCCCATCTCGAAAGACAGCAGCCAGGCTTTTTGAATATGCGGGGTGTCATTCAGCAAAGATTGATAGTCGTAATGCATAAGATTTCCTCCGTTTGTGAGGAAAGTTACGACGGTCTTTGCTGTTCAGTTCAGTTTTGCGTGGGTAACGGGTCCGGGGATGGCAGTTTGCTGCGCCCCAAAACCACCAATAAAGCCAGGCTCAACGCTGTACCGACGGCCATGGTGTAACTAAACCACACAGGCAGGCTATAAATATACAGCGCAGCAAATACCAACAGGTTTTTGCCACCTTCCAACCAAGATGCAAAGGATCGACCTTCCATCAACGCACCGACACCGAAGCTGGACAGCAGCACAAAGAGCATGATCAGCCATTGATTACCCATGGATATCTGCTCAACGGACGCCATAAACAGGAAGGTAATCAATATGGTCATGGCATGCTGCAGTACCGAGTAAATCTTGGTCGGCAGGCTCATTGGCGTATCAAATTTTTTGAATTTGGTCAGATCGGCTCTGGGTAAGGGATACTTTTGCTCCATGTCGGCAGGTCGCCAGCCGGTGCGTCTGAACCAGATCCCCAACTTGTCCTGCCAGCGCTGGGTGCGCCAGCAGTCCTTGGCCAGTTGACTATATACATGCACATTGGCCCATAGTGGATTCCAGCTATGCAATGCTTTACGAATGCCGTAAATCGGCGGTTCGTTGTCCAGCTCTTCCTGGAAGGAGCCAAACAATCTGTCCCAAATAATAAAGACACCACCGTAATTTCGATCGATGTACACCTGATTTTGCGCATGGTGCACGCGGTGGTTGGAGGGGGTCACAAAAATCCACTCCAAAGGTCCCAGCTTGGGCACATGGCGGGTATGCACCCAAAACTGATAAATCAGGTTAAGGGCACCGACAGCGATCATAATGGCCGGCTCTATTCCTATCAGGGCCATAGGCAGATAGAAAATCCAGCCGAACAGGCTACTACTGCTTTGTCTTAAAGCGGTGGTCAGATTGTATTCTTCACTGGAATGGTGCACCACATGGGCGGCCCACAAGATGTTTACCTCATGGCCCAAACGGTGATTCCAATAGTAACAAAAGTCATACAGGACAAAGGCCAAAACCCACACCCAGGTAGCATCCGGCAATTCAATCAAAGCGATATGCTCGAATACCAATGCGTAAAGCGTAAAAGGGATGATCTTGTGGGCAACGCTGGTAACCCGGCTAAGAACTCCGGCACTTAGACTGTTGATGGCATCGTTGACGCGGTAGTACTGCGTACCTCTGACCTTCTCGAGGACCAGTTCCAAGACTATCAGCAAGAAGAAGAAGGGAACCGCAATCAAGATGTAACTCATGGGATAAACAACCTGAAAAAATTGTTAAACTAACGTAAATAAATCTTGTCTGACCAGTGTAATCCGAGCAGATAGGACTGTCTATATCGGACCCGGTTGAGGCGATCCCCGTTGCTGTAAAATACTTGCAACGGGAACAGGCAAAGGAGTGCATTTCATGCTTCAATTGGGTAACGTATGTTCCCGTTTCCATTGAGAAAAATAGGTCTGTCATGAGCGAAAATGAAAGCGCACCGAAGAAATCTATGTTGCCGCAGTTGGTGATTGCCATCGTTCTGCTGGCCGTGGTGGGGGTCGTTTTCTTTTTACCGGAAAAAGAGCCCGAGCGACAGCCAGTGCCTGTGTTGCAGGAAGAGGTAACCACTGCCCCAGCCGAGTCCACTGAGGAGCTGCCACCCGAGCCTGAAGTGATTGAACCAGAGTCCGATGCATTTATGCCGGAAGCAGTTGCCACCCCGGAGCCTCTGCCCGCACTCGAACCAAAGCCTGTGGATATCAGTGATGGGGCCGTTAAAACCGCCATCGTCAAGCTGGCCTCCTATGAGCCCATAGCCAGGCTGATTGTCGATCAGGAATTACTACGCCGCTTTGTGGTGTTTGCCGATAACCTGGCTAACCGTGAATTGGCTGTCAACCACCAGGTGCTGCAACCACCCGGCCAGGAATTCAAGGTGTACCGACAGGCTGGCAAAGAATGGATAGATTCGGCCAGCTATAAGCGCTATACACCTTATGTTGAGGCGCTGGAATCCATCGAAACTGAGCAGTTGATCAATCTTTATCGCCTGTACGAGCCGGCTATTCTGGAAATTTTCTCCGAGATCAGTGGTCGCGAAGGCAATTTCGATGGGCGTTTACGTGCTGCCATCAACCATCTGTTGGACACACCAGAGGTCCCGATGCCGGTAGAGGTGAGCACCGACAGCGTGATGTATAAATATGTGGATCCGCGCCTGGAATCCTTAAGCGCTCCACAAAAGCAACTACTGCGCACAGGCCCTGAGAATATGCGTATCATTAAGGCAAAACTCAGAGAGATCCTGACTGCACTAAACAGCTAAGCTGCATAGCGAAATGGATCTGGAACGTTTACAGCGGCAACTGGCAGCAAGCGATGCCAAGTTGCCGCCTGTCCATTTATGGCACCCTCCTTACTGTGGACAGCTGGATCTCTGCATCAAGCATGACGGTAGTTGGCACTATCAGGGGACTCCCATTGGTCGGCTGGCACTGGTGAAGCTCTTTGCTTCTGTGCTTTGGAAAGAAGATGAGGATTACTTTCTGGTGACACCTGCTGAAAAGGTAGGGATCCAGGTGGAAGACGTCCCTTTTGTCATCACCCAATGGCAGGAAGAACAAAGCAACTTGCTGTTTACCACCAGCCTAGGCGATAGTTTTTTGGTGGGTAACGAGCACCCCGTAGTCTTAATGCGGGATAAGATCAGCGGGGCCGAGCTGCCTTATGCGAAGGTCAGACGCAATCTTTACGGCAGATTGCACCAAAATATCTACTATCAGCTGGTAGAAAAAGGGCGCGCTAAGACTTATCAAGGCGCGCCCCATTTAATAGTAAGCAGCGGCCCCTACCAATTCAGTTTGGGCCGGCTGTAGCGCTTAACCGAAGGTCTTCACCATCGCGGCGATGCGATCGATACTCGTCTTCAGTTCAGAAGAACTTTGCTCCATCGACTGAGCCACCGCCGCATTCTCATCGGCAACGCGAGTGATATTCACGGCATTACGGCTGACTTCTTCACAGACCAAACCTTGCTGCTCTGATGCGGTAGCAATCTGAACCGAATAGTCGGAAATTTCCGACATCATGCGATAAATATCTTCGATGGATTGAGCCGAGCGATTGGCATCATCCACGCAATCCATGGCGCGGGTCTTACTCTGCTCCATACTCTTCACCCATTGCTGCAGGGTATCGCGCATGGCTTTAAGGCTTTTATGAATGTTGGCGGTAGATGATTGCGTGCGGGTAGAAAGGGCTCGTACTTCATCGGCTACCACCGAGAAGCCACGCCCACTCTCACCAGCACGGGCCGCCTCAATCGCAGCATTTAAAGCCAGCAGGTTGGTTTGCTCGGCAATGGCCTCGATTTCACCCATCACATTGGCCACTTTGTCGGCCTCCGTTACCAACTGATTGGCCGAGCCCGCCGCTTGTTCCACGACGCTGGCCAATCCTGCCACTTTATCTTTGCTGTGCAGCACACTGTCTTTTGCGTTCGCGCAAGATTCATTGGCCTCTTTAACCTTGTTCGAGGTCTCCATGGTGTTGCGGGCGATTTCCCGGCTGGTGGCTGACATTTCGTTGATGGCAGCGGCAATTTGCTGTACTTCAAACTTCTGCTTCTCGAGGCCCCCGGCCGTGTCGTGGGCAGCCTTAGCCGTTTTCTTGGCTATGGAGGCCAGGCCATGGGTAGAGTCCTGCATTCTTCCCAGCGCGGTACGCAATCTGGCTTTGGACAAGCCCAAGTGGAAATCGAAATCGCTGGCGGGGCCTTTGCCGCTGTAGAGCAAACGGGACACGCTGTCGTATTTATTACGAAGCTCTGTGGCCTTCACTGGAATCTTTACCAATTCGGACCAATACAATGTGGCCAAGCAGGCAACCAATGCAAAGGTTACCAGCGCCGGCACCAGGCCACCTTGCCAGGCCACCAGTCCAAGCGCCACAGCACTTAAGCCAACAGCAATGAGCTGCTTGGTACTAACGGATGCTTCACTCCCCAGGCTCTTCCCTGCGCGGATCAAGGCGTAGACCTTCTCGGCCTTTTCCACCAGGTCACGGGCAGGCTTTACCCGCACTGACTGATAACCGACTTTGGTGTCTTTTTCGAAAATCGGGGTGACATAAGCATCCACCCAATAGTAGCGACCGTCCTTACAACGGTTTTTGACCAGTCCACGCCAGGAGTCACCTTTACCTAAACGATCCCAGAGATCTTTAAAGGCTTCCTTGGGCATATCGGGATGACGAACGATATTGTGGTTTTTGCCCAACAACTCTTCTTCCGTGTAACCGGCAATTTTACAAAAGTTTTCATTGGCGTAAGTGATCACGCCCCGCAAATCCGTTGTAGATACGAGCTCCTCTTGCTCCGAATACATGACTTCCTGATTCACCACAGATTCGTTTCGACGCATGTCTCGACCTTTTTGCCTTAGAAGGGAATGAGTATCCCCTCATAATAAACAAAAAATCGAATATTTTCCGTATGTTGGCTCGTTAAATCTGAGCGAGCTTAAATAATGCGTGAGAAGCTTCTGTTTAGTTTGGCAGTCATATAACGGTCGAACTGCATACAGATCGCCCGGATCCAAGGGCGACCGGCATCGGTGACTTCAATGCTGTCTTTATCAATTCTGACCAAACCATCTTTTTCCATTTCAGCCAAACGCCTTAAGTCGTCAGCAAAGTAGGCGTTAAATTCCAGCCCAAAGCGTTTTTCAATTTGGCCGAAATGCAGATGAAAATGACAGATCAGTTCCTTTATCACCACACCACGAATTTTGTCATCCTGATCCAGGGCATAGCCCTTATCTGTTGCCGATCCGCCAGCTTCGACCGCCCCATAGTAGTCCTTAATCTCCTTATGATTCTGCGCTAACACATGACCAATTTGGCTAATGGCAGAGACCCCCAGCCCAAGCAAATCCGCTTCCTGTTGCGTGGTGTAGCCTTGGAAATTTCGATGCAGCTTGCCCTCGCGCTGTGCCTTAGCCAACTCGTCATCGGCCAGGGCGAAGTGGTCCATACCGATACAGAGGTAGCCACCATCCACCAGCAAGGTCGCAGCCATGGTAAAGATGGCGCGCCGCTCATTCACCGTGGGCAGGTCAGATTCTTTGATGCGGCGCTGCGCAGCAAACTTTTCCGGTAAGTGGGCATAGTTGAAAAGTGACAATCTGTCAGGCCGCAGTGCCAGCACTTTTTCCATGGTTGGTCTGAAGGATTCCACACTCTGATGGGGCAGGCCGTAGATCAGATCCAAGCTGATGGAACTAAAGCCAAGCGCACGTCCCTGTTTAACCAACTGAAATATATGCTCTTCATCCTGCACCCGATTCACTGCTTGCTGCACTTTGCTATCGAAGTCTTGCACGCCAATACTCAGGCGGTTAAACCCCAGTGCTGCCAAGTGACCTAGACGCGGCAATTCGGTTTGTCTGGGATCTATCTCAATGCTGATTTCTGCCTTGGCTGCCACTTCGAAAGCCAGACGCAGCGCAGCCATTAATCGGGATAACTGGTCATCATCAAGGTAGGTTGGTGTGCCCCCCCCAAAGTGAATTTGGGTAACGGGTTTACCACTGAACAAAGCAGCGCGTTGCTTTATCTCCAGCAGCAGATACTGCAGATAGGTTTCTGATTTTTGTCGTTGCCGAGTGACCTGTTTATTGCAGCCACAGTAATAACAAAGGGAGTGACAGAACGGAATATGCAAATACAGGGACAACGCCTGCTTGTCTGACGAGGTCCATCCCTGAATCAGGCTTGCAGGATCCAGTTCGCCGAATTCCAAAGCGGTGGGGTAGGAAGTGTAGCGGGGTCCGCTGACGGGGTATTTTGTAAGTAGTGCAGTGTTCATGTCGCTTCCTTAATTTCGCGCCACTTTACCGTTTTATGCGACCAGAGGCTTTGATCTGACACAACAACTCACATACTGTGGTCAGTGTCATCGCCGAACATCTGAAGATGAGGAAAACAATGAAGAAAAATAAACTGCTGATGATGCTGGCCGTGCTTTGCACACCACTGCACGCCGCTACCTATATTCACGCGGGTAAGTTGATTACCGCCAAGGACGACAAAGTCTTAACTGATATGACCGTGGTAGTGGAAAACAACAAGATTGCCTCGGTGCAAAAAGGCTTTGTTGCTCCAGGCGAGGGAGACCAGCTGGTAAACCTGAAAAACGCCACCCTGATGCCGGGATTAATGGACATGCATACCCATATCAGCTCCCAACAAGGACAGGGCAGCTATATGGAACGCTATACCCTGAATGAAGCCGACTACGCACTGAAAGGCGTGTACTTTGCCGATAAAACCTTGAAGGCAGGCTTTACCACTGTGCGTAATCTCGGCGACCAATACAATGAGACGGTTGCCCTGCGCAATGCTATCAATAAAGGCATGATCAAAGGTCCACGTATTTTTACCGCTGCCAAGTCTATTGCCACCACTGGCGGACATGCCGATCCAAGCAATGGTTTTGCCAAGAAGATTGCCGGCGATCCCGGCCCATTAGAAGGTGTGGTCAATGGCGTCGCCGAAGCCCGGGAAGCAGTTCGTCAACGCTACAAGGATGGCGCCGATCTTATCAAGATCACAGCCACTGGCGGTGTGTTAAGTGTCGCCAAAAGTGGAATGAATCCGCAGTTTATGGCAGATGAAGTCAAAGCCATTGTGGAGACGGCTAAAGACTACGGGATGAAAGTTGCCGTGCATGCCCATGGAAAAGAAGGCATGAAGCGCGCCATTGAGGCCGGCATCGATTCCATCGAGCACGGTACTTTTATGGACGATGAAATCATGCGCCTGATGAAGAAGCACGGGACTTACTATGTACCAACGGTGTTGGCAGGCAACTGGGTAGCCGAAAAAGCCAAGATTGACGGTTTCTTCCCTGAACTGGTCAGGCCCAAAGCGGCCTCTATCGGCCCTCTAATCAAGGATACCTTTGCCAAAGCCTACAAAGCCGGGGTCAAGATTGCCTTTGGTACCGATTCCGGTGTGTCCGAGCATGGTGACAACGGTCAGGAATTTGCGTTGATGGTAGAGGCTGGCATGCCGGCGATCGAGGCCATTCGCTCTGCCACCTATCATGGTGCGCAGCTGCTGGGAGAGTTGGACAGCCTGGGCACGGTAGAAACCGGTAAGCTGGCCGACCTGGTTGCGGTTAAAGGCGATCCACTGGTGGATATTCGTTTATTGCAACATATTGATTTTGTGATGAAAGACGGCGAAGTGATTAAATCACTCTGATTCTAGTAGCGAAAATACACGGCAAGCCTAAAATAGAGGCTTTGCCGTGCAATGAGATAAGGGAAATGTTGCAAAAATTAATGTCAGTGCTGGCTTTGGCGCTAGTCGCAGGATGCACTACCACTCCAGAGGCCTCCAAAGCGCTGACACAAAACCTACCGGCGTTAAGCTTCTATTACGTCCCACCAGGAAAAACCCTGCTACGGCAATGTCAGGACATGGCCTTAGCCGGTGAGCAGTGCGTCGGCAATACTTTGGCAAGTTCGGTTTACCAGAAGGCATTGCAAGACAGCGGGAAGTTCCCCTGGGTAGGTCAGGATGAGAACACCGATTACCTGTTGACCCTGGCTACAGCGGGTACCGAAAAGACACCCTGGCTCAGTGCACAGATGGTGTTGAGTTGGCGCGGCATTCCTATTCAATCCTATATATTAAAACGGCAACCTACTTATAGCGCCTGGACTCCCGAGGAAGCCTCGGCAAGGTTAATTGAGCGTTTCCTCGACCAAGTTAATGAAGATGGACTTTTTAGTGCCAGTTTCCTAGCAAACAAACTGGGCTCTGAGGACTATGAAGACGATTTTCATGCACCAGACCGTGTTTCGGCCTTCGAACTGAAAGATAAGGTTATCTATAACGACCCGCTGCAAGGCTCCATGTTGACCTATCAGGATCCTCAATTTGGTGCTGATCGTATAGAGATTTCCGTGTATCCCATCCCCACCAGTGACATTAAAGACACGCCAGCGGTTTTGAGCAGTGAAGCAAATAAACTGAGGGCCAACCTGAATGGCTTTGTGGAACGACATAAACTGCCACCTTTATTGATGACGGAAAACAAGCCGCTAAGCTGGCACGCAAAGGACAAGGAATACAAAGGGTATTATGTGGATGCCGTTATCGACAGCACTGATACTGACCCCTTCTACGCCGCTTACTTTTTCTTTGTGCAGGAAGACAAGATCGTTAAATTCACCACCACATTTCCTGCCAGCTACGCCATGGACTTTGTAAAGGAAACCCTGCCGCAGATGCAAGTACCGCAGGAGTCGGTGTTTTTGTCGAAGCTACGGGCCATGCCCGATTAAGCTGATCTAACAAGAAATTCGATTGGCTGTATCTAGACAGTGCATTTGAGAACAGCTGAATAAGGGGTAATACTGACTGTCGAGTTTTTATCAGGAGGATCAGATAATGAGTAACATCGATATTGGTATCACAGCACAAGACAGAACGGACATTGCAGAAGGTCTTAAACGTCTGCTGGCAGATTCCTACACGCTTTATCTGCAAACTCATAACTTCCACTGGAATGTGACAGGACCGCAGTTTCGCGAATTACACCTGATGTTTGAAGAGCATTACACCGAACTGGCCGTGGCGGTAGACGATATTGCCGAGCGTATCCGCACATTGGGTGTGGTCGCCCCCGGTACCTATAAAGCCTTTGCCAAGCTCAGCTCCATAGAAGAGGTTGAACATGTGCCGTCAGCCTCAGAGATGGTGGTGCTGCTGACCAAAGCCCATGAACAAGTGGTTAAAACTTGTCGCGAAACCCTTAAGCTAGCGCAGGAAGGCAGTGATGAATCCACTGCGGCACTGGTCTCTGACCGAATGCGCATTCATGAAAAAACCGCTTGGATGCTGCGTGCAATGCAGGGCTGAAATATCTCCAACTAAGCCAAACAAAAAGCGTCTTATAAAGTCAGGGGTAAGATCCCCTGACTAGGTGCTTGCAATCCATTCAATTGATAACTATTCTCATTTGCGTAAAGTTCTGACCTTGGAGGAGCTAATGCAAAAGTCAGCAGCCGGTGGCCTTGGCACAAAGAAAACCGTCGATACCGTCGACTATCTGGTCCTGAAAATCAAAACCGCGTCACTGGCAAGATTGCTGTGTCAGCACCAGTTATTTGCTGAAGATCTGCGATGCACTGATGCCCTTGGCGCAAAACAACTTAAACAGCTGCTTCTACAAATGGCCGCAGATTCGCTCTAGGCTTTTTTGCCCTTTCTGATGACATAGCGGTAGGGCGTCTGCTGGGTATCGCTAGCAACCAATTCATGCTCCATAAATCGGCAAAAACTGGGGATATCTCTGGTGGTGGCCGGATCATCGGCTACCACCAAAATAGTCTGTCCCTCTTCCATCTTGCGAATAGCAAGACGCACCATCATCACCGGTTCAGGGCAGCGTAGCCCCAATGTATCCAGGTGCTGATCCGCACTTTCCATTGCATCAGATGCCATAGGTGGCACGGTACTGCTTAATATTCGCCAGATGCTCTGCCATCTGAGGCTTGTCCTGCAGATAACTGACCAAATCCGCCAGACTGACAATGGAAATCACTTTGGTGTTAAAGTCACGCTCTACTTCCTGGATAGCAGACAGCTCACCTTTACCTTTTTCCTGTCTGTCTAAGGCAATCAGGACGCCGGCAAGGTTAGCCCCCGCGGCCTGAATAATATCCATGGATTCACGAATAGCGGTACCGGCGGTAATCACGTCATCCACCAGCATCACTTTGCCTTTCAGTGGGCTGCCAACCAATGAACCACCCTCGCCGTGGGTTTTCGCTTCTTTGCGATTAAAGCAATAGGGCTTATCGGTGTTATGGTGATCCGCCAGGGCCACGGCTGTAGTGGTCGCGATGGGGATACCCTTGTAGGCAGGGCCAAAAAGTAAATCGAATTCGATACCCGACGTCATCAATGCCTGAGCATAGAAACGGCCCAGTTTGGCCAAATCGCGTCCGGTGTTAAACAAGCCAGCATTAAAAAAGTAGGGGCTGGTGCGCCCTGACTTAAGGGTAAACTGACCAAAGCGCAGGACCTGTCGCTCCAGGGCGAACTCAATAAAGGCTTTTTGATAATCTTGCATCTGCTCTATCCGCCGAAAATATCAGTTCAGGGCCGCACGCTGGATATCGAAGATCTCGCGTAAGGCATGCTTGGCCAACTCCATCATTTCCTGCATTTCTTCGAAGCTGAACGGCTCTTCTTCAGCAGTACCTTGCACCTCAATCAGCTTACCAGAATCGGTCATCACCACATTCATATCGGTTTCTGCCGCAGCATCTTCCAAATATTCCAAGTCCGCAATGGGCGTACCTTTAAAGACCCCAACGGAAACCGCGGCAATCATATGTTTCAAAGGGTTGGTTTTGATAATGCCTTTGCTGCGCATCCAGGTCAGCGCGTCCACCAATGCCACGCATGCACCAGTGATCGATGCAACGCGGGTACCACCGTCGGCCTGAATCACATCACAATCCAGCAAAATTGTGTTTTCGCCGAGTAACTTTAGATCGACTGCTGCGCGCAAAGACCGGGCGATCAGACGCTGTATTTCCAATGTACGCCCACCTTGTTTACCCCTGGCCGCTTCACGGTCGCTGCGGGTGTGAGTTGAGCGCGGCAGCATGCTGTATTCTGCGGTTATCCAACCTTTGCCCTGACCTTTCATAAAGCGCGGCACCCCTTCTTCCACAGACGCCGTACAAATGACCTTGGTATTACCCAATTCGATCAGCACAGAGCCTTCAGCATGGCAAGTAAACTGCCTGGTAAGAGTAAGTGGACGGATTTGGCTGGCGGTTCTGCCGCTTGGACGCATAAGCTGAGCTCCTTTTGATGACTGGCCAGAGATCTGGATGGCGCGCCATTATAGCTTATTCCCCTGACCATGAAACATTTGCGGGCTGGGTTTATACCAAGTCCACTAGATAAGTGATGATTCAGCGAGAGCCAAAATGTTCATTGCCAAGGCGGGGGGCTGCAGGTTTAGTGGGCCTAAATCAAAGGCGCCCAACAAAGCCAATGGGCATTTTGGCCTCGCCCGAAGGGAGCGGCCAGAAAGGCTTACCTCTGCGTTCCCGCTTCTCGACGTAGACGCCACTACGCCTTCACAAATGTTTCTGGAAAACATTTGAACATCCGAAGGATGGCCAAAGGCGAAGGGCATGGAGCCCTTAGTCAAGCGGCGCCTTGATATAAGCCTTTCTGACTCGCTCTGAATTAACCACTTATTTAATGGACTTGGTATTAGTCACTTCTGCATAGAAAACGCGGCACTTGGGTTATACTGCCCACATCAAAAGCATTAGGAAATTAAGATGATTTACAGCATGACCGCCTTTGCCCGCCGTGAGCATAAAGCCGACTGGGGTAACGCGGTGTGGGAAATTCGCTCGGTCAACCAGCGCTATTTGGAAACCTATTTCCGTCTGCCTGAACAATTCCGCGGCATGGAACCGGTACTACGGGAAAAATTTCGCCAACAACTGCAACGGGGTAAGGTGGAATGCAGCCTGCGCTTTACCGCTAATGATGCCGCAGTGGGCAAAGTCACACTAAATGAAAAACTCGCCAAACAATTGATGGAAGCGGCTGATTGGGTACAGTCCCACGGCCAGTCCAGTGGCGTAAATCCTTTCGATGTGCTGCGCTGGCCCGGCGTAATGTCTGCCGAGGAGGCAGACATGGATGCCATTCAAGCACAAACGCTGCAAGCCTTTGATCAATGCATCAGCGATCTTATCACCGCCCGCGCCAATGAAGGTGAGACCCTGAAAACCCTACTGAATCAGCGTATGGATGCTATCGAAGTGGAAGTCGGTAAAGTACGCGAGCAAATGCCCACCGTGATGGAATGGCAGAGAGAGCGCATCGCTATCCGCTTTGCCGACGCTAAGGTGGAACTTGAGCCTGGTCGCCTGGAGCAAGAGATGATCATGCTGGCACAGCGATTGGATGTGGCCGAAGAACTCGATCGCCTGGATTCCCATGTGGCCGAAACCCGCAAAATCCTCAAAAAAGGTGGTGCCGTGGGCCGACGCTTAGATTTTATGATGCAGGAATTCAACCGCGAGTCGAACACCCTGGCATCCAAGTCCATCAATGCCGAGATCACCCAGTCTGCGGTGGAGCTTAAGGTACTGATTGAGCAAATGCGTGAGCAGATCCAGAACATAGAATAGCGCCGACCTCAGCGGCAATTACCATTGCCGCCATTTCCACCAATACTAGGCTCTGTGTGATCTGACATACAAAGGGATGACAATGGCCTTGCTATGCGCCTAATATGAGCATTAAAGCGCTCAGAAAGGATAGTCGATGGAAAATGAGAAAATAATTGCTCAAGAAGAGTATGAATTGGTGATTGAGCTTTTACAGGCTTATTACCAGGAACTGCTTAGCATGGGTCAGATGATTAAGATCATGCGCAAGGATATCCTCGAGCTTAACCAGACCCAATTTGCTGAGTTAACCGGTATCAGCCGACGCACTTTGTCAGATCTTGAGCAGGATAAGGGCAGCCCCACCCTAAGCGTCTTAGATGCGGTCTTTGCTCCATTAGGGGTTAAAACCAGTCTACTGCCAAATAATGACAAGGTGCTCAAACAGGTCGCAGCCAGTTTAGGTTCATAAAAAGTAAGTACTCACACCCTCTTTAAAATAGCGCCTTTGCGGTTACCAGACACTAACATTGATATAGGATATTTTCTGAGAACTGAATTTAGATAAGGTTCAGTTATTATTCATCGTTGTCTTCCCAAACTGGATCACAGGATTAAGGAGACGATTATGAAATATCTACTCATCGCCCTGGGATTTGCCAGTGCTTTTGCCGCACAAGCTTCACAGTGGAAAGCGGAGTCAACTGAACTGTACTTAAGCGCTGAATCACAGCCAGTGCAAAAATCTTCTCAGGTATCAGAAACAAAGCAAAATAAATCATCTCAGGAGCAGCCTGCCAAGCACTTGGAAAGTCGACCTGAAGCCATCAGCCACAATGAGTTCTGGATTTACGATGCCTGGGTGGTTTTACACCGGGATGTGGACACCGATGGCTATTATTCTCGATTTTCTCTTACCTTTGATGCGGACACGGTTTATGGCAGCGCCCCCGTTTATGCCAGACTCTATCTGGGAAGAACGGACACCTTCAGGGAGTACCATACGACATCTGTTTTTAATTTGTTAGGTGACAGTACCGATGATGAATTCAGTGTGGAAACTACCTTGGTAGAGGGCTTTATCAGCGATGATTATGAAATTCTGATTGAGCTATATGATGCAGACAGCGGCGAAAGGGTTGCTATTTACGATGGCTTGCAAGACAACGATTTATATTTACTGCCGCTGGAGAGTAGCGATTATGAATATGTTCCGCCGCCGGTTCAGGTCGTGGTGAGCCAAGAATCTGGGGGGAGTTTGGGCTGGCTAGCGTTGCTGGGGTTATTGTCGCTGCTTGCCTGTAGAAGGATTAGATGGTGTCATTGATTTGCCATTCCCATGGGCACCGCTACACTTCTGGGTGCAATGCAAAGCCAGGAGTGAACAATGAAAAAATCCTCTTTCCCCCTGCTTTTGCTGGCATCCATGTTGTCGCTGGCAGGTTGTTCAAGCACTAACACACAAGAAGATGGCCAATGCTGGTCTCAAAAAGGCGGTGTCGGCCTTATCCTGAAAAACTCTTCCACTAAGGAAGAATGTAAGGAGTTGGGTGGTAAGTCTTGGTGTGCAGTAGGTGGTAGTTGTGTCGATCTCGATTGATTATTGAGCCACCCGGGTCGCTTGCCAGTTTAGCGCTTGCCAGCGACCTTCCCTGTTGATAAACACACCGCTGTTAAAGAATCTGTTCTCTTCCTCTGCCGACTTGGCCACCAGTGTAAAAGTGACAATTGCAATATCATTGAAATGGCGAATATTAGTGTCCAAGGCTCTGTACTGAACCGAAGGCATTTCCTCGTCCTGCTTTTCTGACTGTAGGTACTCCATCAATTCGGCCTTGTTGTAGCGTATGCCATGGGAGCTGGTATACACCAATTCCTCAGCCCAAAAGCGATCATGGACTGCCATGTCGTTAACGGAAGCCCCTTGCAAAAATGATTCAAGTGTCTGCATCAATGCCCTATCCGATACGGCACTATCATCACCAAACGACGGGAAACAAAAACCTAACAAGATTGCAAAAAAGCTCAGGCGAGATCGGAGAAAAGACATTTTTTACCTGCATTAAGGTCTTCAATATTTCCATCCTATGCCTTTTAGGACGTGTTTGGCCAGTCTTATGCATGTATTACGTTGGGCTTCTGGCTTTTAAAGATGGTCAAATATTCATCAAGTTGACCTTGCTGGAGCCGATAACATAAATGTGGCAATGACGGTGAGGTGTGTAATGTCTTGTCTTACCAGAGATTTACAACAGCATTTGCTGCGCTATCTGCGTCAGCACAGTGAAATCAGACAGGTGAGAAGTCCGGCTAATGTGCGAAACCTGCTGATTGTAAAGGGGCTTTGTCCTTCTGATGTGACCACAGATCAAGTGCAATGGTTACTGGAAACGGTCAAACGATAAGGTACCTAACCAGCAATTGACTCATTGAAGAAGCGATTAAAGTCGATACCTAACTCCTGTGGCAGTACTGACTTTTCAATATCGACGTTCATCCGCGGTGTACTCAGATCGTATTCCTTTGGGGACAGGTAGTGCCCACCCGTTAATGAATAGAAGACTTTGATTCGAGGCTGAAGCGGGTTTTTCTCGTTTTGTTTGATGACCATGGCGACTTTGCCATTGTCCAATTTCACCAGGCTGCCAGTGGGATAGATGCCCACACACTTCACGAATTTCTGTACTAACAGCATGTCGAAATGATTGTCCGCCTGCAACAAGGTTTTCAGTGCTTTGTTCGGTGGCACGGCCTTCTTGTAGGGTCTTTCGGCGGTCATCGCATCGTAGCTATCGGCAATGGCTAACATTCGGCCAAATAGGCTAATTTCTTCTCCTTTTAACCCATTAGGATAGCCACTGCCATCTATGCGCTCGTGGTGTTGCGCAATAGCAGTCAGCGTCGATTCTGGCACGCCCTCCAGTTCTTTTAACTCATCAACCCCGGCAATGACGTGCTGTCTGACACTTTGCCACTGACTCTCGTTAAGACGAGTGGTTGAATTGAGAATGTCATCGGCGGTTTTTATCATTCCCAGGTCGTGTAGTAAGCCGGCCATGGTCATTTCATGGATGACCTTTTCGTCCATCTCCATCGCGGCAGCAAAGTTTGCCATCAATACCGACACATTGGTGGCGTGCTCCATCAGATAAGCCCCTTTTTCCCTAATTCTGGTCAATGTCATTAAGGCATCGTTATTGCGCCGGCTGGAAGCTACAATGCGCCCGGCAAGATCATCGGTAATGGCAGCATCAATGCCCTCTCCTTGTTCCAGAGATACCAATAAACGCTTACAAAGGGATTTACCCTGTTCGTGCAAAAAACGGGCGCGTCCTATCTCTGCGTCGTAGGAAACGGCAACATCCTTTTCTTCATCGGGAATAACGTCGGGTTGCTCTGATTTTTGTCGCTGTTTTTGCTTTGCAGGGTCAATAATCAGTGACTTGATGCCCTTGCTTTTCAGCTCATCAATGGTTGCCCAGCTAGTAACCAGGCCACGACTCTTAATTTTAAGATTGCCATCCTGGGTAGCGATGCTATGTACATACATGCCCACCACCAGATCATTGATGCTGACTTCTTTTAACATGATTCCATCTGTTAGGTTGAAGCTTTGCTCACCAGCAAAGGAGGACTGCAGTATACGTCAGAACTTTAGGGTAAACAGCAGTTCAGCGAGATCTGGACGCCAACCAAAGTCTTGCAACCGCACTCGGTTATTTAGCACCACAACCCCCTCTTCCTGAAGCTTTCCTTTTTGCTCTTCTGCCCCTTTGCTGCCGGATGGGAAAGCGATTTGTCCATTAGCCCGCAGTACCCTGTACCAAGGCAATTGCATATCGTCCGGCACCATCCCCAGGGCTTTACCAACTAAACGGGCACGTCCCGGTAACCCTGCAAAATCTGCAATCTGACCGTAGCTTGCCACTTTTCCAGGTGGAATGGCCTGAACCGTTTGCCAGATCTTGGTATAGTTTGACGCCTTCACTCTCGTTATCTCTCCTTATGCACAAACGCCAGTATTGTGAAAAATGCCATTACCCTCAATCGGTTTGTCTCTGCAATCAGGTTCGGGGCATAGACAACAAAGTGAGAGTTATTGTTTTACAGCATCCCAGTGAAGTAAATGTGGCTAAAAATACCGTCCGTTTGCTGGCATTGTCGCTTAAACATATCGACGTTTATGTGGGTGAAACCGCCGATGACTTTCAGATTGCTTATGCGCAATGCCTGGAGAAAAGAGCAACAACCGCGGTACTTTACCCTTCGGCAGACAGCCTCGCACTCGGGCGAAATAGGCCTACGCAGCTCAATATCGAGCAACTAATACTGATTGACGGTACCTGGCGTAAAGCATACAAAATATGGAAGCTGAATCCCTGGCTACAGGACTTCATCTGCTGGCATCTGGATTCACCTCCAAAGAGCCAATATCTGCGTAAAACACGCCAAGAGCATGCTCTGTCGACGCTTGAGGCTTGTAGCGAAGCGCTGGCCTGTCTTGGGCAAGATCACACCGCAAGTCTTCTTGAACTTCAGAGGATTCGACAACATTTGGTAACTGCCAAAGCTAAGACAAAATCGTAAATAAAAGTCACCAGGCTTGCATACTCGGCCATTGTTAATCTGATTTTTCTTTTCCCGGAGTCTTACCTACGCTTAGTGCGGCTTCGGTTTTCCCGGAGACTTCACCCATGTTCTGTGGACAACTTTTTTATCACCACAGGCAGTAGCATGAACATTTGAACATCAGGAACATCCATATGTAGAAGGTTTTTATGAAACTTAGAACAAAATTGGCTATCGGCATGGTAGCCGGTGCTTTGACTATGGCACTGCAGCCACTCTCACCGGCCTTGGCAGCTCCCCCACATGACAAAGCAGACAATAAGCAAAAGTTTAAAGATGATTTACCGCATCCACTGGAAGAAAAGCGTCGAGCGAAACGACAGGAAGCTTTAAAACAAGTGATAGCCCAAGGAAAAGCCAAGGGCAAAGTACACCAAGTAGCTAAAGGCCAATTTGTTGAGCTTGAGCGGGAAGGTGAAGAATCTATTTGGACTGTTTTAGGCGAATTTGGCCAACTTGACTCACCCTTTGGCATCTTGCAAGGCGGACTTCCAGGCCCCATGCATAATAAAATCCCTGAGCCTGATCGTAATGTAGATAACTCTACTATTTGGGTCGAAGATTTCAGCAAAGCACATTACGAAGAATTACTTTTTTCCGAAGCACCCGGCGCTATCTCAATGCGCAATTTCTATATCGAACTTTCTGCCAATCGTTATACGGTTAATGGAGAAATCACAGATTGGGTTCAGGTGCCATATAGGGCAGCCCATTACGGCCGTGATTATTGTGGTGGCATCGTTTGTCAAACTACCTGGTGGTTTGTTCGTGATTCAGTCAACGCTTGGTATCAGGCCCAACTGAACGCTGGCATGACGGCCGCCGAGATCGACGATTACCTTAGCCAATTTGATGTTTGGGACAGATACGATTATGACGGCGACGGCAATTTCGATGAGCCGGACGGTTATATAGATCACTTCCAGGCAGTGCATGCTGGTGAGGGACAAGAGACCGGCGGTGGCGCCCAAGGCAGTGACGCGATTTGGAGTCATAGATGGTATGTACAGCTAACCCCTATTGGTGCTGGAGGGCCGGTTTTAGATAACGGCAACCAAGTGCTGTTTGGCGGCACCCGTGTGGGAAATTCAAAATACTGGATAGGTGACTACACAGTTGAGCCTGAAAATGGTGCTGTCGGCGTTTTTGCCCATGAGTATGCACACGATCTGGGCTTACCCGACCTCTATGACACTTCAGGTAATGTGTGTGGTTCAGCTTGCGAGAATTCCACCGCATTTTGGACCCTGATGTCATCTGGCTCGTACGGCAATGACGGCAATCCGGAAAATGGTATCGGTACCAAACCCACCCATATGGGTGCCTGGGAGAAATTCCAACTTGGCTGGTTAAATTACGAGGTAGCCCAGGCGGGTCAAAAGTCAGAACATAAGTTGGGACCGGCTACCGCTAACACCAAACAAGCGCAGGCCCTGTTTGTCTTACTGCCCGACAAGGAAAAAGTTGTGCAGGTCGGCACGGCATACTCCGGTCAGTACTTCTGGTACAGTGGCCAGGGCAACAATCTGGACAATAGCATGGCCAAGGATTTCTTCTTGCCGGCTAACGCCAGCATCAGCACCTGGGTAAATTTCGATATTGAAACCGACTGGGATTATGCCTATTTGGTAATATCGACCGATGGCGGAGCTACCTGGACAACGTTGGCAAATAACCTCTCGACCAACAGCGATCCTAATGGTCAAAACCTGGGTAACGGATTAACCGGCAACTCCGGTGGTTGGACACAACTAAACGCAGACTTATCAGCCTTTAGTGGTAACGTGCTGTTAGGATTCCGCTACGTTACAGACGGTTTTGTGGTAAATCCCGGCTTACAAGTCGACGACATTCACGTCAGTGGTCAAGCGCTTGAGGATGCTGAGACACCTATGGGATGGGCGTATTCCGGCTTCACCCGCACGGATGGCACCAGCACCAGCTATCACTTCAATGCCTATGTAGCCGAGTTCAGGAACTATCGGGGCTTCGATGACAGTCTGCGCACCGGTCCTTATAACTTCGGCTTCCTGGACAATCCCGCGTTGGGCAATTGGGTAGAGCATTTCTCTTATCAGGACGGACTGCTGATCAGCTACTGGGATACCTCTGAAGAAGACAACAGCACCAGTGCACATCCCGGCTCAGGCTTAATTCTGCCTGTGGATGCCCATCCCGAAACCATGTTCCGGGCAGATGGTGCTCCCTGGCGTTCAAGAATTCAGTCTTATGACTCTACCTTTGGACTGGACGCGACGGAAGCATTAGAGCTGCACTATCTTAGCCAGCCTTCGTGGCACCCCAGCCAGAGTGCTGTTCCGGTATTCAACGATAATATTCAGTACTGGAATCCTCAGACACCCACGTCCGGTGTGATTAATCCTCACACTGGCACGCAAATTCGGGTGAAGAGTATTAGTGCTCAGGGTAACTTTATGCAGGTACAGGTATCACCGGTGAAGTGATATAACCTGCTAATTACACCTGTACGTTCTAAATAATAAACCCCGCTATTGCGGGGTTTTTTCTTTGTGGTCCTTAGCTTTCCAGAAAACGCTCCAGCCTCGGCTTGATTACAAGAGACATGAAAACTGAAATCAACAGACCAACCGGCAAGGCAACTATGAAGGCTGGCCACCAGTGACCCATCAGCTCCGTCAATGAGGCCATTCCAACATTATTAACAGTGGTAACTAAAGCCATAGCGGCTTCCATAATGACCGCCATCAACACGCCGATGGTGGTGTTTTGCATGAATTCACTAGCCGAAGGTAAAGAGATGGAGACCAGCTTACTGACAATAGCAATCATCAAAAAACCCAGAGGGGCCATAGTGGCGGCGGACCATACAGTCGAAGTCAGCCATTGCTCAAAAAATCTGTCTGAAAAGCCGATGTTTTTATAGGTCATGGCAAAGGTCAGAATACCTATCAGAACCAACACTAAAGGGATAAGTACCATCAACTTTTTAACCAATTTCATGCATACCCCAAACGACTTTAGTTGATATTATCAACGTTTGATTTGGCGCATGCTACATTTTATAGTTGACAATATCAACATTAAGGAGAGGATA
Source organism: Aliiglaciecola sp. CAU 1673 (assembly GCF_029223185.1). Classification (GTDB taxonomy): domain Bacteria; phylum Pseudomonadota; class Gammaproteobacteria; order Enterobacterales; family Alteromonadaceae; genus Bowmanella. Next base: position 57,262 of record NZ_JARHUG010000017.1, read on the forward strand.
AATTGTACAATGACATGCCGGATACGTTTCTGGCGCTAACGTTCAAATTTAAGTCAGCCACCTTAAAAGCGGTTAAGGCAGCAGGCATAGACATTGTGCCGATGGAAATTCAGACACTGCATGTTATCCATAGAAGGGATAATTGCACCGCTGCCTATATTTCCGAGCAATTGGAGAGAGATAAAGGGCAAATTGCCCGTTTGGTCAGGGAAATGACGGAGAAAGGTTATATCCACACAGTGCCGAATCCTGAGGATACAAGAAGCAAATTCATAAAATTGACCGAGTTTGGTCAACAAACGTTGAGCCGAATGTTGGTTATCGAAAATGACATAATTCAAAGGATGCAGTTGTCTTTAACAACAGAGCAGATCGAAATGTTTAATGAGGTTGCCCTGGCCATGACCCAGAATCTCAGCCAACAGTGAAGAATATATACTAGTGGTGGGTAGATTTTTATGTATGTAGCTATGTCCCTAACCCTGGTATTGAGAATAAAAAAACCCCGCTATGCGGGGTTTTTTTATTCGGTAAACCTTACTTACGCAGGTTTTTGATCAGTCTCAGCTGGGCAATAGCTTCGGCCAGTTCAGCGGCAGCTTCGGCATAATCGAAATCCGTACCCGGATTGGCAATATGCTCTTCGGCGCGACGCTTGGCTTCCATAGCAGCCTGTTCGTCGAGGTCTGCGGCGCGAACCGCTACGTCGGCCAACACAGTCACATTACCAGGCTGAACCTCTAATACGCCACCGGCGATATAAATCAGCTCTTCATGACCATGTTGCTTGACCAAGCGTACCATACCGGGCTTCAGTGTTGTCAGCAGAGGCGCGTGTCCGGGATGGATACCCAGCTCACCCTCACTGCCCGTTACCTGGATGGTTTCAACCCGACCGGAGAAAATCTTCTCCTCGGCACTCACCACATCGAGATGTACAGTCATAGCAGCCATTTCATCTCCTATCAGTTGGAGGCCGCCGGTCGCCCGGCGGCTTCAGCTTACTTGCGCTTGGCCTTTTCGATGGCTTCGTCGATAGAACCCACCATGTAGAAAGCCTGCTCCGGCAGGTGATCGTATTCACCTTCCAGAATGCCTTTAAAGCCGCTGATAGTGTCTTTCAGAGACACATACTTACCTGGAGAACCGGTAAATACTTCAGCAACGAAGAAAGGCTGAGACAGGAAGCGCTGGATCTTACGAGCACGGCTTACTACCTGCTTGTCTTCTTCAGACAGTTCGTCCATACCCAGGATGGCGATGATGTCTTTCAGCTCTTTATAGCGCTGCAGAACAGTCTGTACGCCACGGGCTGTGTCGTAGTGCTCCTGACCGATTACCAGTGGGTCCAACTGACGAGAGGTGGAATCCAGCGGGTCAACCGCAGGGTAGATACCCAGGGCGGCGATATCACGGCTCAGTACCACGGTCGCATCCAAGTGGGCGAAGGTGGTGGCTGGTGACGGGTCAGTCAAGTCATCCGCAGGTACGTATACGGCCTGGATAGACGTGATAGAGCCAGTCTTGGTAGACGTGATACGTTCCTGCAGCACACCCATCTCTTCAGCCAATGTAGGCTGATAACCTACCGCAGAAGGCATACGACCCAACAGGGCGGAAACTTCGGTTCCGGCCAGAGTGTAACGATAGATGTTATCAACGAAGAACAGTACGTCACGACCTTCATCACGGAACTTCTCGGCCATGGTCAGACCGGTCAACGCTACGCGCAGACGGTTCCCTGGTGGCTCGTTCATCTGTCCATATACCAGAGATACTTTGTCCAATACGTTGGAGTCGTTCATCTCGTGGTAGAAGTCGTTACCTTCACGGGTACGCTCACCTACACCGGCGAATACAGAGTAGCCGCTGTGTTCGATAGCGATGTTACGGATCAGTTCCATCATGTTTACGGTCTTGCCTACACCGGCACCACCGAACAGACCAACCTTACCACCCTTGGCGAAGGGGCATACCAGGTCGATAACCTTGATGCCGGTTTCCAGCAGCTCAACGGCGCTGGACTGCTCTTCGTAGCTAGGGGCAGCGCGGTGGATAGACATGCGCTCTTCTTCACCGATAGGACCAGCCTCATCGATGGGGTTGCCCAATACATCCATAATACGACCCAGGGTAGCTTTACCTACTGGGACAGTAATAGGATTACCGGTACTTTCTACTGGGGTGCCACGACGCAGACCGTCAGTGGTTCCCATTGCGATGGTACGAACTACACCGCCGCCGAGCTGCTGCTGGACTTCCAGCGTCAGGCCCTGCAGGTCACCAGAGGTAACTTTCAGTGCATCGTAAACCTTTGGCACCGCAGTTTGTGGAAACTCGATATCCACAACGGCGCCGATAATTTGGACGACCTTACCTTGACTCATAATTTGTCCTCTTGATTTTAAACCTTTGCCTACACGGCCGCGGCGCCGCCGACAATCTCGCTGATTTCCTGCGTGATCGCCGCCTGACGGGCCTTGTTGTATACCAGTTGCAGCTCGTCGATCAGGTTGCCGGCGTTATCTGTCGCCGCCTTCATGGCAACCATTCGCGCGGCCTGTTCTGAGGCCGAGTTTTCAACTACACCCTGATATACCTGGGATTCCACATAACGTACCAGCAGCATATCCAAAATCGGCTTTGGATCCGGCTCGTACAAATAATCCCAACGGTGCTTGTATTGTTTGTCGTCAGACTTTGGCAAAGGCAGCAATTGTTCGATCTTCGGCACCTGACTCATGGTATTCACGAAGTTGTTGAATACCAAAAACAGGCGGTCGATCTTGCCATCGTCGTAGGCGTTTAACATGACCTTTACCAGGCCAATCACGTCTTTAACGCTGGGGGCATCACCGATACCCGATTCCGCCGCCAATACTTCACCACCGAAGCGGTTGAAGAAGGCACAGGCTTTAGAGCCCAATGCAGCAAAGCTCACTTGCGCGCCCTTTTGCTGCCAGGCTTTAGCGTCTTTTACCACGGCCTTGAACTCGTTGGTGTTCAAACCACCACACAAGCCGCGGTCCGTGGAAATGACGATATAGCCCACTGCCTTGACGTCCCGCTCTTCCAGATAAGGATGGCGGTATTCCAGTTTGGCGTTGGCAAGGTGACCGATCACATTTCGCATGTTTTCAGCGTATGGACGGCTTGAAGCCATACGGTCTTGCGCCTTCTTCATTTTGGAGGCGGCAACCATTTCCATTGCGCTGGTGATCTTCTGAGTATTTTTGATACTCCCGATCTTACCTTTTATCTCTTTACCACCGGCCATGACACTCTCCCGATTACTCAACGATGGATGCGCCAGAGGCGCATCCTACGATTACCAAGTCTGCGTAGCCTTGAACTTCTCCAGGGCTTCTTTCAGTTTTGCTTCGATCTCGTCGTTGTAGTTACCGGTACTGTTGATAGTGTTCATCAGCTCGGCGTATTCGCTGGCCATAAAGGCGTGCAGGGCAGATTCGAAATCCAGCACCTTGTTCAGTTCCACGTCTTTGAGGTAGCGCTTCTCAACGGCAAACAGCGACAAAGCCATATTGGCTACGGACAGTGGGCTGTATTGCTTCTGCTTCATCAGCTCGGTAACGCGCTCACCGTGCTCCAGCTGAGAGCGAGTGGCTTCGTCAAGATCTGAAGCAAACTGAGAGAAGGCCGCCAGTTCGCGGTACTGCGCCAAGGCCAGACGGATACCGCCACCCAGCTTCTTGATGATCTTGGTCTGTGCCGCACCACCTACACGAGAAACCGAGATACCGGCGTTCACAGCAGGTCGAATACCGGCGTTGAACAGGTTGGTTTCCAGGAAAATCTGACCATCGGTGATAGAGATCACGTTGGTAGGTACGAAAGCAGAAACGTCACCGGCTTGGGTTTCGATGATTGGCAGTGCGGTCAAAGAACCGGTCTTACCTTTCACTTCACCCTTGGTGAACTTCTCAACGTAGTTAGCGTTAACACGAGAAGCACGCTCCAGCAGACGGCTGTGCAGATAGAATACGTCACCAGGATAGGCTTCACGACCCGGTGGACGACGCAACAGCAAAGAAATCTGACGATAAGCAACGGCCTGCTTAGACAGGTCATCATAAATGATCAGGGCATCTTCACCGCGGTCACGGAAGTATTCACCCATGGTACAACCGGAGTAGGGTGCCAGGAACTGCAGTGCTGCAGATTCAGAGGCAGATGCCGCTACTATGATGGTGTGGGCCAGGGCGCCGTGCTCTTCCAGCTTGCGTACTACGTTGGCGATAGTAGAAGCCTTCTGGCCTACTGCAACGTAAATACACTTAATACCGGTGCCTTTCTGGTTGATGATGGTGTCAACGGCCAGAGCGGTCTTACCGGTCTGACGGTCACCGATGATCAGCTCACGCTGGCCGCGGCCAACGGGGATCATGGCGTCGATAGACTTATAACCAGTCTGTACTGGCTGATCGACCGATTGACGCTCAATTACGCCAGGGGCGATTTTTTCAACCGGCTCGAAACCTTCGGCTTCGATAGAACCTTTACCGTCGATTGGCTCACCCAGGGTGTTAACCACGCGGCCCAGCAAGTTTCGACCTACAGGTACTTCCAGGATACGGCCGGTAGATTTAACCTTTAAACCTTCCTGCAGGTCAGTGTAAGGACCCATCACTACCGCACCTACGGAGTCGCGCTCCAGGTTCAATGCGATGGCAAAACGATTGCCAGGAAGCTCGATCATTTCGCCTTGCATTACATCGGCAAGGCCATGGATACGGATAATACCGTCGGTTACACCAACGATAGTACCTTCATTACGCGCTTCACTTACTACTTCGAACTGTTCAATGCGTTTTTTGATCAGTTCTGCAATTTCAGTGGAATTCAATTGCATGCTCTTTTCCCCGTTATGCTTGCAACGCGTCGGCTAGACGGTTCAATTTGCTTCTGATGGAACCATCGATAACAGTGTCACCGGCTTTAATGATGACGCCGGCGACCAGTGCAGGGTCCACGTTACAATTCAGCTTAACTTTTCGTGCAAGACGTTTTTCAAGAGACGCGCTGAGGTCGGCTTGTTGCTTGTCGCTAAGCTCAACAGCGGAAGTGACATCTACGTCTATTTCCTTGTCGAATTCAGCTTTCAGCTGGTTAAACATAGCCAACACTTCAGGAAGCGTGTTCAAGCGTCTGTTCTCGGCCATCACCTTAATCAGGTTCTGACCGTGCTGGTCGAGTTGTTCACCGCACACTTTGATGAATATGTCAGCAAGGCTTTCCGGGGCCATGGCTCCGGACAGCAGTTCTTTCATCGTTTCATCAGCGGCAACAGCGGCGGCAAATGCCAGCATTTGCTGGAATTTGTCCACCGCCTTGTTTTCGACCGCGACATCGAAAGCAGCCTTGGCGTAGGGGCGAGCAATGGTTGTCAGTTCAGACATAAGCTCAATACCCCTTAAAGTTCGGCGACCAGTTTTTCAACTATGTCACTTTGCGCCGCTGCGTCGATTTGACGCGCTAGTATCTTCTCGGCACCGGCAACAGCCAGAGTGGCAACCTGCTTACGCAGTTCCTCTTTGGCGCGATTGCGCTCAGCGTCGATCTCGGCTTGGCCGGAAGCAACAATCTTGTTGCGCTCCTCGTGGGCACGTTCCGTCTCTTGTTCGACGATCTGTGCGGCACGCTTTTTAGCCTGCTCGATAATCTCGGCTGCTTGGTGCTTAGCTTCCTTCAGTTGTTCAGTGGCTTTTTCCTGAGCAATCTGCAGGTCTTTTTCGGCCCGCTCAGAAGCGGCCAGCCCATCGGCTATTTTCTTCTGGCGCTCTTCGATAGCCGCCATCAATGGTGGCCACACGTACTTCATGCAGAACAGCACGAATACGGCGAAGGCAATCAGCTGACCTATTAGAGTGGCGTTAATATTCACGACCGCTCCTCCTCGTTAGTTGTTCGCGACAAATGTGGATAAATTAGGCACCAACAGCGAACAACAGGTACAGGGCGATACCAACACCGATCATGGCGATCGCATCGATCAGACCTGCAACGATAAACATTTTAACTTGCAGTTGAGGAGCCAGCTCAGGTTGACGAGCAGCAGACTCAAGGAACTTACCACCCAGCAGACCGAAGCCGATAGCAGTACCCAGAGCACCCATACCGATCAGTAGAGCAACAGCGATGTATAACATGTATATCTCCGATTTTTAGTTAAGTTAAGGTTCAAAAAATTAGAAACGAATCTCTAATACGTTTAATGGTCTTCGTGGGCCATGCTCAAATACACAATAGTGAGCATCATGAAGATAAAGGCCTGCAAAACAATGACCAGAATATGGAATACCGCCCATGGGAAGTGCAGTGGCAGCTGCCACAGGCCCAGCATGGCGATGAGGATAAAGATCAATTCACCGGCGTAGAGGTTACCGAACAAACGCAGCGCCAGTGACATAGGCTTGGCGATCAGGGTTACGAATTCCAGGATAAAGTTAACCGGAATAAAGGCCCAGTGATTGAACGGCTGGAAAGTCAGTTCTTTCATAAAGCCACCAAAGCCTTTGACCTTGATGGAATAGAAAATAATCAGGAAAAATACACCGAAAGCCAGGGCGAATGTCATATTTAGGTCGGTGGTAGGTACCACTTTCATGTATACGTCATGAGGGTCCATACCAAAACCGGTTGCGCCGATCTGACCTGCAATCCAAGGCAGCAAATCCACAGGCACCAAGTCCATCAGGTTCATCAGGAACACCCAGACAAAAATGGTCAGCGCCAGTGGGGCAATCAGCTTATTTTTGCCGTGGAAAGTGTCTTTGACGTTAGAGTCAACAAAATCCACCACCATCTCAACGAAAGCCTGCATTTTGCCGGGAACGCCAGTAGTGGCTTTCTTGGCAACGCTACGGAACAGCATCAGGAACAAAAAGCCAAGGCCGATGGACCAGGCCAGTGTATCGATGTGCCATACCCAGAAGCCGGCCTCACTACAGGCTTTGTTGAAAGCTATACCGTTTTCGGTATTACACATTGCCGCGTTGGTTAAGTGGTGCCTGATATATTCAGTGCTGGTAATTTCAGATGCCATTGGTTAACCCAGTTAAGTTTTAAAAAAATCTTTTTAATCAGTGTGTTGCTTTAATCAGCGCAAACCACTGAGATATCGTTGTCGCGATAAAACCGCCGAACATGGGCAGGACCTGTAACTCAGGCCATTGAAACGCCGCGACAAAGAGAAAAATCGTTAATGCCAGTTTGAACTTCGACCCTTGACTGAAACTGCGAACCACCTGCTGGTTGTGACTCGCCCCTGCATATCTGAAAGCAAGAAGGGCAAATACGGTATTGGGGAGAATACTTACAACACCCCCAACGAAAACGGAAAGTCCGCTTTCGCCGCCCATCAATATTGCCACCATCAGGCCCAGTACACAGGCGGTCAGGCATTGTATGGCTATCGCTTTTCTGGCCAGATTCCTGCCGGTTGCGGCCAAGCTTGATGCCACCAAATTCCCCGTTAAGTTCAAACTCTTACAAAAAGCGCCAAAATTATACTGTTTCGCCGCAATTATTCAACAACTAAGCGCACGGATGCCCTGAAATGACGCGGTATTTCGGTTATTTGATACGAGCCAAGATACCATCCAGTTCATCCAGGCTGCTGTAATTGATCACCAGCTTTCCTTTGCCCTTCGGGGTATGGGCTATAGTGACCACGGCGCCAAGATTTTCGGAAAGTTTGCTTTCCAGACGTTTGATATCCGGATCTAGCTTTACCGGTGATTTTGCCGGGGTAGGCTCGAGATATTTCTTAACCAGCTTCTCGGTATCTCTGACGGTCATGCCCTTAGCTACCACAGTACGGGCTGCCTCGTTCTGGCTATCACCTTCCAAAGCTAGCAAGGCTCTGGCATGCCCCATCTCGATATCACCATATTCGAGCAATAGCTTCACGTCATCGTTGAGGTGATTCAGTCGTAGCAGATTGGTCACGGTGGCGCGGGATTTACCCACAGCCTCGGCGACTTCCTGATGGGTCAGTTCAAATTCGGTTAACAGACGTTGCAGGGCCTGAGCTTCTTCCATCGCATTCAGATCTTCACGCTGAATGTTTTCAATCAGGGCAATGGCCACTGCAGCTTCGTCAGGTACATCTTTAATCAGGCAGGGCACCACATCCAAATGGGCCATTTGCGAGGCACGCCAACGACGCTCACCGGCGATGATCTCGTATTTGTTTTCAGCAACTTTACGCACCACGATAGGCTGAATAATGCCTTGCGCGCGGATAGAAGAAGCGAGGTCTTCCAGCGCCTCCGGAGACATGTCTTTGCGGGGCTGATATTTACCAGGTTGCAGGAACTCAACCGGCAGTTTTTGCAACTCACCTCTGGTTATATCCTCACCAGGGGCTCTGTCCTGCCTTGCATGTTGACTGGTTGCCAGCAGGGCATCGAGACCCCGCCCTAATCCTCTTTTTTTGGTCGACATGCTGTTTTCAATCCTCTAGTGCCTTTAACGGCTGCGCATTCTACCTATCCTGCTTCGATTTAGAACCCGCAGGATCAATTCAATTGACGCTTGATGATGTTAACTGGCTTTAGCTACCTTGGTTTCCTTGTCTTTACGACGCAGGATTTCACCCGCCAGGGCCAGATAGGCTTTTGCGCCAGTAGATGATTTTTCATAGTACATGGCCGGAATACCGAAACTGGGAGCCTCAGCCAGACGCACGTTACGGGGGATCACAGTGCGGTATACCTGCTCACCAAAATGCCGTTTTAGCTGTTCGGACACGTCATTGGCGAGACGATTACGTGGGTCATACATGGTACGTAAGACACCCTCAATCTTTAGATCCGGGTTAACCACAGAAGCCAGCTTACGAATCGTGTCCATCAGCGCAGTTAACCCTTCCAGGGCGAAATATTCGCATTGCATAGGGACCAGCACTGAATCGGCAGCGGCCATGGCATTGACCGTCAGCTGATTCAAAGACGGCGGACAATCGATAAAAATATAATCGTAATAATCGCGTACCGGCTTTAAGGCATTGCGTAAACGGACTTCCCGGGCGAAAAGCTCCATCAGCTTGATTTCAGCAGCCGTGACGTCACCGTTGGCTGCAATCAAATGATATTTACCGCTGGTTTCCTTAACAATGACATCTTCCACCGGCTTGTCTTCAATGAGGAGCTCGTAGCAGGTGGAATCCACCTCAAACTTATCCACACCGCTGCCCATGGTGGCATTGCCCTGTGGATCGAGGTCAATTAACAATACCTTGCGGCGCGTCGCAGCCATAGAGGCAGCCACGTTAACAGCGGTAGTGGTTTTACCCACACCGCCTTTTTGATTCGCGATGGCAATGATCTTTCCCACAATGCTACTCGTTATGCAGTGGCGACCGTTGGCGCCTTAAAATATCGAATATTCTTTGTTGCTGGCGTGCTCGCCAAACAAAGAAAAAACATCAGTTCTTGTAAAGTGTGACCAGATGCCGCTCGGCTTGCAACCCCGGTACTTCCAGAGGAGTTACCGACTCACAGCGAAAATCACCGCCGATATGATCCAATTCTTCGGCAGGAAACTGGCCCTTAAGCGCCAGAAAGGCTCCCTCAGAATCTACCAGATGCTGACACCAGTGCAACATATCTTTTAGGCTGGCAAAAGCACGACTTAGCACTCCATCAAAGGGGGCTTGGCCTTGGTAGTCCTCCACTCTGGCCTGGACCGCTTCTACGTTTTCGATTCCCAACTCATGGCAGGCCTGTTTAATAAAACGGATGCGTTTGCCAAGGCTATCCAAAAGCACAAACTCGGTATCAGGCAACATGATAGCCAGGGGTAAACCCGGCAATCCTGGACCCGTACCCACGTCGATATAACGTTTCTTCAGTAAGTAGGGAGCCACCACAATGGAGTCGAGAATATGCTTTACCAGCATTTCATTAGGGTCGCGCACCGACGTTAGGTTATACGCCTTGTTCCATTTGTGAATAAACTGCACCAAGGCCACCAGTTTGGCTGCTTTGGCATCATCAACAGACAAGGGCATTTGGGCCAGTTGCTTTTGTAAACTGGCCAACAGCATAGGATCAGGTTGGATCATCAGGCAGATTTTCTCACTAAACCTTGTTTCTTTAAGTAAACCAGCAATAACGATACAGCCGCCGGTGTGATCCCCGAGATCCTGGAGGCCTGTCCAAGGGTTTGCGGTTTGGCATCGTTAAGTTTGGCGATCACCTCGTTGGAGAGACCGGAAATTTGGCGGTAATCCAGATCCGCAGGTAACAGCGTATTCTCATTACGCTGTGCACGGGCAATCTCTTCGTGCTGACGCTCGATATAGCCGGCGTACTTTATTTGAATTTCTACCTGCTCAGCAGCCAGCGGATCGGCCAGTCCGGGACCCAGATCTTCAATCGATACCAATTGATCATAAGTCATTTCCGGACGACGGATCAGCTCTTCTAAGCTATGTTCACGGGATATGGGGTTTTTCAGCAAAGTATTTAGCGCTGGTACTGCAGCATGGCCGGGATGGATCCACTGACTGCGCAGACGCTGACGCTCCTGCTCAATGGACTCCATCTTGGTATTGAACACTGTCCAACGAACTTCATCCACCAGCCCCAATTCCCGGCCTTTGGCAGTCAGACGCATATCGGCATTGTCTTCACGCAACAGCAAGCGGTATTCGGCGCGACTGGTAAACATGCGGTAGGGTTCCTGGGTACCCATGGTGGTCAGATCGTCGATCAATACCCCCACATAGGCTTCATCACGACGTGGAGTCCAGGTCTCTTTACCTTGTACCTGCAGTGCAGCGTTCATGCCCGCAATCAGGCCCTGAGCACCGGCTTCTTCATACCCTGTGGTGCCATTGATCTGACCCGCAAAAAACAGTCCTTGAATATGCTTTGTTTCCAGGGATGTCTTCAGATCTCTGGGATCGAAGAAGTCATACTCGATAGCGTAACCAGGACGCACAATATGGGCGTTCTCAAATCCTTTAATGGAGCGAATCAACTGCCATTGAACGTCGAAAGGCAGACTGGTGGAGATGCCATTTGGGTAGATTTCAATGCTGTTAAGTCCCTCTGGCTCAACAAAGATCTGATGAGAGATCTTATCAGCAAAGCGCACGATCTTGTCTTCAATTGAGGGGCAATACCTAGGCCCAATCCCCTCAATAACCCCAGCATACATCGGCGATTGATGCAGGTTTTGACGGATGATCTCGTGGGTGCGCTCATTGGTGTGAGTTATGTAACAAGGGATCTGACGCGGATGATCTTCCACTTTGCCCAGGTAGGAAAATACTGGCAGTGGATCATCACCTGGCTGTTCCTGCATTTGCGAGAAATCCAGCGTTCTGGCATCCAAACGTGCCGGGGTACCGGTTTTCAGGCGTCCTACTCTGAAGGGGAGTGCGCGAAGCCGCTTTGATAGCGCATTGGCCGGTGGATCGCCAGCACGACCGCCTTGATAGTTTTGCAGACCAATATGGATAACACCACCAAGGAAAGTCCCAACAGTGAGCACTACCGCATCAGCTCGGAATTTAAGACCCATTTGGGTGACGACACCCACCACGCGATCCTGTTCAACGATCAAATCATCACAGGATTGCTGAAACAGCGTCAGATTCGGCTGATTCTCCAGCACAGCACGGACGGCACTGCGATATAGACTGCGATCGGCTTGAGCGCGCGTGGCTCTTACTGCAGGACCTTTGCTGGAGTTGAGGGTTCTGAATTGGATCCCGGCGCGATCGGTAGCCAGTGCCATGGCTCCACCCAAGGCATCGATCTCTTTTACCAGGTGGCCTTTACCGATCCCACCAATGGCCGGATTACAAGACATTTGCCCAAGGGTTTCGATGTTATGAGTCAACAGCAGCGTTTTTACACCCATGCGAGCACTGGCCAACGCAGCTTCAGTGCCGGCATGACCACCGCCGATAACGATGACATCGAACTTCTCAGTGTAAAACATCTCAACCTCGAGCCTGATAATTAGGGGCGCATATTCTATAGAGTTTCGAGGTTAAACGGAATGGTTAAAATTCCATCAGCAGATCTACCTTGATCCTAAGGATCGGAAGTAAGATCAATTAGATCTCTTGATCTTAGATCTTTATTATTTTTACTATTAGGATCGAGATGATCCGTGGATAAGCATTAAAAGTCCTTTTAAAACAAATGGTTAAACAGGATCTTTTGATGTGAATAAAGGTTGATCCAAGGGGTATAAGCTGGGATCAACTCGCCACTTTATCCACAGGTGGTTGTTTCTATAAAGTTATTCAATGAGTAAACAGAGGATTAACACAGAATAAAGTTGTTTTTATCCACATGCAGGATCAAGTTGTTGTGATCTTGTGAATAATATTGGGATAGATCTGAGGCGATCGTTGCGGTTCGCACGATCTGAAGGATCAGTTACAGATCCTTCAGATCGGTGGATAAGATTGAACGGGATTATCTGACCTGGTTGGGTACATAGCCCTGTCGAGCGGTAGGTTGAACGTGTTCATCTTCCACTGTCTTACGCCTACTAGGGCCAGAAAAGCGTACTTTGTAGGTGTCATATTCCTTGATGGATTCAAAGCAATAGGGCCCCAACGCCGTTTCTAAGCCAGCCAAATCGTGGTTGGTTATCAGAATACAGTTCTTATTTTGACTGTAACGTTGTCTAAGCAGGGTACCCAGCCAGCTTTGTGTGTTTTTCTTCAGTTCGGTCTGATTAACACAGACTTCATCCAGTACCAATAAGTCGACAGAGAGCAGTTCCTGATTGATCTCTCTGAATTTTTGGCCTGCATCATCCTTGGCATTGAAGTCATAAGAAAAGTAACGCATTTCCAAGAGACTGGATAGCTGACGGTAAAGCACTGAAATCTCGTATCGCTCAATCAGTTCATGGGCAATAGCGCCGGCGATATGTGACTTTCCACGGCCGTAGTCACCGTAAAAAATCATCATATGGGAACCACTGGCTCGCCAACTTGGATCATCGTGGGCGGCAATAAAGGACCTGGCGATACTGACAGCTTCTTTCACATCATCACTGTCTTCAATCAGATTAGCGAAGGTCCATTTGCTGTTTAGATCTGAACGGCCATGGATTTGCTGAATACGTTGACGTTTGGCGTCTAATTGCAGTTGATGCACATCTTTATTAGCTTGCTCTTCAAACTGGCGGCGCATTGACGCGTAGTCCCGGCCGAGACTTGCATCGGGTTTTTTACCCAAGGCTTTACCCAGTTGCTCTATTCTATCCTTCAGGCTTTTCACGGTATTTCTCCACCAGTTTTCTGGCATTTTCGTCGGTGCTGATACCCGCAGTGCTGCTTACCAGTTGGTTACCTACTCGCTTGGTGGGCTTTTGCCCATAATCCAGACGTCGTTTTTTCAGATGCAAGGCGAACTTTTGCGTCCATTGGAAAGGTGTCTGAGTCACCTCTGGCCGGCTAAGCCAATAGGCTACAAATTCTCCCCGATCTTGCTCATCAAACAGATGGTCTGCTAACCCTATTAGCTGAGCCAGCTGAGTAAACAGGGAGGGATCCGGAGACCAGCTTAGTGTCATGGGTTGCCAACCCATGTGCAGATTGTCATAACTTTGTCCGGTATCACACACCAAGGGCAAACTGAGGACGCAACCATTCAGACTATGGCCGGATTTCACATCTGCCGGATAGGCCACCAGTCCGGCCTTTTCCAGTTCATCAAGCAATTGATTGATTTGTCTTCCACGCTCAAATAGCGGCTCTTTGGCATTTAACAATGACAGCAGCTGTTTGTAACTAAGTGGTTTGGTCTGTCCGGTTTGTGTATCTGCGTTGGGTCGAAGACCGAGGCAATATAATACCCTCGCAGGGTTGCTGATATTTCCACTAAGTGTATCGATTTCACCTTGGGTCAAGGTATCTGCCTCAATTATTAAACTGCTTGCAACGCTTGGTTGCTCAGAAATACTTCTTCAAACCAACGAACTGCTTCTTCTTCAGGAATAGGATGCTCCAGCACATCGATATAGAAGCCGGGTAATAAAGCTGTTGCACCTGCTTTATTCATCAACTCATACAAGCTCTTGCCGCCTTCACAGAAAGTATCGTAGCTACTGTCTCCCAAGCCGAAAAGAAGGAAAGGCTGAGCATCTAATTTGGCTGATTGCAGTTGGTCAGCGAAGGCCTGAATATTGTCTGGCAGATCACCAGCGCCATGGGTTGAGCTGCAGATTATCCACACGGCATCTCTGCTAAGTTCTGTCAGATCTGGCTGCAGATGTATTCTGCTCTCGTAAGAGGCCTTGTTTAAGCTGGATTGCAGAGCGTCAGCGACATATTCCGTGGCACCCAATACCGAGCCCACTATTATTTCGAAAGTTGGCACGTTGTTTCTCTTTGACTACGTTTGCCGGGATTATATCAAGTTGTCCGATAATTGGACTAATCATTGGCGAATTCAATTGGACATCGATGACAAAGCAAAAAGTGGAAAAATTGTTTCTCCGGAGCATAGAAAGCTATAGTAATCCTAGTTTTACCCACACTTGAATCCAGTGAAAATGTCCCATTTGCACCACGTAGCAGAGGAAGATGAAGCGCTCCTGTTTCAAGAGGAAGAAGAGGAGAGCGTGATATCTGTCGAAGTTCAGCCGTGGAAAATTTTAGTGGTGGATGATGATGAAGAAGTTCATGCACTGACCAAGCTGGTACTTCGGGATCTGGTTTTTCAATCGAGGCCCATGCAGTTGTTTTTTGCCAGCAGTGCCGCGGAAGCGAAGCAAGTGCTTGCTGGTCAATCAGACATCTCTTTGTTGTTGCTGGATGTAGTCATGGAGTCGGAAGATGCGGGGTTACAACTAGTACACCATGTCCGCAGGGAATTGGGTAATCAGGCGGTGAGAATCATTTTGCGCACCGGCCAACCTGGACAGGCTCCAGAACAAAAAGTGGTAATGGAATTCGATATCAATGATTACAAAGAGAAGACGGAGTTAACCTCGCAGAAATTGGTAACGGCGGTAATCTCATCGTTGCGCAGTTATGGCTATATTCAGCAAGTGGTCGCACTTAACCGCGAGCTGGAAGAACGGGTGAAAGCCAGAACCCAGGCCTTGGAGCTGGCCAACAGCAAAT
Source organism: Aliiglaciecola sp. CAU 1673 (assembly GCF_029223185.1). Taxonomy (GTDB): domain Bacteria; phylum Pseudomonadota; class Gammaproteobacteria; order Enterobacterales; family Alteromonadaceae; genus Bowmanella. Next base: position 72,389 of record NZ_JARHUG010000017.1, read on the forward strand.
TGCACAATACGCTTAAAGCGCTGCAAGAAGGCGAAGAAGCCGGCAAGCGTATCCAATTCAAGTTGCTGCCGCCTAACCCGCAGGAATTTGACGGCATTCGTTTGCAGCATTTGCTGCTGCCTTCGGAGTACATGAGTGGAGATTTTGCAGACTATATAGCTTTGGATAAACGCTACCTGATGTTTTATATGGCAGATGTCTCAGGACATGGGGTGTCGTCGGCTTTCGTTACTGTCTACTTAAAGCGTTTTATCAACACACTGGTCAGTCAGTATGGGATGGGCGAGGTAGATATCCTCGACCCTGCCTATGTGCTCAGGCAATTGAATAGTGCCTTAATGGAAGATGATCTCGGCAAACATATTGCCATTTTCCTCGGCGTATTTGACCGCCAGAAATGGCAGCTGAAATATTGTAACGGCGGTATTTTTCCCTGGCCCCTTTTGATCAGTGAAGGCGAATCACAGTTTCTGGAAATGAAAGGTACGCCCACCGGTTTATTTGATTTTGCTGAGTATGAGAGTGCCTTACTGAATTTGCCGACAGATTTCCAATTGATTCTGTTTTCTGATGGGGTAATGGAAGTTATGCAAGAAGACAGTTTGGATAACAAACTAAAGGTTTTGAAACAGACCGTATTGCCTCATGTTACCGATCTGAGAGCATTAACCACAACATTGGGCAGACAGGATGAGAGGCATCTTCCTGATGATATGACTCTATTAATGATGGAAGGGCGCAAAAGATGACAGAGGACCAGGTGCTCTTCGCCAAGCATGGCCAGTTATGTGTTTTTAAGTTTACTGGTAATGTCCGTCATACCCAAAGTGCGGGTCTTGATCACTTCGTGCATGAGCTGTTTTCACAACAAAGTGGCTGTGACGAAGTGTTGGTGGATCTCCGTGAATGTCACTACCTTGATAGTACCAGCCTGGGCTTGTTGGCGTTGATCGCTCGCTTGTACATCAAACTCCACCAACGCCATCCCAGTCTGTTAGTCACTGAAAAAGATATGCAGGCACTGCTTTGCAGTATGTGTTTGGACAAAGTTTTCACTCTGGTTAATCAGCCTACATCGGCCAGGGAATTGGCATTTGCTGAGATGCCTGCAGCAAATCAAAGTGAGATTGAGCACGTTAAAACCATCCTTAAGGCCCATGAGGAATTGCTCACTCTGGATGAAGGTAATCGTCAGACTTTTCAGCCAGTGGTTGACTTAATGAAACAGGAACTGGCTGAAAAAGACGGACAATAAATCCCTATTTACCGATACAGAATGAGGTAAATATCCGTCCTAACAGATCATCAGAGTTGAACTCGCCGGTGATTTCACCTAAGTGCTGATGGGCCAGTCGCAACTCTTCTGCCAGTAGTTCACCGGCCAGATTGTCCTGCAACTGCCTGTTGCCTATGTCCAGGTGCTCAGCTGCCTTATCAATCGCATCCAAGTGCCGCCTTCTCGCCAGAAACTGACCCTCGGTACCGGCTTCAAAGCCCATGCAATCTTTCAGGTGCTGGGCCAGAATCTCAATGCCCTGGTTTTGTTGGGCACTGAGTTGGATGACCGGGTAATGGGCAAATTGATGTATACCGATAGCTTCACCGCTTAAATCGGCTTTATTGCGTACCAGGGTAACTCCCATCCCCGGTGGCAGTTTGTCGATAAAGTCCGGCCAGATTTGATGGGGGTCTTCGGCGCTGGTTTGGGTACTATCCACCACTAACAATACGCGATCGGCCTGGTTTATCTCTTGCCAAGCCCTTTCGATACCAATTTGCTCGACTTTATCTGTGCTGTCACGCAACCCGGCGGTATCGATAATATGCAACGGCATGCCATCGATATGGATCTGTTCCCGCAATACATCCCTGGTGGTACCTTCTATTTCTGTGACAATAGCCGCTTCGCGACCAGCCAGTGCATTCAATAAGCTGGATTTGCCGGCATTAGGCCGACCGGCAATCACTACTCGCATGCCCTCGCGCAGAATGCTGCCCTGACGGGCCTGATCGCGAACGCTCTCCAATTGCTGAATGATGTTATGCAAGTCGGCCTGGACTTTGCCGTCACTGAGAAAATCAATTTCCTCATCGGGAAAGTCGATGGCGGCTTCTACATATATACGAAGATGGATTATTTGTTCTGACAGGTGCTGAATATGCCGGGAAAACTCGCCTTGTAAGGAACGCAGCGCAGAACGTGCAGCTTGTTGCGAACTGGCATCGATAAGGTCAGCGATGGCCTCAGCTTGAGCCAGGTCCAGCTTATCATTTAAAAATGCCCGTTCACTAAATTCTCCGGGACGTGCCATTCGAATGCCAGGTATTTGCAGGATCACCTGAATCAGCATATCCATCACTACCTGACCACCATGGCCTTGCAACTCCAGCACATCTTCGCCAGTGAAGGAATGGGGGCCCTGGAAATACAGGGCAATACCCTGGTCAATCATCTGCCCATGCTGGTCTGAAAAAGGCAGATATTCTGCACGCCTTACCTCGGGCACTCTGCCCAGAATCAATCGGGCTACCTCAGACGTCTGCTTTCCAGAAACTCTCAATATGCCGACGCCGCCACGCCCAGGGGCTGTAGCCTGGGCGACGATAGTTTGCTGTTGTTGCATGTCTGGCATTAGTCGCGGAAGTTGGTGAACTGGAAAGGTTGTCCCAACTCGGAACTTTTGATCAGGGCGATAGCTTCTTGCAGATCATCGCGCTTTTTGCCGTTGACGCGAACCTGTTCGCCTTGGATCGAGGCTTGTACCTTCATCTTGCTGTCTTTTAACAACTTAACGATTTTTTTGCCCATATCCTGCTCAATACCCTGGCGAAACTTGATCTGTTGCTTCACCGTTTTGCCAATATGATCGACTTTTTGTTCTTCCAGAGATTCGGCATTGACGCCACGTTTAGCACATTTGTCGCGCAGTATGCTGAGCATTTGCTGCAGACGAAACTCACCATCGGCGCTCATGGTCACTTGGTTCTCTTTGAGTTCAAAACCGGCTTCGACGTTACGAAAATCAAAACGTGTGCTGAGTTCGCGATTGGCGTTATCCACGGCGTTGCGGACTTCAACCAGATCTATTTCTGAAACGATGTCGAATGATGGCATGGTACTCTCCGTTTTTTATTGGCTGATTTTAACCCATTGATATAAAAAAGCCCGCGGTGGCGGGCTTTGATTAGTTGCTACTTGGTTTTAATGCCGCGCTTTTCCATGGAACTGTAGATTAACTTGGCCTGGACCAACGTAATCACGTTACTGATTAGCCAGTACAATACCAGACCGGCAGGGAACCATAAGAAGAAGATACTCATCATTACCGGCATCCACTGCATAATCTTTTGTTGCATAGGATCCTGAATGGTCATGGGTTGCAATTTTTGCAGCAGATACATGCTGGCACCGGTCAGCACAGGCAGAACAAAGTAGGGATCTTTGACGGACAAGTCAGTGATCCAAAGATAAAATTCCGCATGGCGCAGTTCCACACTTTCCAATAGCACCCAGTAAAGCGCAAGGAAGATTGGCATCTGCAACAACAGCGGCAGGCAACCGCCCATGGGATTGACCTTTTCCTTACGGTACAACTCCATCATGGCTTGCGACATTTTCTGACGGTCTTCACCATAGCGCTCTTTTAAAGCCGCCATTTTAGGTTGCAGGGCCCTCAGTTTGGCCATGGATTCATACTGGGCTTTGGTCAGCCAATACATGGCACCTTTAACGATGATGGTAATAAAGACGATAGCCAGACCCCAGTTACCCACTAAACCGTGGATAAACTGCAGCAATGAAAACAGAGGCTGAGAAATCCACCACAGCACACCGTAGTCAACCGTCAGGTCTAACCCATTAGCAATTTGTGCCAGTGTGTCTTGGTCCTTCGGACCAACATACAGCACACTGGAGACTTCTTTTTCTTCACCGGCGGCCACGTCAAATGGCGTACCCAAGTAACCGATAGCGGCGTACTGCCCGCCAAGAATACGGCTATACAAGGTATTGCTCTGATCCTGAGAAGGCACCCAAGCCGATACAAAATAATGCTGTAACATGCCGACCCAGCCACCCAAGGTCACTTCCTTGAGGTTCTCATCCTGCATATCATCAAAACTAAGTTTGTTATATCTGTCTTCTTGGGTGGAGTAGGCACCGCCCCGATAAGTGGGCATGAACATGCTACCTTCAGCCCCGACCAATGTTTGTTTTAGTTGGCCGTATTGCTGGAATTGCTGCGTTTGCTCACTCAGGTTTTCAATCTTATAAGCCACATCAATGTGATGTTCACCTTTGTGGAAAGTGAAGATTTTAGTAATTTTTTGACCTTCAGTTTCATATGTCAGAGGAACACTCAAGGTATCGGATGTCATTTCATAGGTTGACTGCTCAACCCGATATTGGGGCCTACCATTAGAAATAGCGTCTGGTCCGTTACGCCCAATCAGACCGCTCTGGGCGATATACAGGCTGGCCGGCTCACTGTTAAACATCACAAAACTGTCTTGAGACCCCTGGGTAACGGGAAAGTCTACCAGTTTGGTTTCAATAATGTCTCCACCTTGTGTATTGATGGTGACATCGAGGCTGTCAGTGGTGATCCTGACAAGTTGAGAGCCCTTGGCGATGTCTGGTACATCATTAGACTGCTGGGAAGAGACCGGCACATCCGAGTGCACAGAGGCTGGAGTGTCAGTTTCCTGTTCAACAGTAGTTGCAGGCGTTTGATTGATCGGCTGTGGGCCGTAATCCATCTGCCATTGCTGCCAAAGGAGAAAGCTGACCAAGGCCAGGCCAATCAGGAGAAAGCTGCGTTGGGATTCCATAGGTGGCTACTTCTTTTTATGTTTTGGTGGTGGAACAGGATCGTGACCACCTTCGTGTAAAGGGTGGCATTTTAATATGCGTTTGGCGCTTAACCAACACCCAATAAAAAAACCATGTTGTGCAATGGCCTCTACGGCATATTGTGAACAACTAGGGTCGAACCTGCATCTTGGACCGAGCAGGGGAGATATCCAGCGCTGATACTGCTGAATCAGCCAGATACCGGCTGTTTGCAACGCTGAATGATTTTTTTCCATAACTTCTCAAGCAGACTCAATAGCTCTGCATTTGTTATTTGATCTAGACCACTTTTACCGACAACGACGATATCGACGGACGGCAGTAGGTGTTGTTTTAGTCGAAAGCTTTCGCGGACAATGCGTTTAACCCGATTGCGTTCATGGGCTCGCTTTAAACGTTTTTTAGAGAGAGTAATACCCAACCGAGGATGATTTAACTGGTTGGCTTTAGCAAGGATAGTAAGCTGAGGAGAAACTGCTGGAATGGCTTGTTGAAATACATTCTCGAAATGGGCGGGAGTAAGTAACCTTAACTCCCGTGAAAAATGATTTTCACCCACTTCGATAAATGCATTAAGCAGTCAGGCGGGCACGGCCTTTAGCACGACGACTGGCCAGAACTTTACGGCCGTTCTTAGTCGCCATGCGGGCGCGAAAACCATGACTACGCTTACGCTTCAAATTACTTGGTTGAAATGTTCTTTTCATGACCTAGTCCGCCGCAAATCAGTAGTGTTTCTAACATTTCCAGCAAGGGTGCCGGAAAAGGACGCTGAATTCTAGAGATCCCGTCAGTCATTGTCAATGCTCTACCAGCATAGAATGGTTTATTTTTACAGCGCTTCTTTCTTCCATATGTTGATAAGGATGGCCTTTTTAATTCTTTATCCACATAAAAACCGGTTTTGCGTAAAACATGGCACAAAAATTTCTATCCAAATAGCGTTAAACACAGAGAGTAAAATAATTATCAAGCGCCAATAATTAATAAAAAGCTAATAAAAACAAATGTGTATGTGTTTTTGGAGAGGGGAGCATAAAACGCGCAAAGATCAATATTGATGTTGTGGATAAATGTCGGCATTATGTCGGTCCGAAAAGGCGGTGCTGATGATAGTCGTTCTATCTTGGAACCGTCACCATTTCCAATATTTGTCTTTTTGGGGCGCATTTTCATTTGGGTTTCGCACTTAAAACCCACTCTTTAGCGCCTTGCAGGAGTGTTAAGTTCATGTCTTTATGGGACGAATGCCTGAAAAGGCTTCAACAGGAGTTGCCTACACAGCAGTTCAGTATGTGGATAAGGCCATTGCAAGCCCATGAAGAGGAGACGTCCTTAACCCTGTATGCACCCAATCGTTTCGTGTTGGATTGGGTCAGGGACAAGTATATTGGTCGGATTACTCAACTTTTTTCAGAAATCTGTACCCCTGATAAAGCGCCGAGCCTGCGTTTTGATGTGGGTGTTGCTGCTAATCAGAAAAGCTTCAGCCCGAGTGTTGCCGTACAGCAGCAGGCCGTGCCGACGGTAAATGGAAACGCCGTCACAGCCCCAGTGGTTCAAGCGCGGCCTTCAACGCCAGTCGTTAATGTTGAACACAAAAGCAATATTAACCTGACCTACACTTTTGAAAATTTCGTTGAAGGTAAATCAAACCAACTGGCCCGTGCGGCTGCTACACAAGTAGCTGACAATCCTGGTGGTGCTTATAACCCGTTATTTATTTATGGTGGTACGGGCCTGGGTAAAACTCACTTGCTGCACGCCGTTGGCAACGGTCTGATGGCACGCAATCCCAGTGCAAAAGTGGTTTATATGCATTCCGAACGCTTTGTACAGGACATGGTTAAAGCCCTTCAGAACAATGCCATAGAAGAGTTTAAGCGTTACTACCGCTCTGTTGACGCGCTACTGATAGATGATATTCAATTCTTCGCCAAAAAAGACCGCTCACAGGAAGAGTTTTTTCATACCTTTAACGCTCTGTTGGAAGGCAATCAGCAAATCATTCTGACCTCAGATCGTTACCCTAAGGAGATCGACGGGGTTGAGGACAGACTGAAGTCCCGTTTTGGTTGGGGACTAACCATTGCCATCGAACCCCCAGAACTGGAAACACGGGTAGCCATTTTGATGCGTAAGGCGGTGGAGAACCGAATTCACCTGCCAGATGAAGTCGCCTTTTTTATTGCCAAGCGTTTACGTTCAAATGTTCGTGAACTGGAAGGTGCATTAAACCGGGTAATTGCGAATGCCAATTTCACTGGGCGTCCTATTACCATTGATTTCGTCCGAGAGGCTCTAAGAGATTTGTTAGCCTTGCAGGAAAAACTCGTTACTATAGATAACATACAGAAAACGGTTGCCGAATATTACAAGATAAAGGTGGCTGACATACTCTCAAAGCGTCGTAGTCGCAGTGTTGCCCGGCCGAGGCAGGTTGCCATGGCGTTGGCCAAGGAATTGACCAACCATAGCTTGCCTGAGATAGGGGATGCCTTTGGTGGACGCGATCATACAACGGTGTTGCATGCCTGCAGAAAAGTGGCACAGTTACGTGAAGAGAGTCATGACATAAAAGAAGATTATCAGAATTTAATTCGAACCCTGTCATCATAAGTTCAGTAAAACGAGTCGCTCATGAAATTTACAATAAGTAGGGAAAACTTCTTACAGCCTCTGCAACTGGTGGCAGGTGCTGTTGAACGCCGACACACATTACCCATTCTCTCTAACGTCCTGATTAAGGTTAGTGAGGGCACACTTTGGTTGACAGGCACTGATTTAGAGGTTGAGCTGATTTCAAATGTCAGCTTGACCGGTGATTACGCTGAAGGCGAGATCACGGTTCCTGCGAAAAAGCTCTTGGATATTTGCAAGGGCTTCAGTGACAACGGAGACATACAGTTCTCCTTGGATGGCAACAAAGCTTTGCTTAAGTCTGGTCGTGGTAAGTATTCTCTGTCTACTTTGCCTGCTTCGGACTATCCCAATTTAGAAGACTGGCAGGGCGAGGTTGAGTTTGAATTGTCTCAGTCTGATCTAAAGCGTCTGATAGACAGTACACACTTCTCCATGGCGCAGCAGGATGTTCGGTATTATCTGAACGGCATGTCGTTCGAAACCGAGAGTAACATCATTCGTACCGTTGCTACTGACGGTCATCGCCTCGCGCTTTGTCGTTTGCCCTATGCCGCAGGCAATCTGCCAGAACGTCAGGTTATCGTACCTCGCAAAGGTGTGCTGGAAATTACCCGACTGATTGAGAACGATGAGAAGCCCATCAAGGTACAGATTGGGGCTAACCATATCCGGATTTTCTCAACAGATTTTATTTTCACCAGTAAATTGGTTGACGGCCGATTCCCGGACTACCGTCGGGTACTGCCCAAAGATGGTGACAAGTCCCTGGAGGCCAGCAAGGAAAATCTGAAGCAAGCCTTTTCAAGGGCTTCAATTCTGTCCAACGAAAAATTCCGGGGTGTCAGGCTCAACCTGGCGAGCGGTGAATTGAAAATTACCGCAAACAACCCCGAACAGGAAGAAGCGGAAGAGATTGTGGATGTGGACTATCAGGGAGATAGTCTCGAGATTGGATTTAATGTCGCCTATCTCATCGACGTATTGAATGCTGTTGGCTCAGATAAGGTTAAGATTACTATGTCTGACTCGAACAGTAGCGCCCTGCTTGAAGACGCCACAGACGATTCCGCGCTGTACGTTATTATGCCAATGCGCCTGTAGGAAATCTGCAGGCACTTAAAAACAATATGCGGCTGGACAAAATTCAGATTTCCAATTTCAGGAATCTGGCGGAAGTGGCAATTAGTCCGGCTCGTCAGTTGAATGTTATTCTCGGTGCCAATGGTAGTGGCAAATCCTCAATACTTGAGGCCATACACTACCTTGGCTTTGGCCGCTCCTTTCGTACTAACCGACACCAACACGTCATCCAGCACCAAACCGACTCATTTACTGTCTTTTGTCGCGCCCAACTGGAGAGTGGAGCGACTACCAGTTTGGGATATCAGCGACATCGCAACGGAGATATTCTCATACGCCAGGATGGTGAAAGCATTAAGCGGGTGTCTGATTTGGTGAAACTATTGCCATGCCAGATTTTTACCCCATCCAGTGTTGAGGTAATTGAAGGGGCTCCTGGATTACGGCGGCGCTTTTTAGATTGGGGATTGTTCCACGTGGAACAATCCTATTGGCCAGTATCCGTAAAATACCAGCAACTACTAAAGCATCGGAATGCTTTATTGCGGCAATCGGCTGAACAACGGAGGACGATGATTGATGACTATTGGCAAGCCAGTTTAGCAAATGAGGGAGAGGTGCTAAGTAGTCTCAGGAAGTCATTTTTGAACGCCATTGAGCCCTACATAATGGCAAATCTATCGCATTTTCTACCTGAGTTTTGTCTCGAAATCTCGTATCATAGCGGATGGGAAAAGGGGCGCTCCCTAGCGGATGTGTTGCAGGAAAATGTACATAAAGACATTCGCTATGGGTACACGACAAGCGGTCCCCATAAGTTTGATATTCGTATCAAGGTAGATGGATTGCCTGCGCAGGACGTTCTCTCGAGAGGACAAGGAAGAATGCTAATGGCTGCGCTGTTATTAGCGCAAGCTCAGTATCTCCAAGACCAAAAGCAACGAGGATGCGTTTTCCTTCTCGATGATATTGGTGCAGAGCTGGATGCGTCTAAGCGCCAACTCTTTGTTGAAAAGCTGTTGGAAACCTCAGCCCAAATTTTTATAACCGCCATAGAAGAACAACAAGTGGCGTTTATCCGGAATCATGAACAAATGAAATTGTTTCACGTGGAACATGGCCAGGTGAAAGAGGAGTGAAGTGATGTCAGAACAAAGCAATTATGATTCATCCAGTATCAAGGTGTTAAAGGGACTCGATGCTGTCAGGAAGCGTCCTGGAATGTACATCGGTGATACAGATGATGGTACTGGTTTGCATCACATGGTCTTTGAGGTTGTAGACAACTCCATCGACGAGTCGTTGGCGGGACATTGTTCAGAAATCAATGTTGTTATCCATAATGATGGCTCTGTTTCGGTAAAAGATAACGGTCGTGGGATACCAACAGAATTGCACCCGGAAGAGGGTGTTTCCGCTGCTGAAGTTATCATGACCGTTTTGCACGCCGGTGGAAAGTTTGATGATAACTCCTACAAGGTTTCAGGTGGTCTGCATGGCGTGGGCGTGTCTGTGGTAAATGCCTTGTCTGAGAAGCTACTTCTGCGGATTCGCCGTGGTGGCAAGGCCCATGAGCAGGAGTACCAGCATGGCGTCCCTCAGGCGCCGTTGGCTGTGGTTGGAGAATCTGAGGAGCGTGGTACGACGATCCGTTTCTGGCCAAGCCCGGCTACTTTTTCCGACGTCGAATTCCACTATGATATTTTGGCCAAGCGTCTTCGCGAATTGTCTTTCCTCAACTCCGGTGTCTCTATTCGCTTGACTGATGAGCGGGACGGTAAGACCGATCACTTCATGTACGAGGGTGGCATCAAAGCCTTCGTTCAATACTTGAATCAGAACAAGACTCCTGTGCATCAAAAGGCATTCCATATCTCTGTTGAAAGAGAGGATGGCATCAGCGTTGAAGTTGCTATGCAATGGAATGACGGCTTCCAGGAAAATATATATTGTTTTACGAACAACATTCCCCAGCGAGACGGCGGCACACACTTGGCCGGCTTTCGTGGAGCATTGACCCGTACGCTCAACAATTACATGGAGCAGGAAGGGTTAAACAAAAAGGCGAAAACGAATGCCAGTGGTGATGATGCCCGCGAGGGTTTGACAGCAGTTATTTCGGTCAAGGTGCCTGATCCGAAATTCTCCTCACAGACCAAAGACAAGCTAGTTTCTTCAGAAGTAAAAGCAGCAGTGGAAGCTTCTGTCGCAGAAAAACTGCAGGAGTTTTTATTGGAAAACCCTGCCGATGCCAAGATCATTGCCGGCAAAATCATTGATGCAGCACGCGCCAGAGAAGCAGCTCGTAAGGCCCGCGAAATGACTCGCCGCAAAGGGGCTTTGGACTTGGCTGGTCTGCCAGGAAAGCTGGCGGACTGTCAGGAAAAAGACCCTGCACTTTCTGAACTCTACATAGTGGAGGGAGATTCTGCCGGTGGTTCAGCTAAACAGGGACGCAACCGTAAAAACCAAGCCATTTTGCCTCTCAAAGGTAAAATCCTTAACGTGGAGAAAGCCCGCTTCGATAAAATGTTGTCTTCCCAAGAGGTAGCAACCTTAATCACCGCGCTCGGTTGTGGTATTGGCCGTGACGAATATGATCCCGAGAAATTGCGTTACCACAGCATCATAATCATGACCGATGCGGACGTGGATGGTTCTCACATTCGTACCTTGCTGTTAACCTTTTTCTATCGCCAAATGCCTGAAATCATCGAAAGAGGCTACATCTATATTGCTCAGCCACCGCTTTATAAACTGAAGAAAGGTAAGCAAGAGCAGTACATTAAGGATGATCCAGCGTTGACTGCCTACCTGACATCTATGGCATTGGATAACGCCGCTTTGCATGTGAATGACAGTGCGCCTGCAATTACCGGTGTAGCCCTTGAGACATTGGTCAAGCAATACCAAACCACTATGGGCATGATCGACCGTATCAGCCGCATCATGCCAAAACACCTGACTACTCGCTTAGTTTATACTCCGGTGCTGACAGTGGCAGACCTTAGCAGCAAAGAGTCTCTTGAGAAGTTTGCTCAGCACTTGACGAGCTCCTTACAGGATCATGAAACCAATGGTGCTCTGTACCGCTTTGAGGTTAGGGAAGATAAAGAGCATTCTTGCTGGTACCTGGTGATTATTGTCCGTCAGCATGGTATCGACAATGAATACCGCTTAGACCACGACTTTATTGCTTCCACTGAATACAAGCGTATCAGCGATCTTAACAAGGCCATCAACGGTATCATCGAAGAAACCGGATATGTTGCTCGTGGAGAGAAAACACAAAATGTTTCCTCTTTCGCTGAAGCATTAGAGTGGCTGTTAAGCGAATCCAAGCGCGGTATCTACATACAGCGATATAAGGGATTGGGTGAGATGAACCCAAGCCAGTTGTGGGAAACGACAATGGATCCAGAAACGCGCCGCATGTTGCAGGTCACGATTGAGGACGCTATTGCTGCGGACCAGTTGTTTACAACTCTAATGGGCGATCAGGTAGAGCCTCGTAGGGCCTTTATCGAAGAGAACGCGCTCAGAGTGGCCAACTTAGACGTATAAAAAAGCCGGGGGAACCCGGCTTTTTCTTTTTAAAACAAATAGTTATCTATTTTTCCAGGACGCTGACCCAAGGTCCGTCGGCCTTACTAAAGTCGATTGTAAATTGATAAACGCCGGTACGTTTGGGCGTAAATTTAAAATTGTTATTGGCCGTGTCACAGTCAGCCTGTACGGCAATGCCAAGTTTTATCTTCTCGTCCTGCTTATTGGCATAACCGCAATTCGAACCTTTTGACCAAGCTTTATCAGCAAACCTGAAATCATAAGGCTGCCCATCGGCAATTAACTCTGCTTCTGTTTGGTAGACTCCAGCTTTATTAGGTTGCATGAGAAAACGCTCATCTGCTTCCCACCAGGTGAACACACCTCTGAGATACAAGGCTTCAATTTGTTTTTTGGCCGGTGCGCCAGGCCCGGTAGCACAGGAGGAAAGCAAGCCTGCCATTACTACAGGCAACAAAACAGAACGAAAAACTGGCTTCATAAAAAGTACCCTGTGATATGTGCAATGCTTCTTTATAACAGATAAAAGAAAATCAGGAATAAAAAAGCCACCCATAGGTGGCTTTGTGACCGTTATAGGTTCTGTTAGTTCAGAATAGAAATATCTGCGACCTTTAAGAACAAGTTGCGCAATGTTTGCAGCAGCGCGAGACGGTTATTTCGAACAGACATGTCTTCATCCATAACCATTACATGGTCAAAGAAGCTATCTACCGATTCACGCAAAGCAGACAGCAGCACCAACGCTTCACGATAGTTAAATTGACTGACCAGCGCTTCTACCTCGTCTCTGACGCGGTAAAGCTGTTGCCATAGAGCAATTTCAGCTTGTTCCTTAAGTAGTTGTTCATCTACTTTGGCGTCTTCTGAAAATTCTGCCTTCGCCAGTATATTGGCTACACGCTTATTTGCTGCGGCCAATGCGCCAGCCGCTTCCAGGCTGCGGAAGTGCTGTACGGCCTTAACGCGGGCATCAAAATCCGCTGGACGGGTGGGGCGTCGAGCCAAAACAGCTTGGATCACGTCCACCTCAATGCCTTGTTCCTGATACCAGGCGCGAAAACGTCCTAGCACAAACTCCAGCACCTGCTCGGCCGTTTCCGGATTAGTGAGGCGCCCTTGCAGCAGTTCTAAGGCTTTCTCAATCAAAGAAACCAAATCAAGATTGAGCTTCTTCTCTACCATGATACGCACTAAGCCAATAGCTGCGCGACGCAACGCAAAGGGATCCTTATCGCCTTTGGGCGACTGGCCAACACCGAAGATACCGACCAAGGTATCTAGCTTATCGGCGATGGCGACAGCGCAGCTGATCCCCGATGCAGGCAAGGTGTCGCCCGAAAAGCGCGGCATATACTGTTCATTGAGGGCATTCGCAACAGCAGGATCTTCACCATCGGCCAGGGCATAATGCATTCCCATTACGCCTTGAACGTCTGGAAATTCCATTACCATTTGGGTCATCAGGTCGGCTTTTGCCAGCAGGCCTGCTCTTGAGGCCAGCTCGCCTGATTCGCCCAGAGCTTCGGCGACAAAGGCGCTAAGCTCGCTCAGACGTACCGATTTGTCCTTCAACGTGCCCAATTGCTGTTGGAACAGTACAGTGTCCAGGCTGTCAATACGGCTAGCCAGACCGCTTTTCCTGTCGGTGGAGAAGAAAAATTGTGCGTCGGCCAAACGCGGACGAATAACCTTTTCATTGCCCTTGATGATTTGTTCAGGATCTTTGCTTTCGATGTTAGTGACAAAAGCAAAGGTGGGCAGCAATTTCCCCTCCTTGCTTTGCAGAGGAAAGTACTTTTGGTCACCCTTCATGGTGTAGATCAGTGCTTCCTTAGGAACCTGCAGAAAGCTTTCTTCAAATTTTGCGGTAAGCACGACAGGCCATTCTACTAGGGCCGTCACCTCATCCAACAGGTCGGGATCAGGTTCAACTATGGCATCCAATTCGGTTGCTATGTCTTGTAGCTGTCTGGCAATGATTTCGCGACGCTTACTGAAGTCGGCCACGACGTAAGCTTGCTCTAGTGTTTGCTCGTACGAATCCGCGTGAGCAAGAATTTGCGCGCCCTGCGAATGGAAACGATGACCCAGAATTGTATTGGAGACTTTGACCCCCAGCACTTCCCCGGCCATCACCTCACTGCCGTAGAGCAATGTGGCGGTATGCACTGGCCGGATAAACTCTGTCCTGCGGCTTCCCCAACGCATTGGCTTAGGAATTGGCAGGGCGGCCAAGGATTCGTTGACCATGCCTGGTAGCAGGGTATCCAAGGATGCCCCTTTCGATAAAGCTTTGTGCACCAGCCATTCGCCTTTATCGGTAGTCAAACGCTGTGCCTGTTCTACTTCGATACCGGCTCCTCTTGCCCAGCCGAGGGCAGCCTTGGTCGGATTGCCTTGTGCATCGAAGCTAGACGCTACAGCGGGCCCGCGCTTTTCTACTTCACGATCCGGTTGCTGAAATGCCAAAGCGCTAACCTTGACTGCAAGACGGCGGGGAGAGGCAAGCCAACTAACGCCCTGGTGAGCTAACTGGGCATGGTCCAAGCGCTTCTGCATTTCCTCAGCGAAGGCTTGTGCTAAACGTGTCAGGGATTTTGGTGGCAGTTCTTCCGTACCAATTTCTATCAGAAGATTCTCTTGACGCATTTAGTTTGCCTCCTGCTTACACATGGGGAAGCCCAGCGACTCTCTGGACTCGAAATAGCTTTGAGCACAGGCTTTGGCCAGTGCACGTACCCTGAGGATGTAACGCTGACGCTCGGTCACTGAAATAGCATGTCTGGCGTCCAATAGGTTAAAGGCGTGCGACGCTTTCATTACCTGCTCATAAGCAGGCAGAGCCAGCCCCTTTTCCATCAGACGCTGGCTGTCTTTTTCGCACTGGTCGAAGGTAGCGAACAGTGCCTGTACATCAGCATGTTCGAAGTTATACGCAGATTGCTCCACCTCATTCTGATGGAACACGTCACCATATGTGACTCGTCCCATGGGGCCATCGGTCCAGACCAAATCGTAGATACTGTCTACGCCCTGGATGTACATGGCCAGACGCTCCAACCCGTAGGTAATTTCACCGGTAACCGGGGCACACTCTAAGCCACCCACTTGTTGGAAGTAGGTAAACTGGGTGACCTCCATGCCGTTAAGCCACACTTCCCAGCCTAATCCCCAGGCACCTAGAGTAGGGGATTCCCAGTTGTCTTCCACAAAGCGGATGTCGTGGACTAAAGGATCAAATCCCAATTCACGCAAAGACCCTAAATACAACTCCTGAATATTATCAGGAGACGGTTTCAGCATGACCTGGAACTGGTAATAGTGCTGCAATCTGTTCGGGTTTTCCCCATAGCGGCCGTCTGTGGGCCGGCGACAAGGCTGCACGTAAGCGCTGCTGATGGGCTCCGGGCCAATCGCGCGCAGAAAAGTCATGGGGTGGAAAGTGCCTGCACCGACTTCCATATCCAGTGGTTGGATAATGACGCAACCTTGGCGCGCCCAGTAGTCCTGCAGGGCCAGAATGAGTCCCTGGAAGGTCTTGATATCAAACTTATGCATAAGGCCTTTGCTTGCTGAATTTGTCTGAAAAAATGCTGGCAAGTATACCTTTTGCCAGGTCATGAATGTAGGGTATTTTGTTTACCTTGTTGAATTAGACTTAAATGGAGTAAAGATGGTGGAGCTTATTCGCTGTGGTTGGGTTAGCGACGATCCCCTTTACCGCAAATATCACGATGATGTTTGGGGACGTCCTCAATGGGATAGCAAAACCTTGTTTGCCAAACTGTGCCTGGATGGTCAGCAGGCTGGTCTTAGCTGGATCACTATTCTGAAGAAGCAAGCCAATTATGAAGCCGCCTTTTACGACTTTGATCCGGATAAGATTGCTGCCTTTGACGAATCGGATGTTGAGAGGCTGTTGTTGAATCCAGGGATTGTAAGAAACCGGCTAAAGGTATGGTCCATCATCAAAAATGCCAGGGCTTACCTGGCGATGGTGGAGCAGGGGGAGGACTTCAGTGAATTTCTATGGAAATTTGTGGGTGGTACGCCGATTCAAAATCGATGGACAGATTTGTCCCAGGTGCCTGCTTCAACCCCTGAGTCTGATGCCATGTCAAAAGCGCTCAAGAAACGGGGTTTCAGCTTTGTTGGTAGTACTATTTGTTACGCCTTTATGCAGGCTGTCGGCATGGTTAATGACCATCTGGTGCAATGTCATTGCTACGAAACAGTTAGCCGGGAAGAAAGTCTTTAAGCTCAGCGGCCTCTTTTAGGATACGAGTTTCAAGCTCAGCTTCAAACTCCCCGCGCTGTTGTTCCATTTTCCTGCGTTCCGTCTTCGGCAGCGCCGACCAAGCCTTATGAGTAGGCATATGCTGTACTTTGCTATATAGCTCATACAGCGCACTAAAGCGCTGCGAATAAGCTTGATTCACTGGAGCCGGCAGATTGTCCAGCAATACGCACAGGCGGATGCTGGCCTCGGACAACTCACATTGCTGCTGCTCCACGGCCATGGCAATGGTTCGGATGCTAGAGACAAGGTAGTCCTGCCGCTGTTGAAGTTGGCGCTTTTGCTGTTGTTGTTGATGATGCAAAAGATACAACAATCTGCCTGCGTAGACCCCTAAAGCGACAATGATAACAACGGCGCTAACTACCGCTAAAGTTAAACCCAGTTGCACTGACTCTACCTGAAGCTGTTAATATCGGCTTTGTGAAACTTGTCAAACAGGTCGTCTTCCTCATCCTGTTCAGGTTCATCCACTTCAGCAACAATACCCAACATGTCACAAAGTTGTGCATGGCGGCTTAACTTGGCTTCCATATAGGCTTTATCATCGGCGTTAAGTTGCTCACCTTCTTCTAACCTGCTTAACAGGCTTTCCAGGCGTGCATCTTCCTCAATAGCCTTAAGCTCCTGAGCGGGTGAAAAATAGCGTTTGGCTTGCTTGGGTTGCTCCTGTACTACCAGTGGAATCGGCTTTTTGCTGCCGATCCTGGGATCCTTATTAACCCCTGTAGTGGAGAGTGTTTTGGCTTTGGATTCACTGTGGCGACTACCTGGTGGACGGCCACTTAACTTCTTAGGCTTTTTGTCTTGTGCAGGAGCCTGCTTACCGTCCTTCTTCTTATAAGGACGGCTTTTCTGGCTGCTCGACGGTTGTTTTGTCATGATGCTCTGATATCTGAGGTGAATAACCCCATTTTACTCTGGCCAGCGGCACTATGCGAGTTTCTGAAAGATGACCACATCGGCACTGGGGAAACTCACTGTCAAATCATATGATTGCGCGAGCCAGGTAAAGGTGTTCTCACTGAAAAAGCATACATGGGTAGGATCGTTCTTGTAATGCCAGGATTGGAAACGCTCCAGACTGATGACGCGCTTGGTCATAATGGCCAGTAAACCCATAGGACGTAACATTGCTAACCACTGCTGCCAAACCCTTCCTGGAGCAAAGAAATGCTCTATGGCTTCGGTACAGGTAATGAAATCGTACTGCGTTTCAAGCAGGCGATGGTCTGGAAAATAGAAGGGATCAAAATATGCAACCTTATGTCCGTGCGTTTCAAGCTCCATGGCCAATACTGGGCAGGGCCCACAGCCGAAATCCAGACCATGACTTTGGTCGCCCAGGCGCGCTTGCAAAGGACTGACGAGGCGGGACAGAAAACGAAGGTAGCCTTCATCTCCGGGATGATTCACATGCAGGTCATACAGGCGCTTTTCTTCTTCGGCAGTCAGTCGGTCCTCAGGCGCTACAAACACCAACTCACATCGTTGGCATTGCCAATAATGTCGTCTTTTGTCTTGCCAGTATGGGGACACTTCGTGAGTGCAGCAGAGAGGGCAAATCATGGTAGCAGATAAGAAAAAGGCGATAGTCTAACTATCGCCTTTCCTATAACCAAGTGCCAAATGACACTTCTCCCGTTTTTTCGTTCTTCCTGAACCTTGATGATAGCCTTATCAGACGCTTCACTTTTTATTTTTGTTTACGAAGCGATTTTTGGCCTTCCCGGCGCGTTATTTGTCTTCCTTGGTATCTTTTTTCATACAGATGCGCTGCAGACTATACTTAACGCTAGTTGACTTCCTTGAAGTCCGCGTGCATTCCCTGTTGTTTGATGCGAAAGAATACAGGAAAAAAATGGTTTTACAACTTTTTTACAAAAGTTTTTTAAACAGAGGGGAACTAAAAGGGCTGATTCAGAGAGAGAGGCGGTGAAAGGCTTCACCGCCAGAGGAGTATTCAGGGAAATCAGTACAGGCCGGCAATGTACTTAGACAGCAGCTCGATATCTTCATCAGTAAGACGCATTGCTACATCGCGCATCATGCCATTCATGTCATTAGCGCGCTTGCCGGCACGGAAATCCATTAACTGCTTTTTGATATAGGCAGTATGTTGGCCGCTTATATCGGGGAAGTCGGCAAGACCCATACCGTTACCTTTAGGGCCATGGCAAGCCGCACAGGCTGTTACGCCGCGACTGAGGTCTCCACCACGATAAAGCTTTTCCGCTTTGGCAATAACTTCTTCAGGAGCTGAGCCTTCCCTGCCTTTCTGAGAAGAGAAGTAAGCAGCTAAATCCTGCATATCTTCTTCACTTAAGGGGGCTGCCATACCGGACATCACCGGATCGTAACGTCCCTCTGCGCCACCGCTGGTTGAGCCCAGCTTAAATTCTTTCAGCTGTTTAACCAGATAGCCTTCATGCTGCCCGGCAATGGCAGGGTACATATCCAGCATACTGTTGCCATCCACTCCGTGACAGGCCGCACAGGTGGCGGACTTGGCCTTGCCTGCTTCGGCGTTTCCTGCCGCGAAAACCGGTAAGGAAAGAGACAGACATAGCAAGAGGCATAATTTCTTCATAGGAATTCTCGTTGAGCTACTGGCGATAATTTTTCATTGCGTATTTTACACATTCTATCCCCGAGGAAAATATATTCCCGTTTATTTGTAGGGATTTAGCCGCTCGATGCAAGGCGAGCGACAGTATCAGTGATATAATCGCATCAATATTTAGCTTTAGACCATGCCGGGGAGCACTGAGTCCCCGCTGCCGGAGTTACCGTGAGTCGTTATAGTCATGCCAAATTCATCATTAGTGCCCCTGATATCAAACATTTAGGTGCCGATGAGGGAATTGAAGTCGCTTTTGCTGGTCGTTCTAACGCCGGTAAATCCAGTGCTCTTAATCGGCTAGCCAGACAGAAAGGGCTAGCCAGGACCAGTAAAACTCCTGGACGCACACAGATGATCAACATCTTTGCCCTGGATGAAGAGCGTCGATTGGTGGACCTGCCAGGGTATGGTTTTGCACAGGTGCCCCTTGAGATGAAGCGTAAGTGGCAGAAGTCACTTGGTGAGTACTTACAACAGCGTAAAAGCTTGAAGGGGTTGGTGGTGCTGATGGATATTCGCCATCCTTTCAAGGATTTGGATCAGGATCTCATTCGTTGGGCTGTTGATGCTAAGCTTCCTGTTCTGGCCCTACTGACTAAGGCAGACAAGCTTAAATCCGGTAAACGTAAAGAGCAGTTACTGATGGCCAGGGAGGCGAGCATGGCTTTCTGTGGTGATGTGACCGTACAGCTATTTTCCTCTTTGGATGGCATCGGTGTCACTGAAGTGGAGAGGGTGTTGGATCATTGGTTTGGCTATAACGTTGCCGAAGAGCCTGAGGCAGAGTAATGCCCAAAAAAAAGCCCCGTATAAAACGGGGCTGAGACTCAGGGACACACACAAACACACATAAACCACTAGTTCTGAGTCGTAACCTTAGGGAAAGTTCATTCGGAATATAATTTCTTTTTTGAAAATTCTATTCGGGGTGTTTTTTTACTCTCGACGTCCTGCCTTTTGCCTAATTCGTCTTTCTTGAAATCTGCCAAAAAAGCCATGTATATCTATGACTAAGCAAAAAAAAGCCCCGGCAACGCCGGGGCTAAGCAAAGGTCTGAAAGATATATAGAACATCTTACCTCTGTACCCTACAGATCGAATCATAGCCAAATTGACTTGGATTGCAAGGTTTTTACGTAATTAAATTACAGTTTAGTGGGCCTCGTCCCAGTTGTTACCTACGCCAGCTTCCACAACCAGCGGCACATGCAGCGATACAGCCTGCTCCATAAGCTGGACAATTCTTTGACGGTGGGCATCCAGATTCTGTTCTTTTATTTCAAATACCAGTTCGTCGTGTACCTGCATGACCATCTTCACCTCATCGTTGCCAAGTGCGCTTATCCACTTAGCCACTTCCAGCATGGCTTTTTTGATAATGTCGGCGGCCGTCCCCTGCATCGGGGCATTGATAGCAGCTCGCTCTGCTCCCTTGCGTCTGGCGCCATTACTGGATTTGATTTCCGGTAAGTAGAGTCTGCGACCAAAGAGCGTCGAAACATAACCTTGTGACTTGGCTTGTTCCCTGGTCTTTTCCATGTACTCAAGTACGCCGGGGTAGCGCTCAAAGTATTTGTCCATATAGCGCTGAGCTTCCTGCCGGGGGATGTTTAACTGTTGGGATAGTCCAAACGCGGACATGCCATAGATAAGCCCGAAGTTGATAGCTTTGGCGCTACGTCTTTGCTCGTTACTGACTTGATCCAGGGGAATATCGAAGACCTCAGCAGCGGTAGCCCTATGAATGTCTTGATTGTCTGCAAAGGCTTTCAGCAAGCCTTTATCGGCTGACAGATGCGCCATAATCCTTAGCTCAATCTGAGAGTAGTCGGCGGCCACTATTTTGCTGCCGGTCGGTGCAATAAAGGCCTGCCTCACCCGGCGACCCTCTTCGGTACGAATGGGAATGTTCTGCAAATTGGGGTCGGTGGATGACAGTCTGCCTGTGGCTGCCACAGCCTGATGGTAGGAGGTGTGCACCCGCCCGGTTTTTGCATTGACCATTTTCGGCAGTTTATCTGTGTAGGTATTTTTAAGTTTGGTTAAGCCCCGAAAGGTCATTAGTAGCTTTGGAAGCTCGTAGTCCCGGGCCAGTTCTTGCAGCACGTCTTCGGAAGTCGAAGGGGCGCCTTTGGGGGTCTTTTTCAGCACAGGCAATCCCAGTTTGTCGAACAGGATTTCCTGCAGTTGCTTGGTAGAACCGAGGTTGAACTCCTGTCCGGCTAGTTTGTATACCTGTTGTTCAAGAGAGAGGATTTCTTTGCCCAGTGACTGACTTTGATTTTTGAGCTTGTTGCTGTCGATCAATACCCCCGTCCTTTCCATTCCGGAAAGCACAGAGAGTAGTGGGACTTCCACTTCTTCAAGCAGTGTTGCCAATTCTGTATGTGCTTGTAGCTTGGGCCACAAGTGTTGATGAAGTTGCAGGGTAATATCGGCGTCTTCCGCAGCATAAGGGGCCGCTTGCTCCAGTGGGATTTGGTTGAAAGTAAGCTGTTTGACGCCTTTTCCGGCGATATCCTCAAAGTGGATGGTCTGCGTGTCCAGGTAACGCTGTGCCAGGCTATCCATGTCATGCCGGCCGGCAACACTGTCCAGTACATAGGACTCCAGCATAGTGTCGAAAG
This sequence comes from Aliiglaciecola sp. CAU 1673, assembly GCF_029223185.1. Classification (GTDB taxonomy): domain Bacteria; phylum Pseudomonadota; class Gammaproteobacteria; order Enterobacterales; family Alteromonadaceae; genus Bowmanella. The sequence continues at coordinate 94,081 of NZ_JARHUG010000017.1, forward strand.
CCACACCTTTTAAGGCAATGTCGTAATTGGCCAATACATTCATATCGTACTTGATATGTTGTCCGACCTTTTTCCTCTTTGCGTCTTCAAGCAGCGGTTTAAGTTTGGCCAATACCAGGTGCTTATCCAACTGAACGGGCGCATCAGGGTAATCGTGAGCAACCGGAAGGTAAGCGGCTTCACCGGCAGTGGTGGCAAAGGAGAAGCCGACAATTTCGGCGTCCATATAATTGAGACTGGTAGTTTCAGTATCCACCGCAAACAGGGAGGCATTTCGCAGCTTATCGAGCCATACATCGAGGGTTTTTTCGTCGTCAATGACGGTATATTGGGTATCCTCGGGGCGCTGAGGGGACTCAGCCTTGACTTCCTCTTTTGAGGTAGCCGATTCTGCTTGTTGTGCCTCATCACGCCAACGCTTGAAGTCCAGCATGGTGTAGAGTTCAGTGAGTTTCGTATTGTCAGCCTCAGTGGGTTCAAGCTCTTGTGGGGCAAAGTGCAATTTTACATCTGTTTTGATAGTGGCAAGTTGGTAAGATAGACGCGCTGCCTTTTCATGCTCAATCATCTTTTGCACCATGCCTTTGGCGCCTCGAAAATCCAGCTCGGCAATTTTTTCCGGTGCCGCATAAATGGCATCGATACCACCGATTCCCTGTAACATAGCCAATGCGCTCTTGTCTCCAACGCCGGGAACACCAGGAATGTTGTCTACCTTGTCACCCTTAAGCGCCAGCAAATCAATAATCAATTCAGGTGGGATGCCAAACTTTTCAATCACACCCTGGCGATCCATCAAGGTATTGGTCATGGTATTAATTAAAAAGACGTTACCATCTACCAGCTGCGCCATGTCTTTATCACCGGTACTGATAAGAGTTGGCATACCGGCCTCGCTGGCTTGTCTGGCGAGCGTGCCAATCACATCATCTGCTTCCACGCCTTCTTCCACCAAAATGGGCAAGCCCATGGCACGAACAATCTCGTGCAGAGGTGCAATTTGGCTGCGAAGATCATCCGGCATAGGTGGTCTGTGCGCCTTGTATTCGGGATAAATATCGTCCCTGAACGTCTTGCCCTTGGCGTCGAACACTACGGCCATATGTGTAGGATTAAATTGTTTTAACAGGCTTTTCAGCATGTTCACTACGCCATAAATCGCCCCCGTAGGTTCGCCTTTGGCGTTGGTCAGGTTTGGCATGGCATGGAAGGCTCTGAACAAATAAGAAGAGCCATCCACCAGAATCAGGGGGTTCTGTGGAAGGTTGGGCATGGTTAGTTGGTATGTTGCTCTAAATCAGGCGATAAGAATGCCATAAGCCCCTCTATAGGGCCAAGGTAAACCGGAAACAGCGATAGAATTACCTGTGGATAACTCTGTTGATGAAGTTTTCGGGCATGGCAATATGCACTCCTTGTCAGAAAAGACAAAGTGCTTGTAAGTCAAGTATTTTGTGCGTTGGGAAAATAACGGAGGACAACTGACCTTGTTATTATTCTTCTATTCCCTTGTGGATATCCATCAAGGATGGGTTTTACCCCGAGGGTTTTCACCCCTTGGCCATGACGGTCAGCTACTCTAACATAATCGGGAATGTTGAAAAGCGTTGATTGATTAATTTTTAGATCATTTGGCTATTGCCTGACGATCGGTAATGCATAAACCAGTGAAATTAAGTGTCGGGAGAACATCATGAAAAAGGTAGCGGTAATACTAAGCGGTTGCGGGGTCTTCGATGGAGCAGAAATCCACGAATCGGTGCTGACACTACTGGCAATCAAGCGTAATGGCGCAACCTATCAGTGCTTTGCACCGGATATGGATCAGCACCATGTCATCAATCACTTGACTGGTGAAGTGGTTGAAGGGGAGCGCCGCAATGTTTTGGTGGAGGCCGCCCGAATTGCCAGAGGCAAGATTCGTCCGCTATCGACCCTTAATGTCGATGAATATGATGCCCTGCTGGTACCAGGTGGATTTGGTGCCGCTAAAAATCTGAGCAACTTTGCTTTTAAGGGAGCCGGATGCGATGTTCAACCCGATATGCTTGATGCCGGAAGAGCCTTTGCAAGGCAAGGTAAGCCTGCCGGATATCTATGCATTGCTCCGGCGATGCTGGCAAAAATCTACGGTAACGGCGTTAAGGTGACGATCGGAACAGACCCGGAAACGGCGTCGGCGGTATCGCAGATGGGTGCCCAACACATAGAATGCGACGTAGGAAATGTGGTTGTGGATAGCGAGCATAAAGTGGTCTGTACCCCTGCTTATATGTTGGCAGAAGATTTAGACGAGGCTGCCCAAGGCATAGACAAACTGGTTAAAAAGGTATTGGACCTGTCTTAGTTATGAGCGATACCTCTGCCAGTACCGATAAAATTTTGTTCCTGCTGAAAGCCCGGGGCGAACAAACTGCCAAACAGTTGTCGCAAGCCCTTGATATGACGTCCATGGGGGCCAGGCAACACCTTTTACAGTTGCAATCGCAAGGGTTGGTGTGTGCTGTTCACCGAGCAGAAAAAGTGGGCAGGCCAAGCCAGTACTGGCAGCTTACTGATAAAGCATTCGGGCGTTTCCCCGATGCACATCGGCCTTTGGCTTTACAGTTGCTGCAATCGGCGAGGGAGCTCTACGGAGAGGAGGGCGTTAATGCACTTGTCCAACATCGTGAGAAGGCGCTGAAGCATGAATATATGGCCAAAATGGCAGAAGAAACATCTTTGCAGGGGAAGTTAGAGGCGTTATGTCTGCTGCGCAGTAAAGAAGGCTACATGGCCGAATGGTTTCAACAGTCAGAAGGGGTGTTTTGGTTTGTGGAGAACCATTGCCCTATATGTGATGCGGCTAAAAGTTGCGCCAGTTTGTGTCAGTCTGAAATGGAGTTGCTGCAAAGCTGTTTAGGGGATGGGATTAACCTGTCCCGTCAGGAACATATTCTTCAGGGACAGCGACGCTGCAGCTATCAAATTACCAAGAAAAGCTGCGGCGTAATAAAAAGCCCTTCATCTTGAAGGGCTTTTTTATATCAGTTTTATTGGATACTTCTTTGTTCCAATTCGCCAAAGGTTGCCACGGCATCTTTAATCGCATCGGCCTTGCCGACGACCACAGTTTGCAGATTCTCCCTGGGGAAGTAGTGATGAATAATGTCCTTGGCTTTCTCTGTGTTCAGGCTGTTCACTTTGACAGAAAAGCTATTGATAAAGTTTTCATCGAAGCCATAAACAAACATCTCTGCCAATAAGTTGGCAAGCTGTCCGGAGGTTTCATACTTCGGCGGGAACTGCCCTTTGACATAGGCTTTGGCCGAAGCCAGTGTTGCTGCATCAATACCTTGTGACCACAGTTTGTTGTAGGTCTTCAACGCCAGCTCCATGGCTTCTTTGGTCGTCTCTGTTTTGGTGAAAGTGGACATATAGAAACTGCCACCCATGCCAAGGCTGTCAAATTGGCTGCGTGCACCATAAGTCAGGCCGGCATTTACGCGCAGTTCGTCATTCAACCAGGAAGTGAAGCGTCCTCCGAGGATGGTGTTCACTACCTGAATAGCCACATAATCAGGGTTATTCCTGTCAACGCCTGGACCGCCAATCATAAAGGTGCTTTCTATGGCATCAGGTTTATCCACCAACAGAACTTTTGTTTTTGTCGGTGTTGATGGCTTGGCGAGTAAAGGTTTTTGCTTAGCCTGGCCTTGCCAGTTAGCAAACAGAGCCTGCACTTGTTGTTTTATCTTCTTGCTGTCAATGTCACCGGTGACAATCAGTGCGGCGTTGTCAGGGCGAAACCAGGCTTGATGGAAGTCTTTAAGATCTTGCAAGCCAATGGACTCTACCGAATCTTTGCTGCCATCGACCAATGCCGAATAGGCGTGACCCTGGAATAACAAGTCATTGAAGTAGTCCTTGATGACCGCTTTAGGACTCTCAGTCTTCTGCATCAAAGTGGCTGTATAACGCTGCTTTAACTTATCAAATTCATCCTGGTCAAAGGCGGGAGTAAGAATGGCATCCCGGACAAGTTGCATCACCATTGCCTGATCTTTACTGGCAAAAGAGGCACTCAGGATACTGCTTTCCAGATCGGCATCCGCCGTAATCGTAGCTCCAACAAATTCCAGCTTCGATTCAAACGCAGCCTTATCCAAGGCTTGGGTGCCAAGCAGTAAACTGGCCGCGGTAAGTTTGGCCTGGCCCGGCTTGTCATCCAACACCGCCCCGGATTTAACCACTAACACCAAATCAACCAAAGGCACTTCGTGTTGTTCCAGGGTGTAAAGGGTCAAGCCATTGTCTAACTGATGTTTTTCGTAAGCTGGCAGAGTAAATTCACCGGCCCATAGCAGGGCTGGTGCAAAAGCTGCTGAGGCAATCAGCGTCTTAAAGATCGTTTTCATTGCTGTCCTCCTGCGCTGCAAGCACACCGACGGTGCGGTTGGCTTTTCTGAGGTAAGTTGTCGCTACTCTTTTGATGTCGTCCGCGGTAACTTTGTCGAAGGCTTGCGGAGCATTGAACAGGGCGCGGTAATCGCCGAAATACATTTCATAGGTGCCAATGGTATTGGCCTTGCCGTTAATGGTGGCCATCTCCCGATAAAAATCGACCAGTTTGCGGTTTTTGATTTTGACTAACTCTTCCTGCGCCACGCCTTCCTGTTTGATTTTTTGTAACTCTTCAATGATGCCCTGCTCTAGCGTCTGTGCAGAGACATTGGGCGCAGCCACGGCGTAAAGATAAAACAAATTAGGATCGATAGACTCCGGGAAGTAGGCAAAGATGTTAGAGGCAAGCTCTTTATCAAATACCAAAGTTTGCTGCAGTCTCGAGGTTTTGCCGGTGGCCAGAATGTCGGCCAACATGGAGAGCGCATAGTAGTCCGGGTGGGATGCACTTGGCACATGGAATGCCATCATGATGTTGGGGCTGGATACGGATGCCTTGTGCAGGTAGACACGACGTTCGCCTTTTTGTTCAGGCTCCACTGTATGAATTTCTCGCGGCTGCTGCTGGGCAGGGATTGGACCGAAATGTTTTGTAGCCAGGGCTTTGACCTGTTCAAACTCCACATCTCCTGCCACCACTACTACGGCATTATTCGGTGCGTAATAGGTTTTGTGATAATCAACAAGGTCTTGCAGCGACCAATTGGCTATATCTGATTCATGGCCAATTACTGACCAACTATAGGGATGGGCACGAAAAGCGGCGCCTTTCACTTCTTCCCAAATGGCTCTGAAATTGGAATTCTCAAGCCCTGTGGAGCGTTCAGACATGACTACGCCGCGCTCACTCTCTACCATCTGTGGATCAATCGCCAGATGAGCAATACGATCGGCTTCTAATTCAAACATCAAATCCAATTGCTCTGCTGGGAACCAATCGGTGTATACGGTCAGGTTCTCATTGGTATAGGCATTGTTACTGCCACCGGCGGCTTCCATCACACGGTCAAACTCTTTGGGCCCGTATTTCTTCGCGCCGTTAAACATCATATGTTCGAAAAAATGAGAGAGCCCTGTAATCCCTGGGTACTCATTGCGTGAGCCTACGCGCCAGAATAAATAAGCATTGGCATTGGGAATGCTACGGTCCTCTAATACCAAAAACTTCATGCCGTTTTTGAGTTGGAAGCTCTGTACTTCATCCTTCATTGCCATAGCACCCAATGGATTGCATAAAGCAATGAAGAACAGCAGAGCCCCAAATTTTGTGGATTTCATGGAGTTCTCCTTAACGTTAAAGGCAACAGTCTAGCGAGCGCAAAGAAATGGAGCCAGACAAATAAGGCCTTATTTAGTAACAAGACTTTTGCTTTGGCTGCAGAAGGACAATAATTAGCTCCACAAAAATAAGTCGATAAAACAAGGTAATGGCGTAGGCTAACGAAGCAGCAGCGTATTCAGGGGGCTTGCCGGAGGTGAATAATTGCAATCGCCAAAGGGTCTGGTAACTAACAGGCAACCGAGTCAAATGCGCTTTAACCCGTTGACCACTCAATAAAATTTAATGCAGTACCGCACAATAATTCGAATTCTGGGACTCTTAGTTGCACTGTTTAGTGTGACCATGATCCCTCCGACCTTCGTTTCCATTCTTTATGGTGACGGCGGTGGATTACCCTTTCTGCTGGCATTTTTCTTGTGTCTGGTGACCGGTTTGTTGGCCTGGTACCCCAACCGCGATTTTCGACGTGAGCTGCGCGCCAAAGAAGGTTTTGTCATTGTTGCCTTGTTCTGGACGGTGCTGGCGAGCTTCGGTGCATTGCCTTTTTTGCTGTTAGAACAGCCTCAAATGTCGTTAACGGATGCTTTTTTTGAATCTTTCTCGGGGCTGACGACTACTGGTGCCACGGTTATTGAAGGGATAGAGTACCTGCCCAAGGCGGTACAATTTTACCGTCAGCAGCTCCAATGGCTCGGCGGTATGGGGATCATTGTGCTGGCGGTGGCCATTTTACCGCTACTAGGTGTGGGTGGTATGCAGCTCTATCGGGCGGAAACGCCGGGACCGGTAAAAGATTCAAAAATGACGCCAAGAATCGCCGATACCGCTAAACACCTCTGGTATATCTACCTCTCTTTAACCATGGCTTGTGCCTTCGCCTATTGGGCGGCCGGCATGAATTGGTTTGACGCCATTTGCCATTCATTCTCTACCATTGCTATTGGCGGTTTCTCGAACTACGACGCCAGCTTAGGTCAATTCGACAGTCCTGCAATCAACCTGGTTTGTGTGGCCTTTTTATGGATATCCGCGCTGAACTTTGCCTTGCATTACAACGTGGTAAATAACCGCAGCTTGAAGGCTTACTTTTATGATCCCGAGCTGCGCGCATTCTTCCTGATCCAGTTTGTTCTGGTCGCCATCTGTTTTGCTGTGCTGACCCATAATCATTGGTACGACAACGTGGAGACGGCTTTTGACCAAGCTCTGTTACATGCAGTTTCCATTAGCACTACAGCTGGATTTGCCACGGACAATTTCTCTGGCTGGCCGCTGTTCCTGCCAATTTTGCTGATTTTTTCGAGTTTTGTAGGTGGCTGTGCCAGTTCTACCGGCGGCGGTCTGAAGGTGGTTCGCGTGGTGCTGTTGTACCTGCAAGGAAAGCGTGAAGTCGACCGGCTTATTCACCCCAAGGCCGTATATTCTGTGCGTCTCGGTGACAGGGCATTGCCCGATCGCGTGGTCGAAGCGGTTTGGGGCTTTTTTTCGGCTTATGCATTGGTCTTTGTGATTATCATGATTGCGCTTATCGCTACCGGTATGGATGATATTACGGCATTCTCTGCTACCGCCGCCTGTTTAAACAACTTAGGGCCCGGGTTGGGCGCCGTGGCAGCCAACTATGCTGATGTGACCGACAGCGGTAAGTGGATATTGGTGATTGCTATGTTGTTTGGGCGTCTCGAAGTGTTTTCCTTGTTGGTACTTTTCTCACCGACATTCTGGCGCAGCTGAAACCTGCTTGCGAGTGAATATGCTGGTTTTCTGAGCGTCATCTGATACAGTCTGCATAAGTAGGTGGGATAACCCTGATACAAGGTATGTTGCGGTCCCCGACCTTTTTCGAGGAATGAGTTAATGTTCGCTTATGTCGCCCGCCATCCAATATTGGATAGCGATAAAAATGTATTTGCGTACGAGCTATTGTTCAGGGACGGGCGCAAAAATTGTTTCCCTGACATTCGTCCTGACGAAGCTACGTCGAAGATTATTACAGCCAGCCACCTGACCCTCGGGTTGGAAGATATTGCCTGTCACAAGACTTCCTTTATCAACTTCCACAAGGAAACACTGCTGCATGGATTTCCGACCATGCTCGATCCGGAAACCGTGGTGGTTGAATTGGTGGAGTCCATTCCCACAGACAGCAATATGGTTACCGCCTGTAAGCAAATTAAAGATATGGGCTACCGGTTGGCGCTTGATGAGCACAATTTCGATCCCAAATGGGATGTGTTTTTGCCCTACGTAGACATCATTAAGGTGGATACCTTACGTAGCGATTATGAAACCATCGCTCGCAATCTGCCGAAGTTTCAAAAAGCCAATGTGAAGCTGGTGGCCGAAAAAGTTGAGACGCAGGAGGATTTCCTTCGCTTCAAGGAAATGGGATTCGACTACTTCCAGGGGTTCTTCTTTGCTAAACCCGAGGTGATTCGTCAGCGTAATCTGCCCACCTCGAAATTAATTTTGCTGGAACTGATGCAGGCCAGCTCATCCAAAGATTTTAGCTTCGAGCGTATCAACGATATTTTCCAACGCGATGTGGGCTTGTCCTACATGTTGCTGCGATTTATCAACAATCCGACCATCAATAAGCGTTATAAGATTTCATCGCTTCGCCATGCCCTGAATTACTTGGGTGAGATGGAGCTGAAGAAGTTTATCGCCATTCTTGCCTTAGCAAACTTGGGTGATGAAAAGCCCATGGAATTACTGCATATGTCTCTGGTAAGAGCCAAATTCTGTGAACTGGTGAGTATGGCAAGAAAGGATCAGGACAATCCACCCAAAGGATTCTTGGTTGGTTTGTTCTCTCTGTTAGACGCTTTGCTCGATCAGTCGATGCCACATCTGGTTGAAAAACTGCCTATTGACGATGAAATTAAAGGGGCGTTGTGCGGGGCTGATGGCCGTCTTCGCAATTACCTGATGCTGGCCCGCGCCTTTGAGAGTGCCAACTGGCTGAATCTGATCAAGCTCTCGAACCAGCTCGAGCTAAGTCAAAAATTACTGCATGGCTTGTTCAACGAAGCCATCGTATGGGGCAATGAGGTCCGTCAAACGGTTTCACCCCATTATCCCAAAGCGCAGGCCAGGGGATAACCACGGCGCTGCATTTTTAGGCGAACAAAAAAATTTATTGTTTTGCTGTTGACAAGGTGTGCGCGGATCAATAAAGTACGCGCACTTCTCGCCCAGGTGGTGGAATTGGTAGACACGCTAGCTTCAGGTGCTAGTGGCCGAAAGGCCGTGGAGGTTCAAGTCCTCTCCTGGGCACCAAATTCCGACAAAAGCCTCAATCTCTGATTGGGGCTTTTGTGTTTCTGGCTCAGTGATTTCTCTGATTCCAATTTATTGTTTGCGTAGCTCGTAGCTCGTAGCTCGTAGCTCGTAGCTCGTAGCTCGAATGGAGTGCGCACGTCCTTGATGTTAGGCACCCAGGTCGGACATCCTCTGTCCTCCCGTAAGCGCCTGAATTTGCTGCGCGCTCTCGCAAATTCCGGGCGGCGCTTACCCAAAGAAAAAGGCGCTGGGTTGGAACAGCTTTTCAACGTGGCTGATAAATTTCTTGTCCACTAAGAACAGGATCACATGATCGTCGGCTTCAATCACGGTGTCGCCATGGGCGATAATCACTTCGTCTTTTCTGACTATTGCCCCAATAGTGGTGCCGGGTGGAAGCTTGATATCGTTAATGGCTCTGCCGACCACCTTTGAAGTATTAGCGTCGCCGTGCGCAATAGCCTCTATTGCCTCTGCCGCGCCACGACGAAGTGAGTACACATTAACAACATCACCCCTGCGTACATGCGTGAGGAGGGCTGAGATAGTGGCCTGTTGTGGTGAAACGGCAATATCGATTTCGCCACCTTGCACAAGGTCCACGTAGGCACTGCGCTGAATCAGCACCATGGCCTTCTGTGCCCCCAGGCGTTTGGCCAGCATGGCGGACATAATGTTAGCTTCATCGTCGTTGGTCACGGCAATAAAGACATCGGTATCTTCAACCTGCTCATCGATCAAGAGTTCCTGATCGGACGCATCACCACAAAAAACGATGGTTTTCTTAAGGTGGGTGGAGAGGTATTTGGCCCGGTCCTGGTTGTACTCAATGAGTTTTACCTGGTGGTTTTGTTCTAATTGCCGAGCAAGGCCTGCTCCGATTAGGCCACCGCCGGCAATCATGACCTTCTTATAACTGGCTTCCAGCTTTTGCAGTTCGCTCATTACCGCTCGGATGTGCTTAGTGGCGGCAATAAAGAAAACTTCATCATCTGCTTCAATCACCGTACTGCCCAAAGGCCTGATAGGGCGACCGCGTCGGTAAATGGCGGCCACTCGGGTTTCCACATTGGGCATATGTTCTTTTAGTGCTGATAAAGCATGTCCTACCAATAAACCACCGTAATAGGCTTTTACGGCCACAAGGCTGACTTTGCCCTCGGCGAATTCAACCACCTGCAGGGCGCCGGGATAGTCAATTAAGCGCTTTATGGAACGGGTCACCAACTGCTCAGGGGCGATGAGGTGATTGATAGGAATATCGGAATGCTTAAACAGTTGCTCTTGGTAAGCCAGATATTGCTCCGAGCGTATTCGCGCAATCTTCGTTGGCGTCTTAAACAAAGTATGAGCAACCTGACAGGCTGTCATATTGGTTTCATCACTGTTGGTCACGGCGATGAGCATGTCGGCGTCTTCGGCGCCGGCCTTTTTCAGCACATCGGGGTGAGAGCCAAATCCCGATACTACTTGTAGATCAAGCCTGTCCTGAAGATTGCGCAAGGTGTCATAGTCGGAGTCTACAACGGTGATCTCGTTTTTCTCGCCTACTAAGTTTTCCGCCAGAGTGCCGCCGACCTGGCCTGCGCCAACGATGATTATCTTCATGTTAGGTTATTCTTATTGTGGTTTGTTGCCATAGGCCCTTTTGCCGATAGCGTAATTTCATAGAGCAATAAGCAAAGGCTCTCAAGACTTTAGCAACCTTGCATAGTAGAAACCATCCATTTGCTCCTCGCCGGGTAGGATCTGCATGCCGGGATCTTCTACAGATTCACCATCACGTATCATATCCAGCTTGGCATCCTGGTGACGCGTCAAGAAAGCTTTTATCTGTTCTCGATTCTCTTCTGGTAATACAGAGCAAGTGGCGTAAAGCAGGGTGCCGCCTTTAGCCAATGTTTGCCACATGGCATCCAGGATGTCGGCCTGCAGCGATACCAGCTTCTGAATATCATCGGCTTTGCGTAACCATTTTATATCAGGATGTCTGCGTATAACGCCGGTCGCAGAGCAGGGAGCGTCAAGCAGAATACGATCGAAGGGGCGGCCGTCCCACCAGTCAGCAGGCGAGGTGGCATCGCCACACAACACCGTTGCCTTATGCCCTAATCGTTGCAGGTTTTCTTCAACGCGAGCCAGACGAGCTTGGTCGGCATCAAGGGCGACGCACTCTTGCATTTTGGGTTGCCATTCTAACAGATGGCATGTTTTGCCACCGGGAGCGGCGCAGGCATCCAGGATCCGATCTTGCGGTTGAGGATTGAGCAGAGGCGCCGCAAGTTGAGCTGCGCCATCTTGAGCGGCAAACCAGCCTTGCTGAAAACCGGGCAATGCGGTGATATCGGTGCCTTTGGTCAGGATCACGGCATCCGGGTGTTTGGCTGATGTTTTATAGTCGATGCCAGCTTCACTTAAAGCGTTAATAAATGTCTCTGCATCTACATTGGCGCGATTTATTCGTAACCAAATCGGTGATTTACTGGCCATGGCGCCGAGCACATCATCGAGTCTGGTCGGGTAGGCCTGACTCAGCTTGCGGTAAAGCCATTTGGGTAAGCCAGACATAATCTGAGGATCCTGAGGGCGCTGGTTGGCCATTTCCTGTCGGATAAAATTACGCAGACAAGCGTTTACCAAGCCCTTGAGCCCGGGACACTTCAACACCTCGCAGGCGCCAACCGTTTCAGCTACAGCAGCATGTTCCGAAACACGGCTGAAAGCCAATTGATAAAGGCCCAGTAACAATAAAGGTTCGACGACTTTCTGACGTCCCTTTAAGGGCTTTTGCAGTAGCTGTCTGAGCCAGAATTGCAACAGTGGGAGTTGCCGTAGTACGCCAAAAATCATTTCCTGCAGCCAGGCTCTGTCTTGTTCCTTGTGTTTCGACTGTATTGCTGGAAGCCATTCTCTTAACGATTGCCCCTGCTCCAGCACGGAAAACAGGGTCGCGGCGGCATCAGCTCTTAGAGTACGGCCGTTCACGCGAGCAGAGTTCCTGGCTCAAACTGTGCCTTTCTGGCATTTAGCACATCGGCTACCGGCATGGCCCGTTTACCGGGCATTTGAATGCTTTGCAAATTAAGGGCACCGTCACCGGTGGCCACCAGAATCCCCTCTTTATCGGCACGCAGGATAGTCCCCGGAAGGCCCTTTCCTTGTTCTACTCTGGCTTGCCATACTTTTACCGGCTCCCCCCCTGACTCGAAGAAACAAATCGGCCAGGGATTAAATGCCCTGATATTGCGCTCCAATTGCACGGCAGGCATAGACCAGTCCAACTTGGCATCTTCCTTTGTTAACTTATGGGCATAATTGGCCAGACTATCATCCTGCTTTTCGGCATTTAGCTGCGGGAGCTGATCCAATGCCTCAATCAATGCTTGGGGCCCCAGGTCGGCTAGTTTTTCATACAAACTGGCGCTGGTATCGTCAGGCAGAATCGGCATGGCGCGTTTTAGCAGCATCGCTCCGGTGTCCAGGCCCTTATCCATTTGCATGATGGTAATTCCGGTTTCCTTGTCGCCAGCCCATAGCGCCCTTTGAATAGGGGCGGCGCCCCGCCAACGAGGCAACAAAGAGCCATGGACGTTCAGGCAACCCCACTTAGGGATATCCAAAACCGCCTGCGGCAAAATCTGCCCATATGCCACCACAACCATCACGTCCGGGGCCAGGTCGGCGAGTTCTTTTTGACTCTCCGGGGTCTTCATACTTGAAGGCTGAAATACCGGGATACCCTGAGCTTCAGCTAGAAGTTTTACCGGACTTGCCTGCAGTTTCTTGCCACGCCCCGCCGGTTTGTCAGGCTGGGTATAAGCGCCGATAACTTCATGGCGTGATTCAAGCAAAGATTGGAGATGACGTGCGGCGAAGTCCGGCGTACCGGCAAACAAAACTCTTAAAGGAGAATTCAAATTAACCTCAGGCTTTTTCCAGCAGGCGGGCTTCTTTTTCCAGCTTCTTACGAATACGCTGGCGTTTTAGTGGCGACAAATAATCAACAAAGAGTACGCCTTTAAGGTGGTCCATCTCATGTTGGATGCAAATGGCCAACAGACCCTCCGCTTCCAATTCAAATTCTTCACCTTTTTCATTAAGGGCCTTGACGCGAACGCGCTCTGCTCTGTCTACCTTGGCATAGTTGCCGGGTACAGACAGGCATCCCTCTTCACTAACCGTACAACCATGCTTCTCAATCAACTCAGGGTTGATAAACACCAAAGGACTGTCCTGATCTTCGGAGACATCCATTACGATAACGCGTAGGTGAGTATTCACTTGTGTTGCTGCTAGTCCTATACCTTGCTCTTCCTTCATGGTTTCGAACATATCAACAACCAGTCGGCGAATTTCATCATCAACCTTTTCAACGGGCTTCGCCACTGTGCGCAGGCGTTCGTCAGGGAATCGCAGAACTTCTAATTTTGCCATCTTCTTTCAACTACAATTGAACAATTAACAGTTAAACGGCAATGAATCACTGTATCGGATAACATACGATACTTTGACCAAGGCTATTTATTACTGGTGGATAGCGGATATTCTAGCTTAACTAAGTGTAAAAAATAATAGACCGCAAGAATCAGGGGGAATCATAGTGAAAGCACTGCGCAAATACCTATTGCTGTTGGGGGTTATTCCCTGGCTGGCGTTGTCGGTTGAAGTAAAGAACGATGCCCCTGAGGTCTACGTGGTCAAAGAGGGCGACACCTTGTGGGATATCTCCTCGTTATATTTATTGCAACCATGGCTGTGGCCAGAGTTGTGGCGTAATAACAGCCATATTCAAAACCCTCATTTAATCTTTCCCGGCGATCAGCTTCGGCTGACCTATGATGCAAGTGGCAATCCCCAATTAAGCTTGGGACGTAGTGATAAGAAAGTCCTCAAGTTGAGCCCGACAGCAAAACGCCAACCAAAACAACAAGACGCCGTACCTGTTATTCCGTGGTCGGTGATAAGTCCGATATTGGAGCAGGGATTGGTTATTGAGCAGGCAACTTTTGACGCTTTACCCAAGTTGTTGGGTGATTACGATAAGAACGGCTCGTTTGCTACAGGCGACCTGGTTATTGGCCAGTCAAAAGGGACTAACGAAGAGAAGTACCTGGTGCTAAGACGTCAAAATGACTTGTTCGACATGCAGGACAATTTACTCGGTTTTCAGGTCAGATATGTTGCAGATGCCGAGGCCATTGGCAAGCAGCCAAAAGGACAAAACATCGTACGCATCAGCGCATCGAATTTCGAGGCTGTTCAAGGCGATCGCCTGGCGCCGACCCATTTCCTTGAAAATGCAGAACAATTGCAGCTGCAGCCGGCAGAAGGCGTGCAGGGACATATTATTGCCAATTTACGAGAGCATCGTTTGATGGGTAAATACGATGTGGTGGCATTAGACCTCGGTAAAACCAAGAACCTTCAACCAGGTACCGTAATGGGCATTTATCAGCGTGGCCCCGCCATAGACGGTGACAACAAACCTGAATATGTGGATACCAGCGGTTGGTTTTCCCAGGCTTTCAATGACGAGAGTGTTCATCAGGCGCCACCCCTGAAAGTAGGAGAGCTGGTTGTCTTTAAAACCTTTGATAAGGTGAGTTATGGACTGATCCTGCGCGCCTCTAAGATGGTTGAAAGAGGAAATATCGTCGCCAGACCATAGGGAGGTCTATGCCGGAGGAATTGGCAACAAGGCAGTGGTTGATACTGGAGCAGGTGCCAAAGCTGGGCGTAGTGACCCTGGCGCGCCTGCTTAGTGCATGTGAAGGACGTCTTTCCCGGCTTTTTGATTTAAGTGAACAGGCTTTACAACAACTGGGTTTAACTACTGCGCAGCGTCAGGCGCTGTTCAAGCCCGACCTCAAAAGATTGGACAATGCCTTGGACTGGTTGGTGCGGGCCAAAGACCACTCTTTGTTGACACTCGATTGTCCAGACTATCCGCAAGTGCTCCGGGAATTATCCAGACCCCCTTTGTTGCTGTTCGTAAGAGGTTCAACAGCGCCACTGATGTCCAGGCAAATCGCTATTGTCGGCAGTCGCAACCCTAGCGCCGCAGGACGTGATATTGCTCATAATATGGCTGCAAGTTTGTGCGAGTCTGGTTTCACCGTTACCAGTGGTTTGGCCGTTGGTATTGATGGTTGTGCGCACAAAGGCGCGCTGGCTACCAAGGGAATGACCATTGCGGTGTTGGGGGCGGGATTGGATAACTTGTACCCAAAAAGACATCAAAAACTGGCAGAGGATATTGTGGCTGGTGGAGGATGTGTGATCAGCGAGTTTACGCCAGGTATGCCCGCATTGGCAGAGAATTTCCCCCGCCGAAATCGCATTATCAGCGGCTTATCTCTGGGCACTTTGGTTGTGGAGGCAGCCTTGAAAAGTGGCAGCCTGATTACAGCTCGTTTTGCCCTTGAACAAGGGCGGGATGTTTTTGCGGTACCTGGCAGCATTCACAGTCCGCTATCCAAGGGATGTCACTATTTAATCAAGCAAGGGGCCAAGTTGGTGGAATGCGTAGAAGACATTCTTGAGGAATATCAAACCTTTGACTTTCAGCCTCATGAAAAGCCCACAAAAGCCGATAAAAAAAGTGAAGAACAAAACTTGGCAAGCCACAGATTGTTAGATAGTGTAGACTTTGAAGTAACGTCCACGGACGTGATTGCGCAGCGCAGCGGCATCCCAGTGAAGGTGGTGCTTTCAGAATTATTAGAATATGAGCTGCGAGGTCTGGTAGCTGCCGTTCCCGGTGGTTACGTCAAATTGAGGGGAAAATAGTATGTTTGACATCCTCATGTATCTTTTCGAGAACTTCATCCACAGTGAAACCGAAATTCGTGTCGACCAAGACGAGTTGACCGATGAGCTTGTGCGCGCTGGTTTTCACCATGATGAAATCTACAAGGCACTGTCTTGGTTGGAAAAACTGGCCGCTCTGCAAGAAACGGATATCAATCCGTATCTGGTCAAGGTGTCCAATACGGCCGTCATGCGCATTTATACTCCGGAAGAGGAAATGCGTTTGGATGTCGAATGCCGGGGCTTCCTGATGTTCCTGGAACAAATCAATGTGCTGGATGCCGCTACCCGTGAAATGGTTCTTGACCGGGTGATGGAGATCGATGCCGCTGAATTTTGTCTTGAGGACCTCAAATGGGTGGTATTGATGGTGCTGTTCAATGTGCCTGGCAAGGAAAATGCGTACGCCCAAATGGAAGACTTATTGTTTGAGGAGCCAGAGGGGCCGTTGCACTAATTTAAACCCCTCTTCAACGCTTAGATATTAAGCGGCAATGTGATATGACATAATGCGTTTATGTCGAAAATAGATCACTCCCTTTTCAGCGCCGACGAGCATGCCCTTCAACATGCCTACGGCGATTGCCCCGAATGCTCAGCCAAGTTACAGATTCGTTCAGGCCGCTCAGGCCCATTTTTAGGTTGTAGTCGCTATCCTGAATGCCATTTCAGCAAACCACTGCATGAGTTCGAGTATACCCAGGTAAAGGAAATTGAAGGCAGCCAGTGCCCTCAGTGTGGTGCCCCCCTGGCCGTGAAGAAAGGGCGCTTTGGCCTGTTTATTGGCTGCACTAACTTTCCTCAGTGTCACCATATCGAAAAATTGAATCGCCCGGGGGAGGCTTTGTTGGCTTGTCCGGCCTGTAAAAAGGGGCAGTTACATAAACGCTCGAACAGGTATGGCAAGTCCTTTTATGCTTGTGACCAATATCCAGACTGTCGCTATGTACTGAATTTTGAACCTGTTCCCCAGCCTTGTCCTTGCTGCGGATGGCCGTTGATGGTGAGCAGGACCTCCGCTTCAGGCCCTTTTCTGCAGTGCCCGCAACGTGAATGCCAACATAAAGTCAAAGTATGAAATTTCACGATGCTATGCGGTTTTTTCTTGTGTCAGCATGATTTAAGATGCCGCCTGAGATTTTAATCAAACCAAAGATGACCGATCAGCAACCCCCATTGCCTCAACAATTGATTGAACAGTTCCAGCAAGGCGCTATTTTGGCATATCCCACGGAAGCCGTTTTTGGCCTTGGTTGTGATCCCCTGAACGAAGATGCTGTGACTGCCTTGTTGGCGATGAAGCAACGCCCGATGGAAAAAGGTGTGATTCTGGTCGCTAGCAACTACTCGCAGCTACTGCCTTTCGTAAAGGACAACGCGATTCCCATGGAGAGACGCACGGAAATATTTTCCAGTTGGCCGGGGCCGAATACCTGGTTGTTACCCAAGTCAAGCATTACGCCAGACTGGATCAGCGGCGCCTCACCGCTGGTGGCTGTGCGCGTTTCTGCGCATCCCCGCGTGAGACAACTATGCGATACCCTGAATAGTCCACTGGTTTCAACCAGCGCTAATCTCAGCGGTAGGCCTCCGGCGCGCACATCCGATGAAGTAAGGAAGTTGTTTGCTGAGCAGGTATTGTTGATTGAGGGTTGTGTGGGTTCTCAGAAAAACGCTACTCAAATTCGTCATGGCCTAAGCGGCCAGATCATCAGGGCCAGTTAATGTCAGAAATCAATGTAGAAAACGTAAAACGATTCTTGTTGGAATTGCAGAATGGCATCTGCCAAACCTTGGAATTGGTCGATGGGAAAGGCAATTTTCATGAAGACCAATGGCAACGGGAAGAAGGCGGCGGCGGCCGCACCAGAGTCATGCGTAAAGGCCTGGTATTTGAGCAAGCCGGCGTCAACTTCTCTCATGTTTTCGGCGAGCGTCTGCCGCCTTCTGCAACGGCCGCCAGGCCGGAATTGGCCGGGCGTAGCTTTCAGGCCATGGGCGTCTCGTTAGTCATTCACCCCCACAACCCCTTTGTGCCGACCTCACATGCTAATGTGAGGCTGTTTGTGGCAGAGAAAGAAGGAGAGGCTCCAGTCTGGTGGTTTGGCGGTGGCTTTGATTTGACCCCTTTCTATCCTTTCGAAGAAGACGTGTTGCATTGGCATAAAACCGCCAAAAATCTATGTGAGCCCTTTGGTGAAGAGGTCTATCCCAAGTACAAAAAGTGGTGTGATGATTATTTTTTCCTCAAGCATCGCAACGAAACGCGTGGCGTCGGCGGCCTGTTTTTCGATGATCTCAATGAGTGGGGATTTGAGCGAAGCTTTGCCTTTATGCAGGCTGTTGGCAACGGTTTCCTCGATGCCTATGTGCCGATTGTGGAAAACCGCAAATTGACGCCCTATGCGGAGCAGGAGAGAGAATTTCAACTCTACAGGAGGGGGCGCTATGTGGAATTCAATCTGGTCTATGATCGTGGCACCCTGTTTGGCCTGCAATCTGGTGGACGTACGGAATCCATTTTAATGTCGATGCCGCCCCTGGCTCGCTGGGAGTATGATTACAATCCAATGCCCGGAAGCCTGGAAGCGCAGTTATATGATCACTACCTTAAGCCAAGAGATTGGTTAGCAGAGCTACCATCCTCCTGATTCTTCATGTGCCGCGCCAGCGGCACCAGATTTTGCCAGACAGCTTGCTTTACCGCCTCATCTGCTGGGCACTGCTTTAAGGCTTGCTGCATACAATAGAGCCACTGCTCAATCATCTTATCATCCACGGGCACATGCAGATGGCGCGCTCTAAGCCGGGGATGACCATATTTCTCAGTAAAAAGCGCTGGACCACCCAACCAGCCGCTCATAAACTCGAAAAACTTTTGCCGGGTGACAGCTAAATCCTCCACATGAATGGCTCTGAGGGCGGCCACCTTGGGATCAGACTCCATGATGTCATAGAATCTATTACATAAGACTCTAACGGCTTCTTCACCACCAACCATCTCATACAAAGTGGAGGGTTTGTCGGAATGGTCTTTCTGGGTTAGTCTCGATAACCAGTTAGTCAGCTTGGTGTTAATCACTTGGTGATACTCATGGATAAATACGCCGTTATTGGAAATCCTGTCGCTCACAGCAAATCTCCGTTTATACATAAGCTGTTTGCAGAGCAGACGGGGCAAGACATGGAATATGGTGCAATCTTATCACCCCTGAATGGATTCAACGACGCTGTTGTCCGATTTATACAGAGCGGTGGTAAAGGGATGAATGTGACCTTACCTTTTAAGGAACAAGCTTACGCACTGGCACAAACTCTCTCGGATGCAGCCCAAAAAGCTGAGGCAGTAAACACGCTTATCTTTCACCAAGGACAAATACAGGGGCACAACACCGACGGTGTAGGATTAATTGCTGATCTGCATTTTCATCAGGTGCCCATTACTAATAAGCGAGTGTTGCTGGTGGGGGCTGGAGGTGCCGCCCGAGGTGTAATACCGCCGCTGTTAGAAGGAAAACCAGCAGTGTTGCATTTGGCAAATCGCACAGTAGACAAAGCCTTGTCGCTGGCTATGCATTTCAAAGGCTTTGGCAATGTGGAGGCCTCTGGTTTGCAGGAAGTGCCGTTAGGTCACTTCGATCTGATCATTAACGCATCCTCGGCCAGTCTTAGCGGCGAAAGGCCAGAAATAGGCGAAGGGCTGGTTGGCAACACAACGGTTTGTTACGACATGCTATATAGCAGAGAGGCGACATCCTTTAACCGCTGGGCAAAGGCGCAGGGCGCCGCCAAGACACTGGATGGTCTTGGCATGTTAGTGGAACAAGCCGCTGAAAGCTTTTATCTTTGGCGAGGTATCCGACCGCAGACTGAAAAGGTGCGGGAAAAACTGCGTGAAGCCCTGATGAATTAGTCCGACCCGTTCAGGTATTCGTCTTTCAGTTCCACATAATTGATGGCAGAAGCTTTGAGGAACGCACGCTCACCTTCATTCAGTGACCTGGCTTGTTTGACCGGGCTGCCAACATAGAGATAACCACTCTCCAGTCTTTTACCTGGTGGCACAAGGGCGCCGGCCCCAATAAACACATCATCTTCTACAACAGCGCCGTCCATAATAATGGCGCCCATTCCAACTAAAATCCGGCTACCCAAGATACAGCCATGCAACATGCATTTGTGACCTATGGTGACATCGTCACCGATCAATAAAGGATAGCCTTGTGGATGTTGATGACTTTTACGGGTTACATGCAAGACCGTGCCGTCCTGAACATTGGTCCTGGCCCCGATTCGAATATGGTTAACATCGCCTCTGGCGGCCACCAGTGGCCATATACTGACATCTTCGCCCAATTCTATATCCCCCACTAATACAGCAGACTCATCTATATATGTAGTGGAAGGGCAGGTTGGGGTGACACCCCGATATGCTCGTAAACTCATAAAATACAAATTCTCTATGGTTATTAACCCATTAACGATACCAAAAATAGCTGCTTTTCACCCTCTTTGCCTGTTTTTTACCCGAACGCATCATTTTTATAAAAAAGCCCTTGATCTCTTTTGTCCGGTGCGTACAATGCGCCCCACTTCAAACGGCAAGCCAGACAGGCGAAGCCGGTAGGCCGGGAAGGCCGAATATCGGAGGATAGGTCAGGGAGAGGCGAGCAACGAAAAGATAAAAAAGTTGCTTGACACAGACGAGGGATGACGTAGAATGCGCGTCCCGCTTGAGAGAGTCAAAACGACGCCTCAAGCTGCCTGAACAGGCACAGCTCTTTAACAATTAGCAACGAGACAATCTGTGTGGGCACTCATTAAGAGTGTCAGCGCAAAAATTCATGATTTTGAAATTAATTGAAGAGTTTGATCATGGCTCAGA
>NZ_JARHUG010000018.1 GCF_029223185.1 Aliiglaciecola sp. CAU 1673
ACACCTGTTTGGCTAAATCAATGCCATAGAAATAAGTTAAATCTGACATGGACGGTTCCTCTTAAGTTGGCCACCGCTAAAGCGTGGCACACCCCGGAAGAAGGGGGAGTCCATATCATTCGTATCAATGACACTTATGGCCACGATGCTGGAGACAAGGCTATTCGTTGGGTCGCACAACTGATAAAGCAAAGCGTGAGAAAAAGTGATTGTGTCGCCAGGGTGGGCGGTGAAGAGTTTGCCGTGATGTTACCTAACACCAATCCACCCAATGCCAAGCTCACCGCCGAGAAAATACGCCAGGCCATCGAGTCATCCCCCCTGGTCTTTAAAAATCGTACCATTCCTATCACAGTAAGTGCAGGAGTCAGTGCCATCATCAATTCCGACAGTCAGTTTGAACTAGCTATCACTCGCTCTGATAAAGCCCTATATCAAGCTAAACAAAGTGGTCGAAATAAGGTTGTGCTGGATCCATTGATAGAAAATGCTGAACCTATGGAAGCTGACCAACAATCTGTTATGGCGTCTTAATCAGAAAATGGTTTCTTACAGACAAATCACCAAACTGGCGCTATTCATTTATGGTGACGGGCGGCACAGAGTAAAACTAAGACGTGACCAATGCAGCCTCTCACATGCTGTTGCTTTCGTCACAACTTATTGGCCACTTTCATTGAAGAAATGTAGAGCAAATGCAAAATAATCCTCACCTTTTTATTGCCGCCCTATTAAGTTTTATTGCCGCCCTGCTGCATATTGCCGTGGTTATCGGCGGCGGTAACTGGTATCGCTTCTTTGGCGCCGGTGAGGGAATGGCGCAGCTTGCCGAAGCCGGCAGTTGGACCCCGGTGCTCATTACCCTGGCGATTGCCACTGTGCTCTTTGTTTGGGGGCTTTACGGGCTCAGTGGTGCGGGAGTGATGGGGAAGTTGCCATTGTTGAAACCTGCATTGGGCCTGATCACTGCTGTATACCTTATTCGCGGCGCAGCCGGACTGATATTGCCCTTCGTCAGTAATCATCCGCAGGTTCAGCAAAACTCGATAATGTTCTGGATGATAAGTTCGCTGATTTGCCTGGTATTTGGTCTGTTTTACCTGTTTGGCACCCTGCGCAGCTGGCAGCAATAGCGCAGGCGAAGCGACAAGGAAAGCATCGAAAATCAAACGAAGCCGTGCCCCGGGGAGGATAATACTTTGCAAAGCCAACTGACCAGGGCATTGGTTATCGCTACCATGATATGCGGGCTACCCGCTATGCCAAATTCTTTAGCTGAACAAACCAGTAATAAGGGGGCGCCCATCCAACTTAGTGGCATGAAAACCCGAATCGAAACACCCTTTTTTGAAGAATCTTTGGCCTTTTATACCGACTACATCGGTTTATCAGTGCTGGAGTCTTGGGATGAGAAGGGCGACAGAGGCGTCATTCTGGGGATAAGCAAAACCCCACAAGCGGAAGCGTTTCTAGAAATTGCCGCTACGCCTTCGGTCCCCATATATCAAGGCCTGAGCCTTCAGTTTCGCAGCAAAGACTTACAGGGTTTTGTGGAGAAATTTGCAAATACCATTTCCTTCACCGGTCCAACAAAGCGCCCATGGGGCAGCACTTATCTGTATTTGACCGACCCGTCCGGGATCCGGGTCATCCTGTATGAAGGCGACTTGTAAATGCCGTCCACCGATAGCCCGGCGCCCGTACAGATACAATCGAAAATACACTACTGGCAACGTACCTTAATTCTCATTCTGGCAGGTTTCGCAGGCATCTTGTCTGCTCTGCCCTTGATCCCGAACCTGCTTGACTTGGCCGCCGAGTCCCCGCCTTTTCCGATCCCCGTGATCCAGGCAATATCAACGCTGCAGTCAACCATTGTTCTTATCGCCATGGTGTTTATTGGCGCGAAGATGGCGCCCAAAGCAGGTTTGGGTACCCCCATTGTCGATGCCTGGCTAGTGGGAGCCTGGGTGCAGCCTCCGCTTCGGCAAATACTGTTGTCAGCCATCGCTGGCGGCATTCTCGGGGGCCTGGCATTGGTGGCTTTTTATCAGCTTTACCTGCCCTATCTCCCCGCGACATTTGTTGAGAACGTCAAGGAACTGATGTTACCCCTGTCCTCGCGGCTGCTTTATGGCGGCATTACCGAAGAATTGCTCGTGCGTTATGGAATGATGTCATTTTTGGTATGGCTTGGCGTACGCCTCACTCAAAAGCAGGGGGATGGTGCGCAGACAGTTCATTACGTAGTGGCCATCTTACTGTCGGCTGTCATATTCGCACTCGGTCATCTGCCCGTAACGGCATTACTCACTCCTGAGCTTACAATGCCCCTGGTCTTCTATGTGATGATGGGCAACAGCCTTTTCGGTTTGATTGCCGGGTATCTATACTGGCGTCATGGCCTGGAGTCTGCCATGTTGGCGCATATGCTCGCCCACTTGGTGACGGTGACACTTGAGGGCATGTTCTGAGCCCCCAGGGCAACCAACCTGTTGTCACATTCTGGCAAGTAGAATAATCCGGCGGCGCTAGCGGACAACACTTGGCATGACTTTACTATCTTATTTCTGGCAAATGTGGGAGCTTGCCATTAACGGCGAGCTTCAGGGGATCTGGTTCTGGGCAGCAGTGTATATGCTGCTTGTCTGTGGCTACTCATTGGTATATCAGGTAAGGACACGTGCCTGGCCCTTTACCAAAGGCCAATTACTCGGGCTGGATGTGAGCAAATTTGGGGCAACCGAGAGGGATAGTTCAGCTCAGGACTATGTGGCAGAGGCACTCTATCGCTACACAATCGATGGTGTTGAATATACCGGCACCCGTATCTCTCCCTGGATTTTTGTAGCCAGCCACAACGCCAGAAGCCTGCTGCAAAAACAGCTGTCCGCAATTCAGCGCTATCCCGATGGCAGAGTGAAAGTCTTTTACCATCCCGTCAATCCACAGAAGGCCTTTTTAATCCTCCCTGGTTGGCTGGGGATAGCAGTAACATCTGTGCTGGGTATTTTGCCTCTGCTTACCTATTACCTGAAATACCACTATTGATCCCATCGTAGGGCTCTTCGTTGCACTTCCCTACCCAATTCAATACCTTACTGATAAGGTAATGACCATCCACCAACATTTGCTACTGATCATGCAAGACCCACAAATTGAAAAACGCCTAAAGAGCGCCAAGCGACTGGCCACCCTGCTCGATGGTGTCTGGACTATCCCCTTTACCAAATGGCGCTTTGGTGTGGATGCTTTGCTCGGTTTGCTACCCATTGCAGGCGATTTGATTGGCGCCGTTTTGGGCCTTTCCATCGTTTGGCATGCCCAGCAGTTGAAAGCGCCCTTAAACGTTAAACTGAAAATGCTGCTTAATATCCTTCTGGATCTGGTGCTTGGCCTGGTGCCGGTGATTGGGGATATTGCCGACATGTTCTTTCGCAAGAATTTGCGCAATGCAGCATTGTTAGAGGACTGGATAAATCAACAAACCGTTACCCGCCCCTCCTAAGCAACAGAGAAATCGTTTATGCCTCATCTGATTATTCATTACGCCAAAGAACTGGACAGTAAACCCGGTGCCAAACGGCTGGTAGAATCCGTCTACCAAGGTGCCTTGGCCTCAGGCCTATTCAGCGCCCCCGGGATCAAGGTCCGCGCCCAGGCCTTCGAGCATTTTCAGACCGGTGAATCCGACCTACCCTTTATCCATGTAGAGGCGCGGATCCTGGGCGGACGCACCGCTGATCAGAAAAGCGCCTTGTCAGCCCTGATCCTGCAAGGTCTATCCGAACTGCCCTTAGCCTCCGTGTCGTTAACGGTAGAGGTGGTGGATATGCATAACCCAAGCTATGCCAAGCTGGTGAAATAAAGCAATTTACACCCGCCTGGGAAATGGCGATTAACTCATCTAAAATTCATTGTTAATCAGTACCTTGAATGGCAACTTTCTATGACACTTCGCTCTCACCCAGCGCTGGCTGCGACACTGCTCCTGCCTGCCTCCTTAACATTTGCAGCCAGCCTGAGCGTCTCTGAGCCAGTTATCCGTAAGGACCTGCCCTCTGCCTCGGCAAACATGCTAATGGGTGAGCGTTTATATGTGGTGGGCGATGACGCGTCTTTTTTGTTTGTACTAGACAATAACTTCGAGATGATCGACAAAACGCCAATCAGCCCCCTGCAACCCGCTGCCGATGGCAGGGTACCGGGTGATATCAAAGAGGATATGGAAGCCATGGATGCCATGGAAGTGCATGGCGAGGCGGCGCTTGTGATCTTGGGCTCTGGCACCAAACCAAGGTTTAGGGAAAAAGGCATAGTGTTGGCGCTGGATAATAGCTTTAAAGTGGAACGTGACCTTGCCCCCCTTTATCAGCAATTACATCAAGCAACCGGTTTTAAAGCCAGCGAGACCCTTAATATTGAGGGGTTAGCCAGTGATGCCGAATATGTGTATATCTTTAATCGGGGCAGCCGCAGCCCCAATGCTATATTCAGGCTGAATAAAGCCAACTTTATTCAGTACATGCTGGGTCAAACCGACAGTATTGAGCACATCAATGCTCAAATAGTGCGCTTACCAAAAAACAACGTAATGGAGTCCACTTTTTCCGGCGCCGTTTATAGCCCCGCCATGAAAAAGCTATTCTTCACCGCATCAATGGAAGGCGATAAAAACGAGATTCTGGGTAGTTTTGTCGGATGGCTGACGCCAGAACAGATGGATTTCAAATCGCCCCTGGACTTATCCTCTCAACCCCTGGCAGTGATGCTTAATGGCAAGAATCTCATTAACAAAATTGAGTCCATCACTTTAAGCAGGGAAGACGAAAACCAGGTTGAGGGCGCACTTGCCGCAGACAATGATGATGGCACCAGCCAGTTTATGCGTTTCACTCTGTCTCTGGATTAGCAATCGCTAAAATGCCGCTCTCATACGAGACATTGGACACCATTGCCGACAGCTTCAGTCCACTTATTGCCCTTTTTGCCCTGGCTTTAATTGTAAATCCGCTTCGCTTGGGACAGCGCAAAATGGCAATGCAACGTCTTAAAGCCCTTG
The DNA here is from genome assembly GCF_029223185.1 of Aliiglaciecola sp. CAU 1673. Taxonomy (GTDB): domain Bacteria; phylum Pseudomonadota; class Gammaproteobacteria; order Enterobacterales; family Alteromonadaceae; genus Bowmanella. The sequence goes on from NZ_JARHUG010000018.1 coordinate 5,063, forward strand.
CTGCATTGCTGGTACTTATTTACGGCTTTATGTTGTTGGATATGAAGCTGGATCCTGATGAAAAGTGGGCCATTGATTACAGCACCCATACTGCCTTTGCCCTGTGTTTTTGCGCCTTTAACTGGCATTTTGAGCCCAGATGGCGGCTGCTATGGCCACTAGTGTTGCTTGCCTATCTTTTGTTGATGCTTTACCAGGGGTATCACCCATTTATAGACATTATCATCACGTTGATGCTGACAGGCCCTATAACCTTTTTACTCTTAGGCAGGTCTAAGGGCATCACATCCAACCCGCAGTAAACTTATCCCCAGTACCATTCGTTGTTTTATCCATACATGTTTATTGATGTCAGCCTCAAAGCCGCTTTATCTCAAACCAGACTAACAAAAAACGGCATATTCTTAACATGTAGCAGCACCATATAACCTAGGAATAAAAAATTTACCGCGAGCTGATGCAACAATCCTACATCCCCTTGCCCGGTGCTGTCTGATTGATTGACTGATGAGTTTCCTGCAACAAGTAGAAATCGGCACTGGATTTAGCGTGATTAAAGTTAACCTTTGCCCAGTAGCTAGCCTGCGTGCTGTCTTGTTCCACATATAAGTAGAACTTTGCCAATTCGGCTGCGTGAGCATAGTTATGCTCATCACTTCGTTGCGCAATCCTGGCCCGCATAGCCTTCAGCCATTTTTTGCCTGAATCGGAAGCCTTCTCCGCCATCGCCAACCTTAGCAGCAAAGCATCATTGATATCGGCATGACCTTCAGTGATGGCCACCAACTTGTTTAGCACCTGTTGATGATGATTTAGCGCCAGCTGTACGTCAGCCCACAAAGCAATGTAGCTAACCTGAGTATCAGCAAGATACTCTTCCTGCAAATGCGACAACGCCAATTCGGGTTCATCCATCGACAGAGCTAAAGTCGCAAGGATCTCATTGGTCCAATGGCGCTGAGCAGCAGGCAAACCGTCAGATGATGGCAACATTTTCAACAACTGCGCATACAACACATGGATGTGATCTGGTATCACCTGCATACGTGTCTCCACCACACAGGCGGCAATAATGCTGGCATCGGCCACCGCGAGGAGCTTTTCGCAAGCCTTTACGGCTTGTTCATGCTCTCCTAAATTATTCAGCACTGACGCTTTGAGCAACCACAAATCCGCATTGTGAGGCTGGCTTTTGAGAGCCTGTTGCAGTGTCTGATTGGCGGTAAAAAAATCGTGTTGGTGTTGCTGTAGCTTTGCCAACAAGTAGAGTCGGCGCACTTCTTCCTGCTCATTATTTACCTTGAGCGTTTCAAGAGCGGCTTGCAGAGATGGCAGGGTGGACTCAGCAAAGCCTAAATGCGTTACCTTGGAGAGCTGTTGTTGTAAGCCATCAAGGGTAATGGGCTGCACTGTCACGCTTTTCTGTTTTCTGTCCGCTGGCGGATGGTCGTGTCCTTCGTGGGCGTAACCTTGTAAAGCCCAGCAGACACAAAAGGCCAAGCCCCATAAATGCCAGTATTTGAACCTGAGATTGTGTTGGCACTGTTTGATTGTCATTTTTTATACCTCAATAGGAAGCCATCCTTGGCAACAAAGTCAATTAATCTACAAGCAAATCGTCATAGGCCCCGGGCTGTGTGACATCGTCATCAATAGCCCGACCATTTAAACGAAGAGGCGCCGCATTGGCGTCCTGGGAAAACGCTGAGCGACTAAGCTCGGAAAACAATACTGGCAATGCTTCTACGACAATCACCAGGGTGGCCGACACCGGTTGGCTACGCCTGTCGGTAACTGAAAAACTGAAACTGTCTTCACCGGTGAATTCCAAACCAGGGGTATAGCTATAGTTACCGCTAGCATTGAGGGTTACCGCGCCAAATTGTGGCGGTTGCAGCAAGGTAAAGGTTAAGGTGTCATTGTCAGCATCGATGGCTTGCAAGGTGCCACTAATGCTTTGTTCGGATTGCGTGGTGACACTGGCATCCATGGCCACCGGCGCAGTGTTTGTCGGCGGCGGTGGTGCAGGTGCTGCCGAGTCATCACCGTCGAAACAGCCACTAAGGACTAATGTCAGAGCAACAATAAAGAGTGGTTTGTTCATGACATCTTCCTTTAATTAGAACCAGGTAATGGGGTCGCCAAATACGGGAAAGCGCTGGTCATCATGCGGGCATCCAGTGGTGCACCATCGGTAAAGGGCACATTGCCGACATTCGCATCAGCCTCTTCACACAGGCCTAAATTCGTCGCTTCGCCGTTAACCGGAATGGGATGACATAAGGCCCCCATTACCACACGCAAGGCAATATCGACCACATCGTCTCCGGGTCTGCGGCCGTTGGGGAATCCCGCCAAATCGTCTCCAGCCACGCCAAAGGGAGATTGGGCATCAGCGGGAACCGCAGCAATAGCAGTATTTAAGCGCAGCATTTCTGAGGGAGTAACTTGGGCCAGCTGATTAACACCAGAGAAGCCAGTCAAAAAAGCGGTGACCAAATCCGTCCGCGGAAAATTGGTTGGCGCCAGGGTGGGCAGTGAGGTGCCCAACGTCGCGTTGACGGCATCCAAAAATAAAATATTCAGCAACTCAGGTAGGCTGGGATGGGTCACATAATCGGCAAATTGCCCGTCTTGACTGGGATGAGAAGATGAAAACTTATCCTTGTCGCCAATACCAATCACCAATTCATTCACCAGTGGATTGCCCAATCGGGAAACTTGGGTCATGGCCCCACCACTCACTGCAGGTTTGTCGAATGTGGCATTGGGATTCAAAATAGTGGCTTGGGGCAAACGGGCTGTAGTCCAGGTGCCAATGACGCCGTTACCACTGCCAACGATACAAGACTTTGGCACTTCCAAGGCAATACTGGTGACATTTTTATCGGCCAGGTCGTCGTTACTTGACGCTTGGGTGATGCCGCCAGGAAAGCCATTGCCATCGCCAGTACCTGGGGCGCTGTCCCCCTCAACCGGCACATAATTGACCAGATCAAATGTTTTGCCCAGGTTAACCACAAAGGGATCTTTGCGCTGACCGACGAAGACTTTTGCCGGCAACGCACAATTGGGCAATATGGTGGTATAAACGAACTGCTGAGCATACTGCTCATATCCCTGCTCAGAGCCAAAGGTCTTGGTACCTATGAAGTCCAGGGGCTTAGCAAAGGTTGTTGTGCCGTTTGCTGACAAAGGGGTGCGCATGCCACTGCGCATTTCGCCTTGCACCAGTGACACGGAATAATTTTCAAAAAAGTTGGCATTAGCTTGGGTATCGCGGCTAACGGGGCCTACGTTTTTCAGCGGCACCTTCACTGTTCTTTGATTACCCTCGGGTCCTATTGGTAACGCCACACCCTCGCCATTGGCACCGAGGCTTGCATCAAAGTCGAACACGAAAGATATATCTTCCAGAGCGTCACCATCGTTGTCGATATGTATGACATAGTGAGCCCGAGGATGCATGGCAAAATAATTGGGGCCGCCGTAGGCGTCTTGTAAGGGGATGTAGTTTGCAATCAGCGTAACGTAGTCCTCACGCCCCTCTTCATAGCTGTTAAAGGCATAAAAGTCTGTGGAATCGATAGTAGGGGTTTGGGTAACGCTAGGCGCTTCACGGTGACTAGAGGCAGAGACGGACACCGCTATAGCACTGGCTAGCGCAGCAATGGCAAATTGAGTCTGAATGTTCATATAGAAACCTTCTTTGTTGTGGGTTCGTTAAAGCCAAACGGACAACAAAGAAGGTTGGATGCAAGATTTCTGGTCTTTTTTACACAGCCGTCAGCGCTGAAGTATATAACACCTCGGTGGGTTGCCCTGTGGGTGACCCGCCCAGAGGCTCCAAACTCACTGCCAGTACATTGATGGGGACGCGTTTCAGACTTTCAGGCGCCGCCACAGACTTTTCACCCGCTTTTGGCAACACTCCCAAAGAGACTGGGGCGGTACCGTCTGCAGGCACTATCCATAGCTCAAAGTCTTTATCAACTCGGGCGGTCAACTGCTCCGTGGCTCTCACGCGTAATTGCCGGTCAGAAATTTCAATTAACCAAAGGGGTTGGGATTGCTGATTGTTGACCACCGCAATTTGGGTCACCGGTGGCATTAATGAGGGGCCCACAGCCGTCCAGATTACCGCTATCAAGATCGAGGCAGCAATAGCAAAGGTCACCATATTGCGCCAACCAGTGGGTTGTTTTTGGTGTCCTTTGCCTACTTCTTTGAGCACAACGTTGGATTCAACAAAGCCAAGCTTTTGCTGAATGCTCTGCCACACGCGTGCATCCGGCGCAACAGGCGCGATGGTCTCACCCATGCCATTTAAATACTGCTCCCACAGCCAGGTGGTTTCAGCAATGGTTTGGTTGGACATGATTAATTTTTGGTAACGCCTGCGCGCCCCACCCCGCAAGGTACCCAATACATATTCAGCAGCTAAGGCGTTGCGCAAAGATTCGGCTTGATAATTCATATTGACAGACACCTTTGCAGACTTTGCAGACCGCGGCGGATCCAGCTTTTAATGGTCCCAAGGGGGGAGTCCAAATGCTCCACCACTTCCTGATGAGAAAGACCACCGTAAAATGCAAGATGGATGGCCTGACGCTGTTGCTCCTCAAGCTCGTCAATACATTCGGCAAGGCGTCGGCGCTCCGATGAAGGCAGTGGCATGCTAGCCGACGGTCCGTCACTTTCTGGTGATAAACTGACTTCGTTACGAATATTGTGATAACGCATTAAATCAAGTGCCCGGTATCTGACAATACTTACCATCCAAGTCAGCACCGTACCTTTGCTGCGCTGATAACTGGCAGCGCCGTGCCAGATCTTGATAAAGGTGTCCTGGGTTGCTTCCTCTGCCAATTCCTTATGCTTGAGCATTTTAAGTGCCACCGCATAGATTTGTCCGCTGGTGATAGTGTAAAGCTTGGCAAAAGCGTCACGGCTGCCATCGGCGATATCGCATAGCAGCGGAAATAGCTCTTCATGTTCCATAATCGTCCTTCGAGTTTTTCTTACCTGAGTAGCCTTACGCTTGAACAACATGTTTGGATGCAGTCAAAGCAAAAACCTAAAGCATCTTGTTTGAGCTGAATCAGCCATCACAGCAAGCCAGGTATATTACTAAAGCCGCTGTTATCCCAGGGACTGTGGAAAACCACCTTGTCTTGACCTATCACTGTATGGATACTGAACTCACAGACTTTATCCCTGTGTAGGGATAAGCATCTACCTGTGGATAAATCTGCATGCAAAGTGATCCCAGTCAAGACGCGACAATACAGCGCCAGCGCTTTTCGGCTGATGAAATCAGCGAGTCACTAAAGGTGCTGGAACAAGCCATCGAGAATCATCGGATTTGGTATCACCAATTGCATGAAGGACTGCTTTGCCGACAACCCTTTTCTGACACCATGACTCATCCCCTCGCCCATACCCTGTGCAAATTTGGTTGTTGGTACTACCAAAATGCCAGTGAGGCCATTCACTCCCACCCAGAATTCAAGGCCATTGAATCGACCCATAAAACCATGCATGACGCCGCCAGAAGCCTGATTGAAGATTTTGTCGAGAGCATGCCTTTAGCCATAGAGAAATACCGCTTCCTGGCGAATAAACAGAAAGAACTGGGGCGATTACTCAGTAATTTGCGCGATACCATGGTAGCCCAGCAGCATTCCTTCGACCCCCTGACGGGCCTTATCAATCGCAAATTTATCAGTCTTATCCTTGAAAAACGGCATATGCAGTCGCTGCGTGACGCCACACCTTACAATATTGCGCTTCTGGATATTGATTACTTTAAAGCCATTAACGACAACTACGGTCATACCGCCGGCGATGCGGTGTTAAAAGCAATAGCGACCCTGTTGTCTAATGCTTTCAGGGACTCAGATTGCGTTTGCCGTTATGGTGGTGAGGAGTTTCTGGTAATGCTACCCGGCACCACAACACAGATTGCCTTTAAAATATTGGATCGCGTCAGAGAAGAGGTCAGTAGATTGCAGGTACCCTACGAGGACAACCTGATCAGCATGACCATTTCCATCGGCTTTGCAGACTTTGATCCACAAAAGCCGGTGTGGGAGCGGGTGAAAGACGCGGATACCGCGCTTTACCAAGCCAAAGCCAGTGGTCGGGATCGGGTGATGGCCTACACATCGGATATGGACGAGTAGATGAACCAAGAAACCTCTCGTCATAGTTCAGGGAATCAGTAGTATGAAGATTATTGGCCTGCTCGGCGGTATGAGCTGGGAGTCTACGGCTAACTATTACCGCGCCATCAATGAGGGGATTAAGGCACGCTTAGGCGGATTACATAGCGCCAAAATCTGTCTTTTCAGTGTGGATTTCGCTGAGATTGAAGCCTGCCAACATCGCGGCGAGTGGGATAAGGCCGCACAAATCCTCAGCGCTGCAGCCAAGTCTGTTGAAGCAGGTGGCGCCGATTTTCTGCTTATCTGTACCAACACCATGCATAAATTGGCTGAGCCCATTCAAGGGGCCATTGGCATTCCACTCCTGCATATTGCCGATGCTACCGCCAAGCAATTGCAACAAAGAGGTATCAACAAAGTCGGCTTACTGGGTACCCGCTTTACCATGGAACAGGATTTTTATAAGGGCCGTCTGCAGGACAACTATGGTATTGAAGTGCTGGTGCCTGATGAACACCAACGTAATCTGGTACATCAGGTAATTTATGAGGAACTGTGCCTGGGCAAAGTGGAGGCCGCATCCAAGGACGCTTACCTGCATATCATCCAGGATCTGCAAAAAAGAGGCGCACAAGGCGTTATTTTGGGTTGCACCGAGATTGCCATGCTGGTCAAGCAAGAAGACACGCCAGTCGCACTATTTGATACCACTGCCATCCATGCCCAAGCCGCGGTGGAGATGGCTCTGGCCTGAGGACAAAAATGAAACTGAAAGATTATCTGGCTGCAATCCCTGCACATCGTCAGGAGAGGTTTGCTGCCCTGCAAGCAATCATTAAATCACTGTTTCCCGATGCCAACGAGTCGATGAAATACAAGATGCCCACCTATGAACACAAAGGTGGTTGGATCGCCATTGCCAATCAGAAGGGTTATATCTCACTATATACCTGTTCAGAGGAACATATCAGCAGCTTCAAAAGCACTTACCCAGAGATTCAAACAGGCAAGGGCTGTATCAATTTTAAAGACAAGGATCCGTTGCCGTTGGAGGCGCTGGCCATAGTGATTAAAAGTGCATTATCTTCAGCCCACTAGCTGGACCGTGAGCCTAACGCACTGGCAGGGTAAGATCCTTAAACATGCGCTCGATATCTTCGTTGCTCTTTTGCATCATCGCCCGCTCCACGACATCTTTGGTTAGATGCGGGGCGAAGCGCTCGATAAAGTCATACATGTAGCTGCGCAGGAAGGAACCTTTACGGAAGCCGATCTTAGTGGTGCTGTACTGGAATAAATGACTGGCGTCGATACGCACCAAGTCCCCATCCAGCTTCTCATCCAGTGCCATAGAGGCAATCACGCCAATACCAACGCCAAGGCGTACATAGGTCTTGATCACATCGGCATCAGTGGCGGTAAACACAATCTTTGGCGTCAGACCGGCACGATTGAAGGCCTGATCCAACTCAGAGCGACCGGTAAAGCCAAACACATAGGTCACCAGCGGAAATTCGGCAATATCCTCGATAGTAACGGAACTGCGCTTTGCCAGCGGATGTTCACGGTTAACGATGATGCTGCGATTCCAGTGGTAGCAGGGCAACATCACTAAATCGTTGTAAAGATGCAGAGATTCGGTGGCAATCGCAAAATCCGCCTCGCCCTTGGCGGCCAAATCGCTGATTTGCGACGGCGTACCCTGATGCATATGCAATGACACCCTGGGATATTTGGCCATAAAGCCTTTGATCACAGGCGGTAAGGCATAGCGGGCCTGGGTATGGGTGGTGGCTATATTGAGCTTACCTTGATCCGGCAGCGTATGTTCACGGGATACCGCCTTGATACTCTCGACCTTGGCCAGAATTTCGCGGGAGATATTGATCACATCTTTGCCGGCTTCGGTGACATGAGTCAGATGCTTACCGCTGCGACCGAATATTTGCACACCCAACTCATCTTCCAACATACGAACCTGTTTGCTGATGCCGGGCTGAGAGGTATACAAGCTTTCAGCCGTGGCCGATACATTGAGGTTGTTGTTGAGAACTTCGACTATGTATCTGAGTTGTTGGAGTTTCATCCTGCCCTTCGGTGCGCCGCAAATCGTTTTTCTATATGCCAAATATATATACTGACCAACGAGTTAATTCCATAAAATTTTAGTAGTAGTGTGCCTAAAAGGCCTTTTTCCCGCCGATAAATAGTTGTGCCAGCAAGGATTTAGCTGCAAATCTTTCACTCATTCAACATTACTGATATAACACAGTGAAGTCTTGAAACGTCACAATGGCAGAAAGCGCAAACATGATTGATTTCTCCTCCGTGCTCGCCGCCGGTGTGCATGATATGAAAAATTCGCTATGTCTGTTAATGCAGTCTATTGAGACCTTAGGCCAACAACTCCCCAAAAATAACAAGGAATATACACATCACCTGGCCAGTCTGCAGTATGAAGCCTCCAGGCTGAATACCGGGCTGATGCAGTTGTTATCTTTGTACCGGGCGGAAAAGAAAAACCTGCCGATCAGCATTGATGAGCACTTTGTTGAAGATCTGGTGGACGATATCCTTGCCACCAATGAAAGCTATATAGCCAATAAAAAGATCACGCTGGATATCGACCAACAGGCTGAAGGCCCCTGGTATATGGATGTGGAACTGATCAATGTGCTGCTTAACGACATCCTCATCAATGCCATGCGCTACAGCAAAGAGCACCTCAAGCTCAGCACCTATTTTGAGGATGACTTTTTATGTATCCGCATCGAAGATGACGGTCCGGGTTATCCAGAAAGCATGCTGATTGCCGGCAATACCGATATGCAGGAATTTAACATCAGCACCGGCCGCACCGGCCTGGGGTTGTTTTTCGCAAGGCTGATTGCTCAGGCACATCAAATGAATGGCAATTCTGGCTCTATTACTCTTGAAAACGGGGGCAGCCTCGGGGGTAGTGTGTTTATCCTGAAATTGCCCTAAGATGCCACAGCCTTGTCGACGTATTTGCAACAAGTGAATTTTATATGTTTACCACCGTCATCATTTTAATTGTGGCCCTGATCGTGATTGCGATCGTGCTGAACGCCGTACAACAACATAAAGAACAGGTTGAAGCCGAAAAACGCGCCGAAATCGCCAAGCAAAAAGCAATCATTGACGAGACCGAAGATGCACTCGGCGCTGCTGCCCATATGCCCGTATCCCAGCAGCTCGTTATGATTTTGCACAAGCGTGTATTAAACGCGCTAAAGACCCAATATGAGATCAACCCCAAAGCGGTGGATGTCAAGCAACGCTTGCAGGATGCAGAGCAGCGCGGCAACACTATCAATATCGACCAACCGCCGCCGGCAGATGATGCCTTCGTGCTGCCCGACAATGACAAACAGATTATTTTGTTCATACAGGGCATCAAAAAACTCAGAACATTGCTGCGCTCGGAGCACTCCAAAGGCAAAGTGGATACCCATGTATTTATGGATGAAGACAAGCGCCTGGACAGGTTGCAGCTAAGAATCAATATAGAAACCCTGCAAAAGCGCGCGCGTACCGCTTTCCAAGGCGGTATGCTCGGCTCGGCTCGCCAATACTTTGAAAAAGCCATTGCTGCGCTCAATGCCCAGCCCGAGCAAACTGAATATATCAACAGCAAGCGTGCCGAGGTTCAGCAGCAGCTCAGTATTATTCAGGATAACCTAAAGAATGCTAATGCTGCCGACAGAGCCAAGCGTCGCGACGCCGAACGAGACGACCTCGACGAACTCTTTGCCCCCAAGAAGAAGTGGTAACTCACTGAACTAAGGTTCGCTGTGCGCAGCAGGCCAGTTGGTTTGCTGCAACTGGGCTAACAATCCGGCCGCCGGTACCGACAAGCTCCCGCGGCTGCGGCTGACCACCCCCACAGTATTGACCAAAGCAGGCCCACTCAGGGTCCTGCAGATAAGCCCTCGCTGCAGCATGTCCTGTTGGCAAAGCGACGGCACCAGAGATAATCCCAGCCCGGATGCCACCAGTTGTCCTACCGTCGAAAGTTGCCCTGCTTCGGCCACAGTTTGCACCGAAATATTCTGAGTTTGCAGACGCTCCTCACACCATAGACGCACTGTCGAGCCTCGGTTCATAGCAACAAAATCCATCCCTTGCAGATCTGACCAATGCAGATCGTCTTTGTCACAAAATGGATGTGTGGGCCCCAAAATCACCATAAAACGATCTTCAAATAACGGTAGAAAATCCAGTCCCTGCAACTGCCTTGGACGAAAGACGATACCCAGTTCAGCGCGACCATCGAGGACAGCTTCCACCGCCCTTTCCATCACCAGATCCAACACGCTGATATTGATCTTCGGGTAGTTTTGATGAAACAGCTTGAGAACCGGTGCCAGTTGGCTATGAGCAAAGGATGGCATCGCCGCTACCGTTAGTTTTCCCCGTTGCATAGCGAACAAATTATGTAAATCGGTCAGAGCCTCATCCCAATCATTGAGCAGGCGTCGCGCCAGCGGCAGAAAATTTCGCCCTTCCTGAGTTAACTCCACCGAGCGCGTAGTTCGGGACAATAATGCCCCACCGACTTCTTCTTCAAACTTCTTGATTGCAATGGACAGAGCCGGTTGTGACAAGTGCAAGCGCTCTGCTGCCTCGGCAAAAGAACGACTGCTAGCCAGTTGCACAAAGGCCTGTAGCTGTTTCAACGTAACGTGCTTCATGGGAGTTCTTAGTGCTTGAGCCCTTGGTAAAAAGATTATGACTGGGCAATTTTGATTTATATTTTTTATTAATAGCTAAAATAAATTAACTTCACAACCCTGCATAGCTGTCCAATACTGTGTCCAGCCTTTCTCTGTTGGCTGCCGAATAAAATATGGCGCCGCAATAACAAACAGGAGCATCCCATGTCAGGTTTTGACAAAGTGGTGTCCAGCTATGAAGAAGCCATGGCCGGACTTGAAGACAATATGACGGTGATTGCCGGTGGCTTTGGCCTTTGCGGCATTCCCGAGGGCCTGATCGCACAAATAAAAAAAATGGGCACCAAGGGCCTGACCGTTGTTTCCAATAACTGTGGCGTGGATGGCTTTGGCCTGGGAATTCTGCTGGAAGACCGCCAGATAAAGAAAATGATCGCTTCTTACGTGGGCGAGAACGCTCTGTTTGAGCAACAACTGCTCTCCGGTGAGTTGGAAGTCGAGCTGACTCCTCAGGGCACCCTGGCCGAGAAAATGCGTGCCGGCGGTGCCGGCATTCCTGCTTTTTACACCGCCACAGGTTACGGTACGCCGGTTGGTGAAGGCAAAGAAGTGCGCGAATTCAATGGCCGTCCTTATATTATGGAAGAGTCCATCACCGGCGATTTTGCCATTGTCAAAGCCTGGAAAGCGGATCGTTACGGCAACTGTATCTATCGCCATACCGCGCAAAACTTTAACCCCATGGCCGCCACGGCCGGCAAGATTACCGTCGTGGAAGTGGAAGAGATTGTTGAGCCCGGCGAGATCCCGCCAAGCCAAATCCAAACACCCGGTATCTACGTGCAGCGCGTGATCAAAGGCAGCTTCGAAAAACGCATCGAACGTCGTGTAACCCGCAGCGCATAAGGAGACAACAATGGCACTTTCAAGAGAACAAATCGCCATGCGCGTGGCGCAGGAATTCAAAGATGGCAGCTATGTGAACCTGGGTATCGGTATCCCTACCCTTGCCGCTAGCTATGTCCCCAAAGGCATCACGGTGATGCTGCAATCGGAAAACGGCCTGCTGGGCATGGGGCCTTACCCTACCGACGAGCAGGTGGATGCGGATATGATTAACGCCGGTAAAGAGACAGTGACGGCTATCAGTGGCGCCTCGATATTCAGCTCCGCCGAAAGCTTTGCCATGATCCGCGGCGGCCATGTGGACTTTACTGTGTTGGGCGCTTTCGAGGTAGATGTGCATGGCAACATTGCCTCCTGGATGATCCCCGGCAAACTGGTTAAAGGCATGGGTGGCGCCATGGACTTGGTGGCCGGTGCCAAGAACATTATCGTGACCATGACCCACGCAGATAAATACGGTAACTCCAAGTTACTGGATAAATGCACCCTGCCGCTGACCGGCGTCAACTGCATTACCCATATCATCACCGACCTAGCCTTGCTGGAAATTAAAGACGGCGCTTTCCATCTGCTCGAGCGCGCCCCTGGCGTGTCGGTGGAGGAAATTCAGGCCAAAACTGCCGGCAAGCTGATTGTGGACGCTGACGTTCCTGAGATGCAGTTCTAATGGATTTTCGCAGAGGGCCTTCGGGCCCTTTTTTCATCCAAGCACGGCAGCATTGAGTTTGCGCCTGGCTTCGCGCATCATAGCCAGATAATAAAAATAAAATTCAGATAACGTGCGCCTCGCAAAAAACGCCGCTTTTAATCTTTGTGCCAATCTGGCGCTTGCCCTTAGCAACTGGTTGTTGCTGATTGTGGTCAGCAAATTCCATGGCGATCATGCCCTGGGAGAAGTAGTGCTGGCGCTCTCCATACTGTCGCCGCTTTTTTTATTTGCCAGCTTCAAACTGCGTACCTTGGTCATCTGCGATACCGACAACGAATATCCGGTTGAACAATATTTTCATGCCCGTTTTATCGCCAACAGCCTGATCCTGCTGTGCTTACCGTTGGTCAATCTGCTGCTGTCAGAGGGGATATCGTGGCAGGTAATGTTGATTATCGGCCTATATAAATGGTGCGACAGTTGGTTTGAGCTCAGCATTAGTTTGCGTCACCGTCAACAGGCCTTTGCCAGTGCCAGCAGTTGGCTACTGCTAAGAGCCACAGTAACCGGGATGGTGTTGGTGTTATCGGCTTTTCTCGGACTGCCACTGCTTGGGATGATGCTCCTTTGGTTGCTGGTAACCGCTTTATTTGCGCTAGCAGCCACTCTGAAAAGTCACAAAGTAGTGACCGAAGAACTAAAGCAATCCTTTTCGCTGCTGTCAGCCATCTTCAGTCGTCAACGTCTGTTTGGCGCGTTAGGGCTATATCGACGCTATCTGACATTAAGCCTGGCATTAATGTGTTCTTCGCTGTTTGTCTACCTGCCAAACCTGGTGATAGAACACCATTTGCAGATAGTGGATGCCGGCCGTTTCGCCGCCACCAGCTATTTTCTGGTGGCAGGCTCTTTACTCATCACCAGTTTATCTCAGGCCGCCCAACCCAAGCTCCGACAGCTTTATACCCAGCAGACCTTTAACAAATTCTGGTCGTTGGTGGCCAAACTCTGCATGGCAGGTCTTTTTCTGGGTTTAATGGGAGTTGCGTTGTCATGGCTACTGGGCGATTGGCTGCTATCCCTTTTCTACAGCCAGGCCATGGCAGCCATGCATAATGAATTTATCTGGATAATGGCGGCGGCCATGATCCGCTATGGCTATATCTTTATTGGTACCGGACTGAACGCCCTGAAAGCCTTTCATATCCAAACCTTTATTGCACTAGCCGGTACCGCAACGGTATTTATCGCTTGCCTGTTATGGGTGCCGCAGGCCGGTACCCTTGGTGCCGCAAAGGCCATGTTTACAGCGACCGCCTTGGAGTTCATGTTGTATCTGGCGTTTTTGTTTTTAAGGCGCAAACAACTGGGCTTGGGAGTAACGGCATGAAGCGTGTGATGCATGTTTTCGGCATTATGAACCGTGGCGGCGCCGAGCTTCGCACCTTAGCGCTGATGCCTGCTATGGAGAAACTGGGATATGAATTTCATTTTTGTGTACTGAGCGGGAAGACCGGGGTATTGGATGATGAAATCCGCAGACTTGGCGGACAGGTTCACTATTGTCCTCTTGGTGCAAGCTTACCCTGGCGTTTTATCAAACTGCTTAAAGCACAGCAAATCGATATATTACATTCCCACGTGGCGTTGGTGTCAGGCTTTTTAGTCTCATTGGCGCGATTGGCCGGAGTGAGACTGCGTATTGCCCATCTTCGCAGCACCCATGATGGCGGCCAGTCCACCTATTTACGTCGTCTGCGTGACCACTTCCTTCGCTGTTGCATGCGCTGTAACAGCCAACGTATTCTTGGGGTTTGTGCCGGCGCGTTAGCGCGATACTGGCCAAATTGGTCAGCCGATCCGCAATTCCGGCTGGTCTACAACGGCCTGGATATTCAGGATATCCCAAAGCAGAACAATTTCTGGCAAGCTTATGGCCTGACCGAGACTGACAGCCCGGTTGTGATCAATCTGGCAAGGATGGACAAGGTTAAAAACCACCTTCGCCAGGTGAGTATGTTTGCCGACTTTTGTACACACTTTCCACACGCCCGAATGGTCTTTGTAGGAAAAGAAAATCCAGAGACCAAAGCGGCTATGCTGACCCTGGCTAAAGCGCGTGGCATTGAGAGTCATTTGCTGTTTTTAGGTGAGCAAGGCAATCCCCTGCCCTTGTTGCGCCATGCTGATGCCATGCTTTTTCCCTCCAAATGGGAAGGACTACCGGGTGCGGTGCTGGAGGCGCTGAGTCTTGGCACGCCGGTGCTGGCAACCCGGTTACCCGGGACCGAGGAGATCGCCGCGCAAATTGATGGATTACAAGTTATGTCCCTGGAAGAATCCGACCAGCATTGGGCGGCGGCGCTAGCACAATTATTAGAACAACAGGCTGACAGAAAGGCCCTGGTAACACAATTTCGGCAAAGTGACTTTGTGATCAGCAAAAATATAGACACCCTGCATGCTATATATCTCGGACACTAAATTACTGACCAAAGCGCTGGGGATCTGGTTGATTCTGATGACCGGGATCATGATCCTGGCTGTTTACGGTGGTGCCTTTACCCTCACGCGCGCAGAAGTCGAAGTATTCACCAGCCTCTGCTGGCTGTTTATGTTAGTGCTTCTGGCACGTGCGTTACCGCGCGGGATATGGTCGATTTGCTTTATTTTCTTCGCTGCGTTCAGTGTGTTTCATGCCGGTCTGATCCTGACCGACAGTATCAATGCCATTACCGATGAAGATATTCTTTACCAGATCAGTTTCTGGTTTGATCGCCCGGAGACCCTATTGGCCATCCACCTGGTAAACCTGGGTATGCTTGGCTTCAGCCTCGGGGCACTGCTGTTTTCACGCCACGCCAAGGCGCCAAAAACCTCCACCTTGGACCCTGGTTTTAACCGCCGCGTGTTTCATCTAGGCGGCCTTATTCTCTGTCTGTCTCTTGTTGCCTTTTTCGGTGTCACTGGCGGAACAGGGGCTCTGGCCTCTTACGGCGCATATTTAAACCTCTTGAGCCAAGTGCCGTCCCTGGGGGTTTTCTACGCCTATCTGTATTTCTTTATCGGTTTGGGACTGGTGTTAGTGGCAGTAGCCTACCGGCGTGGCTTCAGCCTGATTTATTTTGCCTTGTTCGGTGTATACGCCCTGTTTGCCTTTAAATTGGGCTTGCGCGGAGAAGTGATGTTTCCCGCCACAGTAGCCGCTTGCATGCTGGGGCGACGTGGCAAAGTGATAAAGCTGCCATATCTGATAATGTTGGTAGTGGTCTTTTTAACCCTCACCGGCATCGTCAAAAATGCGCGGGTATCGGGGGATTACTCTCAGATTGACAGTTTTAACCCACTTAACGCGGTGGCCGAGATGGGCGCCAGTTTACGCCCCATCACGGCCGTTATCGGTTGGCACCGTGATGGCGACGCCCTGCTCTTAGGAGGCAGTTACTGGGCTCCTATTGAGCGTCAGTTGGCGTTGTTTGTACCAGGAATAAACCGTATCAGCGTCGACGAAGATCCCAGACTGCTCAATGTGGTGGTGCAGGAACGGGTCGGCCCTATTGGCTTTTCCCCGATTGCTGAGGCCTATGCCAACTTTGGTCGTTACGGTCCACCGATCATTATGTTTATTCTGGGCAGCCTGTTCGCCTTTTTGGACAATATGCAGCCTTCGATTCGCCGGGATCTGATGGTGGGCGTGATGCTAACGCCCTTGTTTATCATGATCCGCAACAGTTTTACCTATGTACCGGTGCAGATGGTGTTAGGCCTTATTCTTGGCCTTGCGGTGATCTATGCCGCCTCTGGCAGCAGGAGTAAATAGGCTTGCAAGTCATTGTCAGTTGTGAGTTTCGTTTTTATCAAACCCCGGATGGCCAGGTGTGGACACCCAATGCCTTCCACTATGGCTTTTGGGACCGCTACCTGCAGGTCTTTTCTCAAGTGAAGATTCTGGCCAGGGTATTGGCTGTTGAACAGGCACAATCCGATTGGCAAAAAGTCACCGGCGAGAGGGTAAGTCTTTTACCTATGCCCTACTACCTCGGGCTTGCTGGTTTAATTCGATCACTGCCCGCCATGTTTAAACAGCTACGCCGACACTTATCTGAGCCTGGTGCGGTGATCTTCAGGGTGCCCTCACAAACGGCCATGTTGGCCAGACTCGCCAGACCCAGCCGCGCCTATGCATTGGAGGTGGTGGGCGATCCTGCAGATGTATTTGCCGCTGGCATCACCCATCCGCTGATTGGCGCCCTGCTCGGCCCTTTTAGTGCCTGGCAGTTACGTAAGATGGTCAAAAGTGCCAAGGCCGTAAGCTATGTTACCCGTGACTATTTGCAGAAACGTTATCCTGCTGCCCCAGCGGCCAAACAGGTAGCCTGCTCCAGCATTGAGTTGGACAAAAGCTGGTTGGCTGCGTCGCCAAGACAATACAATGCGCCGGCAAAACGGCTGCTGTTTATCGGCTCATTCAGCCAGCTATACAAAGGCCAGGATACCTTGATTGAGGCGATGGCCAAGTTAAAAGAACAGGGCTTGTCTCTGCACCTGACCATGATTGGAGGCGGCAAACTGGCGGATGAGATGAAAGCCCTGACTGCTCGCCTGAATCTGCAGCACGAAATACATTTTGCTGGTGAAATGGCCCATGGCGATATTCTTAAGCACCTGAATGACGCAGAGCTATTTATTATGCCATCACGCACAGAAGGCTTGCCTAGGGCCTTACTTGAGGCCATGGCCACAGGCTTACCCGCCATTGGTACTAAGGTAGGTGGCATTCCAGAGTTGCTCAATGAGCCCTATCTGGTCAATGCCGAAGATGCCGAGGCGCTTAGCGCCGCAATCGCCAGGCTAAGCCAGGATCCACAGGCGTTGTGCCAAGCGTCGGCCCACAACATCGCCACCGCAAAAGATTATGAAAGGGAGCGCCTGGCGGCGATTCGCCGGGCTTTTTATCAATTTATAGAGCGGGTCAATGAGTAAAATAAAAGTACTTCATTTAGTAAAAACTGCAGTTGGAGCAAAATGGGCTTTTAACCAAACTCGAGAGTTGGTTAAGCTGGGAGTTGAAGTTCATATTGCACTTCCATTTGACCGTGTGGTTCATAAATATCAAGAAAACGGAGTAATAATCCACGAACTCATACCCGCCGTCTCACTATTACAGCCTTTTATAACTTTTCAGCGAGCAAGGCGATTAAGGCGCTTAGTAGAGCAAATTAAACCTGACATTATTCACAGCCATTTTGTAACGAGTACGCTTCTCATGCGCTTGGCTCTTTCAAGTTATAAAATCCCAAGGATTTTCCATGTGCCGGGGCCCCTGCATTTGGAACATCCTGTTTTTCGTAAACTTGAGTTAGCTAGTGCGGGCAATCAAGATTACTGGCTTGCATCATGCAAATGGACAAGAGAGTGTTATTTAGATAATGGTATAGATTCGAATAAAGTTGGACTCGCCTATTATGGGGTTACACCATATGAATTCATCTCACCTGAAGATTCAAAAACCAGCTTGAAAGAGCAATTATCTATGCAACGAAGCGATCTCTTGATTGGAATGGTTGCATACTTCTATAGTCCCAAAAGGTATCTAGGACAAAAAAGAGGGCTAAAAGGTCATGAAGATTTAATAGATGCACTTATATTAATAAGAGAAAAAATTCCAAACACTCGCTGTGTCTTTGTTGGTGGTCCATGGGATAAAGCCGATGACTATTTTGATAAGGTCAAAGAATATGCTCGCGAAAAGGTTGGAGATGCGGCAGTTTTTCTCGGAACAAGGCAAGATGTGGGCTGGCTCTATCCACAATTCGATTTAGCTGTGCATCCATCACACTCCGAAAATGTTGGAGGGGCAGTCGAATCACTATTTGCAAAGGTACCAACGATTGCATCAAACGTAGGCGGATTCCCTGACTTGATTGTTGACGGAGAAACAGGCTACTTATGCAGCCCCAAAAACCCATCTTCAATTGCCAAACAAGTCATTCGAGCTTGGAATGAACCTGCTCAGCGCAAAAAACAAGCAGAAGCTGGATTTAGACGAGTTAACGAGCTAATGAACGTTGAGAACAATGCTCGAGATGTATTAGAATTTTATAAAAAAATATTACGTGAAAATATTAAAATAAAGCAAACCTCCTCAAATAAGGAAATGTAATATAAGACTTTTGAAAAGTGGAACAAGAATAACTGGAAATATCACGAGGAAAAAATATCATTTTTCACCAGAACCTCAAACTAAAGAGGTCAAATATGATGGCGTTATGGAAAGTAAAAAACTTGTAATTATCGGCGCCGGAGGACATGGCAAAGTTGCCGCCGATTGCGCTGAGCAGCAAGGTGGCTTTAGTAGCATTATTTTTCTCGATCAGGGCGGTAGTGAGCATAAGGACTACCCCTGGCCGATATTAGATAAACCTGAAAACTTTGCCCGTTTTATAGACGGCAACAGCAGTTTTTTTGTGGCTATTGGGCACAATGCCAGCCGTGATCGCTGGACTCAGGCACTGATAGCAGGAAACGCGCCACTGGCGACCCTTATTCATCCTACGGCAGTAATCAGTGCACATAGCCAGATTGGCGCCGGTACCTTGGTTTGCGCACGCGCAGTAGTAAACCCATTTACCTCGATCGGGATTAGCTGTATTGTAAACACCAGTGCGATTATTGAACATGATTGCAAGGTCAATGACCTTGTACATGTCGCACCGGGTAGTTGTCTGGCTGGGAACGTCGAGGTAGGACGCGCCAGTTTCATTGGGATCGGCACGAGCATCGTGCCCGGGATTAAACTGGGCGCCAATGTGCAAATAGGCGCGGGGGCTGCCGTTACCAAGGATATCAAGGATAATTGCCTGGCTGTGGGTGTCCCCGCGAGGATCATCAAGTCATTGCCAAGCTGCTAAAACAAAAAGCAACGCCATCATCAATAAAAATAGACGTTTAGAACCATAAAGGATGCGTTAATGCTTAATGGGCCATTTTCTCCCTGGCCTTGTTATTCCGATGAGGAAAAACAGGCTGCTGTTGCCGTATTGGATTCCAATAAGGTGAATTATTGGACGGGCACCGAGTCACGCGAGTTTGAAAAAGAATTCGCCGCTTACTGCCAATCAAATTATGCCATCGCTGTTGCCAATGGCACCCTGGCATTGGATTTGGCGTGGTATGCCCTTTCGCTCCCCCCGGGCTCAGAAGTTATCGTTACTTCCCGGACATTCCTGGCCTCGGTCTCGTCGATTGTGCTGGCCGGCCTGGTGCCGGTATTTACCGATGTGGATCTGGACAGCCAAAATATCACGGCGCAAAGCATCGAAGCGGTGCTTAGCGATAAAACCCGCGCCATTTTATGTGTTCATCTTGCCGGTTGGCCTTGTGACATGAAGCCCATTATGGCGTTGGCCGAATCACATGGTCTTTACGTGGTGGAAGATTGCGCACAGGCCCATGGCGGTCAATATCATGGCAAGCCACTGGGCAGTTGGGGACATATCTCCGCCTGGTCATTCTGCCAGGATAAAATCATGACCACTGCCGGTGAAGGTGGCATGGTAACCACTGACAACAAAGACTTCTGGTCACGTATGTGGTCGTTTAAAGATCACGGCAAATCCTATGAAGCAGTTTATGAGCGCCAGCATCCACCGGGGTTTCGCTGGTTGCATGAATCTTTTGGTACCAATTGGCGCCTGACCGAAATTCAGGCCGCTATTGGCCGCATTCAATTGCAAAAAATGCCGCAGTGGCATGCCAGCCGTGCTGCCAATTCACACAAGCTTTTTGATGCAGCCCGTCAATGTCCGGGGCTGCGCGTGCCTGACATTCCGTCTGATGTGCAACATGCCTACTACAAGGCCTATGTGTTTGTCAGGCCGCAGATGCTTAAGCCAGGTTGGGACCGTGACCGGATCATGGCCGCCATTAATGAACGGGGCGTGCCCTGCTTCAGTGGCAGCTGTTCTGAGGTCTATCTGGAAAAAGCTTTCGACAATACACCGTTCAGGCCAAAAGAGCCGCTTAAAAATGCCAGGGAACTTGGCGATACCAGTTTGATGTTTTTGGTACACCCCACTCTCAAGGAGGAAGAGATTGAACTGAGCTGTCAGGTGCTGTCAGCCGTTATGCAAGAGGCGACGTCATGAGTATCAATCTGCTGTTAAACCGTCTTTTCGAATTACCCTCTGGTTATAAGAACGCGCTGGCGATGGTCTGGGATCTCTGTTGTCTGGTGCTGGCCTTTGTTGGCAGTTATTGGATTCGACTGGGTATTGATACCGAGACGCTGGGATTACACGAAGTCTACCTGGCCGTTTCGGTCGTGATCTTCCATATGTCTGCCCTGCTCTTTGCCGGTCATTATCAACATGTAATCAGGCATATCACCCTCAAGGCCATCTTAATTGCCCTGATGACCAATACCGCGGCATCCGTTTATCTGTTCGTGGCCAAATATCCTCTGGATGCCTTTGTACCTGTCAGCCTGCCGGTGATCTACTTTGTGTTTGCCTCGGTAGGCATGTTATTACCACGTGTCATTATCATGCTTACGGTTCAAGGCCAGAATTTCAAACTGCGTGAAAAGTGTCTGATTTTCGGTGCGGGTCAAACAGGCCGCGCCCTGGCAGCATCGCTGCTGCATGACTCCGAAATGCTGCCAGTGGCTTTTATTGACGATAAAAGCGCAAAACAGGGAAAAACCATTCTCGGCCTGGATGTCTATTCCAAAGATATGGTGCCGCAATTGGCTAAACGCTATGGCGTCACCAAGCTTCTGATGGCAGTTAACAACTGTTCTGCAACACGTCGTCGTGAGCTTATCCAGGAATTAGAACCCTACGCCATCGAGCTACTGTCAGTGCCGGACATGAATGACATTCTGTTTGGTAAGCGTCAGGTCCATGAACTTCGGGAAATCAAAATTGAAGAGTTGCTGGGCAGAGCACCCGTGCCACCCAAAGAAGAGCTGATGCAGCCCGACATCCATGGCAAAGTAGTATTAGTGACGGGTGCCGGTGGCTCCATCGGTAGCGAACTTTGCCGACAAATTGCCAAACAGGCACCATCCAAACTGGTGCTGTTGGAAATTGCCGAATACAACCTCTATTGCATTGAAGGCGAGCTCAAAGCCGCCTTCCCCGAATTGCCCCTTATTCCCCTGCTCGGCGATGTAAAGGATGCCCGCCAGGTAGCTCACCTGCTTAAGGCTCACAAAGTCGATACGGTTTACCACGCTGCGGCCTACAAACATGTGCCGTTGGTGGAAGGCAATATGCTCGCCGGCATTCACAATAACGTGCTGGGCACGGCGAATATGGTCAAACTGGCCAACCAATGTGGTGTGAAAAAATTTGTGTTGGTGTCAACGGATAAAGCCGTGCGTCCAACCAACGTGATGGGTGCCTCCAAGCGCCTGGCAGAGCTTTGTGTGCAGGCCATGGCCGATGCCGATGGCAGTACCGAGTGCGCGATTGTGCGTTTCGGCAATGTACTGGGCTCATCGGGCTCTGTGGTACCTCTGTTTACCCGTCAAATTAAGGCCGGCGGGCCCATTACCATCACCCATCCTGATGTGGTGCGGTATTTTATGACTATTCCGGAAGCGGCGCAGTTGGTGATCCAGGCCGGTGCCATGGGTAAAAATGGCGAGGTTTTTGTGCTGGATATGGGTGAGCCGGTGCGTATTCTGGATATGGCCCACAATATGGCGCACTTGATGGGGCACAGCATTCGCTCAGAAGACAATCCCGAAGGGGACTTGGAAATCCAGGTAACCGGTCTGCGCCCCGGCGAGAAACTCTATGAAGAGTTGCTGGTCAGCGGAACGTGCAGCGATACCCAACACCCGCTGATCATGAGTGAAAAGGAAAATCGCCTGCCATTAACGGAAACAGATAGATTGTTGGAACAACTGGAAAGCATTATTTATGACAATGACGATGTGGCAGCCAAGAACTTGCTGTTGGATGCGCCATTGGCATACCGAAGTGCTAACCAAGCACCACAAAAAAAAACTAAACATATTGATACTGAAGGAAAATTAACTTCGACCGATAACATGGTAATCGCCTGATTTGGCCGACGTTAACTGATAGTGGTTCTTGATGTTCAGACAAGCATGTTTTGCCTCTTTGGGGCTTCTTTCAACGCTCTCTTCTGCCCAAACCCATGAGGTGCTGAGCAAAGACAGTGATAAATTAGTGGTTACGGCCAGCGCCCTTACTACCGATAATGTTAACCCCACCCAGACTGACAAAGAAAAGGCGAACGGCCTGAGTCTCGACGCCAATGGCAAGCTGGTGATGGCTCGCGATGCGTTGTGGCTGCGCCTGGCCTATGCAGCGCATTATCAGCAATGGCAGTCGCTGGACCAGAATGTCTTGGCAGAAGACAGTCAGACAGCCTTAGAAACGTCCCTGCTGGCTCGTCTATATGTATCCGATGTCTGGATTGCAGAGGGTGAAGCCGGCTACGAGATGCAGGAACTACAGCCTGGCACAGGGCTTTCGAGGCTGAGAAAGAATATTGTCCAGGCTGACGAGCGCACGCAAAGCAATATACGTTTTGGGTTCAGCTATGGCCATGATCCGATAAATCGCCGCATCGGCTTTGGCGTTGAACGGCTGCAGCGCCGTTACGACGATGCCAATGTCTATGCCAGCGAATTTGAGCTGGACCAATCTACTGTCAGCACACAGCTGGCATTTAAACTCTCCGACATCACCTATTTGCTGGCGCAATTGGAATATCAGCAGGATGATTATCTGTCACCACTTCGTTTTGACAGTGACAAGGTTCGGGCCTTGCTGGGGATCCATTGGCAAATGACCGGAAAGACCAGCCTGAGGGCCTTGCTGGGCGGTTATCAGCGCAGCACTGATCAAGCCGAAGATACCAATGGCTCCTCTTGGGAACTGACCCTGCAATACGAGCCGGTCGACTACTGGAAAGTCAGCCTGCAAGCCGTGCAAGATTCCGTTGCCGGTGAAAGGGAAAACGCCACCAATACCGAAGTAAGCCGGATTCAGTTAAGTACCCAATACCAGCCCAGTGAACGCTGGTTGTTGGGATTAGACGCAGGGCTGATGCAAAACCGGTTTGAAGAGCCAGATGGTGAACAGCAATTAGATGAAGCCAATGGCAGCCTCTACCTGGGATGGTTACTCAAAGCACATAGCCAAATCAGATTGTCATTAGGTTATCAGTCGCTGGAATTTGCCGCCGAAGACCTGGACTATGACCAAAACACGGTGAGTCTGGCATGGCAGTATCGTTTCTGAAACGGGCGTTGATAGCCTTGCTGCTGCCAATGGTGTGCTATGTCCACGCCAATGAAGACCAATATCGTATCGATGCCGGTGACAGTATCGCCATTGTGGTGTTTAACGAGCCTGAATTATCGATCAAAGCCAAAATCGCACAATCGGGGCAAATCCGCTTCCCACTGCTGGGCGATATTAATGTTCTGGATAAAACTCCGGATGAATTGGCCCATGAAATTGAGGCAGCGCTGGTGGACGGTTACCTGGTCAATCCGGATGTGTCCGTCACTATCGAGGCCTACCGCCCTATCTTCGTTAAAGGCGCTGTGAAAAAGGCCGGCAGCCATCCCTTTGTGTTTGAGTTGAATGTTGAACAGGCCATCGCCATGGCCGGTGGATTGACCGATCGTGCGTCAAAGTCCGATTGGCACATCATTCGCAAGGGAGAAAAGATAAAAGCAAACAAATCGACCACCCTGATGCCGGGTGATGTCATCACTATTGGTGAGAGTCTTTTCTGAGCATGGCCACAGAGCTTAGCCCCGACAAACAGTTCAGTCCCGAAGCCATGACCAGTCCGGCTCAGGTGGTGCTGTTTTTTTGGCGCAAGAAGTGGCGCATTCTGTTTTTAGCGGCCCTGATGGCTGTGGGCGCGGGCTTCTATATCCTGCAACTTCCCAAAGTGTATACCGCCTCCAGCACCCTGTTGTTAGGGGGAGCCGACAAAGGCATGCCACTGCCCAATATCAATATCGGGCAAACCACCGGCGATACGGAGATGGACACCTACATAGAATTCATGCGCTCCCGCACCTTTGCCCAGGCAGTGATCGAGCATTTGAATTTGCAGGATGAAGCAGAATACGCCGATATTTCCTCTGAATCTGAGCTGATCAGCAAATTCCGCAGTAACCTTGCCGTAAGCCAGGTGAAAAATACCCATATGGTTAAGGTTACGTTCTCTTCCCGTTCACCTGAAACCGCACAGAGC
Organism: Aliiglaciecola sp. CAU 1673; assembly: GCF_029223185.1. Lineage (GTDB taxonomy): Bacteria > Pseudomonadota > Gammaproteobacteria > Enterobacterales > Alteromonadaceae > Bowmanella. The sequence continues at coordinate 29,737 of NZ_JARHUG010000018.1, forward strand.
GTCGCCGATGATATCGGTCCGACCTTCTTCGAATTCCATGCCAAGCTGGAACAGCAAAAAGTACAAAACCGTTCTGACAACCTAAATATTCAATTGATGGAAATTCAGCAGCGGCTGGCCAACTCGGAATTGACGGTGCAGGAATATGTCAGAAAGTACGATATCGTCGATTTAAAAGCGCAGTTGAGCCTGGCACAAAATGAAATCAACGAATTAGTTAAAGAGCAAATGCAGCATGAGCGCAAGCTCTCTGAATTACGTATTACCTATCATCAGGCCCTCGCCGCAAGAGACGATTTTAACGCTCTGCTCGGCCAATCCTGGTTAATGGAGAGCCCTTCGGTAGTAGAGGCTAGACGCCAATGGGTAATGCAAAAGGAAGCCATGGAGCGAGTAAAAGATCGCTACAAGCATAAACATCCCAAGTACATTCAGGCACAAACGGACTTAGCCTCTGCCGAGCAAGAACTCAAGAAACGGGTAGATGAGCATCTGGCAGCCCTGAAGCAAAGCATTGCTGCCAGCGAGCAACGTACCAAAGAGCTCAGGGTTGAGTTGGAAAAAAACAATGAGGCCTTTCGCGAGCTTGGCGACCATCAAACGGTGTTAACCCGTCTGCAGCAAGAGCTGGATGCCAACCATAAAATTCACGACCTGTTCCTGTCCAAGCTTCAGGAAATGGAAATGCTTAAGGATTTGGGCCAGACCAAAGAGTTCGCCGTCGTCGATCGCGCCACCTTACCTAAGTTTCCCAGCAAACCAAATGTCATTGGCTTGCTGTTTATGGCCTGTTCATTTTCGTTTGTCTTCAGCGGCGGATTCTGGTTTGTATTCTCATTGGTGGGGGATAAAACCGGCCGATTGATCCATGCAGCCAGGTTGATGGAAGTCACCGTTTTAGCCCTGTTGCCCAAAATTGGCCGCCAGTTTCTGCATCGCCGCGCCGCGCCGCTGCGTACCGGATTAGGTGATAAAAATTATCGCTACGCAGAAGGGATCCGCTCCCTGCGTACCACCATGCTCATTGGTCCTTTCGCAAGCAAACAACATATTATTGCGGTTACCGCCATTAAATCGGGTCAGGGCAAAGCCAGTGTGGTCAGTAACCTTGCGGATTCCTTAAGTAACGTAGAGCCCATTTTGTTGGCTGATCTGGACTTGCGTGCCCCTTCCCTGGCAAGGGCCTATAACCTGGATCTGCAAAAGCCGGGGATCACCGACTTTTTCGATGGCAAAGCCAAGCTAAGCGTATGCATGTACCATAAGAACAACGGCAGGTTGACCCTTCTGCCAAGCGGTAAAATCCCGGCGGATCCGCTGGCACTGATCTCCACTCAAAAATTTGCCGAATTTATTAAAAAACTGAATACCAAGTTTCCGCGCATGCTGGTCGAAGCACCGCCGGTAAACTCCGTGAGTGACGCCTTGATCCTGACCCGCTTAGTGGATGGCGTTATCGTGGTTTGTGATGTGGAAAATACCGAAGTGCAGGAACTGACCGATATTATCCAAAACCTGCGGGAAGCCAACACGCCACTGCTTGGTATTGTGTTTAACCGGGTAAAAGACAACTGATCCTGAGGCAAACTCAGTCTTTCCTTGGCCCATCTGCACCAGCACGCGTATAATCCCTGTAATATTTAACGTCCTGGACGCCACTTTTGCTTTTTTCCGACCTTCCCCTTGATCATCGTCTCCAACATGCCCTGCACAAAAAGGGCTTCGAGGAAGCCACCGAAATCCAAAGCAAAGCCATTCCCCATGGCCTGTTGGGTAAAGATCTTATCGTGTCTTCCAAGACCGGTTCAGGCAAAACGCTGGCCTATCTTATTCCGGCCATCAACAGGGTGATGAAGACCAAGGCACTGAGCAAACGCGATCCTCGCGTATTGATCCTGGCCCCTACCCGTGAGCTGGCCAAGCAGGTATTTTTACAGCTCAAAGTGCTGCTGGAAAAAGGCTATAGCGCGGCGCTTATTTTAGGTGGCGAAAACTTTAATGATCAGGTGAAAGCCCTGCGCCGCGATCCGCAGTTTATCGTTGGCACCGCTGGACGTATTGCCGACCACTTGACCGATAAGTCATTGTTTTTAAACGGTCTGGAAATGCTGATCCTGGATGAAGCGGATCGTATGCTCGACCTGGGCTTTGCCCCGCAATTAAACCAAATTCACAAAGCGGCCGATCACCGCAAACGCCAGACGCTGATGTTCTCCGCCACCCTGGATAATGTGGAGCTGAACCTGCTGACCAAAACCCTGTTGAAGGGCCCGCAGCGTATCAGCCTCGGCAGCGCCGGTGAGCAACATGAAGATATTGAACAGCGCTTTATCCTGGCTGACCATATCGAGCATAAAGAGGCCCTACTCAAAGCTTTGCTAAAGGTTGAGAAAACCAAGCAAGCCATTTTGTTTACCGCCACCCGCGAAGATACCGAACGTTTGGCTACCCTGCTCAAAGAATGGGGCTATGCGGCCGCTGCCTTAAGCGGCAACCTCAATCAGGGTCAGCGTAGCAATATTATGAATGAATTCTCGCGCGGCCATCATCAGGTGCTGGTCACCACCGATGTAGCCTCTCGCGGTCTGGACTTGCTGAAAGTCGCGCTGGTGGTCAATTTCGATATGCCCAAGCAGGCTGAGGAATATGTGCACCGTATCGGCCGTACCGGCCGCGCCGGCAACAAAGGCGAAGCGGTATCCCTGGTGGGCCCCAAAGACTGGCAAAGCTATCAGGCCGTCAAAGCCCTGCTGGAGCAGGAAATCGAATTTACCGCCATCGAAGGACTGGAAGCCAAATTCAAAGGCTTGAAAGTGAGAAAAGCCAAGGCCCAGGCCACCGCCGATTCGACCACCTCCGCGGATAGCGCCTGGAAAGACGCCAAGCCCAAGACAAAGCGTATCAACACCTTTGCCGGCGTGGATGTGGGCGATAAGGTACTGGCCAAACGCAAGCCTCGTAAAGTGATTGAAGAGCCACTGGAAGAGGATGATGAGGAAATCATGCACGAGCCGGTGCCGGAACAATTACCGCCTGATCAGCAAGGCTCATAACATCAGTTGAACAACATCAGTTGAACTAGGCACAACTCCATCGGACACCTCAAATCACAGAGCTTGACTTAACATGACCGTCAGCTCTGTGCCAATTGCGGACCTTCAGTAACGAATGATATGGACTCCCCCTTCTTCCGGGGTGTGCCACGCTTTAGCGGTGGCCAACTTAAGAGGAACCGTCCATGTCAGATTTAACTTATTTCTATGGCATTGATTTAGCCAAACAGGTGTTCAGTATCCACGGGGTCGATCCCCATGGCAAGGTGATTATCCATTCCACCATTAAGCGCGCCAAGGTGTTGTCTACCTTTGCCAATTTACCTGCCGGTATCGTTGGTATGGAGGCCTGCAGCGCCGCCCACTACTGGGCCAGGGAGTTAATTAAGCTTGGTCATGATGCCCGGATTATGGCGGCCAAGTATGTTGCCCCCTATTGCACCGGCGCCAAGAATGACGCTAATGATGCCAGGGCCATTTGCGAAGCGGTCAGTCGTCCCCATACCCGCTTTGTGAAAATCAAATCCCCAGAACGTCAGGCCATTATGATGACCCACCGTGCCCGTGAAAACTGGGTACATGAACGCACCGCCCTGATTAACCAAATCCGCGCCTTTCTGGCTGAGTTTGGCATTGTGGTTAAGCAAGGCCGCCATGCTATTCAGCGGGCCATTCCGGAAATACTGGAAGACGCCGACAATGGCCTGCCAGAGATTGCCCGGGAGCTGGTCGCTGAATGTTATGAACATCTAACAGTACTGAACCAGCGGATTGCCGATTTGGAGCAATGCTTCGACATCCTGGTTAAAGCCAGTCCCACAGCACAGAGGTTGATGACGATAAGTGGTGTCGGTCCGCAAACCGCGACCGCTATTCTTGCTGCCATCGGTAAGGGCGAGCAGTTTGATACCGGGCGTGACTTTGCCGCCTGGTTGGGCTTGGTTCCCAGGCAATATTCCACCGGCGGCAAGCCGAAACTGGGGCGTATCTCCAAGAAAGGTAATAAATACCTGCGAACACTCCTGGTTCACGGTGCCCGAGCGGTGATTGCCAATCTCAAGAAAAAGAACGATAAGCTCAGTCAGTGGGCCCAAGGCGTACTGCTAAGACGCGGCTTTAAACGGGCCATCGTGGCGCTGGCGGCCAAGCACGCCAGAATCATTTGGGCTTTGCTGAGAAACGACAGCGAATTTGAATATGAATACGCCGCCTAGCGGCGGCGTATGACGTTAGTAATTAAGAGTTACCCTACCGGGTCACTGCAATAGCAGCTGATGATGTTTGGTTAAGACCATTTGTGGGAAACCTGAGATTGCGGCTGGCATTAAATGCCTTCTAACGAATTAGGCCCACAACCGCGCAGATTCATCATGGCCAGGGCGATAAATGCCCATTAACAGGCCGAATGTAGAGCGGCAGTCCCAACCCAACATCAAGATAAAGTGTAGCTATTGTTTTGACAAACGGGGGAGTCCATGTAGCCCCAATCATGGGCAGGCCCGCGCAGCGGGGCTGTCCCATGCATTGACTTGTTAGCACTATATATCCAGTATTTCAGTTATTACCTCAATATCACTTTTATTGAGGATGAATATTTCAGAGTAACCATCAAGCATATCAGTAGTTACTTCAGGATCTCGTTTATCGTAAAGAAGCTCGATAACCTCCTGCTCTAATACAAAGCAATCTAATAAAGTGCCATCTACGACCTTTATTGTCTGAAATTCATAGGCTTCTTGCTTCAAACGTTTGTCTACTGTTTGAGTTGTAATTCCTATTTTGAAACGCTCTTTGTTATTTATGAAAATTCGCACGAAATAAAGCCAAGCGGGTTTGGCAGCTAATTCACTATCCCTCTGTAGAATAGTTATGTTATACCTTCCCGAATTCCTAATCCTATCACCCGCGTTTATTGCCTCTTCGAGTGATAGTCCTGATTGGATTCTTGACCTAAGCGCACCTACTGAAATACCTTTTCTGCCTGCCAAATCATTCAAAGATTTATATATTTCACCTGCATAAGTTATCGTTCTTGAGTTTTCTTTGATTTCGATTCCTAGTGCTTGCTCAATAGTAACATCGCCAGCTAAACGAGCTAAAAGCACAGCGGGAGTGAGCCCATATGCTTCAGCTACTGCCGCCTTACTTGGATAGTTAACTCCCTCAACTGTCAATGGCTTACTTTTTCCATCTAGTTTAACTGCATCCTCTGGTGTATAGCCATAGTCAACAATTCGCTGGCGAACTGTATACTGAGGCAAGCCATATGCATTGGCTAAAGCTTGATAGCTTGTATATACCTTTCCCTCAACGGTTAGACGTATTGGCTTTTTCTTCTTTTTCTCAATCTCTCGTTGCTTCTTTAGAGTTCCTTTTGGTATTTCATCTAACCCTATAGCCTGCCGAATTGTAGCGCCCCTTTTTAAAAGATCTCTAATCGTCGCTTCAGATGTATTATGTAATTTAGACAGTTCCTTTATGGTATTTTTCCTTCCGTCGACATCAAATTTTCTTGCTCTAGCCACTCTTCCGTCTTTTACCGGCTCGATCCCTAAAGCCTGCTCAACAGAGAAACCTTTTTCCAAATTCTTTCTATAAGTTACGTATTTTACGTTTAGCTTTCTACATGCATCTGCTGCGCTTTTATATCCAACTCCGCCTGCATAGAATTTATAATTAGCTTCCTTAACAGGCTCTACATAAGACTTTCTTTTCTTTAATGGTACAAGATCATCACCACGACAGCCCCTGGAATATCGCTTGTAAATTGTATTTAAAGTCATCCCGTACTCATCTGCGATACTTGGCAAGTTTTCGTAAACTTTGCCTTCCACAGTATGAGCCCCTAATCTTGTTGTTATTGTTTTTTCTTTAGGGTGAAACAAAGCCTTCTCTAAATTCCACCCCTTTTTCAATCGGGCTCTTAAAGTTGCTATGCCAACGGTTATTTTATCTATATTGTCTTCATAACATGATGACAGTGTCGAATAACCTTTTTCTTGGAAAACGTATTTCATATATGGTCGGATTCCTCCATGGTGCTAACAGCTTATTATATTGAATTCGCGATAATATCCGGCTGAGGTGACAAAAATTGGGGCTGCCAATTATAACTGTACATGCATAGTGTAGGGAGTAGATGAATTTTTATGAGCCAGTTCCTATTGATAAAGTCCTAATACTAATCTGCAACACTTCCCCACTAATGCCCGCAATTCGCTCAATGCTGCCTGTCAAATTTGCTCTATTCCTTAGAGCAAAAGTGGCAGATCGGATAGTAGCCACTACGCATCAACAAAGCCGCTTTTTAAGACAGTTAGCGTCTGAATACCTCTTCACCATCCACCAGGGTCAGTATGACCTTGGTTTGATCAATGGTATTGGGCGGGATCTTGAACAGATTTCTATCCAATACGATTAAATCGGCCAACTTACCGGCCTTGATGCTACCGACCCTGTCCTCCTGACGCAGGTTGTAAGCCCCATTGATGGTATAGGCCGCTATGGCCTGTTCCAGACTGATTTGCTCGGGCGCTCTGGTCACTGCATTTTGCATACCGGTAAAGGGATTAAAATCGCTGACACTCCAATCACTGCTGAGGGTTAATCTCGCGCCCGCCTCTACCAATGCGCGAATGGGTATCAGGGCTTTTGAGCGCCCTTTACCGATAAGCGGAATATTTTCCGGCCAATGGGCTGGCTGGCTGAACTCACCGGCTACCTGGGCATCGGCGGTGACATTAAGGGCGGCAAAACGCGGTAAATCGGCTTTATCCACTACTTCCACATGGGTGATCCTATGCCTGCCCTGCCCTTTACTGCCCGCTTCGATGGCATTCAACGCCTCATGAACTCCCCGATCGCCGATACCATGAATATGAAAATCAAAGCCCAATGGCTCCAAAGACTGAATATAACGGGTCAGCCGCGCCTGGCTAAAGTAATTCAGGCCGCGATTACCGGGGATATCAAACAATACCTCGTTATAAGGCTTCAACATGGCGGCGGTGGTATTGACCAAAATGCCGTCGCTGTAGACCTTGATTTGATTTATTTGCAGCAAGCTCTCGGGATTGAATCGATACAGCTTGGCTAACTCAGTTAGCTGCTCTGTATCGTCAAGCTCAGGATAAGCCCAAAGACCCAAATTAACCCGTAGGGTAAGCTCCTGATTATCGGCAAGACGCTGCCAGGTTTTATGTTGACCAAGCTGCCAAAAGGTACGGGCATCGGCAATGGAGGTGATACCCACCTTGGCAAGAGCCGGCAACGTATCTTCGACCAAAGCACGGTAGTCGTTCTCACTGTTACGTCCCTTTTCAGACAGAGCCCTGGCCATAGCGATTTCCCCGGCATTGTCCAGCAACAAACCATTGGGTTCACCCTTGTCATCTCGCACAATAAGGCCGCCCGGCGGATCGGCACTGACTTTCTCAATTCCAACTCGTTTAAGGGCCTGGGAATTTAACCACATGGAATGGGAGGTCTGCTCCATAATAATCACCGGACGATGGCCGATAGCCTCGTCCAGAATCGCTTTGGGCTCACGAGCGGCGTTTAACAGCGCCTCCAGGCTGTGGCCATAACCAATCAGCCAGCCCGGACCGGGATTGGCCTTATCCGCCGTGACCAAGTCATCATAAAAGTTCTCGGCGTTCCATTGCTCGGGATCCAAATCAAAATCGGTCGCGTCTGAGCCAGACTCCAAGGGATGAATATGCACATCGTGAAAGCCCGGCAGCATCATTTTTCCGCCCAGATCTTCCACTTGAGTGTGCTCGTTGGCATAAGTCAGTGCGGTTTTATCACCACCTACGTAGATAATGCGATTGTCTCTTATCGCTAGCGCCTGCGCCCAGGGCTGCGCGGGATCCAGGGTGTAGATGGCACCGTTAATAAAGATCCGGGTGGCCGCCTTTTCTCCCCTGTCGGCTTTGGAGTGATCTTGTGCAAAACATAGCTGCCAGGCACCTACTGCAAATCCTAAGATCAGTAGCAACTTGATCATGCGCATTGTCTGCCCCTTTATGTGTCATGCTAATTTCAATGCCAATGCTAGATAGGATACTACTGGCATTCGCTATCAGGGATTGATTAGACTGGAAAAACTAGATATCTCAAAGGCCTGCGTTAATGAAATTTAAACTGGATGCCAAAGTCCTGCTGACGGAAATCATCACCATAGTGATAGGTATTTTGCTGGCATTGGCTGCCAATGAGTGGAATAACCAGCGTATCGCCGACAATAAGGCCGACATGACCCTGCACATGGTGACCGAAGAAGTGGGATCCAATTTCGCCGTGCTGCAACGTATCCATGCCCAAAATCAGCAAGTATTGGACAGCATTGCTAACTCCGACAGCGAAGAAACCACACAGTTTCTGCCCGGCATACAGATCCGCGATACAGCCTGGCAAACCTTGCTAAGTTCCGGGATTGCCGAAAATGTGGAGATTGGCCTGCTGCAAGCCCTGCATGATCACTATGCGGTACTGAATATGTATAAACAGCTAAGCTATCAAACCCTGAATACCATCCTCTCCACTCAGGCGCTGGTCATGGGCATGACCAAAAATGTGGAGCAGGCAAAATCCAATGATATTTTTGAGGACAATATTAAGCTTCTGGTGATGGTAGAGTCGGCGCTTTTGACCAATACCCAGTCAACGCTGGACAGCTTGAAACAGTTTTCCCATTAAACAAACAAGGCGCCCACAAGCTCACATATCAGCAGCAAAGTGATCTTTTGCGCGCCCTGCCCGTTAACAACTATGCAACATTCATCCTTCTGTAGTCACCCGTAACTATAAGGAACTGTAAAATGAGCAGGTTAACCAAAACGTTGTCTACATCCGTTGCTTCCCTGGCCATTGCCAGCCTGTTAAGTGCACCCGCCATAGCAAAAAAGCCCAAGTGGGCAGAGAAATCCGACGCCAACATCGTTGAGTTTGCGGTAGAAGCTTCTGGTGTCCCCTTTGATTGGGACACTAACGGCGAAGACTTCGATATTCTGGTGGCAGCGCTTATCGCCACCGGCACCGACGCAATATTTGACGGTACCGATTACACCGTCTTCGCGCCCAATGATCAGGCTTTCTACAACCTTACCGGTACCGACAATGATGCCGATGCTTTCGATGCGGTAGTCAGTCTGCTGGATGTGGAGGGCGTTGCGGCCGTGCTTGCCTACCATGTCACAGAGGGGGTACGTAACTCCAGAAGCGTTACCCGCGCCAAACAAGTCGAAATGTTAGATGGCAATAGTATTAGGTTTGAAAACGGTTTAATTATTGCCAATCAATCCGAAGCGGGCTTAATCGACATCGATAACCGCCTGGCCGATGGTATGGTGCATATTATTGATACCGTGTTGCTGCCTTAATCCAGCGACATCACTGCACAACAAGTACAAAAAAAGCCGCTAATGCGGCTTTTTATTTACTTTCAAAACCTTACAGGCTGGCTTCTAACTGCGGCAGGATCTCAAACAAGTCACCCACCAGGCCGTAATCGGCCACCTGGAAAATCGGCGCTTCTTCGTCTTTATTGATGGCCACAATCACCTTGGAGTCTTTCATACCGGCCAAATGCTGAATGGCACCGGAAATCCCCACAGCAATATACAGATCCGGCGCAACAATCTTACCGGTCTGGCCGACCTGCATATCGTTAGGCACAAAGCCGGCATCTACGGCGGCGCGAGAGGCACCGATGGCGGCACCCAGCTTATCGGCAATGCCTTCCAGCAGTTTGAAATTGTCACCGTTTTGCATGCCGCGGCCACCGGAGATCACCACACGGGCAGCGGTCAGCTCAGGGCGCTCAGACTTGGTCAGCTCTTCACCAACGAACTCAGCTTTAGCGTTTTCTTTTACCAGGCTTAAGGCTTCAACGGCAGCACTGCCTTCTTCACCGGCCGCATCAAAGGCAGCGGTACGCACGGTGATGACCTTAATGGCGTCTTCGGATTTCACCGTGGCAATGGCGTTACCGGCGTAAATAGGACGCACAAAGGTGTCGGCGCTTTCCACTTTGATAATGTCGGAGATCTGCTCTACATCCAGTAGCGCGGCCACACGGGGCATAAAGTTTTTGCCGGTAGTGGTGGCCGGGGCCAGCACATGGCTGTAGTCCTTACCGATTTCGGCAACCAACTCGGCAATGTTCTCGGCCAGTTGATGACCATAGGCAGCGTTATCTGCCACCAGTACCTTGCTGACGCCGCTGATCTTGGCCGCTTGCTCGGCAACCGCCTGACAGCCACTACCAACTACCAGCAGATGCAGTTCGCCGCCGATATCCGCAGCGGCTTTGGCCGCCTTAAAGTTCTCTGGCTTGAGGTGGGCGTTATCGTGTTCAACAAAAAGCAGAATAGCCATTAGATCACCTTCGCTTCATTTTTCAGTTTATTCACCAGCTCAGCCACATCGGCCACCTTCACACCACCCTGACGCTGGGCAGGCGCTTCAACTTTCAAGGTCTTCACTTTGGAGGTCAGCTCCACGCCAAAATCGGCGGCGGCTTTGACATCCAAAGGCTTACGCTTGGCTTTCATAATATTGGGCAACGACGCATAACGCGGCTCGTTTAAACGCAGATCCGTAGTGACAATGGCCGGCAGGCTCAGGGCAACAGTTTGCAGACCGCCGTCGATTTCACGGGTGACCTTGACCTTACCGCCGTCAACCACCACTTCAGAGGCGAAAGTGCCTTGTGGCAGACCACACAGGGCCGCCAGCATCTGGCCGGTTTGGTTGTTGTCTGAATCGATACTCTGCTTACCGAGGATCACCAGCTCTGGCTTTTCTTCTTCCACCACTTTTTTCAGCAGCTTGGCCACTTGCAGTGAGCCCAACGCTTGCTCGGTTTCGATATGCAGGCCGCGATCGGCACCCAGGGCCAGGGCGGTACGAATTTGTTCCTGACAGGCTTTATCGCCGATGGACACCACCACCACTTCGGTGGCAACACCCTTTTCTTTCAGGCGTACCGCTTCTTCTACGGCAATTTCACAGAAGGGGTTAATGGCCATCTTGGTATTGGCCAAATCCACCCCGGATTGGTCCGCCTTCACGCGTACCTTGACGTTGTAGTCGATGACGCGCTTGACTGGCACTAATATCTTCATCGGGACACCTTTTATTGCTCTACTTGCTTGTGGGTACAGGGAATTTCCCTTTATATTGGCGCCAATGTACTTACTGTTGACGTAAACGTCAACCAACCGTACCCTTTTGGGCGCGCACAGTAATTTACACCATTTTAATCCCGGCTTTATGTATTATTAACCCGGTATTTTCCCTTTTGTTACAGGAGCGATGCGGTGGAAAGAGAATCCATGGAGTTTGATGTTGTTATCGTCGGCGCAGGTCCTGCGGGCCTCTCCACTGCGTGCCGCCTGGCCCAGCTGGCCAAAGACAAGCAACAAGAGCTGATGATATGCGTAGTAGAAAAAGGCTCTGAGGTAGGCGCCCATATCCTTTCCGGCGCCGTATTTGAGCCCCGCGCCCTGGCCGAACTCTTCCCCGATTACCTGGAAAAAGGCGCGCCGCTGACCACCAAAGTCACCGAAGATCATATCTATCTGCTGCGTAGCGAAGAAAAGGCCACCAAGCTACCCGGCTTTAGCACGCCAAAAACCATGCATAACGAAGGTAACTATATTGCCAGCATGGGCAATGTCTGTCGCTGGTTGGCCGAACAGGCCGAAAGCCTGGGAGTGGAAGTTTTCCCCGGTTTCGCCGCCGCCGAGGTGCTGTATGACGACAACGGCGCCGTGGCCGGTGTAATCACCGGTGATATGGGCGTGGGTGCCGATGGCAAGCCTAAAGACAGCTTTGTACCCGGCATGGAACTTCGCGCCAAATATACCGTGTTTGCCGAGGGCTGCCGTGGTCATTTAGGCAAAGCGCTGATTGAGAAATTTGAACTGGATAAAGGCAAATCGCCCCAACATTACGGTATCGGCTTTAAGGAAATCTGGGATATCGACCCGGCCAAACATCAGGAAGGCCTGGTGGTGCATAGCGGCGGCTGGCCATTAGACGAGGCCACAGGCGGCGGTTATCTGTATCACGCCGAAAATAACCAGGTGTTTGTGGGCCTGATTGTGGATCTTAACTACAGCAATCCCTATTTAAGCCCCTTCGATGAATTCCAGCGCTTAAAGCACCATCCGGTGTATAAGCAGTATCTCGAAGGCGGCAAACGTGTGGCCTACGGTGCCCGCGCCATTACCAAGGGCGGTTTTAACTCCCTGCCGAAGATGACCTTCCCCGGCGGTATTCTGGTTGGCTGTGATGCCGGTACCCTGAACTTTGCCAAAATTAAGGGCAACCATACGGCCATGAAGTCAGGCCTGCTTGCCGCCGAAACCCTGTTTGAGGCCATTAGTGCTGACAAGCTAGGCGCCGATCTGACCGAATACGAAGACAAGTTTAAAGACAGCTGGCTGTACGATGAGCTGTACCGCTCCCGTAACTTCGGCCCTGCCCTGCATAAGTTCGGTACTTTCTTAGGCGGTGCTTTCAATACCCTGGAGCAAAACTGGTTTGGCGGCAAATTCCCCACCACCCTTAAGGATGACAGCGCCGATCATCTGCAGCTGAAAAGCAAAGATCAGTGCCAGTCCATCCGCTATCCCAAGCCGGACGGGGTGCTGAGCTTTGATAAGCTGTCTTCGGTGTTTTTATCCAACACCAACCATGAAGAAGATCAGCCTTGTCACCTGCAACTCAAAGACGACAGCATCCCGGTCAAGGTCAACCTGGCGAAATACGATGAACCGGCTCAGCGCTACTGCCCTGCCGGCGTGTATGAAATCGTTGAGGAAGCAGGTACACCGCGCCTGCAGATCAACGCGCAAAACTGCGTGCACTGCAAAACCTGTGATATTAAAGATCCGACTCAGAATATTCGCTGGGTGGTACCTGAGGGCGCCGGCGGCCCTAACTATCCGAATATGTGATACTCAAAACAACAAACAGCCCGGCACCCGCCGGGCTTTTTTATGTTGTATCAGTAGCCCCCATATATCGGGATCGAGCATCCAGCGTAACACTACTTTTTCAATAGATGCCCGATTACCCCATTCGGGCATGACCCACTGAGATAGACAATCAGTAGCGCCGTCATTCCCACATGTTGTAAGTGGGAACATTCCCACATGTCGTAAGTGGGAATCCTACCTAACATCATTCTCCAATAGATGCCCGATTACCCCATTCGGGCATGACCCACTAAGATAGAAAGTCAGCAGCGCCGTCATTCCCACATGTCGTAAGTGGGAACATTTCCGCAAGCTGTTAGCGGGAATCAAACCCGCCATTACCCAATAGATGCCCGATTACAACATTCGGGCATGACCCACTGAGATGGACAATCAGTAGCGCCGTCATTCCCACATGTTGTAAGTGGGAATCTGTCCAAGCAAAATCCGCTAATTACCACAGTGTTTTCTAGTAAAGCCTCGCAAAAGCTTGATCCAGCACCGGTTTATTTTCCCGATTTCCTGCTTTAATTAACCAATAACAATAAGGGAACTCAATGGACAAACAGGCAAGCTGGTTATTGCTGGTAGGCGGCTTTTTTCTGATCACCCTGCTGATCAGCCCGCTAGCGAGCCGCTTCCATATCCCCAGAGCCTCGCTTTTTATCCTAAGCGGCATTTTGTTGTCACAAGCCACTGGGGAGCGTTTAAACGGTCAGGCCACAGAGTGGTTTAACAGCATCAGTTCAGTCACCTTGCTGATAATTGGCTATTTGCTTGGTACCAAGCTTACTCTCTCTTACCTGCGCCGCTATGCCAAAAGCGTGACCCTGATTACCCTTAGTGTGACCTTTGGCACTTTTGCTTTGGTGGCGTTGGGTCTTTATGTCTTGGGCATGCCCCTGCCGTTGGCCCTGATATTTGGAGTGCTGGCATCAGCCACCGATCCGGCAGCTACCTATGATGTTATTCGGCAAACTGGGGTTAACAATCGCTTTACCCGGATTCTGGAGGGAGTGGTGGCCTTAGATGATGCCGCGGGGCTGATTCTGTTTTCACTGGTGATTGCTGCGCTGGCCTGGTTTGGCAGCGACACTTTTATCTCCCCCATGGTGGATATGCTTTGGGAAATCGGTGGGGCGCTGGTGCTGGGTTGCCTGATGGGGCTACTGCTGGTGTTTTTACTCAACTTGAAACAAGAGCGTGACAATGTGTTTGTGGAATCCCTGGGCCTTATCCTGCTATGCGGCGGCCTGGCGCTTTATCTGCACGTGTCATTTCTGCTCTCGGCCATGGTGATGGGCTTGGTGGTGGTTAACCGCGCCAAAGAGTCCCAGGAGCATTTGCATGATATCGAGTTTATTGAACAACCCATGCTGATTCTGTTTTTTATCCTGGCGGGGGCCAGCGCCTCACTTAGCCAGCTATGGCTGGTGGGCGATATTCTGCTGGCCTATGTGCTGATGCGCATTGTCGGGCGGGTGATCTCCGCCCTGCTGGTTCCCCAATCCGAGCTTCCCAATAGTCAAAAACCCTGGCTGGGCCTCTCCCTCTTGCCGCAGGCCGGGGTGGCCATGGGCATGGCCCTGCTCGCGGCACAATACTACCCCGAGTATCAAGACCAATTAGTCTCAGTGACCGTTGCCGCCACCATTATCTTCGAGTTACTGGGGCCGCTACTGACCTTTCAGGGTATTGGCCGCAGCCGTTAAGGGCCGTATCGTCCGGAAGTAGACTATAGATTGCAGCCCCACAATCCATGCATTCTTCTAGTGGCTGATTTTCTCATCAGCAAACACTGCAGTTAGCCCATTAAACAGACTGGGGTAATAGCCGGTTATATGGCTTTCCTTATCAAGGTATTCATAGTGCCACCTTAGATGACCTATGGCCTCCTTCTCTAATTGCGTTACCAATGCGTGCACACCATCAAAGGCATTGGCATCTTCTTGCTCCTGGTTTGCCAGCGACATGTACAGAACTTTAGAGGTGGCAGCGGCCTGCTTTCCCTGCTGCAGCAACTTATTGTAAACGTCATCCACAATGCCCTTTAGTGGTGGGCTGGCCACAATAAAACGGTCAAACAGTTCAGGCTCGTTGGCAAGCAGATGCATGGCAAACTGGCCGGCTAATGAATGCCCGTAAAGAACATTTTCGCCAGATACGCGATAGCGACTCTGGATATGGGGCATCAGTTCCTCTTGAATAAAAGCGGTAAATTTATCCCTCTCAAAATACAAGTCACGGCTACGCGTATCGTCATTATTGGTTATCGCCACAATGACCATCTGAGGGGTACGCTGTTGTTCCGCCAATAATCGACTGGCCATGATCGAATGTACAAAATGCCTTTCGCCATCAAGCAGATACAACACTGGATAGGTCGTGCCAGAGTCTGCATATCCTTCTGGCAGGTATACATGAACACGCCGCTGCTCGGCCTGATGCCTGGAGTCAAGTGTGTGGGTAACACCCAATTCAAGGGTATATGGGGTTTGCGATGCGGCCAGCGCGGGACCGGAAAAAACACAGCACATCAGCAGGAACTGCAACAGATTTCTAAAAGGGAACATTCATCGTCCTTTGAAAAAGAAAAAATGGGGTTATCCAAAAATATCCATCGGTCTTATAACAAAGGCCAATCACACCTCAAATGCGCTTACGGCAAACGGTCTTAATCCTGGGATTAGTGTCTTATTTGCTTAGCGACTTGGGAAACGTTGTGACCTTGTATGTAAAGCCTGCGTGGCTAAATTCAGAGACAATTAGAAAAGCGTTGTCGAACAGGAATTAGGTGAAAGAAAAGGCTAATCGGGGAGACTAAGGGTGACGCTGCTCACAATCCAACACTCCCCTGAGCATCAAGTTTGTCTCAGTCACCATTTTCTTCGAATGACAGAGTTCGCTACTGACCTTTCAGGGCACTGAGCGCAGCCGGTAATCTTTACATCAGCTTTACATTGCCCGGACGTTTCTTTACCTGGCACTTCTTATAATCCCCACTCCTTAATTGATGCGTAGGATGGAGTGCGGAAATGAGAAAGGTTGCAGGCATAGTAATGGCCGCTTTGTTGTCCGGTTGTGGCGGTTCTTCAACAGATTCAACAGCAATGGACGACGTTAACCAGCAACCCCAGTTGCAGTCCTATACATTCTCAGGAACCCTCTTCGGCTTACATGAGAGCGGTCTGGAGCTATCACTGGGCAATCAATCCCTTTACCTTGGAGCAGGTGCCACCGCGTTTTCAATGCAAGCACAGATGGCGCCCGGCGATAGCTATACCCTGGCGATCAGTACCACACCCGCATTCCATAGTTGTACCATTGATAACGGCACAGGCACCGTCAGCGGCGATGTGTCGCAGATAGCAATCCATTGTTTAGATGAACGCGTAGGCGCCGACCTCACCCATCTGCCGGTCGGCGACAGCCTGATTTTAGATCGCAGCCAAGGTGACGAATCGCCGCAAGCGGGCAAGTTGTGGCTGTGCGGGGTACCACCAGATGGCGCCGGCGCAGCGGCTTCCGATGACTGGATCAATGCCGATGGTACGTGGAACTACATTATCAAACCCCAGGTGGAAGGCGAGAACTACGCGCTCAGTGAATTCACCGTGATCATCGACGGTGATAAGCGTCTGGTCACCGGCAATGCACTCCCCACCACCGCCATGGGCACCTTCCCCATTGAGCCCGGTACCATTGCCTACAACTACGACAGAAACCCCAGTGTGATCAGCGAGCACGATGTCAAACTGACCTTCGATGCTGTGCCGCAAAAGAGCGAGCAGCCCCTATGCGTTGGCTTTGGCGCCACCGGAATCTCCCTGACCGGCGCGGCCATCTATCACGGCTCTTCCACCTTGGGTACCGATGCCGCGGCATTTGAAATCCTGGATGCCTGCGGAGGCCATGCCGACGGCACCTCAACCTATCATTACCACTATATGTCGCAATGTGTGCTGGATGAACTGGACCCCGACAATGGCGGCCACTCGGCACTGATGGGCTATATCATGGACGGCTTTGGCATCTTCGGTCCCCGCGGCGAAGACGGCGAAGTGCTGTCTTCCGCCGACCTTGACCAATGCCATGGCCATAGCCACGAAATTGAATGGGACGGTGAACTGCGGGATATGTACCACTACCACTGGACTTACGATTTCCCTTATAACGTCGGTTGCTATAACAACGAACCGCAAATTCCCTGGAACGGCCGGGCCCCGCAGTAGCAGCTATGAAGTACCTGATCCCACTCTTGATTGCACTGCAGCTGGGCCTTGCCAACGGCAAGGCCCTGGCTCATACCGATGGGGTTACCCAGGCCAGGCTGACCTTCGATGAAGATCGCCAGTTTCGCCTGGAGCTGCTGAATTTTGATGCCTTGAATTTTCTGGCGCCGGAGTTGGCCAAGGAGAATCTGCGTATTGAGGATCTGCCTGATGCACCCGAATCTACGCTCTTTGCAATACTACAGGCCGGACAACAGCGGCTGTTGCAAGAGCTGCAACTGCGGGATCAACAGGGTGATCCCATTGCCTACTCCTTAAGTTTTCCGTCGCTGGAAACTTTCCGTACGCAGTTGCAGGTAAAAACCACGCTGCAACAAGAACCGGCCTTTTTGGTAAGGCTCTCTGGACATCTCACTGACAAGCAACAAGAGCTGGTTGTCCGCTTTCCCGATGCCCTCAATCAGGTGGCGCTGAAAACCGTGACCATTGCGCGTTTGCATATCGCTCCCGGCGAGCAGACACCCAATTTGCTGGGCCAAGCCACTACACAGCAAAGCTGGCTGGCTGTTGCAGGCAGGTATATCCAGCTGGGCTTTGTACACATTGTGCCTAAAGGCCTGGATCATATCCTTTTTGTACTGGGTCTGTTTCTCCTGAGCCAGCGGCTTAAACCGCTGATATGGCAGATCAGCGCCTTTACCCTTGCCCATACCTTCACCCTGGCGCTATCGGTGTATGGTGTGATTAACCTGCCGGCCAACATTGTGGAGCCCTTAATTGCCCTGTCCATTGTGTTTATTGCCGCTGAGAACCTCTACACCAGTAAACTGCATCCCTGGCGCACGCTGGTGGTATTTGCTTTTGGCTTAGTACATGGAATGGGATTTGCGGGGGTACTGACTGAGCTGGGGATACCAGCGCATCAGCAACTCAGTGCTCTGATCGCCTTTAATCTGGGCGTAGAGCTTGGACAACTCAGTGTTGTCGCCCTGGCCCTGCTGCTACTGCACCGCACTTACGTTAAAGGCTGGTATCGAGAACTTATTGCCATACCCGCCAGTGCCGCTATTGCCTGCATTGGATTAATTTGGAGCGTACAGCGGGTGGTCGGGCTTTAAGTGTTGCGAGTTGCGAGTTGCGAGTTGCAGGAAAATTGTACTAACTGAGACGCAAGCCGTACTTCGTGAAACTGTTTAATTGGATTATATTTGTACGGCATTTCCGTAGATTTTGGTGACCTTATGGAGACAATCAGCATAAATAAATTCAGAGACAATCTGAAAGCCGTTGTCGAACAAGTGGTTAGCCGCCATGAACCGCTTAAGGTCACCCGTCGCGCCGGTAAGGCCTTTGTGGTGGTGAGCGCCGATGACTGGGAAAGAGAGCAGGAAACCCTGCGTGTGCTGCAAAACAAAAGCCTGATGCGGCAAATAGCTGACTCATTACAGACCCACAACAAGGGACAAGGCTATAGGCCCACGGAAGAGAAAATGAATGAGATCACTGGTCTTTGAAGGTAATACCTGGCAAGCCTGTGAAGCCATGGTGATTAAGATATGCGGTTGTGTAAGGCATTATGCAAGCTGCTAAAAGAAATGCTCAAAGCCGACCCCGCCAGCGGTCTGGTTAAGCCCGAACCACTAAAACATAACCTCACCGGTTTCTGGTCAAAACGCATTTCCCAAAAAGACCGCCTTATCTACCGCTTTGATGATCATGCTATCTATATCTTCGCTATTGGTGGGCATTATGATCAGGAATGAGTGGCAAGCTGCTATTTACACATTGCCAAATAGGCGAAGCAATCAAACCTCAATCCAAATGGATGCCCGATAACGACTTCGGGCATGACAGTGCTAACTTTGAGAAGCGCTGTTCTCGGACTCAGGGCCATCAGACTAATTATTCTCTCACTGAACTTTCAGACCACTCTGCCCCGCTCGTCACTCGAAGCTCGTTACTCGTAACTGTTATCCCTCATATCTTACCGATTCGCCAAGCCTGCTGGCTAACCCCGAGCCGCGCATACAGCGCCGCTGGACCGCTTGATTTAACACTTGTGAACTGGCGTACAGACTAACCTGCTTTTTGGCCCGGGTAATGCCGGTATACAACAGTTCCCGGCTTAGGAGTTCATTGCTTTGTTCACCCAAGGCGAGGATGGCGTGCTCAAATTCGCTGCCCTGGCTTTTATGGATGGTCATGGCGTAAAGAGTTTGGTGTGGCGGTACACGGCTGGGGAGCAGGCCTTTCAGCTCGCCCTGGCTATCCATAAACCAGACTTTAAGCATGCCTTCCCTATCGGCCATACAGATGCCGATATCGCCGTTAAAAAGCCTTACGCGGTAATCGTTTTGACTGACCATTAGCGGGCGGCCGGGGTAAAAATCCTGTTGGGGACGGATCCAGCCGCGCTGCGTCAGCGCCAGTTGCACCTGGGCATTGAGCTGTTCGGTGCCCCAGGGGCCTTTACGGGTGGCGCAGAGCACTTGCTGACGAGCAAGGCAGGCAAAGGCTTCACGGATATCACCGTTATCGATGGCTTTAAAGTAGTCTTGCAAGCTTTGGCATAAGATATCGAGCAGGTGGCTTTGCCTTGGTTTGGCTTGCCACAGCACATCCTCTGATGGTTGCTGCAAAAAGGCGTTCAGGCCCTGGCTATCGCCGCTATTGGTGAGCATGGCCAGCTTACCAATACCGCTGTCGGCGCCAAAACGGTGGCTGTGGGTCAGCATCACCACATTATCCTGCAACCGGCTTTGCGCTGTATCGCATGCCGGTAGGTCAGGGCCTCCCAGGTCTTTAATCAGCTTACAGGTCTGTTGACTAAATTGGCCGAGGGAGCTTTGTGCAAAGGGCTCGCCCAGGCTTTGGCATATATCGGCCAGCACCGTGCCCACCTCTACGGAGGCCAACTGTTGACGGTCACCCAGCATCACCAAACGGGCATGACTGGGCAGCGCAACAAAGAGCTTGGCCATCAGCGGTAAATCCACCATCGAGGCTTCATCCAGGATCAGCATATCCAGCGCCAACGGATTATCGCTGTTATGCCGAAAATGCACGCTGTTGGGGATAACGCCCAGCAAACGATGCAGGGTCTGGGCCTGCTCGGGAATATCGGCCGACAGTTCTGTCGGCAATTTGGCCTTGGCGGCGCCGATAGATTCACTGAGTCTTGCCGCTGCCTTGCCAGTGGGAGCGGCCAGGGCGATGCGAAGGGGCTTTCCCTGCGCCTTGGCCAGGCCCTGCACCAGCGCCATCAGGCGGGTGACTGTGGTGGTTTTACCGGTGCCGGGGCCACCGGTGATCACACAAAAACGGCGACTGATCGCCAACAGCACCGCCACCTTTTGCCAGTCGATACCTTCCGAGGGAGGAAAAAGCCCCAACAGCAAGGCCCGGCAAGCAGATGGGTCTACCACCAGGGTTTCTTTGCTTAATGCCAGGATCGCCGCCGCCAACCGGGTTTCGTATTGCCAATAGCGCTGCAGGTACAGATCCTGCCCCTCTTTCACCAGCGGCTTGTCTACGGATAACTGCCCGCCATCTGCGCTGGCGATGCACCTTGCCTTATCCAGCATGACGCCAAGGGCAGCTAGTGTCAGCGGCGACTGGTGCAACAGCGTCAATCCCTCATTGACCTTGTGTAACAGCGCATCGAGCGACAAACACACATGCTGGGCACTTAGCTCCTGGCTTAAGACGGCGGCCACCAAACCTAAAGACTGTTTATTCTCAACCTCCCTTTCGGCCACAAATTCACCCAGGGCGACATCCAGTTCACTGAGCCAACCCGCCGCCACTAGAGGATTTAAATAAGAATAAATATTCAGCATAGAGATAATTGTTCCATCTCGGTGGCTTTGGGCGACTCCCCATTAAACAGGGCATCCAGGGCCAGAATCAGCGCCTTGGGTGGGCGGATAGTCAGAATGCCGCAACCGGGATGGGCCGGGTGCATACCGCGTATAAACCAATAGCAGGCCCCGCCCATATCCTTGTCATAGTCATAATCGGCGCGGCGCACTGATAAAAAGCGATGCAGGGCCAGGCAATACAATATGGCCTGCAGACGGTAGTCATGGGCGACCATCGCCTGCTCCAGCGCCGCTTGCTGATAATCACTAAAGTTATTGCCCAGATGATTGGACTTGTAGTCGGCCACATAAACCTTGCCGTCGGCTTCAAACACCAAGTCGATAAAGCCTTTTAGCATGCCGTTAAGATTGTCAAAGTCATAGCGGGCGCCATAGCCAGGCAGGTGCTTTTCCACAAGCCGGTTAAAGGCCCCGGCTGAGACTCTTGCCAAAGGCAGGTGAAACTCCAGTTCCACCTTTGTACGCCCAAGCTGAGACAAGGTTAATGCACGGCTGTCAAACAGCGGGGTTTGCACCACTTCCTCAAGCCAAAGGCTGACCACCGGCCACCAGCTTTCATCAATGCCGTATTTTTGCCCTTGCTCCGCCACCAGTAATGCAAAGTCCCCTGCCTTGCCCTCTTCCACCCATTGCTCCAGCACCCCATGCAAGAACGTACCAGCCTTGGCACCGCGGATAAAACCAAAGCGATCCAAGCGTACTTGCGGGGTATCCACAGGCAGTTCGATATCCCGGCCTTCATCCTGTCCGGGCGCGGGCAAATGATCCTGAGCCAGACTGATGGCCGAGTAACTGGTCAAACGCCAGCTTTGGCGAACACTGCGACTGAGCCTGGCGTTTGTAAGTTGCACCGTTTCACTGTCTGCTACCGGCGCCAGGGGGACAGGCGCGCTGGCAACAATGGGCAGATAGGTGATCCCAGGCTCCTGAGCCAGTGCTTGCAAGCGCTCAGCCAAAGGAATGATCTCATCGCCTTCTTTTGTCAGCAGACTACCCAAGGCGCTTAATCCCAGCAATGAGCCTTTGCCATAGCGGGCGGCAGGATCCCAGACCCCTAAACTGCAATAGTGCACTGAGCGGGTCAGGGCTACATAGAAAAGGCGGATATCCTCGGCCAGACGCTCCTGACGGGCTTTCTTCAATGCCTGTTCACCTGCTAAAAAGTCCACCCAAAGCTGATGCTGCTCATCATGATAAATAGGATCCAACTGCTCATTAACCCGGGTGGCAAAAGGCACAAACACCAGCGGATATTCCAGGCCCTTACAGGCATGCATGGTAATGATTTGCACCAGTTGGGCGTCAGTCTCCAGCCGTAACTGCTGACCTTCATGGTTTGGATCGGGAGCCTGTACTTGCTGCTGATACCAGCGCAGAAGTTGGCTTTCGCCTTCAAGCTCGGCGCCTTGTTGCTGCAGTAATTCAATCAGATGACGAAGGTCGGTCACCCGGCGCAGCCCGTCACCGCCACTGCCACTGCCACTGCCACTGCCAAGCACAGATTCAAACAGGTTGAGGCTGGTACTCACCTGATACAAGGCCGCGGCTATGCCCTGGGTCTGCCAGATACGGTGCCACTGAGCAAACTGCCACAGCAGTTGCTGCCAGCGGTTGTCATCCTTGAGCCAGGTATCGAAGTCCTCACCAGATAACCCCACCATCGCGCTCAACATCGCCGCCTTAACCGCCTGCTCATCCGCCGGACTATGCAGGGCTTGCAACAACAGCAACAGGTCGGCAGCGATCTCAGTGTCAAATACGCTGCGCCTGACTAAGAACACACTGGCAATATTCAGCTCGGCCAAGGCCTCTTTTATCAGCGCTGCCTCGTTGCGGTCGCGCACCAGCACCGCACAATCACCCGGGACCAGAGCGCGATCTTTCAGCCGCGCCTGGCCTTGTGCACCGGCCTTAACCAGCGCTGCAATCTGCATAGCGCAGTGGCGGGCCAAAAGCGATTGCACCTGGCTAAAGGGCTGCGGTCCTTCTCCCTGAAGATGGTGGAAGGCCAGTCCCACAAGCGGCTTGCCATCGACCATCAGCGGCTCTGGCTTACGGCCGGGTTCAACCGCTGAAAAGGGAATATCCTGATTAAACAAAAACCCCCTGACGCTTTGTTTAAACAGGCTATTTACCGCCTTGACCATGGTCGGTTGTGAACGCCAGTTTTTATCCAGGGTAAAGCGCTGCGCTTCTGGTACCTGACGCTTGGCCTTGATATAGGTAAAGATATCGGCACCGCGAAAGGCATAGATTGCCTGCTTCGGATCGCCGATCATGATCAGACATTCATTGCCGGCGGGCGCATAAATGCGTCCAAAAATATCGAACTGGATGGGATCGGTGTCCTGAAACTCATCGATCATGGCTGCCGGATACTGCTGGCGAATAGCACTGATAAGGGCCTCGCCATGTTCACCGCCAAGTGCCCGGCTTAAATTTACCAACAGATCATCGGGGCTGAGTTCATGATGAAGCCCCTTGGCCTTTCCCAAGGCTGCTTTGACTTTTATCAGCGACTCATGACTATGGTGCAGTAACAGTCCCTGCTCCAGGGATTGTTGTAACGCCAGCACCTGTTCAAAGCGAGCAAAATCCAGATGCGCCATCTGCGGGCTTTTCTTGGTACGGGCTTTTTCGATTTTTTCAGGGAAAAAGGCATCCCAGCCATGCTTTTCAGCAAAAGAAAAAGTCAGGTCACCACTTTGACAAAACGCCTGCATGGCGGCCACTAACTCCCCTTTACCCAGCAGCGTATTGCCTCTGAGGGCGGCATTATTGAGGGTGTCAGCAATGTTTTCATCCAACCACCAGCGTTTAAGCTGGGTTACTGCCAACTGATAGTCTTGCAGCAGATCATGTGGGGCCTTTTTCAGCGGCGGGCTTTTAGCATCGCGATTTAACAGGCCGCGAATATGGCGCAGCAAGGCGCCGGGCTCAGCCCATTGGGCCAGCGTCAGTTGCAACAGGGTCGCAGATTGGGTTTGCACATGGCGGCGCCAGTAATCGTTAACCGCCTGTTGCAAAAAGGCCGATTCATCCAGGATCAGACTTTGCTGATAAGCCGCACCGCTTTCAAAGGCATGTTGGGTAAGCATACGCTGGCTGAAACCATGGATGGTAAAGACCGATGCTTCATCCATTTGCCTGAGCGCCAGAAACAGCCGCTGGCAGGCCTCGGTGCGATCAGGCAACTCATCAATCAGGGTCTGGATCAGAGGATCTTGGCTGGCGCCCAGATAAAAATCCATGGCCGCCTGCTGTATCAGCTCACGAATACGGCTTTTAAGTTCGGCCGTGGCGGCGTTGGTAAAGGTCACCACCAAAATGCGATCCACGGTAAGCGGCGCACAACCATGGCCAAGCAACAGGCGCAAATACAAGCGCACGATGGTAAAGGTTTTGCCGGTGCCGGCGCTGGCCTCAATCAGGGCCTGGCCGTTAAGGGGGAAGCGGCCGATATCCAGGGACTTCATGCTGACTCCTTGTCTTTAAGGCCTGTGAGTAAACGCTCCGCCCATTCACAGCTTTGCGTAAATACCGGCTCAAGCTGTGGGAAGCAGCGCCTGACATGGGGCTCCTGCCCTTCTCCCATTGTGTTTTGATTGCCGTAAAATTTGTCCAGACACTTGTCTTTATCGCCTGTTGTCAGCCACAACCAGGCGGTTTCCACGAAAAAGGGCAAGGGCCTGGCATGACCTTCACGCCAGGCAGTCACAAATTCAGATAAATACCCTCTGGCCTGTTCCTGACTGGGCGCGGCTAGCACAAGGGGCTTTGTCTCATGGCCGACAAGTACCGCTTCATCCAGCGCTTCGCCCTGGGCGCTTAATACCAACAGCCGCAGCCACAGCATCAAACGATGTTTTGCCGCTACTTTGCCGGCGCGGTACAGCACCAAACGCCTGCCAAACACACGATCCTGATGGCCCTGAATCAACAGGCCGTCAATCTCAAGGGCAACACTGATACGCCGCGGCGATACTGTCCCTTCAAAGCTGTGTAGCTGCGAAGCTAAGGCCTGATATTCACTTTGCAGGGTGTTTAAGGCCAGTTTGCCGCTTTCCCCCACGGGCAGCACGCCCTGTGCACTCATGCGGGTCAGCAGGGAACCCTGATCTTGCCCGCTCAGCAACTTTTCACGCAGCAAGTAGCGGGGCAAGCCCGACAGCACAAATGGCTCTTCATCGGCGATGTCATCGGCAACGGCTTTAAATTGAACCTGCCAGCGCAGTTGGAAAAAGCCTTTGGCCGGGTTTTGGAAAAAACTCAGCCAATCCTCATAGGCCATATCGCTCTCTGGTGTCAGGTTCGACAGCGGCGCACCGACAAAGGGCGCTGATGGTGCAGCGCCCTGCTCCAGGGTTTTGGCCAGGTTAAGCCAAAGGGGCTGGTAGCTCAGCTGAAGGTTCGACTGAAGGTTTTGCTCATTAGCGCCTTGAAAATAGTCTTTGGCAAAGGGTTGCAAAGGATGCTGGCGGCAAAGATGATGTTTCACATCCTGCGCTTGCCCACCGTCGAGGCAATACACCTGCCGGCAGTACTCCACCAACTCGCTGACCAAGACTGACGGCATACGCTCACTGTTGTCCCGCTCACTCTTGCCTATGTAACTGATATAAAGGGCCTCGCGGGCCGAGAGCAAGGCTTCAAGAAACAGATATTTGTCGTCCAGGCGGCGCGAACGATCGCCCTGGCGTGGCTTAGCGTGCTGCATCAGATCAAAGCCCATGGGCAGCACCTGACGGGGATAATCGCCGTCGTTCATGCCCAGCAAGCAAACCAGTTTAAAGGGGATGCTACGCATGGGCATCAGGGTACAAAAGTTAATCGCCCCGGCTAAAAAGCGCTGACCGACCCCGCGCTCCTGCAAATGCTCATCGATGGCCTGCTGGAAAATGTCCTGAGCGATGGGCCAGTCAAAGTGCGGCTGGTGTTGTTCCAGTAGCACCAGCGCTTCCTGCAAACGCACCAGGTAAGTTTCTTCTTCATCCTCTGGCGCAAACAAACGGGTAATCAGGTCCCTGGCAAAGACGAGTTTATCGGATAAGGGAGCCTCCTTCTGGCAATGGTCCAACGTCCAGGTGATCACCCGCATAAAACCGATAAATTTGCCCAAGGCAGCGCTGGCCTGCCCTTCTAAATCTTCAAAGGGCGCGATCAGACCAAAATCGTCCTGATACAGAGGGGTATCCATGGCATAACCACAGAGCAAACGCTCAAGACCAAACAGCCAGGTATTTTGCGCTTCAGGGGGTAAATCCCAGCGGGCCTTATCCTTGCCATCCAGCCCCCAGCGCACTCCCGCATCCGTCAACCAGCGTTTAAGCAGCTCAAATTCCTGGCCATCAATGGTAAAGCGCCGGGCAATAGCCGGCACTTGCAGGATATCCAGCACCTCAGACAGCGTCAGTCGCTGTTTATGCAATCCCATCAGGGTTAAAAAGGCCCCCAGGAGAGGCGATTCCTGGCCCAGCCCTCGATCAGAGATGGCATAAGGCAGGCTTAATTCTTTAGGTTTGGTACCGAATACGCCATGGATTAGCGCGGCGTATTGGCCCACATCCGGCATCATCACCACGATATCGCCGGGATGTAACTGCGGATGGGCATCTAAAAACGCCAACAACTGGTCGTGTAATACTTCCAATTCGCGCTGCCGGGAGTGGCAGCTGTGCAAGCTCAAACTGCGATCGTCTGGCTGGATGGCAATCTTGGGGAATTCTGTCCCCGGGCCCAGCAGTTCTTCGGCGCTTAAAGGGGCGCTACTGCCCCGGTGTGTCAGGTCGAAGACTTCCTGCTGCAAGTGACTCAACAAACTGCTGGCCTTGGGCGCAACAAATTCATCATGCTGCTGCATGGGCACTTCAAGCAGCATATCTAAAAATTCCTGGCCCAACCGTCCCCAGGAGCTTAACAGCGGATTGCCCACATCCAGCCAACTGGCTTCCTGCTCGCCATTGATGCGTTTCAGATCCATCCTTGCCTTACGTTTCAGATCTACCACATCGCCCCAGTAGTGCTCGCTGGGGTTCGACCAGAAAAGGTAAACCGG
Source organism: Aliiglaciecola sp. CAU 1673 (assembly GCF_029223185.1). Taxonomy (GTDB): domain Bacteria; phylum Pseudomonadota; class Gammaproteobacteria; order Enterobacterales; family Alteromonadaceae; genus Bowmanella. Next base: position 56,947 of record NZ_JARHUG010000018.1, read on the forward strand.
AATATGCTCTGCCAAAGCGCTGAGCACCTCTAATTGCTGTTTGGGGAGTGCTGAGATACCGAAGACAAACAAAGCCTGGGGCAGATCATCGGGTGCCGCCTGAGCCAAGCGTTCCAGCAGGGCCTGGTGCAAATTGGCCCGATGCCAGGGGGACTCCCCCAAGGCTTTGGTCTTGTCCACCAAGGCCCGCCACAAAATCGGCTGCCAGGGCTGCTTACCGATATCCACATCGGGCAACCGATCTTCGCCCTGCTCCCAGGCCAAAATCCAATCGGGCCGGTACACCAGATATTGGTCAAACACATCGGCAATCTTATGGCTGAGCTGAAACAGCTTAAAACCGTCATCGCCCAGCAAATAGCCGGCGACAGGGGCAAAAGCCGGTTGCTGACAAAGCTGGGGTAACAATCCCATCAGCTTCCAGGTCATGGCCGCTTTGGAAAAGGCCGAGTCTTTGGGTAAATCAGGAATCAGGCGGGTATAGAGTTGCCAGATAAAGCTGGATGGCAACGGAAATGCTAGGTTAGCGGCAATACCGAGTCGTTCGGCCACCTGCAATTTTAACCATTGGGCCATGCCGGGGCTTTGCACCAGGATGGTCTGGCCAACTGACCAATCCTCTTCGGTCCCTTGTGCCTGGGCCAAACATTGGCAGAGTCTTTCTGCCAGCACTTCCATTTTGTTTGACTGAACTAACTGGAGCATGGGAATAGTGGTTCTTATACTATTAGCTGATGGTATCACATGCCGGGCAGCGAACAATGCTGCAAAGTAGCCCAACACTGGGCTTATAACGGGTCAGGAGTGTTGGGATGAAAAAAGAAGACTACACAAAGGAACTAAAGGCCTTACAGGTGGAGTTGGTTTACCTGCAGGAATGGGTAAAAGCCAAAGGCATTAAATTGGTGGTCATCTTTGAGGGGCGCGATGCTGCCGGCAAAGGCGGCGTGATTAAAGCCATCACCGACAAGCTTAATCCTCGTGTTGTGCGGGTAGCTGCTTTGGGCAAACCCAGTGATAAAGAGCGCCATCAATGGTATTTCCAGCGCTATGTGGAGCAGTTGCCGGCCGCGGGTGAGATTGTACTTTTCGATCGTAGCTGGTACAACCGTGCCGGCGTGGAAAAGGTCATGGGCTTTTGCAGCGACGAGGAATATCGCGATTTTTTATTGGATTGTCCCGAATTTGAGCGGATGTTGCAGCGTTCCGGCATTGTCCTACTGAAGTATTGGTTCGCCATTTCAGAAAAGGTTCAGGAGAAACGCTTCTTGTCGCGGCTTAACAACCTGGTAAAACGCTGGAAGTTCTCCGATATGGATTTAGTGTCACGCAGCCATTGGGCCGAGTACAGTATCTGCCGGGACAAAATGTTTGCCCATACCGACACCGAGGATTGTCCCTGGTATGTGGTGGACGGCGATCATAAACGCACCGCGCGGCTGAATTGCATCAGCCATCTGCTTTCCCAACTGCCCTATGAAAAAATTGCCTTTCCCAAGGTTAAATTACCCAAGCTGATGGAAGAGGATAGCCATGAGCATGGCCTGTCCGCCTACCGCCAAGTACCGCAAAAGTACAAATAGTTATGGTGTTTTGGGGTTAGTCGTCAGCAGGTGCATTTGGTAATATAAGACACAATGTTTTCAAGACTGAATATTCATGAAAGTAGTTTCTTTTAATATCAATGGCTTGCGTGCACGCCTTCATCAACTTCAGGCCCTGATCGACAAACACCAACCCGATGTCATCGGCCTGCAGGAAACCAAGGTCAGCGATGAACAGTTTCCCCGTGAAGATGTGGAAGCCATGGGCTATCAGGTCCATTTTCATGGGCAAAAAGGCCATTACGGCGTGGCCCTGCTTTCCAAGCAGTCTCCTGAAGCAGTGCAATACGGCTTCCCCGGTGATGGTGAAGATGCCCAGCGACGCATGATTATGGCCACCTACGCCCTGGAAGACGGCTCTAAAGTGCGCATACTCAACGGCTATTTTCCGCAAGGGGAAAGTCAGGATCATGAAATCAAGTATCCGGCCAAACGCAAGTTCTACGCCGATTTGATGCAGTATCTGGACGACCATCATGCTCCCGATGAGCAGTTGATAGTGATGGGCGATCTGAATATTTCCCATCAGGATCAGGATATTGGTATCGGCGAACAGAACCGCCTGCGCTGGCTGAAAACCGGCAAATGCAGCTTCCTGCCAGAAGAGCGTCAATGGATGAACCGGTTGATAGACTGGGGATTCTTCGACAGCTTCCGTAGCCTCAACCCCGAGGTGGTAGATCAATACAGCTGGTTTGACTATCGCTCCAAAGGTTTTGACGATAACCGCGGCCTGCGCATTGACCTGATCCTGGCAACCGATGCACTGCATAAAAAGCTCACAGAAGCCGGCATCGACTATGAGTTGCGTGGTATAGAAAAGCCTTCAGATCACGCCCCTATCTGGGCAGTGTATCAATAAAGCATGAGTGCCCTCGACAGCCTTAGTTTATGGCAAGCCATCGCCTGGATGTTATATCTGGGACTGATGGGCTTTGTTATCTATCGCCTGCCGTTGGGCGCCTTATTGCAGGATAAGCAAAGCCAACATCTGGTTTTCGGCTCGGCCGCTTCGATGTTTGTACTTTGGCTGTTTCGCGCCGGCATTCATGACGGCCTCAATGTGCATTTTTTGTGGTTAACAGCCCTTACGTTGCTGTTGGGCCTTCGCCGGGCCTTATTCAGTGCCATGCTGGCGTTGATTGGTATTACCGCGGTGGGTAAGGAAAGTTGGGCCCTGTTTGGCATTAATGGCCTGCTTGGCGTGATGTTGCCGGTAGTGCTCAGTTACCTTATCTACAACCTGTCTTTTCATAGGTTGCCACGGCATTTTCTGGTTTATGTATTTGTCTGCGCGTTTTTGCCGGGCGCTTTGATGATCGCCCTAAAGATGGCCGCTATCGGCTTTTACTATAATCTGGATGGCCTTTATGACTGGCAGACCGTGATGGACAATTACCTGGTATTGATCCCACTGCTGCTATTTCCCGAAGCCATGCTCAACGGCATGACCATGACCCTGCTGATTATCTATCGCCCTGCCTGGGTGTATACCTTTTACGATAAGTTTTATTTCAAAGACGAATGACGTTGCGCCTGGCGTGCATTGAGATCGGCTAAGGTTTCCACCAAGCGGAACTTCTGTTTCAAGGCCTGAATTTTGACTTCTTCTTTAATAAGAAATTGATTGAGCTGCTCGATAATCTCAGGTGATTTGAGGCTGGATAAATGAAAACCCACTGGCGAAAACGGCAAACTGGGATCCATCACCAATGTATCAGGTGCCCCCACTTGCTCCAGATAGTGACGCGCGACATTATATTCCACGTCGGCGCCATCTACCCGTTGCTTTAGCACCAGGCCAAGAGCTGATGCGGCATTGGGCACTTCCACAATACGCACATTAGTTTGCAGTTTCAGCCACTCTATGGGGGTAAATCCCAAGGGCACAGCTAAAGTTCGAAACTCGTGCAAGCCCTGCCCCAAGCGCTCAGGACGCACCATGGTGCCACCCAGAATATGAACCAGAGGCGCGCTAAAATGGCGCTCTTGACCGTCTTCCTGAAAATCTGCCCAGGCTGGATTGTCCGGAAACAGGAAATCCACTTCAGGGTTTTGCAATAGCTCTCGCTTGGCTCGCTTTATAGGAAAAGGCAAGAACACCAGACGGTGGCCATATGCTTCGGCGAACATGGCCAAAAGCTCACTGGCGTATGTGGGATTGCTGTGATCGGTAAAGTCATAATGAGGAAAGTAATCAATACGCTCGACCGCAATCACCAATTCCTTGGCACTCAATTGCCAACTGAACAAAAACATCATCAGTGCGACTATCGTCTGGTTCACGGAATGCCCTGTGCTTCAGCTTGGAGGAATAGCTATTCATTAGAAGGGCAAAGACCGCCCTTGCCAAGACAAATCCATAAAAATTCCATAAAATGCAGGCCTCGATGCAAAGGAGTCCAGAATTGCTGAATCTGAGTTTGCTGGTAAAACGTAGCCTTCCCGCACTGTTACTGCTTGGCATCGCCCTGTATCTGGCCCAAAGCGGCCATCATCTGATCAGCCAATGGTCCTCACATTTGACCTATCTTCCCGGCGTGGCCCTTATCCTTTGTGGCGCCATGGCTTGGCGCTTTGGGCGCAGCCGTATGCTGTTTTGCTGTGTACTGCTGGGATTATTGTTATTGCCGCCAGACTCTCCCCTAGCCAGCTACCTGAGGGGATTTTCTGTGCATCTGTGTTTAATGGCAGGCATGGTGTATCTGCTTTTTGCCAAAGACAAAGGCTTTGCACCTGTAAACCTGTTACTACCACTGGTAATGTTGGCGCTAATGGGCGTCGCCAGTCAGCTGCTTCTGGAATTTACCAGTCAGCAAAGGCAAGTCTTGCCGGTTGTTGTCAGCAACCAGTTGACCCTTTGGTTACCCGCTAATGTAGCCCCGGTGCAAGGCATTTATGTGCTCTTGGCCTGGTTACTGGGCTTTGTCGCCTTGCTGCGCAGGCCCACCAACAATAACGCAGTGCTTTATGTCAGCCTGTTGCTACTGCCCATCTTGGCCTTTGCACCAAGCAATGCCCTGCTGACCACCCGCCTCTGTGTATTTACCCTAGCAGTGCTGTATATGCTGTCGGTAATCATGGACAGCCACGATATGGCCTTTCGAGATGAACTGACCGGCATTCCGGGCCGAAGGGCGCTGATGCAATATGTGCAAACCTTGGGTAAACGCTATGTGGTGGTAATGGCAGATATCGACCACTTTAAATCCTTTAATGATACCTACGGCCATGATGTAGGCGATCAGGTCCTGAAGCTGGTGGCCAGCAAACTTCGTAAAGTGACTGGCGGCGGTAAGGCTTTTCGCTATGGTGGTGAAGAATTTACCCTGGTGTTTGCCGGTAAAGACCCCGAGCAGGTCGTGCCCCATGTTGATGCCTTACGACAGGCTATTCAGGACTATGCCATGGTCATCCGCGCCAAAGACCGACCGAAGAAAAAGAGCAAATCCGCCAAGCCGCAAAAACAAGCTAAGCAAAAAACCGTAAAAGTCACCTGTAGCTTTGGTATTGCCAGTCGCAGCAAAGAGGCAAGTGAATTTCAAAGCGTGATGAAACAAGCAGATCTGGCCCTGTATGACGCCAAAAAAGCCGGTCGTAACTGCGTGAAAATCAAGGCCTGATGCAGATAATGGCAAGCCCGGTCCCCAGCCAACAAAAACGTCAGCCAAAGCAGCGGCTATGGATATGGTTTGCTGCCCTGGCACTTTTTTATTCAGTCTGGCTTTATCTGGTCATTAACCAGGGTTATTGGCAACAAACCACAGAAAACTGGCCCATGGCCGTGGCCATGCTATTTGGCAGCTACGCCGCTGGTTCAACCCCCATGGGAGGCGGTAGTGTCGGTTTTCCCATCCTGGTGCTGCTGTTTGAACAATCCGCCAGCCTTGGCCGGGACTTTAGTTTTGCCATACAAAGTGTCGGCATGACCAGCGCCAGTATTTTCATTCTGGCCAGCCGCCAGCCGCTTGCCTGGGCCATGCTCAAGGGCGCTATGCTTGGCGCGTTGGTGGGCACGCCCCTTGGAATATGGTTTATCGCGCCCTTTGTGCCCGAGCTTTGGATCAAGATGATCTTTGCCGTGATCTGGGCCAGCTTCGGACTTTTGCATCTTTATCGCCTGCAGGAAATCACGGCGCACAGCGGTATGACCGAAATCAGTGAGCGCTGGGATTTTCGCCTTGGCCTGTGGCTGGGCTTATCGGCCGGGGCCACCGTTGCGGCCACGACGGGCGTGGGCATCGACATGGTGATTTACTGTGCCCTGGTGCTGTTGTGCCGGGCCGATATGAAAATCGCCATTCCTACCTCAGTGCTGATTATGGCCTTTACCTCAGTCCTAGGCGTAGGCGTTAAGCTCTTAGGCACAGGCCTGACACCTGGCGTATTCGAAAAGTGGCTGGCGGCCGCGCCCGTCGTCGCCTTAGGCGCGCCCCTTGGCGCTTATGTGGTAGCTAAGATTGGACGTAAACCCACCCTCCTGGTCGTCGCCGCGCTCTGTGTACTGCAATATTTCTGGACTGTCTATGCCACCAGGGAACAACTTGGCCTTGGCGGGGTTCTGCTCTCCGTCGCAGCTGTAGCCGCTTGCTTACTGGCACTGGAAAAACTGCGCCAACTGGGCGCCCGCCTGGTGGGCTATAAGACAGCGAAGGAAGAAGCCGGAAGTGAGGAGTGATGACTGATGACTGATGACTGATGACTGATGACTGATGACTGATGACTGATGACTGATGACTGATGAGCGAGGCTGCCCCCAAACAGCTGTGTGCATGCACAGTTATAATAAGAAACCCCGATTTTGGCTGTTTTGCTCCGACATTATCGAGAATTAATTCTCACTTTCGCCGCCGTACAATCCTCTAACGCATTGTTAATATTGAAAATATTCTGAGCATTGCGTTTTTATCGAGACCTCGTTTACACTCAGTTCTCACTTTCCCCCGCAAGCACGCGGCTGACAACGCCCCCCGATACAGGCTAATAGCTTGAAGTTAAAGGATTAAAATGAAGAACAAAGGGAAATTGCACAAAATCAACCGCGGACATTATCGCGAATTCAATCTAATAAGCTGTTATACATCACAATAGGTACATTTGATGGACAAAGATCAAGTTGAAGCTCATTCACTTTTTAATAGCATGCTAAAGAAGCAAGCACTCTTAGATGAGTTTGAAAAACTCCGCCCAAATTGGAAAGGCAGTATCATTAGATTTGCAAGCATGGTGCTTGCAATGGCCTTTATTCTATTCATGTATCCAGAAGTTGCTCAGCAACCTGTTTCGTATGTTTTTTTAATTCTTATATTTGGTATGAGTTCAGAATTGCATGCTGAAAGCAAAAGAATTAATAAGCGTATAGATGCGCTTCATAAGTTGTTAAAAGATGATGTATAACAAGGCGCATCACTCGTGGCCTGCGGCCACTGGGACGTCAAACGCTAACGCGTTTTTCCGCCCGTGTGCTTTGCGTTATGTTTTTGCAAACCACTAGAATTTTTTTAAAAGGGATTTGAAATTCATGAAGTTCATCAAGTTTACAACGCTCATATTGGTCGTTGCCATTATCGGAGCTGTACTGTCATACGAGAAAATTATCTCAAATATCTTACTACCACAGTATATTGACTGGGCGTATGAAACTGATAAACAAGGTTTGGAATCTGGATCACCTTTAAATGCTCAGGAACTGTCTTTAGCAACCGATATAGGAATCCAAAACCCAAAAAAAGTTAGGATTGTGTATGTGGATGAAGTTCCGTTCCCGTACGAAAACTTTGCGCTGAAAACACTAGGTGAAGCACTCGGATTTATTGGTGAAGGTATTATCAACAACGCCCAAGTGTTTGGTTATTCAATTTATGTTCGTAATGGTTATGAACTGAATAGGCCAAAGCTAGCTCATGAATTGGTGCACGTACTTCAGATTGAGCGAACCAGTCTCGATCACATAATAACTCAGCACTTCTCGGATTTAGCAGAATATGGGTACGACAAAGCTCCTTTTGAGGTCGAAGCGTTTAAAGCGAATGAAGAGTATGCGAGTAATTGGTAACCATGCGCTGTAGTAGAAAAACATAACAAGCGCATAAACTCGCTCGCGGGCTCGTTGGGGCAATAACACGTAGGCTCATTCGCTTCCCTCGCATTTTAGCCTACGTGTTATTGCCCGTTATGGGGCGTTATAAATCACGCTAGTCCTGAGCGTATGCATGTACTAAGATGTAATACATACGAATACAGGGGTATGTTTCGATGGGTATTACAAGTATACGCTTAGCCGATGACATAGATAAGCCACTTGAATCTTTAGCCAGCAAGCTGGATAGAAGTAAAAACTATCTTATAAATCAAGCGATTAAAGAGTTTTTGGCAAGGCATTCCCTCGAGGACTCCAGGTGGTCAGACACACTTGAGGCCATGGAGTCTATTAAGTCAGGCAAATCCATTGCTGAAGCGGATGTGAATGCCTGGTTGAACAACTGGGGTACTGGTGAGCGCAAAGCGCCACCTAAATGATTGAAGTAAGGTATTCCCCGGAATCGCTCGAAGACCTTCAACGAATTGTCGAGTTTGTTGAAGTGAAAAATCCATATGCTGCTCGACGAATCGCAATTGATCTTCAAGAGGGTGTTTCCAGGCTAAAGCAGTTTCCCGAAATTGGCTTGCCAGTGATTAAAGCGCCTGATCCCGAAAGAATCCGGGACCTATATGTCAGCGATTACACCCTGCGGTATTTAATTACCGACCGCACTGTTTATATTTTGCGAGTTTGGCACAACAAAGAAAACGAGAAGAACTTATAACAAGCTGAGTAGTTTGCCGAAAATGCGCATAACAAAAGTGTCTGCTTTTTAGGGGCGTATCAGCCTCACCCATCACACTCAATTTCAAGCCCGTATACAAACTCATACTTATGTACCATTTTAGGTACTGTAACGCCCGGCTAATTTTCCTACACTACATTCCGTCAAGACCGTTAACCAATTTTTAACTTAAGAGGCTCTGCCATGAAAAAATCTACTATCGCCCTGTTGACCGCTCTGTCTGCCGTTGCTTTCAGCCCTGTAACTTTCGCTGACATCAACGATGATCTACAAAACATCTGCACCATCGTTAAGAACGATGACAAGTCAGAACTGCGTAAGAAAATGAAGAAGGTACAGGACGACTACAACCTGCGTCTGGGTGACTACTACAACGGCGTAAGCTGTGGCGGTAGCAGCCTGATCCGTTACTCCATGGAGAATAACGCGGTTGAGGTAGGCACTTACATGATCAAGAAAATGAGCAAGTCCGAGCTGACCAACGCCGAACAAGACGGTATGGCGCTGCAACAGTGGGCCGAAGCCAATGGCCATATCGCAAGCCCCATCGGCCAGGAACTGCTGAGCCGTATCGGTTAATCAATAGCGAATAACCTGCAGAATTCATAAAAATCCCGCCAACTGGCGGGATTTTTTATGGCGCGCTCTGTTTGGGCAGGCTTTGAATCAGGCCATACTGCTCAATCAATTCATCAATTTGCTGGCGCTGGTCAACCAAAAACTGATCGAAGCGATTAATAATCTGTGGATATTTCAAACTGGAAAGGTGGTAGCCCACATGAGACACAGGCAGTTGCCTGGCGACCACCAGGCTGTCTGCCAAAGACAAGCGCTTTAACTGATGAAAAAGCACGTTGTACTCGCCTTCTGCAGCCGTGACCCGGTCCTTTAAAGCCATCATCGCCGCAGTCAGGTTGTCACTGACTTCCACAAATTGAAATCGATAATCCGGTTGCAAGTCCATCCACAAGGTTGGCGTAAAGCCACGCACCACGGCCAGGGTTTTTACCTTGTCGATAGTGATATCTGCCAAGTCGGGTTTGACCAACGAAACGCCGAGAATGCGGATCACTTCCTGGCTGAAAAAACGACCATCGTCGCCTTCGCGTAAAGCCTGCCATTTAGGGTTGTCCGGATACAGCAAATCCACGCTGTCCTCCAAGGCTGCACTTTGCCGCTTAACCGGCAGGGCTACGTAGGAGAGTTGCAACCCTTCATGCTCGGTAAACAACGCCAACAGATCCGCAGCAAAGCCCCGGAAGTGACCAGAGGTAATGTCGTAGTGAGGATAGTGATTGATCTGTTGAATGCCCACCGTCAGGCGCGTCGGGACTGAATCCTGAGCAACAGACCATGCACTGAACAACATGAATAAAGTAAGAACGAGCTTTACCATTGCCTCAGACTGAAAACATCAACTGATGTCAGTCTAGTGAGGAAAAGTGGATCAGTCGATATCGGCCATGGGCCACAGCACAATGTAGTCTTCAAAATGCACCATAGGCACATCATGTTCGGAGATAATTTTGCCCCGTACCGACATCCCTGCACTATGCATCGCCGACTTTTTGCCCTTGTTCAGAAGTGGATGCCAGGAAGGCAGCTCCCGCCCTTCATGCAAGCGGCGATAACTGCAACTAAGCGGCATGAAATTGATGTTTTTCAGATTCTCGCGGGTCAGTTTGACGCAGTCCGGCACCAGTTGCATGCGCTTTTGATACTGACTGCATTCACAGGTTTTACTGTTAAGCAGGTAACAGGAAATATTGGTGAAATGCACGGTTTCCTTAGCCGGATCCTCTTCCTCTTCATCAATAAATTTATTCAGACAACACTTGCCACAACCGTCACACAGGGCTTCCCATTCCTCATCATTCATTTCCAATAAGGATTTATGCAGCCAGAAGTCTTTCTCAAGCATGCTGAACCTTTGCCTGTGCCTGCAAATGTCCGTCAAGTCTGGCATTGAGAGCATCGCCTGGATTAAGCGGCCCTACCCCTTTTGGCGTGCCGGTTAACACCAGATCGCCAGGTTCGAGGGTAAAACAGTGGGAAATCTCACAGAGTAAGGATGGGATATCGCGGATCATCAGCCTGGCATCCCCACGTTGGCGAGATACGCCGTTGACTTCAAGGCTAAAACCAAGCTGCTGCAAATCGCCAAGTTGTTGGGCAGGCACAAAGCCGCTTAACGGACAGCTGCCGTCAAAGGCTTTTGCTCGCTCCCAAGGCTGGCCCTTGGCTTTAAGGCTGTCCTGCACCTCTCGCAAGGTCAGGTCCAAGGCTAAGCCTACGCCCCAAATAGCCTCCATGGCCTGCTGTGGGGTGGCATTCTTTAAGGGTTTGCCAATAAGTAATGCCAGTTCAAGCTCATTATGGCAAGGCCCCTGCCCGCTTGGAATGGTCACCGCCTCAGCGAAAGGCACAAACGAGGTGGATGGCTTAATAAACAACAAGGCCTGTTCAGGCACCTCATTGTTTAACTCCTGCACATGATCCAGGTAGTTGCGTCCCACACAAACCGCCTTGCCAACAGGCAAGGCAATAGGCAGACCTTTATTGTCCAGGTGCCGATACGCTATCGTCATCGATGCCTGCCTTAATCTTGTCGGAGAGATAACATACCGCGCTGCCAAAATAGGTAGAACGGTTCCAGTTCATCAGCGTATGGAAATTGTCGTAGACCAGATAGATACGGCCCTTGGCATCATCCGGCATGATCATACTGGCCATCAGATCGCGGCTTGGCAAATCAGCGCCATCGTAACGACGCACCCCCAGCTTCTGCCACTCGGACAGGGTACGCATTTTGCTCTTTTCCAATCCCGTCAGGCTGGTATCAAAACCGGCGGGCAATTTGACCTGGCGCCCCCAGGTTTGAGAAGCATCCCATCCCACGGTGCTTAAATAGTTAGCGATAGAGGCAAACACATCAGCCTGATTGCCCCAGATGTCTTTCTTGCCATCACCATCATAATCGTAGGCGTAAGACAGGAAAGACGTAGGCATAAACTGGCTTTGGCCCATGGCACCGGCCCACGAGCCAACAAATTTTTCCTTCTCAATATGGCCTTCATTGAGGATCTTCAGGGCAGCAAACAACTGCTTTTTAAATAGGTCTTCACGGCGACCATCATAGGCCATGGTAGTGAGCGCAGAAATCATTGGGAAGTTACCCTGGATCTTGCCAAAGTTACTTTCGTTACCCCATAAGGCCACAATGAAGCGAGGCTGTACGCCAAACTTTTTACCAATATCCTCTAGCACGCTTTGGTGTTCTTTATACAACTTAACGGCTTGCTGAACCTTCCACTCCGGCACCCGCGTACTGAGGTACTTATCCAGGGTCAGTTTGAATTCCGGCTGGTTTTTATCGGCTTTTACCGAGCGCTGCAAAAAGCTCACATCGGCAAAGGCGTCATCCACAAAAGTTTGAGTAAACCCTTGTTGAATTGCTTCAACCTTAAGGCTTTGCACATAGTCCTCAAAGCTGGGTTTGCCTTCGGTTTGGGCCAGCACTGCTTGGCTGGTAAAAAAAGCCAGCCCCAACATCCACTTACGCATTTTTGCTTTCCCCCATTAGCTTTTGTTCTGCCTTGTGTTTTTCCAGCAGGTTCTCTTTTGGCGGCGGCAACTGTAGGTAGAAACCTTTGTCTTCCAGCGCCTCTCGCACCTTAACGGTGTCGCTGATGGCCAACTTGGCATCAGGCTTGATGACGGTCACCATGACCAGTTTTGGGGTACCAAAGTGTTGCATTAATTCTGTGGGTACAGAGGAGAAATCATCCCGCTTGGGGACAAATAGATAGGTCTCGTCTTTTTTGCTGCTCTTATAGATAGCGCACAACATCTAAAATTCTTACTCCTTCGGCTGGCAACAATAGGCATTGCTTGTATTAGTCGAACTTTACGCCCGTAATACGGCAGATCCCGTCACGAAGTAATGGCAATCGCCAGCCGGATATTAATTCAGGAACCTGCCCCATTAGTTTACTCTCATCGAGTGTGAACCACAGCCACTTTAGCAATTGGTTTATCTGTTTTTTTGAACCGAGTAACTCAACCGGAATGGCCAATTGTGACGCCACTTCTTCACAATAATGACGCAGGTTGGCTGAGGTTTTCTTATAGGCAGGAAAATCCACCAACCGTTCAACATTGGCCGGATAATGCTCTGGCGGCAGGCGGTTCACGTTATCCAGAATATCCAGCAACTCTTCACCGTGTCGACGCACATCCTGCGGAGCCATTTCGGGGATGGCATAAAGGGCATTTTTGTTGGCGGGTTGACGCCTGGCAATATTGACCAGCGCCCCCTCCTTGATCACAAAGTTAAGGGCGAGATTGCGGGTTCTGGCTTTTTCGAGTCGCCAGGCGGCTAAGGCTTTCAAACAAGCCAACCCACGACCGCTGAGTAACCAGTTGTTCTTAATAGTCAGGTAAGCGTATTCGCTGGGCAGATCCTGGCGTTTGCGCGCCGCCAACTGCGCTGACTCCTCCAGTACCCAGGCAGTACGCCCTAAGGCTTCGATTTCAGCGGCGATAGGCGAAAATAGCTGATAAAGGTAATACACATCGTTAGCCGCGTAGGCCAACTGCTGTTCACTCAAGGGTCTGGCCAGCCAGTCGGTGCGGGATTCGCCCTTATCCAGGCTGACGCCAAGACGTTGTTCAACCAGCTTGGCATACCCCACTGACGTGCCCTGATTCAGCAAACTGGTGGCAAACTGGGTGTCGAACAAAGGGTTGGGCATCACACCAAGGGCTGTCCAGAAGGTATCGAGATCTTCCGAACAGGAATGTAATACTTTAATGACCTTGGGATTACTCAGCAGGTTAGCCAGAGCAGAAAGCTCCCTGATGGCAATGGGATCGACCAATGCTAACTGTTCACCATCATAAAGTTGCACCAAACCAATTTGCGGGGTCAGGGTTCTGGTGCGGACGAATTCGGTGTCAACGGCAATAAAAGGCTTGGTTTGTGCGCGCTGGCAATAGGTTACCAGGGCGTCTTTATCTTTAATGTATTGATAATTCATGTATATAACAAAAGGCCGGCGATTGCCGGCCTGTATTGGTTAACTCCGAAGTTCACGTCGCAATATTTTACCGACGTTGGTCTTGGGAAGATCAGGACGAAACTCGACTTGTTTGGGCACCTTATAACCTGTGAGGTGCTTGCGGCAATGGGCAATCAAATCTTTTTCGGTCAACAACGGATCTTTCTTGACCACGAACAATTTGACCGCCTCACCCGTGCTTTCGCTGGGCACGCCCACCGCAGCCACTTCGGCAACGCCTTCGTGCATGGCCGCCACTTCTTCCACCTCATTGGGGAAGACGTTAAAGCCAGAGACCAAAATCATATCTTTCTTACGGTCAACAATATAGAAAAGACCCTCTTCGTCCATACGCGCCACATCGCCGGTAGCCAACCAACCGTCTTTCAGGACATCGGCCGTGGCTTCTTCACGGTTGAGGTAGCCTTTCATCACCTGCGGGCCTTTCACATACATCTCACCAGGCTCGCCTGGTGGCACTTCGTTGCCCTCCTCATCCATCAACTTAATGTCCGTTGACGGCAAGGGATATCCAATGGAGCCGGTGTAACGGCCGATATCGGGCTGGGTAATACAGACGGCGGGTGAACATTCGGTTAATCCATAACCTTCAAGCAATACCTTACCGGTCACCGCTTGCCATCTCTCGGCCACAGGGCGTTGTACCGCCATACCACCACCGAGCACAAACTTAAGGCCGGAAAAATCCAGATCCTTAAACCCGGGAGTGTTCAGCAAACCGTTGAACAGCGTGTTCACACCGGTAATCACCGTAAAGGGGTATTTACTCAGCTCTTTGACAAAGCCAGGCATATCACGCGGATTGGTGATCAGCAGGTTGCGGCAACCGTATTTAACGAAGACCAGGCAGTTCGCGGTCAGGGCAAAGATATGGTAGAGCGGTAGCGCCGTCACCACCAACTCCTTGCCTTCTTCGATGGCCATTTCCAGAATATTGGAGACTTGCTCCAGGTTAGCTATCAGGTTTCTATGCGTCAGCATGGCGCCTTTAGATACACCGGTGGTGCCACCGGTATACTGCAGGAAAGCAATGCAATCTCCTGTCAGTTCAGGACGCTTGTAAGGCATGGATTGACCGGCCTTGAGTGCGTCCATAAAAGCCATGGCGTTTTTGAGATGAAAAGGTGGAACCGCCTTTTTCACGTGTTTAACAACGAAGTTCACCAGCCAGCGCTTTGGTGCAGGCAGCATGTCGCCGGCACTAGTCAGGAAAACCTTTTTGATACCGGTATCTTCCACTACTTCGGCCAGGGTATGGGCGAAGTTTTCGATGATCACGATGGCCTTGGCACCGGCGTCGTTGAGTTGATGCTTTAGCTCACGGGCCGTATATAGCGGGTTAACGTTGACCACGGTCAAACCGGCTCGCAGGATCCCGAAAATAGAGACCGGATTTTGCAGCAGGTTGGGCATCATAACCGCAACCGCATCTCCTTTTACCAGCCCCATGCCTTGCAGGTAAGCGGCAAACGCCTTGGTTTGCTTGTCCAACTCGGCAAAAGTCATTTCACGGCCCATGTTGATATAGGCAACGTTGTTTTTGAATTTGGATATCGACTGCTCGAGGATATCCACAATGGAAGAATAATGGTCGGGGTCTATCTCTGCCGGAACGGCGTCAGGGTAATGTTTCAGCCAAATCTTTTCCACATTGCCTCCTGCGGCACACTTGTCGTCATTCTTGTTGTATGTTCCTTCGGTCCTTGTAGGGAATGGACCGATTATTTAGCTTGGTCAACAGGTTAACCCGGCCAGACCACAATAGTAGCCAAAGCATTAACAAAGTTAAACGGGAAAACGCAGCACAATCAACGCCAAATTAACCTTTTGGGCAAAATCTAGCTTCTATCAAGGCTGATTTAGGCCCCAAAATGCCCGAAGCTGTTCAGCTAGCACCTGTGGTTGCTGCATATGAAAGTGGTGTCCACCCTCACAGCTACTTTCTTTAAGGTTAACAATCCATTCACGACGCTTAGCCTGATTGATCCTAATTTTTTCAAAACCGGACTCTCCTCTTACGGCCAACACAGGACATTGGATCCCGCAAAGAAATGCTTTGGCCTGCTCATCCGTCATCCGCAATGATGAGATCGTGCGCAGGCGCCGGTCGGTGCGCCATTTAAGTCCATCGTCTGTTTCAACCAAGTTACGCTCGACCAAAATACGGGCCGACTCCTTATCGATATCCCCTGCCATCGTTCGCGCAATCACCGCTTTAGAAAATGAGGGCGGATGACGGGCTTCTTTCTTTTCGATCTCCAAACGACTGAGGACCGAATCGCGCAGCTGCTGGGCACTGGTTTGTGCTTCCTGAGTCAATGGCCCAAAAGCCTCCAGCATGGTCAGGGTCAACACCCTTTCCGGAAAACAGGCGCTATACAAAGAGCCGACAATACCGCCCATGGAATGGCCCAGGATATGAAATTGCTGCCAGCCCAAGGACTCCACCAGAGCATGAATATCCTGCACCCAATCCATTAAATGGTAATGGGCATCAGGGCTGCGGTGAGCAGAATGGCCATGGCCGGCAAAATCCAGGGCGAGGAAATCCACGTTTTGCATAAAGCCTGAAAGGGGCAAAAAACTGGCAGCATTATCCAGCCAGCCGTGCAGCGCCAATACTTTGGGACCTAAAGGATCACCACAGCGTAACCCGGCTAATTGAAGATGAGATAGAGAAAATTGGACAGCTTGCATAGCAAAAAAGGCGGCAATGTTTTGCCGCCTTTTTAACATTTCATTGCCGCCTTGCCTATGGCAACGGCAATATTTTGCCTACTGCTCTTTGATATTACCCATATCTTCAGCCACCCGGCGGGAGCGGGTTTCCTGCTGCTGAAATGAAGGTTTGGGTCGCTCTGTGGCCGGCGGCGTGGCCGGTGAGGGTGAAGAAGCACCGCCAGAGCTAAGACCGCCGCGACCGCGCACAATCACCCGCTGGTGATAGGGAAACATATACCAGCTATGGGGAGCGTACCAACCATGTCGATAGTAAGGCCAGTGACCAAAGCCAACGCTGATGGTGGTCACATCCACTTCCGCCACTTCCTGCCACAAGTGGTAACCGCTGGCATGTAAGGTCGGGAATTGATAGGTGTGCTCACCCACCAGCCCTTCTTCGATACCAATTACCTGACCGGAGACAGTCACTGACCGGCCGGGCTTAAACACCATGGGGTCGAGGAAGCCGTCCACATACACCCGGAAACGACCAATGCTTTGATCACTGATCAAAGGGCGGCCAGAGCTCCTGATGGGGTAATGCAGCATTTCCACCAAGGTGGCATCCTGCTGATTCTGCACATTGGCAATCACCCCACCCCATCGGGCTGGCTCACCTTTGACTGCCTCGGCATTCGCGGCCACTTGCGGGTAGCTGACAAGACGGTTTTCGTCTGCCACTTGCAGGCTGTCAGGCATGGTGCTGCAGCCGCCTAAGAGTAAAAAAGAAAAGAGTAGTAAGGATCTCATCGCTTATCCTTCGGACAACAGGTAACTCGCTCAAGTATATAGTTTTATTATGGGTTGGATAACTGAACGAGGACTGAATTTTTAAGGAGAAAAGCAGCTAAACGTAGGTATCGATACCCATAGATTGGTGGATTTCGTCGCGAAGCTGTTCCTTGGCCAGGCTTTGGTAGGCATCCAGTGCAGCGCGATTTTTACCATTGGGCTCTTCATAAAAGCGCTGCTGCTCTTGCTGATATTTATCGGCTTGTACGCGGGACTCTTCGGTGCCCTGACGGACCACCACCTGGCGCGGCGGTAATTGTGTGGTGCTGTCGTCTTGTTGCTGACGTGACGGGGCCTCCCGCTGTGGTCCTTTGACCACCGGATTGCTGATCAGCCCTTGTTGCGAGGCAATAATTGAAGCGTCTATGTCCACGTTTTTTGGTTACTGCTAAGTGATATCAGACAAAAGCCAAAATGCTGGCAGTATTAAAGGGTACTGCCACCAACCAACTCTCTACGCAAGATTCATTCCACTCTTACAGCTGCTCGTACCTCGTAGCTCGTAGCTCGTAGCTCGTAGCTCGTAAAGTATCTACTCGCGACCAGGCAATTTCTTCCACGTCACCTGATCGCGCAAATACACCGGCTCGATATCTTCTACGGCGCTACCCGCCCCTTGCTGCAACTGCTGCCTGGCTAAAGGCAGCATAAACAGGGCGCTGGGGTAAAGGATATTGTCTGTTACCTTCACCCAAGCTTTTGGGTTCAGTGCCGCATACGCTGCCCAGCCGGTGCCAACGCCGGTTGGCGCAACGGGCAGTTCGTCGATAAGACTGGCGGCATCCTGCGGTGGCAATACCTGCTCGGGATAACGCAAATCAATCTGCCCGTTATCAAAGTGATAGCAGCCCAAATAGACTTCATCCATACGCGCATCAATAGCCGCGACTACTTCGGTGGCGCCCAGCTCGCTGTGAGCTTGTTGGGCCATGGCGGCCAACGTAGAAATTCCCACCACCGGTAAACCGGTGCCCAAGGCCAGGCCTTGGATCATGCCGGTGGCAATACGCACACCGGTAAAACTGCCAGGGCCGCGCCCATAGGCCAGACCATCCAGATCCTTTAAGGTCGCACCGGCTTCTTTAAGCAGTTCATCCACCATCGGCAGCAGACGTTGGCTATGTTGCTGCGGGCAGATCTCAAACCGATGCCATTGACGCTCGCCAATTTGCAAGGCGGCGGAACAGGCTTCAGTGGCGGTGTCGATAACCAGTATGTTCATGGCTCGGAGGATTCCTGTGAAATGTGCTCTAAAAATGCCAGCGCCTCGTCCAATGTGCGGGTGCGCCGCATATCCGGCAGGCTCGATATAAAAGTTTTACCATAATCGCGGGTCACCAAGCGATTGTCGCATATCACCAGCACTCCTTTATCGCTGGCATCCCGGATCAGTCGGCCTGCCCCCTGTTTAAGGGTGATCACGGCCTGGGGGATCTGGATTTGCGCAAAAGGATTGCCGCCACGCTTGCGGCAATCTTCGATTCTGGCTTGCAGCAGCGGATCGTCCGGTGAGGCAAAGGGTAGTTTATCAATCAACACACACACCAGATGTTCGCCGCGTACATCCACCCCTTCCCAGAATGCGCCGGTACCCAGCAACACGGCATCACCGTCATCCATATAGGCCTCCAGCAGCGCCCGCTTACTGGTGGTACCCTGGACCAGAATCGGGTTGGTGATGCGCTCGGGCAACATGGCGGCGATATCATTCATCATGGCATGGCTGGTAAACAGTAAAAAGCAGCGCCCCTTGCTGGCATTAATCAACTTTACCGCAATATCGGCCAGGGTTGCTTTCATGGTAAAAGCGCTGGGTTCGGGTAAATACCGGGGCACACAAAGTATGGCCTGAGACGGATAGTCAAAGGGACTGTCCAGGGCTAACGTGGCGGCATCATTGAGGCCAAGGCGACGGGTAAAATGTTCAAAGCCATCGCCCACCAGCAACGTGGCGGAAGTAAAGATCCAGCTGCGCCTGGGCTCGGCAATCATCTCTGCAAAGCGACCGGCAATAGACAACGGGGTTAAGTGCAAGACAATATGGCGCGGCGTGGTTTCATACCACAAACTGATCCCCAGCTTGTCCTTGTCGGTGAGCTTGTTCAGCTTACTTCTGGCTTCGGCTGCACGTTCATACAGATTATCCAGATCTTTGTCTCGACCGAGGTGCAGTTTTAAGACCTCGTAGACCAGCTCCAGGGTTTCCTTGAGCTTTTGCACCTGGGCATCCACCTCATCGCGCAGCAACTGCTCGCGCCAGTTTCCGCGCTGCGGGGTTTCCGGAAACAGTAAGCGCAGATCCATGGCAATCATCTTCAGCTTTTCGGCCACCTTGGAAAGCTGTTGGGCATCTTTGAGGCTGGTACGATAGACCAAATCCATATCGGTGGCCAGGTCCTGCAACTGGCGACTGGAAAGCGCTTCGCCAAAGTATTCGCTGGCAATTTCCGGGATTTGATGGGCTTCATCAAAGACAATTACATCCGCTTCGGGAATCAGCTCACCAAAGCCAGTGTCTTTGAGGGCCATATCGGCGAAGAACAAATGGTGGTTAACCACCACCAGGTCGGCATCCATGGCATTGCGCCGGGCTTTGACCAGATAGCAATCTTCATAATTGGGACAGTCTTTGCCCAGACAGTTATCCACGGTAGAGGTTACAAAAGGCAACACCCGGGCATCTTCGGGCAGCGAGCGAAGCTCACCCATATCACCGGTTTTGGTGCTGCTCGCCCATTCACGCACCAGTGTAAGCTCGTGCAATACGGTTTTATCCACCAAGGTGCTGTTGCCGCCATGTTGTGCCAGGCGGTGTATACATAAGTAGTTGGCGCGCCCTTTTAACAACTGGGTTTTGCCGCCCATGGCCAAGGCTTTTTTGACCAGTGGCAGGTCGCGGTGATAGAGCTGCTCCTGCAGGTTTTTGGTACCGGTGGAGAGAATGACTTTTTTACCGCTTAACAGTGAGGGCACCAAGTAGGCAAAGGTTTTGCCGGTACCGGTGCCCGCTTCCACGACTAATTGCCCTTTTTTGGCGATCGCCTGCTCCACGGCTTCGGCCATCTGGATCTGTGCCTCACGGGGCGCAAACCCCTGAATGGCTGTGGCAAGGGCCCCGTCTTTGGCGAAGGCTTTTCTGGTCGTTGGCATCGGTTCTCCTGAGTCGACGGCGGATTATGCCAAAAAATGCCGGCCCTGATCAGCACTTTGCCACGCCCAGCCGCAATTGCCGGACCGGCCAGTTATACCAAGTCCATTAATGATCTGGTCAACTCAGAGCAGGTCAGAAGGGCTTAGATCGAGGCGCCGCTTGACTACGGGCTTCCTGCCCTTCGCCTTTGGCCATCCTTTGGATGTTCAAATGTTTTCCAGAAACATTTGTGCAGGCATAGTGGTGTCTATGTCAAAGAAATAAGCCCTTCTGGCCGCTCCCTGTGGGCGAGGCCAAAATGCCCCCTGGCGGTGTTTGGCGTCTTTGATTTAGGTCCACTAAACCTGCAGCCCCTTGCCTTGCCATGGAACATTTTGACTCTCGCTGAGTGATCACATCATTAATGGACTTGGTATTACTACATGCCTAAAAAATCAACTAACCTATTGATAACCCGTTTTAAAATTCACCTGCCCAAAGCAGGCATAACAAGGGAAGGAATGGCATTGATAAGCAGATATGTGGGTCTGGCAGTGGTGTTGTTGCTGCTGTGGTGGCTGTTGTCCGGCCATCATTCAGTGCTGATGCTGTCATTAGGCCTGTTGTCTGTATGTTTAACCCTGCTTTTAGTGCATCGCATGGGATTGGCTTTTGCAGAAGGACCGCAGCATATCAGTCATGCCCGGCTGCTATACCGTTTGCCGCTGTTTTGGACGAAGCTCTTCTGGCTGATTGTGCTGTCCAACCTCGACATGTTACTTCGCCTGATGGGCATTCGTCGGCTGTCCCCGCAAACCCTGACCCTGGAACTGCCTTTTCGCTCCCAGTTATGTAAAGCCATTTATGCCAATGCCATCACCCTGACACCAGGCACCGCCAGCCTTGAACTTTCAGAGGAGTGTCTGGTAGTGCACTATCTCTCTGTTGAACACAGTCAGGCTCTGCAAGCGGGGCATCTGGCGATACTGGTGTCCAGACTGGAAGAGAAAGACTGATGCTTCTGATTGTTGTGATTGCCCTGATTTTACTGACCCTGGCGCTGGCACTAGCCCGGGCACTGCTGGGGCCCAGTTTGTTTGATCGCATCTTGGCGGTAAATATGGCAGGCACCAAGAGCGTGCTGCTGATTGCGTTATTCGCTGCCTGGTCCGGACGCATGGATTTACTGGATATTGCTCTGCTCTATTCGTTACTGAACTTTTTGGCGGTAGTCGCCGCCCTGCGCTTGATTGAGCGGGGTAAGCACTTTGCCTACCTGGACAAGGAGGAGCAATGATGTGGGAGGGATTGTCGGCACTACTGTTGTTTGCCGGGGCGCTACTGGGGTTAGCCGGTGCCATGGGTCTGCATCGTTTTCCTGACTTTTACACCCGACTGCATGCCCTGGGCATGACAGACAGTCTGTGTGCCTTTTTGGTGTTAGCGGGCCTGGCACTTCAAGAAGGACTTACCTTAGCGTCCCTTAAATTAGGACTCATCTTCGGCTTTTTGTTTTTTACCAACCCCACGTCAAGTTATGCCTTAGGTCATGCAGCCCGTCAGGCGGGCTTGCCGCCCATGGAGACCAAGCATGATTGATGTGGTGCTGAACATCGTGTTGCTGCTGTTTCTGCTGACCATGGCCGTATCCATCCTCTTTATCCGTCATTTAATGGCCATGGCGATGTTGTTTGGTCTCTATAGTTTGTTAACCGCAGCGCTGTTCCTCGTTTTGGATGCACCCGATGTGGCCTTCACTGAAGCGGCGGTGGGTACTGGGATCTCCACGGTGCTGATGCTGGCGACCTTGGCGATTACCGGAATTCACAAAGAAAAGCGCCCGAAAATACATCTTCCCGCCTTGTTGCTATGTACCCTGGTCGGCGGACTGTTGGTGGTGATCAGTCTGGATCTGCCGCCCCTCGGCGATGAACAGTCTCCTGCGCTGCAAGGGGTGGCTAAGCATTATCTGGAAAAAGGTAAAGAAGAAACCGGCGTACCCAATGTGGTGACCGCGGTGCTTGCCAGTTATCGGGGTTTTGACACCTTGGGCGAGGTGGCAGTCATTTTCACTGGTGGTGTCTGTGTACTGATGCTGCTGGGGCATTGGCGGCAAAAACCCAGTGTGAAGGTCAAAAATAAGATAAGGATCACCTCCCGATGAAGTCCCACCTGCTCCTTCAGGTTTTGGCCAGGTACCTGATCCCGCTGATCTTACTTTTCGCCTTCTATGTGCAGTTTCACGGTGATTTCAGTCCCGGTGGCGGTTTTCAGGCCGGCGCCATTTTCAGCGCCGCCATGGTTTTTTATTTGCTGGCGTTTGGCCTGCCTGCTGCGGAAAGAGTGTTGCCACCTTCCTGGCTCAGAATATTGGCATGCTTCGGTCTCTTGCTTTATGCCGGTACAGGATTGGTGGACGTGCTTCTGGGAGGGGAGTTTCTCAACTACTCGGTAATGGCTAAGACGCCGTTAGAAGGCCAGCATATCGGAATCATTCTGATTGAAATTGGCGTGGGTATGACCGTCGCTTCCACTCTGACCCTGATCTTCTATGCCTTTGCCCATTGGAGTCGTTTGCCTTGATGGAGAGTGTGTTGGATTTGGTGTTGGGGCATTTCAATTATTGGGCAGTAATTGCCTTACTGATGATTGGTCTTTACGGCATCATCGCCAGGCAAAATCTGCTCAAAAAGCTGGCCTGTCTAAGCATTTTTCAAACCGGGGTATTTCTGCTGTTTATCAGTTGGGGCTACCGACATGATGCCACTGTCCCTATCCTCGCTGAAGGATTCAGCCGCTACGCCAATCCGCTTCCACAAGTCTTGATGCTGACGGCCATTGTGGTGGGCGTGGCCACCCTGGCGGTGGGTTACGCTTTGATCGTACGCATCCATAAGGCCTACGGCAGCATAGAAGAAGATGCGATCCTCGAGAAAGACCAACAGGAGCAGGAATAAGCATGCTGATGTCTCTGCACCTGGCTGTGTTACCCATTCTGCTGCCCATGATTGGCGCACCACTGGCGGCTTTACTTGGACGGTCGAGCTGGGCATGGTGGATAACCCTGATAATCAGCATCGGCCAACTGCTTTGCTTTGTTGCCATGCTCCCTGTGGTCCTCGGCGGTCAGCCTTTGGACTACTCCATGGGAGGCTGGGCAATCCCCTGGGGGATCGCCTACCGGGTTGACGCCTTGAGCCTGTTTATGGGCTTGCTGATTGCAGCCATTGCCGTGCTGACCTGTGTTTATGCCAAGCACAGCCTGCGCACAGATGTTGATCATGAAAAGCTGCCTTATGCCTACTGCTGCATGCAATTGTGTGTCATGGGCCTGCTCGGTATGGTCCTCACTGCAGATATCTTTAATCTGTTCGTGTTTTTGGAGATTTCTTCGCTCGCCACCTATGGCCTGGTCAGTTTGGGTAAAGATCGGCGCGCCTTGCTGGCCGCGTTTCGCTATCTGGTCACCGGTACACTGGGGGCAACGTTGTTTCTGATCGGCGTGGGTCTTGCCTATACCGCCACCGGCACCCTTAATCTTGAGGATATGGCGCAAAAGTTTGCCACTAGTCCTCATCAACGGACAATTCAGGGTGCCTTTGCTTTTATTTTCGCCGGTTTGGTGCTGAAAATCGCTATCTTCCCGCTGCACCTTTGGTTACCTACGGTATACCGATTTGCTCCCAGCGCGGTGGCGGTGCTATTAGCAGCGACCGCCACCAAGGTCGCCTTGTATGTGTTGGTGCGCTGCCAGTTCGGCTTATTCGGCCAGGCCATCAGTGCCAGTCACTATCTGGCTGAATTACTGTTGGTTGGCGGTGTTCTGGCCATGCTTTATTGTTCCTATCTGGCCTTAAAAGAGGATGACTTTAAAGGCCTGCTGGCTTATTCCAGCCTGGCCCACCTCGGTTATATGTTGGGCGGTATGGGACTGTTGTCTGCAAAAGGTTTAAGCGCCAGCTTAATGCAGCTGTTTGCCCATACACTGGCCAAAGGCGGCCTGTTTATGCTGGCCGGCATTATGGTACTGAGCGCGGGCACCAGCAAAATAAGCCAACTGACAGGATTGGCCGGGCGCTCGCCTTTGTTGTTTCTGGCGCTGGTGATCTGTGGTTTAAGTCTGGTTGGTGTACCAGGCACTGTGGGCTTTGTGGGTAAATGGCAATTGCTGGATGCAGCGCTCACACAAGGACGCTTTGGGTTGGTGTTGGCCATCCTCGCCAGTTCCCTGATGGCCCTGGCTTATGTATGGAAAATACTGGAAACCGCCTACAGTAATCCCCAAAGTAACATGCAGCTAACCGTGAAACCGGGTTGGTTGATGCCCCTGTCCATGTGGAGCCTGACTCTCGGCTGTCTCTATTTCGGCTTTTTTAGTCAATGGCCCTGGCAATTGGCACAACATGCCGCGACGGTATTGTGGGGCAGCTCATGAGCCTCTCATTATGGCTGGGCATAGGGCCGCTGATCCCCCTTCTCGGCGCCTTGGCGGTTGGCTTTCTGGGCAGGCAGCCAAACCTGCGTGATGGCTTTGGCGCATTCACTGCGCTGATGCTTTTGCTTTGGAGTATCACTGGCTTTGTGCAATTCAACCTTAGCCACGAAGCACTGTTGTGGAATGCCCCCCTGATATTTGCCTCCCCGATAGAAGGCATTCCACTGGCCTTTAGCATTGAGCCACTGGGACTGTGTTTTGCCCTGTTAGCCAGCAGTCTTTGGCTGATCACGCACCTATACGCCATTGGTTATATGCGCGCCAAACAAGAAAGCCATCAAACCCGTTTCTATGTGGCATTTTGCCTTGCCATGGCTTGCCTGATGGGGCTTATCCTGGCAGACAACCTGCTCACCCTCTTCCTGTTTTATGAGCTATTGACCCTCACGACCTATCCTTTGGTTAGCCATAAAGGCGACGAGAAGACCCGCAAGAACGCGCGCCTGTATCTGATGCTGCTGATGGGCAGCTCTTTGCTGTTGCTGCTTCCCGGCATATTGGTGTTTTGGCAATGGACCGGCAGCCTTAACTTCACACCCGGCGGGTTGCTGGATAAGGATCAGCCCGGCGTTGCTCTTCTCTATCTGCTGTTTGTGCTGGGGGTGGCCAAAGCGGCGGTGATGCCGCTGCATCGCTGGTTACCGGCGGCCATGGTCGCACCGACACCCGTCAGTGCGCTGTTGCATGCGGTGGCCGTGGTTAAAGCTGGGGTGTTTACCTTGCTAAAAGTCACCCTTTACCTGTTTGGTGCAGAGGTCATTCATGCCCAGGCCACGCTGCTTCTGTGGCTGCCTGCGCTAACCATCTTGTTGGCCTCCTTTGTGGCCATGACCCGCGATAACCTTAAAGAGCGTCTGGCTTACTCCACCATCAGTCAATTGTCTTACATTGTGCTTGGCACGGTGCTGGCAAATAGCATGGGTTTGCTGGGCGGCGCCCTGCAAATGCTGATGCACGGCATGGCCAAAATCAGCCTGTTTTTTGTGGCAGGGGTTATCCTGATTGCCAGTGGCAAGACCAACATCAGCGAACTCACCGGCCTTGGTCGGCAAATGCCGCTGCCGTTTATCATTTTTACGCTGGCGAGCTTAAGCGTTATCGGCTTGCCACCTTTTGGAGGACTCTGGAGTAAATGGTACCTGGCACTGGGCACAGTGGAAGCAGGCCAATATTTACTGCTGGGGGTACTGATGCTGAGTTCCTTGCTGAATATTGCCTACTTGTTGTCTGTGCCCCTGGGTGCCTTTCGTCCGTCTGCACAACCTTTTGCCCTGAAGAAAGTGCCTCTGAGCTGCCAGGTGTCCATGGCATTGCCGGCACTGGCTTGTATTTTATTGTTTTTCGCAGCCGAGCCCCTGATCCAGCTGCTGCGCCCCATTACCGGTTGAGAAGGAGACGCGCCATGTCTCAGAAGCAAAAAGGTGTATTCGACAATCCGGCCAACGTACAAAGGCTATTGCGTTTTTTCTACAGTCTTTGTGTTGTGCTTTTTTTGCTGGATTTTGTGGTGCATCGTCATCATCTTCTTGATTTTGAAGCGATTCCCGGTTTCTACGCCGCCTTTGGCTTTGTCGCCTGTGTATTGCTGGTGCTGCTGGCCAAGTTGATGCGAAAGTTTCTTCAGCGCGACGAGGATTACTATGATAAGCGCTGATATCCCGCCCTTTTTACCTTTTTTCCTGGCCAGCATCTTATTGCCTTGGTTTACCGGATGGTGGCAAAGGTTGCTGATGCTGGTGCCGCCGGTACTTGGCGGAATAATGCTGCTGCTCTTTCCTCCCACTGAAGTAACTGCCTCACTGATGGGATTTGAATTAGCTCTGATACATGCGGATAAACTGAGCCTGCTTTTTGGGTTGCTATTTCACCTGGCTGCAATACTGGCATTTATCTTCTCATGGCATAAACAAAGCCGCTTCGAGCCAAGCCTGTCCATGCTCTATGCAGGCAGCGCTATCGGTGCAGTATTTTCCGGCGATCTGATCAGCCTTTTTATCTTTTGGGAATTACTTGCACTCAGCTCTGCTGGCCTGGTGATGATGGGGGGGCAAGCCGACAGCCGCAATGCCGGATTGCGTTACCTGTACGCCCACATTCTCTCCGGCCTGTTGTTGCTCAGCGGCATTTTGCTGCACTACCAACAAAGTGGCAGCCTGGCATTTGATAAACTGTCTCTGGATACCCTGGCAGGCGTTCTGATCTTCCTCGCTTTTGGCATTAAGTGTGCGTTTCCCCTGCTGCATGGCTGGATCACCGATGCCTATGCCAATGCCAGCGCTGCCGGCGCGGTGTTTTTGTCTGCTTTTACCACAAAAGTGGCGGTGTATGCCTTGGCCCGCAGTTTCGCCGGCACCGAGATATTGATTTACATCGGAGCCATCATGACCTGCTTTCCCATTTTCTATGCAGTGATAGAGAATGATCTTCGCAAAGTGTTGGCCTACAGCATGATCAACCAGCTGGGATTTATGGTCTGTGGTATCGGTCTTGGCACCGCCCTTGCCCTAAACGGTGCCGTGGCTCACGCCTTTGCCGATGTGATATTCAAAGGATTACTGTTTATGAGCATGGGGGCTGTGCTATTTCGTACCGGCCATACCTTGGGCTCGGATTTGGGAGGCTTGTACAAGTCCATGCCTAAAACCACGGTACTATGTCTGGTTGGTGCGGCCTCGATTTCAGCCTTTCCCCTGTTCAGCGGCTTTGTCACTAAATCCATGGTGATGTTGGCCATGCTCGAACAAGGCTATCCCATTTTATGGTTAATGCTGCTTTTTGCCTCTGCAGGCGTGTTTCACCATGCCGGGATCAAAATTCCTTACTTTGCTTTTTTTGCCCATGACAGAGGCTATCAAGTCAACGAAGCCCCCTGGACCATGTTACTGGCGATGGGCGTATCGGCCGTGCTTTGCATCCTGATTGGCAGTTACCCTGAACTTCTCTATCAATGGTTGCCATGGTCCACTTCCTATCAACCCTATGATCTGACCCATAGCCTGACCCAAATGCAATTGCTGTGCTTTTCGGCCCTGGCCTTTGT
Source organism: Aliiglaciecola sp. CAU 1673 (assembly GCF_029223185.1). GTDB lineage: Bacteria > Pseudomonadota > Gammaproteobacteria > Enterobacterales > Alteromonadaceae > Bowmanella. The sequence continues at coordinate 84,637 of NZ_JARHUG010000018.1, forward strand.
GTGGCTGAATAAGCGCGGCCTGTATCCACCGGAGTTACGCAGTATTAATCTCGATATAGACTGGTTCTACCGCCGTCTGTTGCCATTGGTGGCAGAAGCCTTAGTCAGAGATATGCGCGCCGTCAGGGCCAAATTATATGAGGGCTTCACCAGCCTTGTGCAGAAAATGCCGCGAAAACCGGCGTTTACCCCCTGGACCACCAGCGATCTAACCCTGCGACTGGCGCTGGTGTTGGCGCTACTGTTAGTGATTAGTTTGTTGGCTTGATCCCCTCTTACGGCAAGGGGGAATGACAAGGAGCAGAAACAGAGAAGTGAGATAAGATACTAGTCGTTCTCTTAAATAATATTGGCGAATAAGTATTCTATAACAGGCCTTTCTTCAGAACTTAAGTTCTCTACCCTCTTTGGCCAATTCGCTTTGCAGTTCAGCTATTCCTTCCAATTCCAGTAATAGACGGCCTTTTTCTTCCCGGGCAATATCCATCCAATGCCGGTCCTCGATGGCGCCCACTAAGGCATACAGAAAATTGAGGCTGGGCCTGCCTTGCTCCCTAAGACGCATAAAGGCAGCGACGGCACCCACCTGATGCAACTGCTCCGGACTGTGGATCCCTACTTTGATAAGGCATTGTTCGCTGGCCGGTCCCAGGCCTTTCATTTCTCTTAGTTTCATCTTCTGTATTTTTTGACGCCGATATCGGGTTTCCCAGCTTAACCTGTTGAAGGCAAAAGCAGAAGTGGACTACTGCATGGGGTTGTCTGGAGCATCCCAGTCTTGACGCATCTCGGCCAGCAACATTTGCATGCCCAACCAAACAAACCAGCTAATTTGTCCTATTTTTAGCAGGACCCCCAGGGAACTAAGTGCAGGGATCAATACCAGCATACCCACAAAGGCAACGGCTAAGCCAAGATAATGCAGCCCCTTGGGCAAAAGACCAGCTTCGAGCCCCGCCCAAGACACCAGTAGCACCCAGAGTGCACCGACAATTTCCGTTCCCCCGCCTAACCCGTCCGTGACCGCACCAAGGGCCAGCCCTACAGTTAAAGCTTGCTCGGGATCGATATTGGATAAATTGACCACCCGCTCAAGCCCGATATTGGCCACCATGCCACTGGCAATCACCAACCCCGACCATATCAGTCCAAAAGCGGTGGCCAGCAGCATCTGTGCCGGTGCTTTGGTGCGAAGCCTTTCATTGAGAGAGAAAACCAGGCCCACCAGAAAAACACCGAAGAGCACATAGATGACCAGATTCCACACGTAAATGACAGCCTGATGCTCGACCAGAAAGGCTAGTTGTTCTTGTGCTTCTGAGGGCGTGGCATCGCTTTGAATAGGCGACAAAAGCGTGAGGTACAACAGGTAGCCAACAAGGTAGGTGAAAGCACAGACCCATGCCGCTAACCCACCGAGTTTTTGTAAATTATTCATTAGCCTAGCTCCTGCATTGCCCCTTCAAGTTTATGCAAGAATAAGCATTTACACAGGTTATTCTGTTAAATCTACTGTTGATAGAGCTCAATTGGTAAGCCATCGGGATCCTGGAAAAAGGTATAGGCTTTACCGGTATATTCGTCGATGCGGATCGGCTCTACGGATACCCCCTTCTTCTCAAGTTTTTCGACCGCCTCAGGCACAGATTTGACACTAAACGCCAGATGACGTAATCCCTGGGCTTCGGGACGAGTCTGTCTTGGTGGCGGATTGGGGAAAGAGAAGAGCTCAATTTGGCCTCCGTCAGGCAGGCGTAAGTCCAATTTATATGAATCTCTTGCGCCGCGATAATGTTCAGCCACAATCTGCAAGCCTAATATTTGCGTATAAAAGACTTTGGAAACCGCATAATCAGAGCAGATGATGGCGACATGGTGGATGGCATTTAACATCTAGTTTGTCTTTTCCTTTTGCGGTTTAGCCGAGGCCAAAAGACTTGCTCTATTCAATACTGTCCAAGAGGAACAATCGAAGGCAAGACTCGCCCAGGCGCCGGTCACCAGGTTCTCCTGTGACTCTTGCAAACACAAATCCAGCAACTCATTCAGTCCCGGATTGTGGCCAAATAACCATATATGCTGCACATTGTCAGATTGCGTCTTTAAAAAAGACATCAACCGCTCGCCACTGGTTTCATACAAGGCCCAGTCCAACTGCAACCTTTGAAGTGGTATCTGCAGATACTCAAGATATATCAATGCGGTGCTGTATGTCCTTATCGCCGGGGAACACAACACCAGTTCAGGCTGCTGCCCAGAAAATTCTGCCGCCATCAGCGGGGCATCACGATAGCCCCTGGCATTTAGCGGCCGGAAAGCATCATCAATGTCATACTTCCAACTGGACTTGGCATGCCGGAACAGGGTCAATGTCTTCATTGAGTTTCCAATTAAGAACAAGTTTTTCTAAATATAATAAGCGTTTTCCTGGCGAAGCTACTTAGCTAGCAGCATCTGTACTGCCCGCCCGGCAGAACGAAGCATTGAGGTATCTCGCGCCGCCTTTTGCAAAGCTTGTATCTGCTTCTCGTCCAGCCATCGACCACCAATCATGACTCCCTGTGAGTGCTCAACCACACTGATATTGTCCAAGGGATTGCCTTGTAACAACACCAGGTTGGCCTTAAATCCCGGAGAAATCATACCCGCTTTTTCAAATCCAAGGATTTTTGCCGGCAATATGGTTGCACTTTTTAATGCGTTATATGCGGGGATCCCTGCCTCAATAAAAAGTTCATGCTCCCGGGTCATTGAAGCGCCAGGAATGATGCCGAAGCTACCGGCATCAGTACCCACCAGCAAAGGCACGCCGGCACGGTGCAAAATACCTGCTGCCGTTATAAAATACGCGGCATGGGGTGCCTCATAATCTGATACGTCAGCCCCTTTCCAATAGTTTTCTGATCCTGACTCTATCAGTCTGACAAATGGATTGATGGTTTCTGACCCCGGCCGATTGAGGTATTCACCTTTAGTTTGGGCAATTAGCACCAGGCGCCTGTGTGCAATCAGGGTGGGCGTTACCACATCCCCCGATGCCACCAATTCATCGGCCAGTTGCGCCATCTTCTGTTCATCAAGATCGTCCCTTAGTCCATGCCAAACGATGGTTTCTAAATGCTCTAAGGTGGTAAAGCCTTTGCCAACGGCTCCCTCCCAGGGGATCTCGAAGGGCTTTTCCCAGGGAATTCCCACCTCACGAACACCTTCAGGAGAATGACCGGTGATAGGCAGGCCCAGATTGGCGGCTTCTTCCAGAATGGCGGTATAGGCTTCGCGCGTCAGATTAGAATAGATTTTCAGCGCACGATAGCCTTGGCGATACTGCTGCCTGACGGCTTCCCGCGCTTCTTCAGCAGTGGTGACAATCTGCTGTATCAAATTTTCATTGGGACCATGGCTATTTAAGATAGGACCGGTGGTAATAAAATCCGGGCCAAATAACTCATTGTCCTGGTAACGCTCGGGAATCGTCAAATGAAACGGGTAGCCAGACATATTGCGCACACCCGTGCCCCCATGAGCCAGGTAAGCAGCCAGTTCAACTTCATCGCTCAGATGAATATGCGCATCAATCAAGCCAGGCATTAGATACTGTCCCTGACCGTCCACCACCCGAAAACCTGATGGCGCCTGAATACTGCCAGAAGGCCCTATTGCCTCAATGTTGCCACTCCGAATCAACACAGACTGTCCTGACACCACCTGCGCCATATCTTGTCGCATGCTGATCAGCTGTACGTTATCGAAAAGTGTGCCTTCCACTTGGTCTTTTTGGGGTGCTAATTCCGCTGGGTACTGTTTAGTGCATACCACCAAAGCATCAGCAAAGTGCCCGTCAGGGCCATTACGGTGATAGCAACAAATTTCAGTGAAATCAGTTTCATTGCACCCTATCAAAAAGAAAAGGCCGCATATAGCGGCCTTACTTAGGTTAGTTACGCTATTAGAAGCTGTAAACACCCCTGACGTAGTAGAAACCACCATTGATACCAATGGGTGAGGTAACAGGGTACTGAGCACCAGCAACTTCGGTATCCCATTGGGTGTTTCTGTCTGGATATTCATCCAGCAGGTTCTTGGCACCCACTACCACGTTGAAATTCTCGGTGAAGTGGTAACCTACTTCCACGTCCACGGTGAACTCAGAGCCGATGTGGTCGATGGGTAAGCCGGAATCCAGGTGATCTTCAAAGATACTTCCGAAGTAGCTTAAACGACCAAGAACACGCCAGTCACCATTGGTGTGGTTTGCAGTAAAGCTGTAACGCACCGGCGGCAGGTTGTCTTCCAGCATGCGTACGCGATCAGGTGATACGGTATCACCGGCATCATCCACTTCGGTTCGGGTCCAGTTGTAAGCCAAGGAGTACTTGGTGTCGCCACCAAACATTTCCTGGCTGTAGTTGGCGACAATATCCACACCCTGAGTGGTGGTATCGAAGTCGTTTGTGAAGAAGCTAACCTGACTGAAGCTGGAGGCATCGGTTACACCCTGCGCCAGCAGTGCATCAATATCGGCCTGGGTCAGCGTGATACCGGAGGCGGTACTGATCCGGTCTTTTAGCTCAATATTGTAGTAGTCGATGGTCAGGAAAAGGCCATTATCAAGTTCACCCACCAAACCTAAGCTGTAGCTGGTTGACTCTTCAGGCTGCAGCGGCTCTGCACCTTTTTGCACAGCGATAGGGTCTGTCGGTGGCAAGGTAGCACGGTCGACCAGCTTGGTTTCGCCATTGACGTTAGCAAAGGCCGTGGTTACGTTACGTACGTTAGACTGACCAATGGTTGGGGCCTTAAAGCCGGAGGCCAAAGCACCACGCAACGCCCAGCTTTCAGTAACCTGCCAGCGGGCAGACAGCTTACCTTTGGTAGTGTTGCCAAAGTCGGAGAAGTCCTCGTAACGAATGGCAGCTCCCAACAGCAAGTCTTCGTTGATATTGAATTCGGTATCCACATACAGGGCGACGCTATGACGGCTGTCTTTACCTTGGAATTTAGGTGCCAACCCAGGGAATCCATTGGAGCCTATCCCAAAACCTTGCAAGCCTAATATGCCTCTTTCGTATGATTTTGGATCGCCAGCGATGGATTCATAGGATTCATGACCATATTCGAAACCAGCGGCGAAGTTCATGCCTTCGATGGCATCCATTTCAAAATACTTGGACACATCAAAGTTGGCACGCTTCTCGGACTGAATGTATTTACCAGGGTTAAATTCGGTGGGAGTATCCGGGCCTAAAGAGGGGTTAATGGTATTACGAATAAAGAAATCCACTTCGTTTTGGCCGATAGACACACTAGCATCATACAACCATTCATTACCCATATCGCCTTTGGTACCGGCAACAAACGAGGCATCGGTCAATACGCCACCAAACTTCGGGGTAAAACCGCCTGGGAACATCTCGTTAAAAGCCCAGCAATTAGGATTATTGGCTACTTCATTGATATAACGAGGGTTTTGCAGTACGTTGTCGCCAACCAGAATATCGGTAGGACAGTTACCACTCATATCACCGGTCAAGTCACCGACCAACAGCAGCTGGTTACCAAACTCATCGATGCCTCCATCGTTTACGCCGCCACGATTATGGGGGTTACGGTAGTAGAAGCCGCCTTCCACTTCTTTCTCGGCCCAGTTAACGAACATATAGGCTTCTTTGTCGTTACCCAGGTCCAGACCGAAGTTACCAAAGAATTTAAAGTCATATTTAAATTCTGGATTACCCCATACCTGTGCTACAGGCTGCGGAACAGCTGAATTGCCGCCTGCAATCAGTGCAGCAGCATCATCACGCTGCACGCTACGGCTTGTAGGATCCGCTTCTTTGTACTCCATAGAGAAGTTGGCAAAACCGTCATCAGACAACGGCAAACCGATATTACCGGCCACCTGAAAGGTATCGCCATCGCCTTCATAGTAAGAGCCGTAACGGGCTTCCAATGTACCGCCGTTGTCATCGTTCTTGAGCGCGAAGTTGACCACACCCGCGATGGCGTCTGAACCATACTGGGCGGCAGCGCCGTCACGCAATACTTCAACCTGCTTAATGGCAATAGCAGGGATCACAGATACGTCCGGGCCCTGAGCACCGTCTGACAATCCTCCACCTAAGAAGGTGATAACGGCACTGCGGTGACGACGCTTACCGTTAACCAACACCAAGGTGTGGTCAGAAGCCATACCACGGAGGTTGGCCGGACGTACCAAGGTAGAGGCATCGTTAATGGGCTGTTCGTTTACGTTTAAGGAAGGCACCACAGTCTGCAACATGGAAATCATGTCAGTAGAGCCCTGATTTTCAAATTCTTCACCACCAATAATATCTACTGGTACCGGTGAGTTGCCCACTGAACGGGGGGCAGCGCGAGTACCAACGATGGCGATTTTCTCTACCGCCGCATCGGCTTTGGGCGCTTCAGATTCTTCTTGAGCACTGGCTTGAGTAGAAATAATTAAACCGGCAGTAGCAGCGGTGGTTAGTGCAAGCTTGATGCTTCTTGACAACCTGGTGATATGAGTAGGCATAAACCGTCTCCGACTTGTTGTTATTGTCTGGTTGGCCGTGCCTTATTCTTATTATTGGGTCACTGAACACTAGGTGTTCAGGATTGGCGCGTTGCTCAACCAAGTTCCCCGGGCGGCCTTGGACATTGAAAAAGATTTCCAGGCCAGCCTGTTTTTATTTATCAAGCCGGTCTCAGGGTCAGCAAAAGCGTTGACGCACTGAGCAATAAATCATCAAGCGCATTTTTGGGTCTTTTGCCGTTTTTCGGTAGCAAGCCATTGACCTGCACAGATTTTTTCCGATTTTGAGACCGACTTAACCAACATATCCACTATCGCCACAGAACACAAGTTGAACACGCATTCAGTTACAGACTTTTTTACTGGTCCAATGATTCGGCAGTCACCTTCTTCTGTTGACCCGAGCTTGCCCGCCGACCAGCGGCAATATAGTCTGATGACAACGCCAGCAACCTAGTTACCCATGCATAGTCACTCACACCATCATCATGCTCACATCCACCATGACAATGGCACTCAAGGCCGCATGGCCATAGCATTCTTCCTTAATCTGGGCTTTGCCATTATTGAATTTATTGGCGGCCTTTTAACCAACAGTACGGCGATCATGGCCGATGCGGTGCATGACTTGGGCGATGCACTTTCTATTGGTCTGGCCTGGGTGATGGGCGGACTATCACAAAAGCCAGTCAGCACTCATTTCAGCTATGGGCTCAAACGCCTGTCGCTACTTTCTGCCTTGATTAACGGACTGGTCTTGATTGGCGGTACTGCCTGGGTATTGAGCGAATCCCTTCCCCGGCTGCTAGATCCGCAAATGCCCCACACTGCAGGTATGTTTGCTCTGGCGCTGCTAGGCATCGCGGTTAACGGTTATGGTGCCTATAAACTCCACGGTGGTAAAACCCTGAATGAGAAGGTGCTGAACTGGCACCTGCTCGAAGATATGCTGGGTTGGATCGCAGTATTGATCGTCAGCGTGGTGATGATGTTTGTGGAGTTGCCTATCCTCGACCCGATCCTGGCCATCACGTTCAGCCTGTTTATTCTGTTCAACGTGGTTCGCCATACCTGGACCAGCATCGGCCTGTTTCTACAGAAAAGTCCTGATCCTGCGATGCAACAACAACTGCAAACAACCTTACTGGCTATTCCCGGCATCAGCGCCCTTCACCACCTGCATTTATGGTCCCTGGACGGCGAGCAGCATGTGCTGACAGTGCATCTGGTTAGCGACAGGGTTTTGGATGCCAACGCTTATCAGGCCCTGAAAGCCGAAGTTAATGCACGGCTTGAGCCATACCGTTTGGCCCATACCACCATTGAAGTAGAACTGCCCGATGAGGCTTGCCGGGATGAGCATTACCTTAACCAACACTAAGTTGTTATTAATCAGACACTTACACTTTGCCGGCAAAGGTTTTTAATCGCTCTTTCACCTTTGCCAGATAGCGCCGGCTTACAGGATGTGAATTTCCCTGACAGACCAGGAAAGTCCCTTCCGCAGTCTGCTGCAAGCTGTCTATCTTTTCCAGGTTCAATAAATGGGAGCGGTGGCAGCGAACAAAGAACTCCGGGTCAAGCAAGGAGCACAGCTGTTTCATGGTATATCGCACGACAAAAACACGGTTACAGGCCTTGATGCACAAATAGTCCCCAACCGACTCAACCGCATCAATATGGCGAGTTTCAACCATCACTGTCTCCCCCTCGTCCTTGAGGGCCAAGCGCTGCAAGTAGCTTGACGGTAACGGTGAAGTGCTTTGCGTTTTCTCAGCCGGTTGACCCTGCTCATGACGCTGCTGCAATCTGCTTAAGGTTTGCGCAAAAAATTCATCGTTAATTGGCTTGGTGAGATAGTCTACGGCGGCCAGTCTGAATGCCTCTATGGCGTATTGCTCGTAGGCACTGACAAAGACTATCTGGGCACTGCAATATTGGCTCAGTACTTTGGCCGCCTCAATACCTGACAAACGGGGCATATTGATATCCAGGAACACCACATCCGGTTGCAGCTTTTTGGCCAGCAGCAAGGCATCTTCACCATTGTCGGCTTCTGCGGCGATCACAAAGCCTTCGGCCCGTAATAAACGCAGCCGTAACGCGTCTCTCGCCAGAGGCTCATCGTCAACCAGTAATACCTTCAGTGGCATGGGCTGTCCATGATGCTGATGGTAGCGATATGTTTTCCCTCTTGGTGGCGACAGTCCAAACGAGCCCGGTCACCAAAAAAGGTTTGCAGTCGCTGACCGGTGTTGGCGAGCCCCATGCCCATTCCTTCTCTAACTTCGTCAGTATTTTCACTTGGGTTGCTGACACTGATTCGGGTGCAATCCGCCATTTGCTCAACCTGTATGGAGATGTTTATCTCAGAGCCTTTTACCGCTACACCATGCTTTATCGCATTTTCCATCAGCGGCAGCAGCAGGCCGGTAGGTAAGGCGATATCTGGAAGTGGTTCGGGTAACTGCCAGTCCAGGCGCAATTTATCGCCAAAACGCAGTTTCTCTATTTCCAGATAGTGACGACTGCGCTGCAGTTCTTTTTCCAGCGATTGTGACAAAGGGGGATCGAGACTCAGCGTCTGTCGTAAAAAAGCACTGAGTTTCGACAGCATAGTGCGGGCCGAGACGGGATCCTGTTTCAATAACAGCGTGTCTACATTGGCCAGCACATTGAACAAAAAGTGTGGATCTATTTGCAGTTGCAACAGCTTTAACTTGGCGTCCCGTGCCTGCTGCCGCAGTAATTCCTGCTTACGCAATTGTCTGTCCAGGCGTTGGTGGTTTTGCCATAGCCAGTAACCACAACTCCAAAGCAACAACTGCATCACTGCCGATTTACCATTATGAAAATAGCCCCAAAAACGAAATTGGTTATTGGCAGACTCCAGTACATGGTACTCCAGCGCATTGAAGCTGGCCCGCCACAATAGGCCGAGAACAACCGACAGCACAAACGCCAGCAGCAATTGCGACACAATGGGCCAAGATCGAATCGCAACAAAGCACAGTGCTAACAACGAAGAATACAACGCCCCCAGGAACATATAACAGACTATCCAGAGCCAACTTGGTGGGTAGACATCCAACCAGGTAAAACGGGTCAGTAAAACCATGGCAGTCCAAAGCAGCAGCTGAACCCAGATAAACTGTCGGAAGGCAATGTTGCGGTGCATGTCGGCTTGGTACCTGTTTGTATTGGCAGCCATCATAGCGTTGCAACGCGCGGGACAAAAACCGAAAAACGCAAAACCACTGCCGAACTTCGCAATTATCTGCCCGAGGCGGGGCAGCGTCGTTACTCTCTGCTCACGAATTCACCGGAGAAACTTATGATTCGATTCTTTCTCATAGCGGCAGTGCTTTTTTGCAGCAGTGTCCATGCCAACGTCTACCGCACCCAGTACTTTGCTGACTTTCACTTCTGGGAGTCACCCTATCAGCCCTTTATCGGCACCATGCCGCTCAGCGAAGCCGATGCAAAAAACAGAGCCCATATTCAGGTCGGTTACGACAGACTCAATCGAATAGTGGATATTCAAACCCGCCTAGGAAAGGCATTTAAGGCCATTCCGACCCTTTATGTGCATGCGCTACACACCAAGATTGACTATCGCGACGATACGGAAGTGCATCAATTCTTCGACGGTTTTGGCAACCGGATCAGCGTCTGGGGGGAGGTCTGGGAAAAGCACTATCAAAAAGACCAACGCGGACGCTATCTGGCATTAACCTTTATCAACAAAGATAACCAACCTATCGAAAATGCCTGGGGGATCGCCGCTTATCGCTGGACCCACGAGGACAGCGGCACGGTGATAGAAGAGCGCGTTGACGCCAACGGCAAGATCAAAACACACCGTCCCGGCTTTGAGTTCGAGCGTATTCGCCTGGTGTTTGATGGTCGTGGCAACTTACGTCTGATGCAAAACCTGGACGATAATAATGAATTGAAAGCATCGGCCTCCGGCGCCGCCCAGTACCGCTACTTCTATAATACCCGCCAAGGCTTTGAGCGCTGGGAAGTGCTGGATACCGAAGGCAAGCCAGCCCTTGGTCCCACAGGCACTGCCGGCGAACAATACACCTTTGACGAATACAACTGGACACGGATCGCCTTTTTCGGCGCAGACGGTGCGCCCAAGATGCATGCCTCCGGTGCAGCAAACTGGCATGCTGCCTATGATCAATATGGCAACATGACCTCACGTTGGTTTACCGATGCCAAGTTACAACCGGTCAATGGTCAATACGGATTTCACAAACGAATTTCCATTTGGGACCCCAGCGGAATGAGGCTATTGCGCCACGAGTATTATGGCAAAGACGGTAACCTTACCCGTAATAGCGACGGCGTGGCCAAAGTCCACTACCTCTATAACGATATGGGGCTACTTCAGGAAGTGCGAAACACAGATGAACAAGATAGGCTGGTTAACAATGACTGGAGCGGTTACGCCCGGCAAACCTTCACCTACGACAATCAGCGCGCTCAGACCTCGAGCCAGTATTTTCTTGCCGATGGTCAGCCCTATAGTACTGAATAATAACCTGAACACAGACCGGCATTAAAAAAGGGCGATAATTCGCCCTTTCAGACTGTTGAAAAAGGCCTGGACGCAGATCCAGGCCTTTGATCTAATGAGCATAGTGAACAACATGGATTCACCATGCTTAGAGACAAAACCCCCCAACAATATGAACTAGAAATGG
>NZ_JARHUG010000019.1 GCF_029223185.1 Aliiglaciecola sp. CAU 1673
AGATTCATCATGGCCAGGGCGATAAATGCCCATTAACAGGCCGAATGTAGAGCGGCAGTCCCAACCCAACATCAAAATAAAGTGTAGCTATTGTTTTGACAAACGGGGGAGTCCATGTAGCTTAGTATACGGCAGGTGTCGGGCTAAGGGAGATAGGTAGCGGGTGTCGGTCTATGCGCTATATGGCGTGTAAAGCGACAGCTGTCGTCTATGTTCCCTGACCGGATTTTTGCCTGCCTTGGTCAAATCTTTGAATCTTCACTGTATTTCACGCCTTGTCCGTTTTCCAGCTTTTTCAGCGACAGCCGGAAATGGCTTGATTTGAAAGCCTGGATTAAACACTGTCTGTATTAAAATACAGTGATATTCAAAGAAATTATTAATATAGAGAAAGACGACCTAAACAATGCTATTTGTCGGTCGTCTTTGCCAGAGCGGTCGGGCCTTTTAATAGATTCAAGCGGCGACCTGTTGCGGTTGGAATTACTCCGTTAAAGCGGTAATACGCAGGGGGCTGACCGGTAGCGTTAATTGTCCCTGCCCTTCCAAAAAGGCTTTGTCCAGCACCCAGCGGCCATTTTGTACCGGCAGGGCCACAGGCTGATCATTTAGGCTGGCAGCGCCACTGCCTTCCGGCATCTGCAGCATCAAGCCTTTTACATCTGGCATCATAAACGACAAGAAGCCGCCCATTTCGTCGAAGAAAGCGTCGTATTCGGCAAATAACCCGCGTAATTCTTCTATGTTGTACTGGGACTTGAGTACCTCTGGCTTGGTTTCCAACTGCACCGACATATCACATTGGTTGGCCGCCTGCCCTAACTCCAGACGGACCGTAGCATTGGCCAGCTTTAATGCTCTTTCATTGGGCACAGTGAAACGTTGCTCTTTACTGACGACAAGGGGCATATCCTGTTTTTGTGTATGGATATAAGCCGATGTGATATCACACAACTGACGTGTGCCCACATGTACAAAACCAAAAGCAAATTGCAGGGATGGCATGGACTCTTCGTCCAGCTTTTTCACATGGCTGTACAGTGCGCTGTACTCTATTTCCAAAGGCTCTGCCAGGGTGGCAAAGGGTAAAGAGGTCAGCAAAGCGAGAGGGAATAACTTCATGAGGTCATGTACTTCTTGTTAATACGGATCATTTGCAGCAGTTCATCAATGTAATCCTGCCCGCGTTCGGAGTAGCTCATCAGTCCATCCACTAAGCGCTCGGCAATAATGGGCTGCTGGTTGCGTCGCAAGCTGGCACGAATAGCACGGAGCTCGCTGTAGGCATAATGGCTGTTGATATTTTGCATATAGGCGCTGACTGCATGTGACAGATCACGGAACTTGGCCACTTCATGGCTGGCGCCGCTACGTCTGGCGGTGGGCACAAAACCACAACCGCGTTTATAACACCACATTCCAAAAAAGTTGTATCCGTCGGTAGCAAAGCGTGAAGTGCCCCAGGCTGACTCGTTGGCTGCCTGTGCCAGCACCAACTCCATGGGCACAATGTCCACGCGGCGCATCAAACGGCTGATGCCTTCTACGTCTGTTGGCGGCTTTTCAAGCTCGTATTTGCGACTCAGTTGTTCCAATTTACGCCGGTAAAGGCGTGGAAGCGGTTCACCTACAATCAGCTTTTGACGTATGGCTTGCAGCAAACTGCGCTCTTTAAGAATGAGCTGATTGTGGTATTCCACCGCTGGGCGCAAGTAGGCAAAAAACGCCTGCTTTTTTTCTTCAATGTCCTCAATGGCACTGAAATCCGGCATCCTAACCGAAATTTCCACCGGCTCTGGCAGGTTGATGATCTCTTCTTCTGATTTCAGAAAAGGATACAGAAATGCGGCCATCACCAGCACCAGAAACAGCGCGCGAAGAAGCTGCCTTAACGGGCTGTTAGGCATGGAAAATACTCTCTGTGGCACCACTAGGGTCCGCTTCGTAGGTGGTCACTGTTACCCCGAAAATATCACGATATAAAATGCCGGTGACATTGTAATACAGTGGCGCGACCCAAATCAGTGCTACACCAAAGGTTAGTGCGACCAACAGGAACAGGCCCAGGAAGACCAGATGTAGCAAAATAAACTCTTTCCATTTGTGGGTAACGACACGAATGGAAACATAAATGGCCCGCAATGGTGGCAGGCCTTTTTCTACAATCAGTGGCATCACAAAACTGCAGGCAACAATAAAGTAAAGTCCGGGTAGAATCAGTAACAGCCCCAGTTGTACCAGTATGCCCACTAACATGGCGGCCAGGGCTAACACCAAGGTTTTGGGCAGAAAATGGAATAAATGAGAAGGCTTGGAAATACCGCCGATCGCATGATTGACGCCCATCATAATCAGACCGGTCATTAAAGGTGCAGAAATCAGTGTCAGCATCAGTTGGCTAACCATCTGCACACCGGACGAAGTCACGTCCAGGCCGTGAAATTGGGCAATTTGCACCAGCACCATGCTGGCAATTAAAAAGATACAGAAGACCAGTAAAATAGCCTGCACCATGCGCCATTTAGTGAGCTGCGTCAGACTCCAGCCTTCTTTGAATACGGCCTTTACATCGAGTTGGTATTGGCCGTTCATGGCCGTTTCAAGACTTCCGCCGAGGGTCATGCGTTTTTTTTCGGTCACAGATTAAACCTTCCGTACTACAACGGCGACTATGATAACAGCCGTTACGGAAAAAGTCGGCAATTGGAAGGTGGCCTAGTGCGCTTTGTTAAATATCCTAATTGTTAGTCTGATTGACCAAGATTAGCCGAAGCCTCCATGCATAGAAATCATAAGCCTATGAATATATTGAATTAAATTAGTGGCATCCAGATTGCAATCTCTTGCCAACGAAGACAAAAAATCCCTGCTCAAGCAGGATTGTAAAAAGGAAACTCCATGAAAATTGCTAAACTTTCTCCCCTTTTCCTGGCCCTGAGCGTAAGCGCCTTTGCCAAAGACGTGGTGGTGCTGGAGGACAATTTTGCGGTGCCCGCCGACGCACGTATTGTGTTGGATGTCCCCGTTGGTGAAATTGAGCTCAGAACCCACGATGGTGACACCCTCTCCTATCGCGTTGAGGTGGAGGAAGCCAATGGACACTGGTTTTCTTCTGCGGATTTAAATGACGTCAAGGTTAAGAAAGAGATCAGCGGTGACAGGGTTCGCCTGGAGATTGATGAAGACGATACTGAGCAGCATTGGGTGATTGCGGTACCCCGAAGTGCTGCCATCAGCATCGATCTTGGTGTCGGCAGTGTCGAGGTTGAGGGCACCGCTCGTGATCTGGACGTGGATGTCGGTGTAGGCTCTGCCCATGTGGAGCTGACCGGCAGCGAATACCGCAGTATTGAACTGGAAGCCGGTGTTGGCGGTGCCAGCTTACGAGGCTTCGAGAATTACCGCAGTGAACGCGCCATCGTCAGTGAGGAAGTGAGCTGGCGCGGTAACGGACAATATGATGTTAAGGTAGAAGTCGGTGTAGGCGATGTAACCGCCAAATCCAGCTGATCCCCTGAGTGGCCGGTTTGCAGGAATCTTTAAACCGGCCACACCAACTTAACCGCCAGAGCAATCAGCAATACCCCCATCAGGCGGTCAAACCAATGTCCCTGACGACGCAAGAAGCTGCGTACTCTCAACGAACTCAGCACCAAAGATAAGGCAATAAACCAAAGACCCGTAGCAAAGGCCAGGTAAAGGCCATATACCACTTTTATCTCGTTAGGGGTTTGCGCGGAAATGACCACCGCAAACAAAGACAAAAAGAACAGTGTCGCTTTGGGATTAAGGCCATTGGTTAAAAAGCCGGTCACAAAGGCTTTCTTGTCGGATATCTGCCGCTCAGGCATCTCCCCTTTTTCCGCCATGCTGCCGGTATTCGCGGTGGCGCGAATGGCCTGTATACCGATATAAGCCAGATAAGCGGCTGCAGCATAACTTAAGGCTTGAAACAACCAAGGCGTGGTCTGGATCAGGATCCCAATGCCCAATAGCGAGTAGGCCACATGCAGAAGGATGGCCAGGCCAATGCCCACACTGGTGATAATGGCGGCCCGTTTGCCGTAATTAATACTGTGCTTAAGCACAATCGCAAAATCCGGACCAGGGCTGGCCACCGCCAGCAAATGCACGGTAGCAATGGTGACAAACTCCAGCCAGTATGGTTGTAACTGCACTAACATCGACTTCAATACTCCTTACAAACCACTTCGCCCGGCAAGCAAAGCATCAACATAGGCTGGCACCAAAGTGGAAGCCGGTCCCTGATGTTTTTCGTTAAAATGGCCGCGGCTGGACTGAAGATTCAGCTCGACGGTGTGGGCTCCCGCAGAAGCGGCCTGTTCGGCGAAGCCCGCTGCCGGATAAACTTCACCCGAGGTGCCAATGGCAATAAACAGATCCGCCTGCCAAAGGGCATCCAAAATCCTGTCCATATACAGTGGCATCTCGCCAAACCACACAATATGCGGTCGCATGCCCTGAGTGGGCTGGCAGCAACGACAACGGCTGTTGTCGTCAATATCCACCTCGCAGTCCACCACCTGCCCGCTTTGAATGCAGCGGGCTTTGAGTAACTCGCCGTGCATGGCCACCATGGCTTTGCTACCGGCCCGCTGATGCAGATTATCGACGTTCTGGGTTACCAGCAGAAAGTTTCCCTGACAGGCATTTTCCAGTTTTACCAAGGCCTGATGGGCAGCGTTGGGACCGACATTACCTTCAATCAACTGGCGGCGACGGGCATTGTAAAAGCGATAAACCAGCTCCGGGTTGGCGGCAAAAGCCTCAGGTGTAGCGACCTCCTCCATCCGGTGGTTTTCCCATAAGCCACCATTGTCACGGAAGGTTTTAAGGCCTGACTCGGCAGAAATCCCCGCACCGGTTAGCACCACGATATTGTTGTATTGCATCAGGACAACCCCTGGCGCTGTGTCGATTCACGCACCACCAGTTGCGGTTCGAAATGCCGGTGGCTTACTTCTGTCTTATGCTGATGTCCACGTTGTGGATGGCCACGCTGGGACTTGATTTGCGATATCAACAGAGCTGTCGCCTGTTTTGCAATCACATTAGTCGGCTGAGCGGCAGTCGTCAGTTTAGGTAAGGTCTGCCGGGAAAAAGGGCTGTCTTCAAAACCGGCGATAGATAACTGCTTGGGCACATCCACGCCCATCAATCGGGCAGCAAAAAGTGCCCCTGCGGCAATTTCATCGTTACAGGCAAAGATGGCAGTAGGCGGAGCATCTTGCTCCAGCAGGGCTCTGGCGCCTTTTACACCGGTTTCAAATGAATAGGTGCCTTCGAACAAATATTCCTGCTTTATGGGGACCCCGTGTTCTTGCAAGGCCTTCTTATAGCCTTCAAAACGTTCGCCCGTTGAGCGGTGATCTTTATCCCCACCGATAAAGGCGATATTGCTGTGACCCAGGGCAATTAAGTGATTGGTGATTTCTTTACCGGCTTCTTTATCGTGCACAAAGACACAGGGGGTGTGTTCCTGGCTTTCATCAGAGCCGGAGATAATGCGCACAAACTGTACATCCATTTCTTGCAGCGTGGCCAACACTTGCGGCATTTCAGACAGTGGTGGCGAGATCACTAACCCGGCCAGTTGGGATTTCTGCACCATGGTTTTCAGTTCATCACAAATCGTGGGAGAACTGGCATTGCAAGGGTGAATAATCAGTTCATAGCCCTGCTCTCTGCACTCCCCCAAAATACCGTTCTGCATATCGATCACATAGTAGGCGTTGGGGTTGTCATACACATACCCTAAGGTGTAAGAGCGGGTGCCGGCCAGATTTCTGGCGGCCAGATTGGGCTCGTAGCTTAGCTCTTTTATTGCGGCTTGCACCCGTTGTACGGTGTCATCGCGTACGCCGGCTTCTTTATTGATGACCCTGGACACCGTCTTAATCGAGACGCCTGCCAGTTGGGCCACTTCCTTGATCGTGGATTTCATGAGGCTACATATTTTTATTGTTGGCGCCAGTAAACCTTATCCGACGGATGAATTCCAGTGTTGGCAAGGCTTTTGAAGGCATTGGTTAAAAATTGTCATTTTTTCGTCAAACTTGGTTGCGACTGCTGAAAACTTGATGTAAGTTTATTGTTAATGACAACGCTGTCAAATTGTTGCTTGCGGTAGTTGTCATTTTAATTACCCATGAATGACAACGCTGTCATCACAATAAAAAGGATGAGAGGGGAACATGACACCAAGCAGACTGAATAAGATCACCCTGGCATTACTCTTGGGCGCAGGCGCCCTCCCCCAGGCGATCGCTCAACAAGAAACAGACTCACAAGCGGCGAACAGCGGCGAACAAGTCGAAGTTATCCAGGTCAAGGGCATTCGCGCCAGTGCCGCAGCCAACCTGAATGCCAAGCGCTTCTCCAATGCTATTGTGGATGCCATCACAGCCGAAGATATCGGTAAATTCCCGGACAAGAACGTGGCTGAATCCTTACAGCGAGTGCCGGGTGTGACCATTCAGCGCCAGTTTGGTGAAGGCGCCGCCGTGTCTATCCGCGGTGCAGGCCCTGATTTTACCCTGACCACGTTAAATGGGCAGAATGTGGCCTCTACCGGCTGGTTTGTGCTGGAGCCGGCCAAACGCAGCTTTAACTATGAATTGTTGCCCTCTGAACTGGTTGGTGACTTGGAAGTGTACAAGAGCTCCCAGGCCGATCTTGCTGAAGGCGGCGTGGGCGGCACCGTGGTGGTCAACACCCGCAAGCCCCTGGATCTGGATTCTTTAACTGCCTACGCCTCCTTGGAAGCGCAGTATCAAAGCGATTCCGAGGAAACCGACCCGCAGTTTTCCGGCCTGCTGAGCTGGAAAAATGAGGAAGAAAATTTAGGTGTGTTAGTCAGTGGTGTGATGCAACAGCGTCAGTTGCAGCGCCAGGGCAATGAAGCTTTCTGGGAATGGGGGGCAGGTCCGGTTGGTTTTATTCAGGATCGTGAGCGTTCAGCCATCACCACCACCATTCAGTATGCGCCGTCCGAGAGACTCGACTTTGTCCTCAATTATATGGACATGAAAATGGAGGCGGACAACACCAACTACGCCTTGTGGCTGACGCAGGCTGACACCACCTGGGGTAGCGGCGTCACTGAAGAGTGGCTGGGCGAAGGTGATTATCGCACTCAGGTCAAAGGCCCGTTGAATGTGGCTTACTACCAGGCCCGCCCCAGGGAAGCGACCATGAATTCCGATGTGCTGGACCTGGTAATGAACTACAGCGGTGACAGCTACAAACTGAAATTCCAGGTCGGGCGTACCGATTCCTCCGGCGGCACCGATTTCGAAATGGTGGTCGATGACGGTACCGGTGGTACCCCCATCAACAACGGCACCTATGACTTCACTAATGGCTATCAAAGCTGGATGTTTGACGGTATCGGCGCCAATAATGCCACTTATTCCACCTATGATCCCGGATCTTTGACCATGGGCACAGGCCCTAACTTCAACCGTACCCCGAAGACAGATGAAGAAAGCTATGTGCAAGGTGATGTGGAATTTGATGTGGATCTGGGCGCCATTCACGCCATAAAAACCGGTGTGAAATTCACCAAACATGAAAGCACCAGCTTGCGTTATGAGTATATACAGCAGGCCGGTTTCAACCCCACTATCAGTACCAGCGGCCTAAATGCCGGATTGATCGATGTGGGTGCGGGAGATTACCAAATCATCCAGTTTGACGCCGATGCACTCAAAGCCTGGGCCAAAGCCAGTATCGTTGGTGAAAACGAAGATCTCGGTGCCCACAGCGAAATCGAAGAAGATAACTTCGCCGCTTATGTGATGGCCAAGTTCAAGAGTGACAATATCCGCGGTAATTTCGGTTTGCGTTATGCGGCCACGGACGCCACGTCAGTTTTCTATGTGGATGGCGCGCGCCAGTCTACCGATGCCGATTACGCCGAGTGGTTGCCTAGCTTTAACCTGGCGATGGATTTAGCCGACGATGTGATTTTGCGCTTCTCGGCCGCCAGGACGATGGCCCGTCCTCAGTACATCGATATGTACGTAAATCCCGATGTGCGCGGCAGCAATGATGACTTGCCCAACAACCAGTTCTGGATCGTCGGTAACGTGGGACTCAAACCCTTCGTCTCCAACCAGTTTGATCTGGGACTGGAGTGGTATTTCGATGAAAGTTCACTGGTATCGGCCGCCATCTTTAAGAAAGATGTGAAAAACTTCGTCAGCTTTACCGAATACAATGCCAGCGCTGCCGAGATCCCTTTCCCACTGCCAGCGGCAGAGGCGGAGTTTGGCTGGACGGTACAGGAAAAGTCTAATGGTAAAGACGCCACAATCGAGGGCTTGGAATTACAGTTCCAACAAGACTTCGGTAATGGTTTCGGCACGTTGGTCAACTACACCTATACCGATACCCAAACCGACGAAGATACTTTCCCTGCTGATGGCAACGGGATCCTCAGCGACAGTTCACGTCATGCCTATAACCTGACCGGTTACTACGAGAATGATCTGTTCTCGGTACGCCTGTCTTACAACTGGCGGGATGAGTATATGCTGCGTGAAGTCGGCGCCTATGGAAATCGTTTGCATGATGACTATGGCACCCTGGATCTGAGCGCGGTCTATCATCTGACCGATTACCTGGATCTGAAACTGGATGTGAACAACCTTACCGAGGAGAGTTCCAAGCAGTTTGGTAACAACAATGTGCCGACCCGTTACAGTGGCTTTATTGACGGCTTCCCGCTTTATGAATATGAGCAGGCCAGACGTATTACCGCTGGTGTCAGCGTGAAGTTCTAACCCTGGTTGGGGGTAACGCCAAGTCTGTTGAATAAGTACTTTGCAATTCAACAGACTTGGATTCTGCACCCGCAGCCCCCTCTTTTCAACGAAGCTCGGTTCGGGCAAAGTGGATATAAAAACAAGGAAAATCTATGACGTCCCACAAGCCCAAAATAATACCCCTTGATGCACAGTTGCATGCCCATCTGCGAGTAGAAAGAACCCCTCGCTATATAGATTTCGCTGAGGATCAGTTGATCCCGGTGCAATTGCGTGAATTCGTTGCTATTGCCTGTGAATTCCCGATTATTTTCGTAAAACATCAGGAAACCGGTCGTTTTCGCAGTGTCGCCCTGATGGGCTTAAAACAGGGGGAAAACCTCTATTGCCAGAATGGTCATTGGCCTGGCCATTATGTTCCGCAGGCCCTGCGCAATCCGCCTTTTTCGTTTAGCCGTGCACAAGAAAATGATGATCAGTTAATTTTGTGTATCGATGTGCAGCATCCTTCGGTTAGCGCCCATAGCGGTGAGGCCTTGTTTACCGAAGAAGGAGAGCAGAGTGACTATCTGCAAAAGCGCGCAAACAATATGCTGAGCTATGTCACAGATAGTCAAATTACCGAGCACTTTATTACCTTTTTACTGGACAATGACTTGCTGGTCAGCCGCGCATTGCAGCTGCAAATGCCGGACAACGAGATGCTGCAACTGAACGGTATCTATGTGGTGGATGAAAAGCGCCTGGCTGCCCTGCCCTCAAATAAAATTGAAGAACTACATACGCGCGGATTACTCGCGCCTATCTATGCCCAACTGATTTCCATGCAGCAAATTCAGCGCTTAAGCGCCAAATATCAGCAGTTGCATCAGGACGAGTTCTGATATGACAACGCCCCGGCCCGGATCTTCGACAAATATTATCGTACTTGGCGGTGGTACGGCCGGTTGGCTCGCCGCCAACCACATGGGCAAACGCTTCGTCAGTACTCCCGGGCTGCAGGGCAATATCATATTGATTGAATCTCCTACGTTACCCACCATTGGTGTGGGGGAAGGCACCGTACCGGCAATTCGCAACAGCCTGCATCATCTGGGTATCAGTGAAACCGATATTATCCAGCGCTGTGACGCGACTTTTAAGCAAAGCATCGAGTTTATTGATTGGAAGGTAAGGAAAAACGGGCAAGCTGCGCACCGATATCACCATCCTTTCGACTACCCGGACATGCTGCACAGTAATCCTATTCCAGCCTATTTAAGTGAAGCCGAACCAGGCCAACCCTTCGCCGAATGGGTGGGCATTCAGAGTCGTTTGATTGATCAGGGATTGGCACCAAAAACCTTCAATCAGGCTGAATTTCAGGGCGTTTGTCACTATGCCTACCATCTGGATGCGGGGAAATTTACCGCCCTGCTGGCCGAACATGGGGTCAACACCTTCGGTATTGACGTTATTCAGGCAGACATCAGTGACGTCGTTCGCCATCCAAACGGCAATATTGCTGCTTTGCTAAGTGATGATGGTCGGCGCTTTGAAGCTGATTTGTATGTGGATTGCAGCGGTTTTGAGGCAAAACTGATTGGCCAAAGCCTGCATGTGCCATTTATTGATAAGGGTGACATTTTGCTCGCCGACCATGCACTGGCGGCACAAGTGCCCTATGCCGACGACAACCAGTCAATCCCTTGCGCTACCCTAGCCCACGCGCAGTCGGCGGGATGGATTTGGGATATCGGCTTGTATAACCGTCGTGGGGTGGGCCATGTGTATTCATCCAATCACACCAGCCATGAGCAGGCGGAGCGAGACTTGCGCCACTATTTACGGGATGACAGTGGTCACATCAGCCTAAAACGCATTCCTATGCGGGTCGGCTATCGCCAATCGGCCTGGCAACATAATGTGGTGGCCATTGGCCTTGCTCAGGGCTTTGTCGAACCCTTAGAAGCCACCGGCCTGCTGATGTTCGACGTCAGTGCCAGAATGCTGGCCGATCTGTTGCAGCCTAACCCCCTGCACTGGCCGCTCGTGGCTAAACGTTTTAACCAGCGTCTGCTTGAAACCTGGGAGCGGGTGCTGGACTTTATTAAGCTGCATTATGTACTTAGCGATCGCGAGGATAATGAATTTTGGCAGGATAACCGTTCGCCCCTAAGCCAGAGCGAATGGCTCAAGGACAATCTTGAATATTGGCGCTATCAGATCCCAAGCCACTATGACTTCAGCCAGCAAGGTCATATTTTCAATCTGGAAAATTTCCTCTACGTGCTTTATGGCATGGACTTTTTCACCGAGGTCAAGCAGCCGGATAGCCATACACTTCTGGCGCAAAAGGCCCGTCTGGATCGGCGCTACCTGCAGGCGAAAAGTGAGTTACAGCCCCATCGCGCGCTGCTCGATAAGATCCGTCGCCATGGCCTGCAACCCATTTAGGAGGAGATAAATGAGCATGCAAATCACCATAGTGGGTGGCGGTGCGGCCGGTTGGATGACTGCCCTTTATCTGAATCGCTACTTTTCCCATGGAAATAAGCCGGCTCGTATTCGCCTGGTGGAAAGCGCCGATATCGGCATTATTGGTGTGGGTGAAGCCACGGTGCATAGCATCCGCTATTTCTTTGCAGCGTTGGGGCTGGATGAAAGCAAACTCTTACAAGCCGCCCAGGGCACGCTTAAAAGCGGCATTTTATTTCGTAACTGGATGCAGCCCCAAGAAGGGCAAACCCATGAGTATTTCCATCCTTTTGAAGCCAATCTGTCTGGCTTGCCCTGGGATATTTCCTCCTGCTGGCTAAGCCAAAACGAGAAAGCCAATGAGCGCTACGATCTGGCTGTCAGCAGCGCCGCGCATTTGATTTCACAAGGCCACTGCGCCAAAAGCCGACTCTGTCGCCCCTTTCAGGGCCAAATTCCTTATGGTTATCATCTGGATGCCAGCCTGATGGCACGCTACCTTCGTGAGGTCGCCATCGCTCGCGGGGTGGAACGTATTGAAGCCACGGTCGAAAGTGTTGATTGCCAAAATGAAAGGATCTTGAGTATTCAAACCTCCCAAGGTGAAATTGGCGGCGATGTTTTTATCGATTGCAGCGGATTTCGCGCCATTTTGATGAATGCCCTGGATAAGGATAACTGGCACAGCTACCAGCATTGTTTACCATGTAATCGCGCCGTTGCCCTGCAATCGCCCCTGAAAGCCGAGCCCAGACCCTATACCCTGTCAACGGCCTTATCTAACGGTTGGGCGTGGCAGATCGATCTGATGCACCGCCAGGGTGGCGGCTATGTCTATGACGGTAACAGGCTGTTACCCGAGCAAGCCGAAGCTGAACTGCGGGAACATTTAGGCCAGTTTGACGGCAAAGCCAACCACTTGCAGATGCAGGTGGGCAGACGAGAGGCCTTCTGGCATGGCAACTGTATTGCCCTGGGCTTATCCGGTGGCTTTATTGAGCCGCTCGAGTCCACCGGCCTGCATGTGATCAATTTGGGCGTACGCTTGATGGCCACTCATCTTGCTGGATCGGTGGGCTCAGGTGAGGCGCAGCAGCGCATCCGCGATTCCTATAACCGTCAGATGTGCGGTATCTATGAGGATCTTAAGCAGTTTATTGTGCTGCATTATTGCCTTTCCGATCGTCAGGACAGTGCGTTTTGGCGACAAGCTGCCAGAAGTGCTGAGCAGTGCAGCGGATTGCCCGCACTGCTTGATCTGTGGCGCCATAAAGTGTGCGAATTTATGGATTTGGCTGGAAGCTATACCACCACCTTCACCGATGAAAATTACCGCTATGTACTGTATGGCATGCAGCATTACCCGCAATTGCACTTCACCCCGTCGCCAGCCCTGGTGGCGCAGATGAAATCACGCCAGGCAGAGCACATCCGGCATCTGCAACAGCATACCCTGCCCCACTCGGCATATCTGGGCTTTATCCACCAATCCGCAAAAAACGCACAAGTGTCTTAAAGAAGGAGTTGCAACCATGATCAAAGTTGATAGGATAAATGACAGCGTTGTCATTGTTGATGTAAAAATACTCCTACAGGCCGCGAAACTATGAAATTGCACAAGTTATCTTCTTTTACTTCCCAGACGGTGTTGGCCTTACTCATTTATACGCCGGCGCAGGCGGCCACGGTAACGCAGCAAGCCTTGTCTGACTTGGCGTCACAGTTGCAGATAACCTATGAAGTGCAGGATAACCTGAATGTTAAAGACTGTGACCAGTCGATTGCCGAGGGCCAATGTTTCCTGGCGACCCTGAGTCTGACCTTACCCCAGGATCAGGTACTGCAAAACTGGTCATTGTATTTCAGCCATACCCGGCCGATTCAGTGGGATGGCAGCGACCTTTTCGATATTGAGCATGTTAACGGTGATCTACATCGCCTGACGCCTACCTCCGCTTTTGCCGGTTTTAAAGCCAATCAGCGCTATAGCATCCCGCTTAAAGCCGCCCATGCCTTTGTCAGCGAATCGGACATTATGCCCAACTATTATGTTGTGGCGCCGGATTTGCAGCCGCGCATTGTGATCAGTACCCAGGAACGGCCAAGTGCTGAAAGCCCGCTGGTATCAGTACCACATGCCCTGCCGTTTGACAGGATCGAACAACAAAAACGCCATATCACCGACAATAGCCCTTACGCCACATCAGATTGGTTATATAGCTACTACCAGGGGCTTAATGGGCCTAAAGAAAGTACCAAGGGCACCGTGCGGACCATTCCGTCATTGAGCAATAAAGCCTTAAGCGGTCAATGGCTGCCCTTACCCAAGGGGATTTCCCTCAGAATGCCTTCGCCAGGTTTAAAGACATGGCTACAGGCCGCTGGCCTGGATATAACAGACAATGGGCTGGCCATCATTGCCGAGACAGATAACAGCCTGGCTGCTGAAAGTTACCGCCTTGAGATTGATCAGAACATTCGGCTTTTCGCTGCTGATGATGCCGGCTATTTCTATGGGCTGGTTAGCCTGGTTGGCCTGTATCAATCGGAAAAAGGACTGCCCAAAGGCACCTATAGCGATGGTCCGCGTTACGGTTTTCGTGGTTTGCATCTTGATGTGGCCCGTAACTTTCAGCCAAAAAGCCAGGTATTGTCGCTACTAGATGCTATGGCGCTACTGAAACTTAACAAGTTGCACTTACATCTGGCCGATGATGAGGGTTGGCGTTTGCAGATCCCCGGCCTTGCAGAACTAACTGAGGTTGGTGCTTATCGCTGTCACGATCTGACTGAGCGGCGCTGTCTGCTGCCGCAGCTTGGTAGCGGGCCTTTTGCCGACAGTCCGGTAAACGGCTATTACAGCGTGGATGATTACCAGGAGATAGTGCGCTATGCAAAGGACAGACATATCGAGGTGATCCCCTCTTTGGATATGCCGGGCCATTCAAGGGCCGCCATTAAAGCCATGGAAGCGCGCTATCAGCGCTATTCCAAGCTGGAGAAGCCGGCACAGGCTGAAGAGTTTCTGCTTAGCGAGTTTGCCGACACCACCCGTTATTCCTCAGTACAGTTTTACCATGACAACACTTTAAATCCCTGTCTTGACAGCACTTATCGCTTTATCAACAAGGTGCTGTCTGAAGTAAAGGCCATGCATGAAAGCGCCGGTGTGTCCCTTGGTCGTTACCATATCGGTGCCGATGAAACCGCCGGTGCCTGGAAGGGATCCCCTGCCTGCCAAACCCTGATGGCAAGCAACGGCATCGACAAAACCGAAGATCTGGTCGGCTACTTTATCCAAAAGGTGGCGGCCATGGTCAATGACATGGGCATCGAAGCAGCGGCCTGGAGCGATGGCCTCAGTCATGTCAGCAAAGACAGCCTGGCGCCCAAAATACAAGCCAATATCTGGGATACCCTGTTCTGGCAAGGCCATAACCGGGCACATCAGTTTGCCAATGAGGGCTGGGAAACGGTGCTGTCGTTGCCCGATGTGCTGTATTTCGATTTTCCTTATCTGAATCATGCTAAAGAGCCTGGTTATTATTGGGGCTCGCGCAGTACCGACAGTTTTCAGGTGTTTCAATTTATGCCTGACAATTTACCGGCCCATGCAGAGTTGTGGACGGATCGTATGGGTAATGCCTATACCGCCAAGGATGACATCCCCTTAGCCGAACAAAGCCGCTACGCAGGCATTCAGGCCCAGCTTTGGAGCGAAACCGTGCGCAGCCCGGCACAGGCCGACTATATGTTGTTTCCGCGCTTACTGGCCTTTGCCGAGCGGGCCTGGCATCACAGTGACTGGGAGCTGCCGTATGTTGCCGGGCGCGAATATGGTCCTCAAACCCAGTATTTTGGCGAAATGCGTCGACAGGCGCAGCTGGCTGACTGGCAAGGCTTTAGCGAGGCGCTAAGCAAACGTTATCTGCCGCTACTGATAAAGGCCGGTCGCTTGGTGCGCTTGCCGCCCCCCGGCGCGATCCGCCAGGGCGGTAAGATCCTCGCTAATCAGCCATGGCCACATCTGATCATTGAATATCAGCTGCCGGGACAGGACTGGCAGCTCTATCAGGGCGCCCTTAGCAGCGATAGCGAAATTCGCTTCAGAAGCCGCTTGCCACAATTCGATCTAACCAGCCCTGTCAGTCTGGTTCCCGCGCAACGGACGGGCACAAAAGGATAAAACGATGAGTCAACAACCTCTTTACCTAGGCATAGACGGTGGTGGCAGTAAGTGCCTGGCCTTGATCGTCAATAGCGAAGGGCATCCCCTTGGGCAGGGGGTTGCCGGCCCGGCCAATCCCACCCATGGGTTGGAGCAATCGGTCAACGCCATGCTAAGCGCCACCGAAGCGGCGTTGGATAATGCCGGGCTTGCGCCCGAAAGAATTCATGATCTAATCGGGGGGGCCGGTCTGGCTGGATTGAACTTGTCCGATAAATACAGCGGATTGCTCAGAGAATGGCAACACCCTTTCAAGCAATTGCATTTTACCACTGACCTGCATATTGCATGCCTTGGCGCCCACGACGGAGCGGACGGTGCCGTGATTATTGCCGGTACCGGCTCCTGCGGTATGGTGCAGGTTGGTGATCTAAAGAAAGAATTCGGCGGCCATGGCTTTTTAGTCGGCGACCAGGGCAGCGGCGCCTGGTTGGGCATTAATGCGGTGCGCCAGGCTCTGTTGGTATTGGATGGGCTGTTACCGCCGTCCAGATTAGGCGAAGCCGTGCTCGAACAGTGCGGTGCGCGCAGCGCCAGTGAACTTGCCGAGTCCATGGCACAAATGCCGCCGGCAGCCTATGGCAGGCTGGCGCCTGTGGTGCTGGAACTGGCCCATCAAAATGATCCTATTGCTACCGATTTAGTCTACCAGGGCGTCGATTATCTTGAGCGCCTGGCCAGGCGTCTGCTGGCTTTCGGCCCTCAGCGCTTGTCCATGATTGGCGGGTTAAGCCAGGCCCTGCTGCCCTTTTTCTCACAAGACATTAAACAGCATATTCAGACGCCACTGCATCCACCGCAATTCGGCGCCATTTTTTACGCCAAACAACAAGGCCATACAGCATCATGAAAACTACCAGTCTGATGGCTGCCGAAGCAGCCCAAACACCTCACTTGATCGCCAAACAGCTGACTAACAATTTATCTACCTGCCAGGCCCTGGGCGAAGCCATTCGCAAATTCGATCCGGCTTTAGTCCTGACCGTGGGCAGAGGCTCCTCTGATCATGCCGGAGTGTTTGCCAAGTACCTGATTGAGGTCGAATGCGGGGTGCCGGTATCGGCATCGGCGCCTTCAGTGGCCAGTGTTTATGGTAAGCGCCTAAAGCTTGAACGTGCCCTGGTGATCCTGATTTCCCAATCGGGCAGAAGCCCGGATATTCTGGCCCAGGCCAGAGCCGCTAAGAACGCCGGCGCCTTGGTGGTAGCTTTAGTCAATGATGTGGATTCGCCCCTTGCGGCAGAGGCAAATTGGGTATTGCCGGTGGGGGCCGGTGAAGAGCGCGCGGTGGCCGCCACCAAAAGTTATCTTTGCACCTTAAGTGCCTTACTGCAGATGGTCGCTCACTGGCAGTTGAATACGGCCTTGATTGAAGCCTTGCAGCAGTTGCCACAAGCCCTGTCGCAGGCCATCGACAGTCAACCACAGTTGGGACTGGCCTTTGTACAGGACTTGCGGCATTGTGTGGTGCTTGGCCGTGGATTTGGTTATGCCATCGCCCGGGAAATTGCCTTAAAACTCAAGGAAGTGTGCGCGGTACATGCCGAAGCCTTTTCCAGCGCCGAGTTCTTGCATGGCCCGGTAACGCTGGTGCAAAAACGCCTGGCCGCCGTGGATATCGCCGTGGAAGACGAGAGCTTGCCTGCCCATCAGCAGCAAATCCGCGAGATAACCTCGCGCGGCGCCCTGATTTGTAACCTTCATCAGCAGATCAGGCCTTTGCATCCGCGCCTTGCGCCCCTGACACTGCTACAGCGTTTCTATCTGGATGTGGAGCAGGTTGCACAGGAATTGGGATTTGATCCGGATAAACCCGCAGGCCTCAATAAAGTGACACAAACCCTTTAGGACAGTTATGCATCAACGTGTTATCGCCAAGCGCTTTTTCGACGGCCAAAACTGGCATCAGAATAAGGGCGTACAATGGCAAGATGGTCGGATTACCGCCATCATTGAGCCTCAGTCTGCGCATGAGCAATGCTTTTACGGCATGCTGGTGCCTGGCTTTATCGACGTACAGGTTAACGGTGGCGGCGGCGTACTTTTTAATGCCACTCCCACCGTGCAGGCCTTGTCGGATATCCTGCAAGCACACAGTGCCTTTGGCACTACCGCGATGCTACCTACCCTGATCACCGATGAGTTGCTGGTTATCGAAAAGGCGGCCGATGCGGTGGCAAGGGCCATCGCCGCCAATGTCCCGGGGATTCTCGGGGTGCATTTTGAAGGCCCGCATTTAAGTGTGCCCAAGCGTGGCATCCATAAAAGTGAATTTATTCGCCCGCCAAGCGATGCGGAGTTAGCCCTGTATTGTCGCCAGGATCTGGGCAAGGTCATACTGACCATTGCGCCTGAGACCGTGCCGGTGGATATTATCCGTGAACTGGTAAGCAAGGGCGTGCGGGTTTGCCTTGGCCATTCCAATGCCGATGCCGAAACCGTCATTGCCGCTCTGGAAGCGGGCGCCAGTGGCTTTACGCATTTGTTTAACGCCATGTCGCCGATGCAGAGCCGGGCGCCAGGTATGGTGGGGACGGCGCTGGCCGATGACAACAGCTATTGCGGTCTGATTCTCGATCACCACCATGTTCACTCTTTGTGCGCCAAGGTTGCCATTAAGGCCAAGGGCGCATCCCGTATCATGTTGGTGACAGATGCCATGGCTCACGTAGGCTCCAGCAACCCTTCCCTGCCTTATTTCGATGTGGAAATTCACCGTGTAGGCGACAAGCTGACCCTGGATGACGGCACCCTTGCAGGGTCGGCACTGGACATGGCCACGGCAGTGCGCCATTGCCACCGCGATCTCGGCTTTCCCTTAGAAAACGCCCTGCAAATGGCGTCTTCCAGCCCGGCAGCCTTCTTGGGCCTGGGCAATGAGCTGGGAGCGCTAAAAGCCGGTTATCGGGCCGATATGGTCTTACTGGATGACAATCTGCAAGTACAACAAAGCTGGATTGGCGGCCATCGCCAGCAACTTCAAGGTAACTAATATGGAAACCACCATGACAAGCACACCCAAGACGAGCAGCCTGATGCCGATGCTGATCATCGGCTCGTTGTTTTTTATTTTTGGTTTTGTCACCTGGCTAAATGGGGCGCTGATCCCCTTTTTACAGATTGTCTGTCAGTTAACCGAGACCCAATCCCTGTTCGTGGCCTTCTCCTTTTATATCGCCTATACGGTGATGGCGCTGCCCATGGCGGCGGTGCTGGAGCGCACCGGCTATAAAAACGGCATGAGCATTGGCCTTGGCCTGATTGCCCTGGGCTGTTTGGGCTTTATTCCGGCGGCCATGAGTCAAACCTTTGCCCTGTTCTTGCTGGCCCAATTTGTGGTGGGCACCGGACTGACCATACTGCAAACCGCCTCCAACCCTTATATCGTGCATATTGGCCCGCAGGAAAGCGCCGCCGCACGTATTTCGGTGATGGGCTTGCTTAACAAGGGCGCCGGGGTGATCGCGCCAATCGTCTTTACTGCTTTGGTGCTCGGTGATTTTTCCGGGATAAGCGCCAAGTCTGTCTCTGAGATGGCGCCGGCTGAGCGCCTGGCACAAATAGAGGCGCTGGCAGACGGCCTGATCCTGCCCTATTTAGGCATGGCCATCGCCCTCTCCTTACTGGCCTTGTTGCTGCGCGCCTCACCCTTGCCGGAATTGGCTATTGAAGAACCCAGTTTGCTCGATGCCGGTCTCGGCGAAAAGCAATCCATATTGCATTTCCCGCAACTGGTATTAGGCGCCCTTACCCTGTTTTGCTATGTAGGTGTGGAAGTGATTGCCGGGGATACCATAGGTTTGTTTGGCTCTAAGCTTGGGGTCGAAAATGCCACTTCGCTGACTTCCTATACCATGGCGTTTATGGTGCTGGGTTATCTGCTGGGACTTGCTCTTATCCCACGCTTTATCCGTCAGGAGCAGGCCCTGGCGGCCTCGGCCATCGGCGGCATCCTGTTGTCGGTAGCGGTGGTCACCAGTAGTCCTGAGAGTACCTGGGTGTCCAGCCTGCTGTGGGGCTGGTTGGGATTACCCGAACTGCCCAATACCGTGGCCTTTGTGGCACTGCTCGGCTTTGCTAATGCCCTGGTATGGCCGGCCGTGTGGCCACTGGCGTTAAAGGATTTAGGTAAATTTACCGCCAAGGGCTCGGCACTGCTGATTATGGGTATTGCCGGCGGTGCGGTGCTGCCGCTGATGTATGGGGTGCTCTCCGATACCCTGTCTAATCAGCAGGCTTACTGGATGATGCTGCCCTGCTACGGCTTTATCCTGTATTTCGCCCTGCTGGGCCACAAAAAACGGGCCTGGTAAATGGCCCGTGACTTGAGCCTGGATGCCTTTCGCGGCCTGACATTGGCGGCCATGATCCTGGTTAATACGCCAGGCTCCTGGGTCCATGTGTATCCTCCGCTTTTGCATGCCAAATGGCATGGCCTGACGCCTACGGATTTGGTTTTCCCCTTCTTCCTGTTTATAGTGGGGGCCGCCATTTTCCATGCTTTTTCCCGTTTGCCACCAGGCCAAGTTCCCTTGGTTAAAATCGCCAAACGCACGCTGCTTTTATTTGCCATCGGTGTGTTTTTAAATCTGTTCCCTTTTAACCAAAGCCCCGAGGATTGGCGGGTAATGGGGGTATTGCAGCGTATTGCCCTGTGTTATGGGGCCGTGGCGCTTATGGTCTGTTATTTTCCCAAAAAAGCCCTGTGGCCCGCTGCTGCGGTGTTACTTATCGCCTATCAGCTTTTAATGCTGACACAAGCAAATCCCTGGAGTCTGGAAGGTAATCTGGTGCGTGAACTGGATCTGTGGTTGTTTGGTGCTACCCATCTGTATCAGGGCTTTGGCATTGCCTTCGACCCCGAGGGGTTGCTAAGTACCCTGCCCGCAATAGTGACCACCTTATTGGGTTATCAGGTCGCAGCCATGCTAAGTCGCTGCCAAACCAGCTCCACGAAGATCCGGTACTTGCTGTATTGGAGCGCCTTATTGGTACTTTTGGGTTTGCTGTGGCCATCGCCAGTCAATAAGGCCTTATGGACTCCGGCCTATGTATTGCTTAGTGGTGGCTTTGCCTGCTTGCTGTTGGCCATACTGGAATGGCTACGGGAGAGCCTGGGGATGGTTAAAGCCCAGCAGTGGATGGTGATCTATGGCAGCAATCCACTGTTCATCTACGTGTTGTCCTCCTTGTGGGTGGATTGCCTTATTCACCTGATTAAATTCGATGGCACCAATGCCTATCGCTTTGGCTTTAACGCCCTTGGCCAGATATTCAGTCCCATTAATGCCTCCCTGGCTTTTGCCCTGACTACCGTGGCACTTTTCTATGTTCTCTCCCGGTGGCTGTACCGGCGGCAGATCTTTATCAAGCTTTAGGGAAAACCAGCCTGAACTTGGTCTTATCCGTGTCGGATTCCACGCTAATCGTTCCTTGGTGAAGTTCGACGATGGATTTCACTAAGGCCAATCCCAGCCCCGAGCCTTCAGTTTGCCTTTTTCTGGCGGGATCCACTTGGTAAAAACGGTCAAACAAATGAGCAAGTTGCTGCTTTTCAATCACATCACCTTGGTTAATGACGACAATAGCAACCTGACCATCTGATTCCAACAACTCCACCTGCACAATGGAATTGGGTCTGGCATGGCGAATGGCATTGCTAAGCAAATTGCTAAGGGCGCGCTGCAACATACCTTTATCGCCTTCAAATTGGCAGTTACCAATACGTTTGATGTGAACGCCTTTTTCATCGGCCAACAAACCGAGATATTCTATCAGCTTGTCGACTTCATCGGCTAAAATCAATGGCCGAAGGTCAAGCTGCACCAGGCCATTGTCGGTTTTGGCCAGCCACAACATGTCGTTGACCATCGTGATCAACCTCTCGATTTCTTCAAGGTTGGAATACAGAATTTCCTGATATTCATCGCTAGTTCTCGCCTGGCTGAGGGACACTTGGGTCTGCATGGCTAATGCCGTTAGCGGGGTGCGCAGTTCGTGCGCGATATCGGCAGAGAAACTGGATAATCGCCTGAAGCCGGATTCGACTTCGCTGATCATTCGATTAAAAGATTGCACCAGGGGAGAAAGTTCCACAGGCACCCGGCCAGGTTCCAGCCTCAGGTGCAATTTGTCGGTATTGACATTACCAATCTGCCTGGTGAGATGTCGAAGCGGCTGTAAACCAAAATGTATGGCCAACCAACCTATTGCCAACGTAAGCAACCAAACCAAAATCAGTGTGCCCCAAAGAGCATGATGGAGGTCTTTGAGAAATTGCATATGAAATCCGATATTCCGTGCAAGCAGCACTTTACCCTTTTGCCCCCAGGGGAGTTGGACCTCTCTGTGAACCCCGCGTAGATGCAGGTCATGTTCTTTCCAGGTCTTGGTTTCAGGTGGTTCCAAGCTATCTACTGACAAGCCTTGAAAAGGGGCAAAAGCAATATCATGATTACGATAGATTAATTGATTCTGCTCATCAAAAACCCCGTAAAACATCCCATGATGGCCAATTACCGCATTGGAAAGCGCTCCCTCGAGTTTGCTCCTTGGTTCATATTGGTCGAAATCATTTAGGATCTTTTGTACCGAATCTCTTACCACCAACAGCTCTTCCAAGTCCTGTTGCCTGAAGTGGTCTTTTACCTGTTTATCGATTACCAGGCCCAAAAAAATAAAACAAAGTAACAAAGCACTGCCAACCAACAACAGCATTCTCCCTGCCAGGGAAAGGGCTCCAGACTTTGCCATATCAGGCTTCCACATCCAGTTTATAACCTACTCCCCTTACGGTGTGGATGAGCTTTAATTCATAGGGATCATCCACTTTCGCCCTCAGACGCCTAATGGCCACATCAATGACATTAGTATCACTGTCGAAATTCATATCCCAGACTTGCGAAGCAATTGACGAGCGCGTGAGTACTTCACCACGATGCCTTGCCAGCAGTTCAAGCAGGGCAAACTCTTTGTTGGTCAGATTTAGTCGCTGTTGGTGGCGAAAGGCTTTGTGTTTAGGCAGATCTAACATCAGATCTTCTATCTCAAGCCTGTCGGGTTGACTTTGTTTAGCTCCCCTGCGCAACAAGGTGCGCACTCTGGCGAGTAATTCGGCAAAGGCAAAAGGTTTCACCAAATAGTCGTCGGCACCGGCTTCCAAGCCATTGATTTTGTCTTCCAACCGGTCTCTGGCCGTTAAAAACATCACCGGAACATCTGCGTCTTTTTCACGTATGCGTTTCAGAATTTGCCAACCATTAATGTCCGGCAGCATCACATCAAGGATCACCAAATCAAAAACTTCGCTGGCGGCAAAATGATAACCGTCTAATCCGTTGCGACACAGCTGCACAAGGAAACCAGCCTCTTCCAGTCCTTTTTTCAAGTAGTCGCCAATCTTTACTTCATCCTCAATTACCAGTAGTCGCATAGCATCTGTCGTCACTTGAATATGTTTTCCACACTAGCAGTGAATGCCGTCATCTGCATTACCGCTTCATTACATCTTTGTCATCTTGCCGTCATGTCACTGTCAGCCCACAGACACTAAGCTTTAGGAATTCTCAGCATCCAAGAGTCAACAAGGTGACCGACAACTGCTTTCCTAATCTTCCCCGCCGACGGTTTGTGCAAGGGCTGGTTTCCGGCTCGGTGGCATTGAGTTTAGGCCTACCGGGAGCGGTGGTTGCCGGCCCCGGAACAGTCTATGGGACACAAAGTCCGGCTACCCTCACGGGCACGGAATTTGATTTGGTGATAGACGAAACGCCGGTAAATTTTACCGGACAAAGCCGTATGGCCACTACCATAAACGGCTCGATTCCCGCCCCTACCCTAGTCTGGAAAGAGGGTGAGACTGTCACCTTACGGGTTAAAAACCAGATGAATAAACCCACCTCCATCCACTGGCACGGCATCATTCTGCCTTATCAGATGGACGGCGTACCCGGCATCAGCTTTGCCGGTATCGCCCCCGGACAAACCTTCACTTATCAGTTTAAGGTCCAGCAAAACGGCACCTATTGGTATCACTCCCATACCGGCTTTCAGGAAATGACCGGCATGTACGGCGCCATTATCATCCTGCCCGGACAGGCTGAATCTGCCAAGGCTGACAGGGATTTTGTGGTGCAGCTTTCCGATTGGACCGACGAAGATCCCATGGCGGTGTTTGCCAAACTTAAGCAGCAAAGCGATTACTACAATTACAACCAGCCCACGGTGCGGGATTTCTTTGCCGATATGTCCCGTTACGGATTAAGTGATGCGTTGGCCATGCGCAAAATGTGGAATGAAATGCGCATGAATCCGACGGATTTGGCCGATCTTTCTGCCTCCACGTTAACCTTTTTACTTAACGGCCAACCTGCCAACGGCAACTGGACAGGCATTTTTAAACCCGGTGAAACCATCAAGTTGCGTTTTATCAACGGCGCCAGCAACAGCTTTTTCGATGTGCGTATTCCCGGCCTTAAGATGACCGTGATCGCTGCCGACGGTCAGGATTTGGAGCCGGTCAGCGTAGATGAATTCCGCTTTGGTCCGGGTGAAACCTACGATGTGCTGGTAAAGCCCAGCGACGATGCGCACACTATCTTTGCCCAATCCATGGATCGCACTGGCTACGCCAAAGGCACCCTGGCGGTGCAAGCCGGCCTCAGTGCGCCGGTGCCTATGCTGGATAAGCCTCAATGGCTGACCATGGAGGATATGATGGGCAAGATGCAGCACGCCGGACACAGTATGGACGGACACGCACAACATCAAAGTGCACAACGCGGCGAGCATGATAAGCATAAGATGCATGGCGCCATGGCCATGGATCACAGCCAACACAAAATGGCCCACAATCCACTGCGAAAACCTTCCCAGTCGGTTCGCCATGCTCGCACCGAATATGGTCCGTCAGTGGATATGCGGTTGGATATGCCGCGTACCAATCTGGACGATCCGGGCATAGGTCTTCGTGACAATCAGCGCCGGGTGCTGACCCTGGCCGACCAAAGAAGCCGTGCTGACGTGCTCGATGACAAACGTATACCTGACACCGAGATTGAGTTGCACCTGACCGGTAATATGGAGCGTTACAGTTGGTCTATCGATGGCCTGGAGTTTGGCCAGAGTACGCCAGTGTTTATGCCCCATGGTCAGCGTATCCGGGTGATCTTACAAAACGACACGATGATGACCCACCCCATGCACCTCCACGGTATGTGGAGTGATCTGGAAACGGACAAC
This sequence comes from Aliiglaciecola sp. CAU 1673, assembly GCF_029223185.1. Lineage (GTDB taxonomy): Bacteria > Pseudomonadota > Gammaproteobacteria > Enterobacterales > Alteromonadaceae > Bowmanella. The sequence continues at coordinate 24,715 of NZ_JARHUG010000019.1, forward strand.
GGCGAGCTGTCGGCCAGGCGTCATACCATCCCGGTGCAGCCGGCCCAGCGCATTAGTTTTTTAACCACGCCACATGATCTGGGCCGTTGGGCCTGGCATTGTCATTTGCTGTTTCATATGGACGCGGGCATGTTCCGCGAGGTGGTGGTGGCATGACAAGCCTGAAGAATGCAACGCTTAGTCTGGGTATTGGGCTGACACTCTTGGCCACGGCAGCACTGGGCCAGCAGGATCACAGTGCACATAGTGGGCACAGCATGACCGACAAGTCAGAACCGCCTGCAATGGAGCATCGTGACATGCAAATGCAAGGCGGCGAAGCACCACCAGATGCAAGGGATCCCCATGCCTATTCAGGCGGCTTTACCCTGACAGAGGGGCCGTATGCTATGCCAGCTCCGCGGCAACTGGTGCTGGCCGATGAACATATCTTCTGGTCTGTCATCGGTGATCGTTTCGAGTATGCCAGTAAAGGCGAAATTCTTGAATACGATCTCCAGGGCTGGGTTGGCACCACCTTCAACCGTTTAGTGATTAAGGCGGAAGGCGAATTGAGTAAGGGAGACTGGGAAGAAAGTCAAACCGAGTTTCTGTGGTCCAGGGCCCACACCGCTTATTTTGATGCCCAGATTGGGGTACGCCTGGATGTTTATGATGATGGTGAGAACCGAGAGTGGCTGGCCGCCGGACTGCAAGGCTTGGCCCCCTATTGGTTTGAGCTGGATGTGACCGCCTATTTGGGCAGCGGTGGACGCACGGCATTGGCACTGGAAGCCGAGTATGAGTTATTACTAAGCCAACGTTGGGTTTTACAACCCCGTGCAGAGCTGACCATTTACGGCAAGGATGATGTGGAAAACCACTTAGGTAGTGGTTTATCCAGTAGCGCGGTCGGCCTCAGATTACGTTATGAAGTGTCCCGCCAATTTGCGCCCTATGTTGGTATTGAGTGGCGCAACCAATATGGCAAAACCGAAGAATTTGCCGAAATCGGCAATGAAAAAGCGGATAGCACACGTTATGTGGCGGGTATCCGTTTCTGGTTCTAATTAAGATTACTCTGGAGAAATACGATGAAAACACTACAACAACTTCTGTTCGTCGCTGGCTTGGCAGGCTTGTCTTTAACGGTCCAAGCCCATGATCCCAAAGAGCATATGAAAGACAGCGAAAAACCCAACTGTGAAGCCATGAAAGACATGGATCACGAGAAAATGGACATGAACAACCCGGTGCATCAGGCCATGATGAAAAAGTGCATGGCACAGATGCACGACATGGGTGAGATGAAAGGCATGGAAGGCCAGGATCACAGCCAGCATAAGGATGCCGCTAAAGAAAAATCGGAACATCAACACTAAGGCCAACAACGGGCCCCCTTTTTCGGGGCCCTAACTTCCCAAAGATTTGATTTTTATGAACAAAAATACGTTTTCCTGCGCCAAGTGCCTGCTCGTTGTTATTCTGCTGATCCTGGCCGGGATACTGGGCTTTGTTTACAGTGGTTGGTACCCCATCGGGGCCGATAACAAACACCATGCCTTGACCTATTGGGCCCTGGAAACCCTGCGTGAGCGCTCTATTGCCAGGGCCTCTGCAGATATCAGCGTGCCCGGGGATTTGGACAGCCCCGAACGATTGCTGGCCGGCGGTCCGGACTACCATGAAATGTGCTCCGGTTGCCATTTACAGCCGGCGAAAGCGCAGAGCGACTTCACCCTGGGACTCTACCCTGCGCCGCCGAATCTGACCGAGGCCAAATCCGGCCAGATTTCAACAACAGAAAATCAGCGCACCTTTTGGATCATCAAACATGGCATCAAGGCCTCGGGCATGCCGTCCTGGGCGCCAGGTCATGATGATGAGCGTATCTGGAGTATGGTGGCCTTTATTAATCGCTTACCGGAGTTATCAGCAAGCGAATATCAGATTTTAACCAGTCGTACTGACGACAACGGACATGCACATTAAAACAACAGGAGACATGCAATGTTAAAAACCATAAATGTATTGGCCTTAGCCCTACTGATGGCGTCCGCCAACGCCCACGAGCAAAACCCGGCACCGCAAGCCGGTCAATTCAGCGGGCTGGAAAGTGAAGCTGCCAAGGTCGTGCAAGCCTTTCACCAGGCACTGACCACTGGGAATGCCGAACAGGCCAAAACCCTGCTTGCCGACGATGTGGTGATTTATGAGGGTGGCGGTATCGAGCGTTCTGCTGCTGAATATGCCGCCCACCATATGCAGGCAGATATGAAATATCTGGCCGCCGTTCACAGCCAACCCCTGGAGCACCATGTGCAGGTCAATCAGGATAGCGCTTATTCGCTGTCTGTCAGTCATGTGACCGGCCAATACAAAGATAAGGAGGTTGATTATAAGGGGATGGAAACCATGGTACTGGTGAAGACCGATGCTGGCTGGAAAATTAAGCATATTCACTGGTCAAACTGAATGTAATCAGCAATATCTGGTGATTAAATATTTTAATAGTAAGGCTTGAGCTGTGAGCAACTCATAGGTTTAAAGTGAACCATAGATGCTCCAATGTGGAGTTATCAACAGAGGATGTGTAGACCAGAACCAATCTGAACCTTCCATCTAAATGACATGAGGATTAACACTATGCAGGTTGCTCAGCTAGCCGACGCGCTGAATATCAGTCGCGATACGCTCAGGTACTATGTGCGAATTGGGCTTATCAGTCCCAACCGTAGCCAGGATAACGGCTATCAGCAGTTTGGTGCGCAAGATGTCAGGCGCATGAAATTCGTATTAAGCGCCAGGGCGCTGGGTTTTTCGCTGGACGATGTAAAACAGCTTTTGGCCGATGCCGACAAAGGTCAAAGCCCCTGCCCCCACGCTCGGGACATGATTGATAAACGCCTGGCGCAAATGGAGCAGCGCCTGGCGGATATGCAGCAGTTACTGGCACAGATGAAAGCCGCCAAAGCGGCTTGGTCAACGTTGCCTGATACCCCACCCACAGGTCAGATGATTTGCCACTTAATCGAAGGCGTTAGCGCGAGAAAGGGAGAATCAGCATGACCGCTCAAAAATCAAGTGGCTGCAATACTCCATCCGATACCCAAGAAGTGAAAAATTCGATGGAAAACGACACTAAACAAGGCAGCAACCCGTACTGCTGCCACTCATCCAAGCACAAAACACCGGATGATTCGGCATGTGAAAGCCATCATCACGAAAAGCATGACAATGTTAAGCCCGACAATGGACAGGCCTGCCATCCTGAACCTGAGCCATCCAGTGATAACCAACAAGATGCCTGTGAACTGCAGCATAACAGTGACCATCCAGAACGCGGCGGACATTCCCATGCCGGACATTCCCATGCTGAACATTCACATTCATCTACCGAACAATTGTTGCTTATTGACGGTGCCAGTTGCGCCAGTTGCGTGAACAAGATTGAAACCGCCCTTAACGCTGTGCCCGGCGTTGAAAAGGCGCAGATGAATTTTGCCGATCGCTCAGTACGGGTTGTGGGCAATGCCCAGACGCAAGACCTGATTAGTGCCGTGGAAAAAGCCGGTTATCACGCCAAAACCGCCGAACATAGCGAGTCGGCCGACTTGCTTGAGGAAAAGGAAAAGGCCGACTGGCAGTACTACAAAACCCTGCTTCGGCATACTACTGTGGCCTTGGCTTTAGGTATTCCGCTGATGCTCTACGGCATGCTGGGCGGTGAAATGTCCATCCACAATGAGACCCAACGTCTGGGCTGGGGCTTAGTGGGACTGGCGACCCTGGCGGTGATGGTTGTATCGGGTAGACATTTTTATATCGGTGCCTGGAAATCCCTGCAAAATCATAATGCCAATATGGACACCCTGATTGCCCTGGGTACAGGCACAGCCTGGGTGTATTCCATGATGGTCGTGATGTTTCCCGAATGGCTGCCGCAGTTGGCCCGCCACGTCTATTTTGAGGCTACGGCGATGATCATCGGTTTGATTGATTTGGGCCTGGCGCTGGAGATTAAAGCCCGTGGCAAGACCTCGCAAGCCATCAAGCGCCTGATCGGTTTGCAAGCCAAAACCGCAAGACTGGTTGAAGACGATCAAGAACGGGATATTGCTATAGACCAGGTGCAAAAAGGCCAGGTTTTGCGGGTGCGCCCCGGTGAAAAAATCCCGGTAGACGGCGAGGTCATTGAAGGCCAATCCAGTATCGATGAATCCATGCTCACCGGTGAGCCCATGCCGGTGCAAAAATCCACCGGCGATGAGGTGGTGGCCGGTACCTTGAACAAAAGCGGCAGCTTGTTATTTAAAGCCACCCGGGTGGGCAAAGATACCGCCCTGGCGCAAATTATCAATATGGTAAAACGGGCGCAAAATGCCAAACCACCCATTGGCAGGCTGGCCGATAGCATCGCCGCTTACTTTGTGCCGGTGGTAATGATCATTGCCATCCTAAGCGCCTTAATTTGGCTTAACTTTGGTCCCGACCCTAGTGTGGCTTATGCGGTCATCGCCGCGACCACGGTACTGATTATTGCCTGTCCTTGTGCGTTGGGCCTGGCTACGCCGATGTCGGTGATGGTCGGCGTGGGAAAAGCCGCCGAAGCCGGAGTGCTGATCCGAAACGGTGAAGCCCTGCAACTGGCCTCGAAGATTGAAGTCATGGTTTTGGATAAAACCGGCACCGTCACCGAGGGCAAGCCTAAGGTTACCGATATAGTGGTGTTTAATGACACAGACCAGGACCAGGTGCTAAAAGACGTCGCCAGCCTGGAAGCAGGCTCTGAGCATCCCCTGGCCCAGGCTATTGTGGAGTCGGCCAAAGAGAAAGGCATCACACCGGCGAAAATCCAGAGCTTTAATGCCATCACCGGCCAAGGTGTGGAAGGCGAACTGGCAGGGTCCCGGCTACTTTTCGGCAACCACAAGCTGATGCAGGACAAATCTGTTGAATTGGGTGACGGCAGACAGCAGGCCCAGCAACTGGCCGAGCAGGCAAAGACGCCCATGTATTTTGCCAAAGACGGCAAACTGGTGGCCATTATTGCCGTGGCTGATCCGGTAAAAACCGACTCTGTTTCCGCCATAAAACGTCTGCAGGCACTGGGCATTCGCCTGGTGATGCTGACCGGCGATAACCAGGCCACCGCCAAAGCCATTGCCCACCAGGTGGGTATTGATGATTTTATTGCCGAGGTGTTGCCACAGGACAAAGCCGCGAAAATCGAAGCCTTACAGCAATCCGGCGCCATTGTGGCGATGACCGGCGACGGCATTAACGATGCCCCAGCCCTGGCTAAAGCCGATGTGGGTTTTGCCATCGGCACCGGTACCGATGTGGCCATTGAAAGCGCCGACATCACCCTGATGCGCGGCTCACTGCACGGCCTGGCCGATGCCATTGCGGTGAGCAAAGCCACCCTTGGCAATATTAAACAAAACCTGTTTGGCGCCTTTATCTACAACGTGGCCGGGATCCCGATTGCGGCGGGACTGCTCTACCCTTTCTTTGGCCTTTTGTTAAGCCCGGTGATAGCCGGTGCGGCCATGGCCTTTTCATCACTGACGGTGGTCAGTAATGCCAATCGCCTGAGGTTATTCAAAGTGGGACAAGGGGAAAGATCATGATGCTGGTGAATCTGTTGGGTTTGGCCCTGATTGGCCTGATTATCTGGTGGTTTTGGCTGTATAAGGCGGAAAGCCAGCCGGTGAGCGATGGACAGGTAAAAATTTTGGTGAAGGATGGCAGCTATCAACCGGCCAAACTTACCCTTAAGGCCGGCACACCGATAACGTTGGTATTTCAGCGAGAGGACGCGTCGCCCTGTGCAGAGCTGGTGGTATTTCCCAGCCTTGAGCTGAGCGAAACCCTGCCCCTGGGTAAATCTGTCCGTATACAACTTCCTCGCCTGGATAAGGGAAACTATCCCTTTCATTGCCAGATGCAGATGTATCGCGGGGAAATAACGGTTGTTTAACCAATTTGATTGGAGAAACCCATGAAACTATCTACTTTACCCTTCGCCCTTGCCTGGGCGGGGGCGGCATTGGTGTTCTATCTGGTGCTTGCCATTTTGCTATGGTTGCTGCCCGGTCCAATGAATATGATGATGCATAGCGATATGCAGCAAGGCGATTGGCAGATGGGGCTGATTGGCTTGTTGCTGGGGGGAGCGGCCTTGGCCGCCCTTTTCTTTGTCTGGGGCTATCTGGTTGCGTTTTTTTATAATCGTATTAACGGTTAACTGTTTGGGCATTAATTACCGGTCAACATCTCATGTTGGCCCAGTTTTCTGCATTCCTCCGATGACATCACGGCCCTTTGTTTAAACTACACTTTACAAGCCTTAATCAATCAAAGAAGAACTAGTATGAACCCCAATCCTGTAGGCTGGTTTGAAATTCCGGTCACCGATATGGAACGCGCAAAGGCCTTCTATCAGTCCGCATTTGGCTACGGTTTTGAAATGATGGACATGGGCCCGGAAAAAATGGCCATGTTTCCTTTTGACCATGAGCAGCCCAATTGCAGCGGCGCTTTGGTCAAAGGTGCGGGCTACCAACCCATCAGCCAAGGCATTTTGGTCTATTTTAGCGTCGAAGAAGTCACGCAGACCCTAAATAAGATTGAGAAGGCCGGCGGCAAAACTGTGCAGGAAAAAATGCCCATCGGTGAGCATGGCTTTATTGGTTTATTTTTGGATACCGAGGGGAATCGTTTGGGGCTGCATTCCCGTGAGTAATGGGTTGAATCACAAAGACACAGGGCAGTTCTGATCTTATGGTCTTGCTCCGTGGGTCTCACTGCGTAGTTAAGCCTACTTCAACCAACTAAATGACTTAGCCAGAAACGCCTCGGTATTTTCCTTTACGACTTCGCCGTGGGCCATGACTAATATTTTCGGCTGCCAAGACAACATTTTTTCAAAGTGATGGCGGGCCTGGGTTTTGCCGAATATAAAGCTTAAACGCCAATCCAGCGGCGTCTTGCCCTTTGGCGCAAGAATACCCGCGCCCTTGGCAAGGATCTTTTGCCACCAGTTAAATTCATGGCCGGAAAAGTTTTCCACCAAATCCGTTACCACCAGGGTTTTGGAATCCTTATGGAAAAACACGCACTCTTGCATCGCCGGTGAGCCGGAAAATAGCAGCTGTTCGATCTCCCCTTGCCACGGCCAGCTGCATGAGGCGTTTAACGAACCGCTAAAATCAATGTCAGTGCGTTTCTTAATAACTTCATCGGTACCGTAAGCTTGTGCGCTGGGATAGGCTGTTTGCCAATCCGGCAAAAAAAGGTGGTGCAATTGATTTGGGGCTATCAGGTAAGTAACCTTACCCAGAGATTCAAGCTGGACTTTAATGGCGGAGGTTAAGCGGATGGGGCTATGCACCCACAGCTCGCCGCTGCTGAGTCGAACTACCGTCATACGGGTAGAATAGGGCAAACAAAAAAACGGCACGGATTCGCCATCATATATCCATATATTACGCGCGAGTTCTTCCATGTTGTGTTTCCCTTGTGGCCAATCCAATTGGGCCCATCTTATATTGCCTGCTGACACTTTTCCTCAGTATATCGGCCAGTTATCTTAACCTCGCCGCCAGTTTCCCCCGAAAAACTGAGCTGTTTGAATTGGTACATCTGATGCAGAAAAACACCTAATCGCAGTCAATCCCAGAGAAAGGCGCTGGTTATCAGCAGCAACAATCGCCCTTCTGAACCGGTGGACATTTCACCGTGCCGTAAGAGCAATACACACAACAATCACCAGGTTTAGGTTTTAACAGGGTTTTACAAGACTGGCATTCATAGAAAAACTGACATGCGTTGGTGGGCATGATTTCTTCTTTACTATGCCCACAATAAGGACAGGTAATCACCGTTTCTAAAATTACATCTGCCATTATTTTCTCTTGTTTTAAACATTCGCGAAGTCATGGTGAATAGCGGTAATTCTTCCCCGCCAATAGGGTTTCTCGCCGGACTCGGTTAGCCAAGCCACTTCGCCTTGCATTGGAATACGCATTCCGTTTCGCTCCTGGTAGTTCCAAAAACGCCCTTGCCAGGGGGTGGGTACACAGTTTTTTCCATCGAAACGCCCCCTTGCAGGCGAATAGACTCGGGTAATTTCGCCTCTGTCGTTAAAGGTAAACCGCAAACTGACGCTGACATCGCCGTCAACCAGGCTGGCCCAGGCACTGTTGGCATCTTCTGCCTGCCATTGGACACCCTGGCTGGGCAGCAATGCTGAGGGATACCAAGCCGCTTCAGCCAGATAGCGCATCAGTTCGCCTTTGGCGATCTCTTGCTTATCCTGCAGGCGCACTAAGGGCAGAATACCCCACAGGCTGGCTTTTAATATCCCCTCACCTGCCACGTAGGCATCATGCACCCAGGCCCAAAGCCCCGGTGCCACCTTTATTTTGCCGTACCAATCGAAGCCGGGGCGCGAGGTTGTGACAATCTGATCAGATGTGAAGGGCTTCCAATCTTTCTTATCTTTGCCCATGTTGAAGGTGCCTTGGTGCATAACCTCGATACGCTCCACCACCGACTGCTTGTCCTTTAAGGCCATGCAAAAAAATCGCTGTACTATATCCGGAAGATCACGCAACTCAGTAACATCCGCCCGACAAACCGGCCTCTTTTGACGGTGCAGCAACAGACGTTCTTGCAGTCGCTGACCAAACTGATACCACCGAAATACGCCAATGGCCAAGACCAGCAGCAACAGAATGACAATGGATATGAAAAACACAGACGTACTCATACACTGACCAGCAAATCGTCGAGGTGACGTCTGGAACTGGCCGGCAACTCTTGGGCCGGATATCCCATACGCAGCAATATTTGAGGGTGGGCTTCACCTAATAGTTCGCTAAGTTCCTGTCTAAGCGCGGCAATCTGAATAGGTTGATTTGAATAAGCACTTTGTAACCCGTGCTGGCAACCTTGCTGCAATAGTCGTTGCAATGCCTGGCCGGTGCAAAGCCAATCTTCTCTGCTATCGCCCTGGCTGCATAGAAGCAGCAGTAAAGGAGCTCCCTCGACCAATTGCTTATCTTTAGCGCCAATGCCCTTACCCATATTCAGGAAACGTACCGCCATTTTTGCCAAGGGCGCCAGCAAGCGTGACACCGCCAATCCATCGCCTTGCTGTTTGGCGTGTATCCAGGCAGCCAGTTCATGCCGCCAGGCTGGATTGTTCCACTGAATTTCATCACCCCGTTGTACCAGTTCCGCTATTTGATGTTTATGCGACCCATTGTCCAGCCACACCAGGTAGATGCCTTCCCAATTCGCCGCTTTCTCTATGTCTTGTCGCACTAGTGATGGGATGGTTTCTTCTTTGAAAGGCTTGCGATGAGTACGTCGCTTATCCATATAACTGGCAAGCATGCCTTCCTGAACAGGGCTAAAGCTTGTCTCTGATATCAAAACACTGGCCACAAGTTCAGGCTTAAGGTCATCGGGAAAAAGCTGAATCTTGGCATCAAAACCCAAACTTGCCGCAGTAAGGCGCAGATTCATCAGTGCGCAACCACAGCTAATCATCAGCTCACGGTCTTGAGGATCATTGATTGGCAGGGCCCGGCTGTCATCGGCAAAAAGGTAAATGGTTGAGTCCTTAACGCCAAAGCGCCAGGGCTGGGTGTTATGGCTGGAGGGAGCATAGCTGGCCAGACGAAGCATAGACCTTATTTCAGGCGCAAGGCGTGATGCATTTAAGCGCTCGTTCGTTTTTCGCATTGACCTGTATCTGGAATTACATGGCAATACTGAGCAGTGTAGTACCTAAACCTTTTTCGCCACTTGCGATAGATCAATCCCGGCGGCCAGCATTGACCAGGAATTGAATAGCTATGCTATCACTTCTTGAGTAAATACGCCGCCAGAGCCTCAAATGCCGGCAAAGAAGTTGGATCTATATGGGCATTTTTAGCTTTAGGGAAGGATGCAAAACGCACAACAACCATTTGCGCGACAGGATCTATATAAATGGTCTGTCCATGTACGCCCCTTGCTGAATAGGCGCCGTGCTTATTGTGTAGCAGCCACCACATACTTTTATAACTTCCTCCTACCAAGGAGGCATATCCGGCCTTGGTAAAAACCTGTTTGTCGCCCCCAGCGCGAATATTGTCGACGACCTGCTTAGGAAAGAGTTGCTCACCATAAAGCTTGCCGCCATTAAGCATCAACAAACCGAGTCGTCCAAGATCGCGCAGTCCTGCACTGAGACCACCGCCGGCAAATGGCGTACCCAGGGCATCCACTGTCATATAGCCATCCTGCTCTGCCCCTATCCTCTGCCAAATGCGCTTTGATAATAGCCTGGTGTAATCCTGTCCTGATACCCGAGAAATAATCCATCCCAGCGCATCGGAATTTACCGTTTTGTAGCCAAAGGCCTGGCCGTGCTCCCCAGACTTGCGGACGCCTTGCAGATATTCGAAATAGCCATTGGGCCCCACATAGTCTTTGGCTTTAGGTAAAGGGCTTGCCGCTCTTGAGTATTGCCAGATATCGGCATTAGGATCGGCATAGTCCTCGCTGTAATCCAGCGCCGTAGTCATATCCATTACCTGGCGCACCGTGGCGCTACCAAAGGCGCTGTTTTTAAGTTCCGGAATGATGCTGTCTACCCTGGCACTTTCATCCAATTTGCCTTCGACCACCAGGATTTCCGCCAATAGGCCCGTTATCGACTTGGTCATTGACATAGCGGCATGTTTGCCCAATTCATCCAGACAGCCCAAATACCTTTCGTATACCACTTTGCCTTTGTGCAACACCAAGATGCCATCGGTATAGTTGGCCGACAGCGATTCTTGCCATGTCATTTGGGTATTGCTGCCCGTTGGCATAAAGCTTATATCGTCAATACCGGGGTCTAAGTCATACTCCAGGGCCTTGGGGGCGCCAAGGCCCCGTGAAACCTGTTTAGTGGGCATCAACTCGCGAATATGGCAAACCGTCCAGCGCATCTTGGGAAAACTGAAGAAATCAGATTCAGGCTGCATAATGCGTTTGTGTTCGGGAGGCGGAAAACCCTGCATCCATTGCATCACATTGGGATCTGACATATTGCTATCTAGTAAACTCTGGGCCCGTCCATCATCTATTTGCAGCACTGACAGACTGCAACAAAGCAACATAACTCTCTTCAGATTATTAGGTGATTTCATAGTCGGAGGGGTCCTTATCGGTATTGGTCGCTAGCGCAAAACAGGCTTCCAGTTTGCTTCTTGGTCCAGACAAAAGGTGACGTCTTTATCGATGGTGTTTGTGTCGTGTTGTTTAATTTGATAATTGAGCAAGCGGCACATTTCACCCTCTGCCGGTATGTATTGCTTTTGTGATATCACGCCGCTTCGACCTGATTGCGGATTGGACCAACTAAGGGCGTTGATAGCCCTATCGGTCTGTAACAAGATAGCGGTGTTTTTCCTGAGTAAAGCCAAATCCTGCTCTGTAATGGCCGCCGTTTCCGTTACGCCGCTGTTAAACAGGGCTTTGCCTAATCCGCCGAGAAACTCAAAGGGCATTTTGACAATGCCTGACAATACTCCTGTCACCGCACCCTCGGTGGCAACCTTGCCAATCTGTTTGGCTTCTCTGACAATGTTGTCCGCTTGCGACAACATTGGCGGAAGAGCTTCACGGGTTGTTTCCACTTCATCCAGTATCGATGGAACCATCAGACGCACGGCTTCAGCCTCCGCCAGCACGCCGGGAATATGGTGGTTGATGGCATTAATCTCCTCAAGAATCGCCGGGAAGTGCTGCCTGACGGCTGCTATCTCCTGCAGAATCAGCGGTACTTGTTCTCTGGTCAGGGACACTTCTTGCAAAATATCTGGTACCGGTGCCCTTAGTTGCTCAGCTTCTGCTATCAGCGCCTCGATTTGCCTTGCCGTTTTCTCCACCTCTATGATCGCCCTGGGGATCTGAGCATTTAAATCCGCCAGTTTAAGGGCAAAAAAACTGATGGCAGCCGCCAAACACACCACACTGATGGCCAGCAAGCCGAGAAAGAATGATCTCGTGTCCATATTCAGTCCCGCCCTGTTTTATCCATCTTGTTTATTGGGTTGCATGACACACCACTGTTGTCCTTCTCCAGAGAATCATTGCCTGTTAATTTTTCCCGCTTTCTATTACCCGGTATTGTGGGCGTTGGTCCATTGAATACCGAGCATTTTGCTTTTTGTGCCAAAACAACATAGTGCATGGATTGGATTGTTGCATCTGCAATGGTGTTGGCATGAAGAGAATTGCTCTTGTTCGCTGAGAGCCGGCAAATGATTCTATTTGCAGTTCTGTCTTGGGTTTGCTCCAGATCAAGGCTTCGTTCGGCTTTTCTGCAATGCATGGGATCTTGAAGTAGACTCAATGCTATTCGTTTTGAAATCAAGGGATTGCCATGCGTAGCCTGCCGCTTTTCTTACAACCCGTGGTGCAACTTACCGAACAGTTTGACAAGCTGATTGAGGGACGGCTATGGCTGAAGGTGCTGATTGCCTTGTTTCTTGGGGTGGTTTTCGGTGTGCTCCTGGGGCCGGATTTGGGCTGGGTATCCAGCAGTACGGTAAAGGTCATCACCGCCTGGTTGGCCCTGCCCGGTCAGCTGTTTCTGGCCATTATCCAGATGATTGTGGTGCCTTTGGTATTGGCGTCTGTGGTGCGTGGTCTGGCGGCCAGCAACAACCCTGATGCGCTTAAGAAAAACGGTGTCATTGCCCTGCTCTTTATTTTCGGCTCTACTGCCGTGGCCGCCGCTATCGGCATTGTATTGGCCCTCAATATCCAGCCGGGCAGTTATATTGATGCCGGTATTTTGGCCGATGCCAAGGCGGCACCTTTAACCAGCGCCGTCGCCTCAGGGTTTCCGGGGTTGGCGGAGCTACCAGAAAAAGTCTCAGCGCTGGTACCTAAAAATCCACTGGCGTCGATGGCCTCCGGTGAAATGCTACAGGTAATCCTCTTTGCTGCGGTATTAGGCGCCGCCCTTCTGTCTATTCCGGCCAAACAATCTAAGCCCTTGTTTGATCTGCTCGGTGCCCTGCAGGAAGTGAGTCTTAGGATTGTGTCATGGGCCATGATATTGGCGCCTTTGGCGGTATTTGGCCTGATCACCAAGTTGGTGGCCAATTTAGGCATAGAAGTCTTAGGCGGTATGCTGATTTATGTGGGTACCGTGGTGCTTGGGATAATTTTGGTAGGCATCTTGTATTTTGTGGTGGCCAAACTCACCTGGCATGGCGCATTGAAAGATTTTGTCGCCCATACCCGTGAACTCTTGCTGTTGGCATTTTCCACCAGTAGTAGCGCTGCGGTTATGCCAATCACTTTGGATGTCACCGAAAACAAGCTGGGCATCAAGCCGGATATTGCCCGCTTTCTGGTGCCCCTTGGCGCCACCATCAATATGACCGGCACCGCCATGTACCAAGGGGTGGCCACGGTGTTTCTGGCCCAGGTGTTTGGCGTGGATTTAAGCCTGACCAGTTACCTGTTTATTGTGACCATGGCGGTGGCGGCCTCTATCGGTTCACCGGCTACTCCAGGCGCCGGCATTATAATCTTAAGTATGGTGCTTGAAGGCGTGGGTATTCCGGCGGCGGGGATCGCTTTGATCCTCGGCGTAGATCGCATCCTGGATATGTGCCGTACTGCGGTCAATGTGCTGGGCGACGTGGTGTCTTGCACCACGGTCCAGTATTTTACCGGCGGTAAGCAGGAGACGGCGCTGCCGGTAGTAACCGAACCCGCGCCGCCTAAGACTTGGTATTAAGCCGGTCGGCGCTGCGTTCCTTCCCGGGTTTTCTTTTTCTGTTTGCCAGCGCCTTTATGTGACGACTTGCCTTTTGTTACCGCCGGCTGTTTTTTGTTCTCGGCCCTATCAACGGCTTTAGGCTTGTCTTTGTTGGCATCAACCTGCCCTTTTTCACGGCGCTCAGCCTTGCCCTTTTGGCTTTTGGTCTCCTTATCTTTCCACTGTGGCTTTGGCGGCAAGCCGGTGTGTTTAGTCAGGGCTTTTTCGCCTTGTCTGGCTCTGGGCGCTTTTTGACGGCGCTCTTCGGCAGATTCAGGCGGCACCAGATGCTGCGGACCACGGCCAATCAAATCTTCGCGGCCCATTTTGATCAGCGCTTCGCGGATTTGTGCGAAGTTTTTCGGGTCATGGTAGCGCAGCATGGCTTTATGCAGACGGCGGTGGATTTCGCCCTTGGCTGAAAATACCTCTTCGCTGTCTTTACTGACCTTACGCAACGAATTCACACCTGTATGGTACATGGTGGTGGCACTTGCCATGGGCGAGGGATAGAAGTTTTGCACCTGATCCAATCTGAAGCGGTTTTCCTTCAACCAAATGGCCAGGGACAGCATATCTTCGTCGGTCGTACCGGGGTGTGAGGCAATAAAATAGGGAATTAAATACTGCTTCTTACCCGCTTCCTGCGAGTATTTATCGAATAGCTCCTTAAAGCGGTAGTAACTGCCCATACCGGGCTTCATCATCTTGGACAACGGGCCGTCTTCGGTATGCTCAGGGGCAATCTTTAAATAGCCGCCCACATGGTGCAGGGCCAGCTCTTTCACATAGTTGGGATCTTCGACCGCCAAATCGTAGCGCACACCGGAGGCAATCAGGATCTTCTTCACGCCGGGTAATTCACGGGCGCGGCGATACAGGTTGATAGTCGGCGTATGGTCGGTATCCATATGGGCACAGATAGACGGGTATACGCAGGAAGGCCTGCGACAGGTGGCTTCGGCCTTGGGGCTTTTACAGCGCAGGCGATACATATTGGCGGTAGGGCCACCAAGATCGGAGATCACCCCGGTAAAACCCGGGACTTTGTCGCGAATATCTTCTATCTCGCGAATGATACTGTCTTCTGAACGGCTTTGGATGATGCGCCCTTCATGCTCGGTGATGGAGCAGAACGAACAGCCGCCATAGCAGCCACGCATAATATTGATGGAGAAGCGGATCATCTCATAGGCTGGGATCTTGGCATCGCCATACACCGGGTGCGGTACCCGCTGGTAAGGCAAATCGAATACCGCATCCATTTCTTCGGTTTCCAGCGGCATGGCCGGTGGGTTGATCCAGATATGACGGTCGCCATGGCGCTGCATCAGCGCACGGGCACAACCGGGGTTGGTTTCCTGGTGCAATATACGCGAGGCATGGGCGTACAGCACCTTGTTGTCTTTCACCACCTCAAAGGCCGGCAGCTTTACATAGACATTTTCCCAGGGCTTACGACGGTTATCGTCCTGGGACTTGGCTTTAGGCTGGTAGGCCTGAACAACCACGGGTTTGGCTTCTGTTGCCGATTCGGCCGCGCTCACATCCTTGGATGTATCGCAGTCGGTTTCCACCTGATAAGGGTTACGAATGGGCTCTATTTTGCCGGGCGTATCCAAATGGGTAGAATCCACGCCCTGCCAGTTCTCTAAGGCCTGCTTAACAATAATGGCGGTACCGCGCACTTCCCGGATATCGGCAATATTCTCCCCCGCCGCCAGGCGGTGAGTCACTTCAATCAGAGGCCGCTCGGCATTGCCATACATCAGCATATCGGCCTTGGCGTCAAATAGCACCGAACGCTTGATGGTTTCTGACCAGTAATCGTAATGGGCAATACGGCGCAAACTGGCTTCGATACCGCCGATAATAATGGGCACGTCTTTATAAGCCTCGCGGCAGCGCTGGGAATACACGGTAACTGCCCGATCCGGACGTTTTCCACCCACATCGCCTGGTGTATAGGCATCATCGTGGCGTAGTTTTTTATCCGCCGTATAGCGGTTGATCATGGAATCCATATTGCCGGCGGTGACACCGAAATACAGATTCGGCTTGCCTAGTGCCATAAAGGCATCTTTGCTGCGCCAGTCTGGCTGAGCAATGATGCCAACGCGAAAACCGTGGGATTCAAGCACCCGGCCAATCACCGCCATACCAAAACTGGGATGATCCACATAGGCATCGCCGGTAACCAGGATAATGTCGCAGCTGTCCCAACCCAACTCATCCATCTCGGCGCGGCTCATGGGCAAAAACGGTGCTGTTCCATAGCAATGGGCCCAATATTTGGGGTAGGAAAACAGCGAGCGTTCGGCTTTGATGGTGGCTTGCATAGTCGGAGGCATTATCCTGCTGGTTAAAAAAAGCGCAGTATTATATCGTAAACGCAATCGTGCGGCAGAATTATTTAAACCCAGTGATGCTCTGCATCTTCGAATCTGGCGAGTTTCTGCTAGACTACGCGGCTAGCATTTTTCCCGGCCCGGCCGGTCTATTCAAAGGTTAACCTATGAGCAAGCGCTTTATTACCGCACAGCAGTTGCTGGAAGACTCCTTCCGCTTGGCGGCCAAAGTCTATGAAGACGGCCTGCGTCCCCATTTTATTGTCGGCATCTGGCGTGGCGGCGCTCCTATTGGCATCGCCGTACAGGAATATTTCGATTTTAAAGGGGTGGAAACCGATCATATCGCGGTGCGTACTTCGTCTTATTACGGCATCAATCAACAATCCAAGGAAATAAAAGTGCATGGCCTGCATTACCTGATTGAAAATGCCAATGCCGAAGACAGCCTGCTGATTGTGGATGACGTATTTGACTCGGGTCGCAGTGTGGAAGCGTTAATCGCACAGATCCAAAAGTTGTCCCGTCGCAATATGCCCCACGATATCCGTATTGCCTGTCCCTGGTACAAGCCCAAAAACAACAAAACCAATCTGGTGCCCGATTATTTTGTGCATGAAAGCGATGAGTGGCTGGTGTTCCCCCATGAGATCTCCGGACTCACCCCGGAAGAATTAGCCGAGGGTAAAACCGATTTGGCCAATGTGCAGCATCTGCTGACTAAGTAAATCTAACTCTAAACGCTACAATTCTGTCTCTTATATACAAGTCCCCGCTAATTGCCTGACGGGGACTTGTATAGTTCGACAAAACCAAACTCCTTTTTAGCTCATTCTTCCGCTTTAGATGGTTATGCCCCGCTTTACGCTGTGAGGAAATACATCACATGTTCCTGCTTTCGCGCTTTGTGGTGTGCAGCAGACAGGGGTTCTATAGTTAAAACAATGCGACCAAATTGCGACAGCCAATGCGTTTGTTTCTGTTGGTGATACTGATATTGGGCGGGAAAGCCGTGGCCAATACCGGATGTGATAACAGCCTTAATCCGTCTTCTCAGTTGACGCCGTTTCAACTGGTTACCGAAGTCTGGCCACCTTATCAGCGCCTGGATAAGGATGGTCAAATCCGAGGCGTGGCCGCGGATCAAATCCGCCAGGTATTCGCCATCTTGGGGCTGAAGTTCAGGCCAGCCATTATGCCCTGGGCCAGAGCCTATCAAACGGCGCTGGAAACTCCCAATACCCTGATATTCTCCATATCAAGAACAGATGAGAGAGAGGACAGCTTTCACTGGATCCATAAAGTAGGCAGTGAGCGGGTATATCTGCTGGCGCTGGCCGAACGCCGAGAGATAGTGCTGAAATCGGAATCTGATATTGCCCTGCATACCTTGATACTGAAGCGTAACGAAGCGAGTAACCAATACTTTCTCGATCTTGGCATGGTAGAAGGCGTCAATATTCTCTATGTAAACGACTCGGCCCAGGCTTTGAATATGTTGTTAAAAAAGCGCGGTGATATTTATCCTATTACCGGATCAGGTTTTATCGCCACGTTGGAAAGCACGGATCTGAGTGCATCCAGTTTCGATTTTCGCAAAGAGATGGAAAATCTCCATGTAGATCTCTATTTGGCGGCCAGCGCACACACGGATCCCGACCTGCTAGCCGAGCTGAGCCATGCCTTTCGCTGCACCTTCCATTTGCCGCCCTTGTAGGGTCAGACCATAACCCCACGAGGATGTTAATGCTTACTGGACTTTCGTTCGTTTTTTCGATCTGATCGCCAACTGTATTGGCAGGAATGGCTATGGGCAAGGCGAAGAAGACAATATCCAGCTGCGCGAATTACCATCAGGCGATAGTTTTCACATAACTCCACTCACTGCTACGCCCGTCCAGCTCGGTAAGGCCGGTTCGTCTGCCTGTGGCGTCAAGGTTATAGGCATAGCGGCTTAGCAGATTGCCGTCGGCATCCCTGGTACTGACGTCCGTGACCCGATTCAGGCTGTCATAGTTGTACTCAGCCACCAAGCCATTGGGGTAATGGATATGGGTTTGGTTACCCCCCGCGTCATAGTCGAAGCGGGTAGTCTGGCTTTGATGGTCGGTGACCGCTATCAGGCGATTTAGCGAGTCATAGGTGTATAACTCGGTGCGGCTATCGCCGTTAGCATAAGTGGTGGTCAAGCTGGTCTTATTGCCTGCGCCGTCGTAGCCATATTCCAGTACCGTGCCGTCCGGTTGGGTCTTCTTAGTCAGGCGGTTGCGGGCAAATTTTTAAAGAGCAATTATCAGCTGCGATTAAAAAACAGGCTAACACAGAGTTTTGAACACCCTCACTTGGGGATTTAGGCCCATTGTATGAGTACAAACTAGTGTCTCTCAAATCAATTTGATGCGTATTAATTCATGCTTTAAATTAAAAAAGAGCTAAAATGCATCATTCTCATGAAGACCTTCAATTTTAGGATAGTTTCCCTTGCTCACAACCTCATCAATAATCGCTCGACCTTCTTCCGTATCAAGCAAAATGTTTTCACCAATCATAAATATCGCCAACAATGGATTGCTCTTAAGCTCACGAATATCAATAGATGAATACAATTCAACACGCCCATTTTCAAACCTTCGATTAATAACTATCAATTGTTTCTCTTTGTCGATCTCTACAATATGCACAAAACTATTCATTATCAATTACTCCAAGTATCAAGCGGGGGACTTGGTTTACCAGCTAAGCAAGCCGCATACCTATCAGAAGCGGATCTAAAACAACGAGCAGCCGCACGTTTTCCTCGAACTCTTGAAATTCCATTGCAAGTCGATACATCAATCTTATATTGTTCTTCGCATAAGTCGTCACAGTCACTACTTTCACTATCAAAGAATAAGCTACAAAAAGTCTTCTTAGCCGACTCAGACAGACTGGAATATATTTCTCGCACGCCACTTCTAGTGGATGAATAAATCGCATTTCTGTCTAGACTTATATTTACTTGCGAGTGGACTGAAACAGCAAGTAGCCCAATAATACTTGCAGAAGTCATTTGTTGATTAATTGTTACGTTACCAGAGGGATCGGTGCTATTCACTGGGTCGGCATGAGTGTATAGATACTTATTCAACGAAATAGGCAGACAAATTTTTCCTTGCCACTCATCCATTTGCGTAAACCGCCCAACACCCTGATCATAATAACGGGCCCGCAGATAGTAGTTATCTAACTCAGGATCGTATTGCTCGCCGGTATACAGATATTGGTTGTCTGTCTCGCCTACCTTTCCTAACAGTTCACCAAAAGCCTCATAGTCATAACTGTCAGTCAACTGGCCGGTGCTATCGGACAGGTCCCTGGTAGTGCCGAGAGAGTCATAGTGATAGAAGCGCCAATCCCCATCCGTTTCCTGGGCAATCAAATCATCGCCATAGAGATAAACTTTGAGCAGTGTATTGGCGCTATCCATCTCTCCAATCACCTGGGCATAGTCGCGGTTGCTATCCACCACATAGCGGGTTTTAACGCCGTTTAAGGATTTAGCGATACGGATACCGTCAGGGTTGTACTGGTAGCTGAGGCTATTAGTGCCATCACTAAAGCCGGTCAGCTTGTGCTGGGCGTTATAGCTGTAGGTTTGGGTGGTTGTGCCGTCTGCCTGCTCCAGCAGATTTCCTTGTGCATCAAAGTCGTAGACAGTTTCCAAACCGTCTTCTGTTGAAGATATCAGCCTGTCGTTATCGTCATAAACATATTCGGTGACGATGCCATTTACTGTGCGCTGGGTACGGTTACCAACGTTGTCGTAGCTGTAGTTGCTGCTGTGGTCACCGTTGATTGGATCAGCGATAACCTCATCGGTTAAACGATAAAGCTCATCGTAATTCCATTCACTGCTGCGCCCGTCCAACTCATTGAGGCCGATTCGTCTGCCTGTGGCGTCAAGGTTATAGGCATATCGACTTAGCAGATTGCCGTCGGCATCTTTGGTAACAACTGACGTTACCCGATTCAGGCTGTTATAGCTGTACTCGGCCACCAGGCCGTTGGGGTAGTGGATATGGGTTTGGTTACCCACCGCGTCATAGTCGAAGCGGGTGGTCTGGTTCTGATAATCGGTGACAGCTATCAGGCGATTTAGCGAGTCATAGGCGTACAGTTCGGTGCGGCTGTCGCCGTTGCCATAAGTGGTAGTCAGGCTGGTTTTATTGCCTGCACCGTCATAGCCGTATTCCAAAACAGTCCCATCCGGCTGGGTTTCCTTAGTCAGGCGGTTGCGGGCAAATTTTTAAAGAGCGATTATCCGCCGGTTTACGCTTTTACAGCCTTATTGTCTTAAATAACATTAAAAGCATTTTCCTTTTTTACAATAATCATTCCATAACCGCTCACTTGCATCTTTCAAACTTTCTCCAGGATTTGGTGTCAACATTTTTTTATGAAATTCAAAGTGCTCTTCGAACGAGGTTTCCCAATGTATCGAACGTAATGACTTCTCAGTTACTATGCTTAGAGATGTTTCAGAACCGAAGAAATATAGTTGAGATAAACCAGTTAATAAGTATAAGTATATATATCGATCATCAACATCAAATGGCCCCCAACCTTTTACAGGTTTTGCTTTGGACCAAAATCCCAGAACGGGTGATACAAACGATGAATTTTCAAATAGCTTTTTAAAGGGAATTTTGTCTAATCGGATTTTAATCAGTGGAGAAGCCATTGAATACAGCTCTTTATTTTTCAAATCCGAAGAATGAGTGCTGAATGAAAAATTAGCCCAAAACTCATAAAGACCGACATCTGCGATTTCCGGTCTTAAAAAGTTTCTCCTGCCTTCATTATAAATATACTTTTCAACAACCCTAACCCACTCTGGGATATGACTTTTGTCCAAATCACCTAACCAATTTCTTTTATACCCAGGCAGAGCTATATACTCGGAGTTTTTCAGAATTGGTTTAAGAACCTCGTTAAATACTACATTTTGGTTTTTATATTCACCTTCTTCATTTAATTCACATAATGTATCAAGCATTAGAACACGGTGATCGACAACAGACTTTTTCACCAACTCAATGTAGATCTCACGCTTATTCATTGAACACCTTCTTAAGTATCGGATACATCGGCTTATACCCTTTTGAGCCAATACATGCCGTATCAAAAGCCTGCGTAGTTAACATTAGTAACTCTATGGCTTTTGCTCGCTCAGTTAAATTTAGATTATTAAATTGCTTAGCATTATCCCCTTTGATTCCGTTAAATCTTAATATCTTCTTTAATACACTGTGAAATCTTAGGTGAATAGCCCCGGCAATTGCGGCATACTCTATTTGCCTTTTGGCTCCTCCCATAAATTTAGGGAAAGTATGATGCAATTGCTGACCTAGTTTTCTACCGCTTTTAGACATAGTACTGCACAAGTTACTTACGTAATGATTGAACCTCACAGCTGCTCTTTTAGCACCAGATCTTGAAGCATACGAAAAACCTTGAAATGAGACCCTATTCAAATTCAATAGAGTTAATCTGACTTTTCCAGCAACTGACTCGAGACCTATGTAGGAATATCCGCTAGGGTCTTTGTGGTTTATTGAATCTGCAGCACCATATAGATATTTGTGTAAAGTAGCAGGTTTGCATGCTCTACCCTGATAAGTATCCATCTGCGTAAACCGCCCAACACCCTTATCATAGTAACGAGCACGCAGATAATAGTTATCCAGTTCTGGATCAAGTTGTTCGCCGGTATACAGATATTGGTTGTCTGTCTCACCTTCCCTGCCTAGCAGCTCCCCAAAAGCCTCATAGTCATAACTATCCGTTAGCTGTCCGGTGTTATCCGATAAATCCCGTGTCGTTCCCAGTGAGTCGTAATGATAGAAGCGCCAGTTATCGTCGCTTTCCTGTGCGATCAAGTCCATGCCATATAAGTAGGCTTTAAGCACAGTATCGCTGCTATCTACCTCTGCCACTACCTGGGCATAGTCGCGGTTACTATCGACCACATAGCGGGTCTTAACAGCGTTTAGGGTTTTGGCAATACGAATGCCGTCGGTATTGTATTGGTAGCTGAGGCTATTAGTGCCATCACTAAAACCGGTCAGCTTGTGCTGGGCGTTATAGCTGTAGGTTTGGGCGGTGCTACCATCATTTTCTTCTAGCAGGTTGCCCTGCTGGTCATACTCAAAGCTGGTTTCCAAGCCATCTTCTGTTGAAGATATCAGCCTGTCGTTATCATCATAGATATAATCGGTGACGATACCATTAACGGTGCGCTGGGTACGGTTACCAACGTTGTCGTAGCTGTAGTTGCTGCTGTGGTCACCGTTGATTGGATCAGCGATAACCTCATCGGTTAAACGATAAAGCTCATCGTAATTCCATTCACTGCTGCGCCCGTCCAACTCATTGAGGCCGATTCGTCTGCCTGTGGCGTCAAGGTTATAGGCATAGCGACTTAGCAGATTGCCGTCGGCATCTTTGGTAACAACTGACGTGACCCGATTTAAGCTGTCATAGTTGTACTCGGCCACCAGGCCATTGGGGTAATGGATATGGGTTTGGTTACCCACCGCATCATAGTCGAAGCTAGTGGTCTGGCTTTGATGGTCGGTGACCGCTACCAGTCGATTCAGTGAGTCATAGGCGTATAACTCGGTTCGGCTATCGCCGTTGGCATAAGTGGTAGTCAAGCTGGTCTTATTGCCCGCCGCATCGTAGCCGTAGTCCAGCACAGTCCCATCCGGCTGAGTCTCCTTTTGCAAGCGGTTGCCGCCAAATTTTTAAAGAGCAATTATCAGATAGCTGGATGATTTTCTGGCTTGCCTGGCTTATTTACTCAATATTTATTAGTTCATCCGTTTTGCTTCTGCTCTACTTCTTGTTGCTGAATTACTTCTAAGATTCTATCTATATCCTCTTGGAACTCTTCTACATTAATTGGATGAACAGCTTTTAAAAGTTCTTTGCGATTTTTCACCTTGTCAAAAAATGGAAGAGCATAATCAGATAAGCTTTTTTTTATTTCTTCCAATGCTTTACGCGAAGCCATCTCATCAGGAATCTTCCACAAATATGAATTATTTATCTTTATTTCTCTGGTAGGATCAAGCTCTCCTCCAACTATCCCAGACTCAAACCCCATGTCAGAACTGATCTCATCTACATGACAACGTATATACACGATCAAGTTCTCCCCATAATGTATCTCAGGGTCTATAACATGATATAAACCCTGTTCAATCTCTCTGTAGAACTTAAACGTCCCAAACAATTTAAATCCGTGATTTTTTAGAAAAGGAATAAAGTCTTCTTTAGCATATTTTTCCAAATCCCTAAGTGTCGTCATACTTACCTCTTTGGCACAATGTAAATTTGAAAAAGGTTGCTGTTTAGTTTCCCTGCGCGTCGTCCCGCTTCAGCTTTAGACCAACCTTTCCCGGTTTTCAAATCAAAAGCTTTTAACACATTACTTCCTCTCATAATCGTAACATCGATACCGAATGAGTTGAGTGCTCGACGTTTCGCTCTTTTAACCGTTTTTTTATCGAAATATGCTTCTGCTTTGACTTGGATACCCCATCGGTCAAATATTTTAAACCTATCGTCAAGGCTTCGATTCAATATCTTAATTCTTCCTTCCAAGTGCGTATGAGCCCTTGTTCCAAATCGGGTTTTATCGCCAAACACATCCACACCTGCTAAGGCATAGTCAATCATCGCATCTATTACAGCCTGTTTCATTTTCTGCATAACCAGATTACCAATGAACCCAAGTGTATTTCCAGAAGGTGTGAACAATCAGCCTTGCTTGTAATTATCTCTGTAGGTTTCCGTAATTTTTTCAGCCTATTATTTTAGTCTAAAAACAGGGTTCATCTGCATTCTGAAAACACTTTAATCACCGAGGAGTTTCCTAAAGTTAACGCTAGCTTTTCAGAAGATATACCGTCATCGTTTTCTATTTTCATGTCCGCCCCACAATTCAGAAGAATCCTTACTACTTCACAATTTTCTTGTTCAACAGCATCGTGAAGAGGTGTATATCCATGCTCGCCTTTCATATTTATACATGCTCCACCATCAATCAATGCTTTTACATATCCTGCATTACCTTGAGTTACCGCCACATGAAGTGGACAATTTCCAAAATTCCCCTTTTCATTAGGTTCTGTAAGGTTGATGCCAACAAATTCTGGCAAACTACTCATTTCATTGAAAATCTCGTCCAAAGAGCATGACATACGATTCCCTCCCATTTATTTACAAAATCTTTCAATATCTTTCAGCAATTTATCTATTGCCACTTCAAGATTTTTAATCTCGCCAACGTGATTTGCTTCATTATCGCCATACCATTTTTTGGCAAAGTTTTCTCTCATCTCTTTACAGTCTTGATTCCTTTTCAGCAACCATCTGAGTGAGTCGCACCCAGATAGACCAGGCGGTTTTGGTTCAGTACATCTTCTTTTATACGCTTTCCGTTCAGCTGATTTCTCCTTAACTTCTTTTGAACTTAAGCTGTGATCCATGTTCCAGACTAAATTGTTGTTTCTTGATATATAGTCCCCATATAAAATGCTAGAGCCGATAGTTCCGGCTGAGACTCCTATCACTGCCGCAGACATGGTTGTCAGCGTCGTATTTATACTGTTGCTAATAGAAACTTCCGAAAGAGAACTGGCAAAGTAGCCACTTGGATCTATTTTATTTAAAGGATCGGATTCAGAGTAAATATACTTATTCAACCCTTGAGGCGTGTAACTGCAACCTCTCCACGCATCCATCTGCGTAAACCGCCCCGCTCCCTGATCATAGTAACGGGCACGCAGATAGTAGTTATCCAGTTCAGGATCATACTGTTCGCCGGTATAAAGATATTGGTTGTCTGTCTCACCTTCCCTGCCTAGCAGCTCCCCAAAAGCCTCATAGTCATAACTATCCGTTAGCTGTCCGGAGTTATCCGATAAATCCCGTGTCGTTCCCAGTGAGTCGTAATGATAAAAGCGCCAATCCCCTTCCTGCTCCTGGGCAATCAAGTCCATGCCATATAAGTAGGCTTTAAGCAGTGTATTGGTGCTATCCAGCTCGCCAATCACCTGGGCGTAGTCGCGGTTGCTGTCTATCAGATAGCGGGTTTTGTTGCCGTTTAGGGTTTTGGCAATACGAATGCCGTCGGTATTGTATTGGTAGCTGAGGCTATTAGTGCCATCACTAAAACCGGTCAGCTTGTGCTGGGCGTTATAGCTGTAGGTTTGGGCGGTGCTACCATCATTTTCTTCTAGCAGGTTGCCCTGTGGGTCATACTCAAAGCCGGTTTCCAATCCGTCTTCCGTGCTGGTTATCAGCCTGTCGTTATCGTCATAGACATAATCGGTGACGATACCATTAACGGTGCGCTGGGTACGGTTGCCGACTTTGTCATATAGGTAACTACTGCTGTGGTCACCGTTGATTGGATCAGCGATAACCTCATCAGTTAAACGATAAACCTCATCGTAACTCCATTGGCTGCTACGCCCGTCCAGCTCCGTTAAGCCCGTCCTTCTACCTGTGGCATCCAGAGCATAGGCATAGCTGGTCAGCAGATTACCGTCGGCATCTTTGGTAACAACTGACGTGACTCGATTCAGGCTGTCATAGCTGTACTCGGCCACCAAGCCGTTGGGGTAATGGATATGGGTTTGGTTACCCACCGCATCATAGTCAAAACGGGTGGTCTGGCTCTGATGGTCGGTGACGGCTATCAGACGATTCAGCGAGTCATAGGCGTATAACTCGGTGCGGCTATCGCCGTTGGCATAAGTGGTAGTCAGGCTGGTTTTGTTGCCTGCGGCGTCGTAGCCGTATTCCAAAACAGTCCCATCCGGCTGGGTTTCCTTAGTCAGGCGGTTGCGGCTGTCGTAATCGTAACTCCAGGTTCCGGTGATGGTATTACGGACCGAGAGACGATTGCCGTTGTCATCGTAACTATAATAGTCGGCGCTACCATCAGCATAGCGTGCTTGCACCAGTCTGTTGGGGGCTTGATAGGTGTAGTTGGTGGTGTTGCCGTTAAAGTCGGTATGGCTAGTCAGGTTATTGGCACCATCATAAACAAAGGTCTCACGCTGACCTAAAGGCAGCACCCTGGCGGTGACATTGCCCCTGGCGTCATATTCCCAGCTTGTGGTGCGGCCCAGGGCGTCGGTCTGGGCAATCTTATTGCCTGCTTCATCGTACTGATAGCTGGTTTCATTGCCAAGGGCATCTATAACCTTGGACAGACGACCCATGGGGTCGTATTCATAGCTAGTCTGCCGATTTAATTGGTCGGTTTTGCCAATGTTGCGCCCCAGGGCATCGTGGCTTTCGGCCGTTTGCCGGCTGTCGGCGTAAATCACCGCTATGCGCCTGTCCATGGAGTCATATTCATAACGGGTTTCACGGCCCAGTGCGTCGATTTCTTTGATTAGGTTACCGGCGGGATCATATTCAAACCGGCTGATATTGCCCAGGGCATCGGTAATCTGGGTGCGCCTGCCGACTTTATCGTACTGGTACTGCGTGATGGCGCCGTTTTCATCGGTTTCACTGGTGATGCGCCCAGCCGCATCATAGTCCATGGCTATCTGTGAACCGTCTGGGTAGCGGGTTTTTACCAAGCGATTAAGGGCGTCGTATTCATATTCCGTGCGCTGGCCGTTAGGGTCCGTTTCGGCGGTTTTATTGCCTTCGGCGTCGTATTCAAAGGCGGTAACCAGTTGCACGCCCCCTGCCGCAGCTACGCTTTCGCTGAGTACCCGTCCATAAGCATCCCTGGTGTAGCTGGTCGAAACATAATATTGGCTCTGTTTTTCCAGGTAGCCGAACTTGTCATAGGTATAAGATTCTACCTGTCCCTTGTTGTCGGTGACCGACGCAATATTGCCCAGGCGCTCATAAGTGGTGGTCTCAACATCCAAAGTGACGCTGCCATTGGCCAGGGTACGGCTGAATTCACGACGGGTTTGGCGGTTGGCGGCATCATATTGGTAGCGACTGATTGTGCCCGAGGCATCGGTCATCTTGGTCTTGTTGCCAAGACTGTCGTATTCATAGTGGGTTTGATGACCTAAGGGATCTTCGGTCAGGCTGACCAAGCCCATGGCATTGATATTGTTACCGGCCACATTGCCCAAGGGATCGCTGACCGATAGCAGGTTACCTACCGCGTCGTAGCTGTTGGTAAACAGGTTGCCGTTGGCATCGGTGATGGTCAGTTCCTGTCCCAGATCGTTGTAGGAATATGTTGTGGTATTGCCTTGGGCATCGGTCAGGGTCAGCAGATCATTTTTGGCGTTATAAGTGCGACGGCTGACGTTACCTAAAGGATCGGTTTCGGTGAGCAGGTTGTCGTTGCCGTCATAGGTAAAGCTGCTGATATGACCTAGGGCGTCCACCTTGCTGGTCACATTGCCGCGCTGGTCATAGTAGTAGAACGTGGTATTGCCGTTTCTGTCTGTGACAACGGATTGGCGGCCCTCGATATTGTGGTCAAAGGTGGTGCGGTTGCCCTCATTGTCTTCCTGGGCGATTAAGCGACCGTCATCATCGTAGATATTAAATAATTTACGGCGATTGTCGGCGTCTTTGATGTCGGTGAGGGTATTGCGATAGTCGTAAGCATAGTCTTCCTGGCCTGCGATGTTATCAACAATGCGCTTTGTCAGCCGATGGGCGCCGTCATAGCTGAAATAATGATAGCGAAGCAGTCCGGACAGTCCGTCCGGACGTCGAATCTGGGTGATCTTACCTTTGCTGTCCCGGCTAAAGGCAATGGACTTTCCGGCGGAATGGTGAATGCCATTGGCATCAAAGGTCAGGCTGTGACCATTGGGATCGTTAATCAAAGACACGCCGGTATCCGCATGGATATGGTACTGGTAACCGCTTCTGGTGGTCAGTACAAAGGCTTTGCTGTCAAACACACCGTCCTGACCGAGGATCACCAGATTACCGTTGACGAAACGGACCTGCGTATTATTTTTTAACGCCAGCTTGGAAGTGGTGTCTCCTGTGGGCGCAAAACTCAGATGCACTTCGTTGGTGGGGAAATAATCGGTACAACCGGGCTCTGCCGTTGCCTTAAAGGTTTCTACCTCGTCATTGGGCAAGGTGACCGTCACCAATATCTGGCCATTGCTTTGCAGGCAATAGACAGGGATAGGCACCGGGCCTATGTATCTTTGGCTTTCCACCATGGTCCATGCGGTGCCTAGCGGACGAGAGACATCCAAATCCACCAACTTGTAGTCCAGATGCCAGCCGTAACCAAAATCGCCCAGTTCATGCTTGCGGCGACTGTCATAGGTACGAGTAACAGAAATGGGAATGCCAGCCAGGGGGATATTCAACTCTTCCACGCTGTAGGTGAAATGGCCCACCTTCAGATTGCCGTCTACCAGCACGGGCACGCGGGTTTGTACCGCCTGGCCGTTGATATCAACGGCATACAACTGGAGATCATATTGGCCATTGACCAAAAGAGTTGGGTCAAAGCTGGCCACTACCCCTTCCACATTGGCGTGTCCCGATGCCAGTAACTGCTGATTGGATTCCGACACCAATGACAGACGCCATTCCACCATATTGGCATCATAGGCGCGGACCTGGATCTGCTTTGGTGCGGTAATTAATTCACTCTGCTCAAGATGTAAAATCTCTACTTCGGGGTAATCGGGATCGGAGACGCCCGGATCGCCTGGATCACCCGGGTCGCCTGGTTCTCCGGGGTCCCCCGGATCGCCTGGAGTGCCGCCGTCGCCATCCCCTTCATCGACCCTGACAACAAAATAATCGGTGATTTGGTAAAAGCTTCCCGCATCATCTGTTGCCCTAAGCTGTACTTGGTACACGCCACTTTCTTGTGTACCACTAAAGGTCGCAGACTGGCTCTGGTCCAGAGAAACAGGTAAGCCGTTAACTTGTAGCTCAAAGTTTACTGCGCCAGTGCCGCCCGACGCTTGTGCCACTAATGTGACGGCCTCTCCGGCATTAATAAATTTGGGCTCAATCTGCAACTGGGCCGTCAGCGGCTCATCGGCAAGGGATACCGTCAATGGATAGGTGTAGGTCAAGGTATCATCGGCATCCCGGATACTCAGGGTAATGTTATAGCGCCCCACATGCTCGGCAGTGGGCTGTAATACCAACTCACCGGTTAGTTCATTGATGGTAAGGGGAAGGCTGGCAAAACTGCCGTCGTCATATTTCTTTGCTGATATCCGGTAAGACAAACTGTCGCCATCTGGATCAGACATGATCAAGGCCGTTCTGTACTCCACGCCGACCTTGGCAAACTGAGCGGGATGGGCGGTGACTTGTGGAAGATTATTTTTCTTCACTTCAAGTTGGAACTGATGAAAACTTTCCCCCCCGGCTCTATCCCAAAGCCTGATGGTAATAGGATGGATACCGATCTGTTCTTCGGTTAGTACATTTATCCTTAAAAGATCGCGACAACTGTTGGCGGTACCATGGGTGGAGGCATAGGCAACTTTGCCGTTTTGGCTTCCATAGAGAGGGCTGCTAATCAACTGGCAAAATGAGGTGTGATCGTCCGGATCGGCAATGGATAACTGCTGTGTATAGCTTCGCCCCACATACACCAGTTTGTCTTGTGGTGGGTTAACCAACACTGGCGCTTGGTTGCCAAGGTACACCTTTAATGTATAGCTCTGTTC
Organism: Aliiglaciecola sp. CAU 1673; assembly: GCF_029223185.1. Classification (GTDB taxonomy): domain Bacteria; phylum Pseudomonadota; class Gammaproteobacteria; order Enterobacterales; family Alteromonadaceae; genus Bowmanella. The sequence continues at coordinate 54,573 of NZ_JARHUG010000019.1, forward strand.
TGTGGTTAGCCCTTCTCTGTCTGTTACCTGAAGGGTGATCTTATGCTCTCCGATATCGGATAGCAGCGGTTGCCATGAAACCAGCCCGTTAACCATGTCCATACCGGCGGGGCCGTCTAACAAGGAATAACTCAGTGTTTCACCGGCGTCCGCATCAACGGCAATAAGTTGATATTGGTAGGCTTTAGCCGCTTGTACGCTGGTATTGGGTGCAGATACGATAGTAGGCGCATTGCCACCTTCGCCAGCGGCTGCCAGCCAAGTGATATTAAGCTGCTGTGATACCTTCCCTGAACTGATCACTATATTGTCGGTACCGGGATTCAGGCTGTAATGACAATGCTTAACTTCGCCCAAGGCGTTGGTGTAGAGATGGTATATGTCTTCGGGAGCATTATTGCTGTAGAGGTCCAAGCGGGCTTTTTGCAAGGCCTGTTGCTGGTCACCAATCTTGATGTCCAGGCACAACGGAAGACCGACGGGCAAAGTGGTCGCATTGCTTTGCACTGAAATCTGCGTCTGGTCATTATATCTGGGAAGATTGACGCCGCCCTGATAGCCATAGGAATTGTAATAGTTATCGAAACCATAGATGTTTGCGGCAAAGTCTGTCGCCGCCGTCAGAATATGCGTTCCTTCGTCCAGTCGCACTTGCGCTGCGAGCATCTGGGTACCGGGGATAGGTGAAAAGATGGTGGGGTCCAGCTGCTCACCGTCCATGCTCAAAGTGGCTACAGCTCTTTGATCTATGGCGATATTGACAAAGTTATCGATAATTCCCAGGTTTGTGGTGCTGACAATATATTTACCAACGCTTTGTGAGCTTGGCGTCAGCATCAGCATAAAGGGGTCGCCGTAGTTGCCGTTTTTATCCGCATCGATTTGCGCACCCAAAGAGAATTGGGCTACCTGGATAGGGTGATTGGCGGTGATCACCGACGGAGCTTCCAAGGTGTCATTTAGCCATTCACCGGCGTTGAGGGTCAGCAGATATTCGCCGTTTATCTCCACCCTTGTATTGTCAAAGGCGGCAACGACCTGAAATAAATCACCTCGGAAGCGATTGGCAAAGGGCACCGTATGGTATTCCTGTCCCCAATATTTCACCGGCAGCAGTTGTTCGACCAAGTGATCACAGGCCTGCACTGCCAGAGGAACAAAGGTGCATCGAGCACCGGAAAACACTGCCACCGGTTTATTGGAATCAATCGCACTCCCTGCCAGATTGCCACTATCCCAGCGTTTCAGGTTAAAGCTTTGTCCACTATTAAGCTCAATATCAATTGTTTCTCCGGCCAGGACCTGCCTCCCGGTTTCTATTTTCATGTCCTGGACAAAGGTAATGGACACTTGAGTAGCATCCGCTGTTGCCACCACCGAGAGTTGGTCATCGCCATAGGTCATGGCCCGATGATGTTGGCCGAGGGTATCGGTGGGCAGTACCAGGAAACCATCGGTGCTTTGCGGGGCATGGTTAAGGGCATAGAGGGTTATGTCCCTGTCGCTGGTGACATGAATGCCGTTGTCCCCCACGATCTGAGATTGAGGGCTGGGATTTGTCAGCCACTCAGGGATTTCCACCACTGTGACCTGGCCGGCAGCGACAGTAAAATCCAAAGAATAATTCTTCAGAGGGATGGCAATCTGCCCTTGAGTATCAAATTCAGAAGAAAGATAGAGCCTGCGATTACCCGGCGTATTGCTAGAAAACACCAGCCAGAAATCATCACCGGCATTACTGCTTGCCTTGTCCAGCACCTCTAGCCGATAAGTTCTGGCGGTAAAAATCTCTTCAGTAATCTTGGCGTGCACTGTTATCTCATAAGTTCCAACCACAGGCTCAAGCCAGCTGATTTCACCGCTTTGCTCGGACAATACCAGTCCGGTAGGTCCTGACATCAATTCAAGACGGAACTCCACCTCTGATTGCACTTGCACTAAGTGGGATAACGGCTGGCCCGCAAAGGCGATTAGCTGTTCTTCATCCAAAAACGCTGGTGGATCATAAGGTGGTGGTTCCACAGTAACCGTAAAGGGAAGACTGTCATCTAGTTCACCATCAGTGACACTGACTGTTATCTGATACTCACCTAGTTGTTCTGTGGAGGGTGTCCAGCTAAACCAAGCTGTCTGTGCGTCAACCTCAGCGCCGTCTGGGGCATCAAGCAAAGAAAATTGCAAGCTATCACCGTCTTCATCACTGGCATTTAACTGGAAGGACAGGGTTTCAGTAGCCTTTACGGTTTGTGGAGCAACTTCTGCCAAAACCGGGGCATCGTTAATATTGATAACACTTAGTTGGAAGTGCTGGTTGTCGCTTTCCCCCAATTGATCCGTCACACTTAATTCAATCAGGTGAAGCCCTACATCGACCTGTGCTGGCAACCAGGAAATCAATCCGCCCTGTGGATCAATATTCATCCCTTCTGGGTGCTGCAGCAAACCGTAGGTAAGCTGGTCATCAATATCTTCATCAGTGGCCAAAACTTGATACTGGTACAGCTCGTCTTCGTTCGTGCTCGTTAAAGCTGTCGATGTAATAACCGGCTTGTCATTGGTATTGGCAACACTTAACTGATAAGACTGCGTGGCCTGGCCTTGTTCAGGATCAATAGCGATAACGGTGACGGAATGTTCCCCCACATCGCGTTGTTCAGGCATCCAGTTGATTAGTCCCGTACTTGCATCAATGGTCATGCCATTGGGGGATTGGCTGAGTTCAAAGCTTAAGGTGTTAAGCGCATCCTCATCGGTGGCCATCACCTGATACAGGTAAATAGCATCCTCAGCGGCGCTGGTAACAGCCGTTGAAGTGATAATGGGCACACGGTTTTCAATCTCACCGCCAATATTGATGGTGATAGTGCCCTGAGGGGTACCTTTTAGCTCCACCTGCAACAAATTGGTGTCCAGTAAGGGCACATCGCGCTCAAGCAAGGTTACCTGCTGGCTGAACTCAAATTCGGAAACTATCAGCTCGCCGTTAACCCAAATATTTGCTGCGGCTACTCGGGTTTGACTATGGTCAGGTCCGCCGTTGTATATTCGCATGGAAAACGAACCATTAACCGTTGAGCCGGTAAAGGTCTTTGACTCGGTAATGGGTGATCCTTTACCACGCACAAAGGTAGCGCCTTCAAGCAGGGTTACCTGATCTGCGAAAACGGGAGAAAAAATGAAGGACAGTAAGAGTACCAATCCCTTGATAGTGAGCTTATCCATAGCTTTGTCCTGAATCGAATTAAACGATGTAATTACAAGGGAGCACGTTAGATTATTTTTTTAGTAAAGGCAAAAAAAACAGGCAATGTCTTAAAAATGCAGCCTTCCTGCTTTTGGGTCAGTGTCTAAGTTGAGTAACCATCAGCCAGCTTTTTCAGTCCCTTGACTATTGGCCCGGCAATCAACGGCTTTAGCAGTTTGCCAAACCCTGGCAACGGCAATTTAGGCTCGAAGCGGATACTGTAGTTCAGGGTGGTCACCCCGTCTTTTTCCTCAAACACCATTCGTCCCAGGTGATTTTTAACCGGGCTGCCTTTACTGACCAGGTATTCCATCAGCTGATAAGGCACAAAGCTGACCACGGTTTCCTCAAAATACACACCGGGTAGCATGGCGATGCGGCGGATGGAGCCTAAGCCGTTAGTGTGACCATCTTCGCCGTCTTTTATTCTATTGATCCTGGCGCCAATAATCTTGCCGAAGGTTTCATGATCACACAGGGTATTAAACACTTGCTTAACGGGGGCGTTAAATGCCTGGCGGATCTGTATCTGTTCCATCACTTTCACTCTTAGCAATTGCAGATAAAAAAATCCCGGCAGGTGCCGGGATTTCTGATTAGAGCTTATTAGTCCTTCAGAGCGTGCTTTTCGCCAAGGTACAGCCAGGTATCCACCACCGTATCGGGGTTAAGGGATACGCTGTCGATGCCCTGCTCTACCAGCCAGGCTGCCAGATCTTCGTGATCCGAGGGGCCTTGACCACAGATGCCGACATACTTGCCACGGGCCTTGGCCGCTTTGATGGCCATAGACAACAAGGCTTTCACGGCATCGTTGCGCTCATCAAACAGATGGGCAATCAGACCGGAGTCGCGGTCCAGACCCAAGGTCAGCTGGGTCAGGTCGTTGGAGCCGATGGAGAAGCCATCGAAGATATCCAGGAACTTGTCAGCCAACAGTGCGTTGGATGGCAGTTCGCACATCATAATGACGCGAAGGCCATTTTCGCCTTGCTTCAGGCCCTGCTCGGCCAACAGTTCAATCACTTTGCGACCTTCTTCCAGCGTACGCACGAAGGGGATCATGATCTCTACATTGGTCAGGCCCATGGTGTTGCGTACGCGCTTGATGGCTTCACATTCCAGGGCAAAACAATCACGGAAATCTTCCGAGATATAACGGCTGGCGCCACGGAAACCGAGCATCGGGTTTTCTTCGTGAGGCTCGTATTGGAAGCCGCCCACCAGGTTAAAGTACTCGTTAGACTTAAAGTCCGACATACGCACAATCACTTTCTCGGGTGAGAAAGCGGCAGCGATGGTGGAGATACCTTCAACCAGCTTCTGGATATAGAACTCTACCGGCGATGGATAACCGGCCATCATATCCTTGATTTCGTCTTTCACATCCTCAGGCTGGCTGTCGAAGTTGAGCAATGCCTTAGGATGCACACCAATCATACGGTTGATGATAAATTCCAGTCGGGCCAGGCCCACACCGGCGTGCGGCAAGCGACCAAAGTCAAAAGCGCGCTCGGGGTTACCCACGTTCATCATGACCTTAAGCGGTAACTTGGGCATCTTGTCCACGCGCGAGGCGGTCACATCGAATTCCAGCAGATCGCCGTAGATATAGCCGGTATCACCCTCTGAGCAAGAGACAGTCACCTTATCGCCGTTTTGGATGGTAGTGGTGGCATCGCCACAGCCTACTACCGCAGGAATGCCCAATTCACGGGCAATAATGGCGGCGTGACAGGTACGGCCACCACGATTGGTGACAATGGCTGCAGCCTTTTTCATGATCGGCTCCCAATCGGGATCGGTCATGTCGGTGACCAGTACATCGCCCGGCTGGATCTTGTCCATTTCATCGATAGAAGCCAAAACCTTGGCAGTACCGGCGCCAATCTTGTGGCCGATGGCGCGACCTTCGCAGACCACCTTGGCCTTGCCTTTGAGGTTAAAGCGCTCAATCACCTGCACATCTTCACGGCTACGCACGGTTTCAGGGCGGGCCTGTACGATATACAGCTTGCCATCCAGGCCGTCTTTGGCCCATTCGATATCCATAGGACGCTGGTAGTGCTTTTCGATGATCTGGGCCTGACGGGCCAGGTCCATCACTTCGTCATCGCTCAAAGAAAACTGGTGACTTAACTCGGCATCCACATCGACGATGTCCACCTGCTTGCCGTGACCGGCATCATCAGAGTAGATCATCTGCTTGAGCTTGCTGCCGATATTACGGCGCACAATAGCCGGCTTACCGCTATTAAGCGTTGGCTTGTGTACGTAGAATTCATCAGGGTTAACCGCGCCCTGCACCACCATTTCACCCAAGCCATAGGAAGAGGTGATAAACACCACATCTTCAAAACCGGATTCGGTGTCGATGGTAAACATCACGCCGGATGCGGCCTGGTCACTGCGCACCATGCGCTGAATACCGGCAGACAGGGCCACACCGCGATGGTCGTAACCCTGGTGCACGCGATAGGAAATGGCGCGGTCGTTAAATAAGGAAGCAAATACGTGCTTGATGGCGGTCATCACCGCATCATAGCCTTTGACGTTAAGGAAGGTTTCCTGCTGGCCGGCAAAGGAGGCGTCGGGCATGTCTTCGGCGGTTGCCGAGGAGCGCACAGCAAAAGAGGCCTCAGTACCGGCCTCTTTTTGTAATTGGTCAAATGCGCTGTGGATGGCTTGTTCCAAAGCGGGTTGGAACGGCGTGTCGATGATCCACTGGCGGATCTGCGAACCTGCCTGGTTGAGCGCGGCGATATTGTCCACGTCCAGGCTGTCCAGCAGTTCATGGATGCGGTCATTAAGGCCGCTTTGTTCGAGAAATTCATTAAAGGCATGGGCCGTGGTAGCGAAACCGCCTGGCACCATCACACCGGCATTGGCCAGATTGGATATCATTTCACCCAAAGAAGCGTTTTTGCCTCCAACCCGGTCTACGTCGTGCATCCCCAACTCTTGATACCAAAGCACGTATTGTTGCACCGCGAACGCCTCCACTTGAAAGAATGTATCTATGTCTTCAATGTGCTCATAAGCAGCATTGTGACTGGCTTTTTGCGCTGTGGATTTTAAAATGGCGGTAACGGGAAAGTAAAATTTAATTTAATTCCGTAAAAAACTTACAACAATGTTAAGGAGTTGTAGTGCGCACCGCTTTTTATATTTCCGATGGCACCGCCATTACCGCTGAGGTCTTCGGCCACGCCCTGCTGTCGTTGTTCCCCATGGAGTTCAATCATCTGACCATTCCTTTTGTGGAAACGCCGGAAAATGCGCACAAGGTCAACAAGAAAATATCTGAAATTTTTCAAGAAAGTGGCGAGCGGCCTTTGGTGTTTTACACCATCGTGAATTTGGAAGTGCGGGAAATTATCTCCAATTCAGTGGGTATTAATTACAATTTCCTTGACCAGTTTGTGGCGCCTCTGGAAAAAATACTGGGTATTCCGGCCAAACCGGAGAAGCACCGTACCCACAGTATTCATGAGAAGACCTATGATATCCGTATCGATGCGGTGAACTATGCGCTGGCCAATGACGATGGCGCCAACCTGAATAACTACGGCGAGGCGGATATTATCCTGGTGGGCGTGTCGCGCTCGGGTAAAACGCCGACCAGTCTGTACCTGGCCCTGCAGTACGGTATTAAGGCCGCCAACTACCCTTTTACCGAGGAAGATATGGGCGATATGCTTAAGTTACCGGCACGCTTACGCCAGTTTAAGAGCAAGATTTTTGGCCTGACCATTGCACCGGAGCGCTTGCACCATATCCGTAGCGAACGGCGCGCCAACAGCAAGTATGCGTCTTTACGCCAGTGCCGGATGGAGCTCAGGGAAGTGGAAAACCTGTACCGTCGTGAATCCATTCCCTTTTTAAACAGCACCAAGTATTCGGTAGAGGAAATCTCCGCCAAGATCCTGGCCGAGACGGGTTTGCAGCGTAAGAAGTACTAGAGGACTGAGCAAGATCACGAAGGCTTTAATTTTCTCTGGACTGCTAAATGGATGCCCGACAAATGCATTCGGGCATGACGACTTCGATATTGCTAATTCCAAACAAACATGCGGCTCACAGGGACCTGGGAGCCGCGACCTAAAGCGCGCCTGAGCGGGAGCTATCAGGCTAACATCCCTATTTCTTCAAATAATCCGCCACCAGAAACGCCAATTCCAGCACCTGATCGGCATTAAGACGGGGATCGCATTGAGTTTGGTAGCACTGGGCCAGATCCGCTTCGCCGATACCGTAAGCGCCACCTACACATTCGGTCACATGCTGACCGGTCATTTCCAGATGGATACCGCCGGCATGGGTGCCTTCAGCCTTGTGAGCCTGGAAGAAGTGCTGGATCTCACGCAGGATATCGTCAAAGTTACGGGTTTTGTAACCGCTGGAGGCCTTAATGGTATTGCCGTGCATAGGGTCGGAACTCCACACCACCTGACGGCCTTCGGCTTTTACCCGGCGCAGTAATGCAGGTAGCTTGTCACCCAGCTTATCGGCGCCCATACGGGTGATCAGGGTTAAACGCCCTGGCTCGTTATCGGGGTTTAAGGCGTCAATCAAACGAATCAGTTCATCCCCTTCCATCCCCGGGCCGATTTTCACGCCAACCGGGTTATGAATGCCCTGGAAAAAATGCACATGGGCATGATCCAGCTGACGGGTACGCTCGCCAATCCACAACATATGAGCCGAGCAGTTATACCACTTACCGGTCAGGGTATCGTTACGGGTCAGGGCCTGCTCATAATTAAGCAGCAGTGCCTCATGGGAGGTAAACAACGATGTTTCATGCAGCTCACGATGGTTACTGGAGTTGATGCCAATGACTTCCATAAAGGACAGCGCATCCTGCAATCGGTCGGCCAGTGCCTGATAGCGATCACGCAGCGGGTTGTTCTTTAAAAAGCCCATATTCCAGCGATGGACCTGATGCAAGTCGGCCAAACCGCCTTGGGCAAAGGCGCGCAGCAGATTAAGGGTTGCCGCCGAACGGTGATAGGCTTCAATCATGCGCTCGGGATCGGGACGTCGGGAAGCTTCAGTAAACTCGAAACTGTTGATGATGTCACCACGATAACTGGGCAAAGACACCCCGTCGATGGTTTCCAGATCACCGGAGCGGGGTTTGGCATATTGCCCGGCCATACGTGCGACCTTGGTCACCGGACAACGCCCGGCAAAGGTCAGGACGATGGCCATTTGCAGGATCACCTTAAAGGTGTCGCGGATTTTCGGCGCATTAAATTCAGCAAAGGATTCGGCGCAATCGCCCCCTTGTAGTAAAAACCCTTTACCCTTGGCCACTTCTCCAAGCTGTTTAAACAGCGCACGTGTCTCGGCAGCAAACACCAGCGGCGGATACTTGGCCAGGCGCTGTTCGGCAGAGGAAAGTTTTTCGGAGTCGTCATACACCGGCTGCTGCAAAATGGGCAGCGAACGCCAGCTATCGGGTTGCCATTGGGTCACAATATTTCCTTTCATATTGAGCGTTTCGCTCAAATCGTATCAAAGCCAGATAAAATGCAGGGTTGAGGCCAATTGCCTAAGATGGAACTTACGAGTTCTGAAAGAAAATTTCAATGAAGAATTGGTCAAATCGGGAAAGGTTTTTAGTCAAGATAGGTCTGAATTAGGCGATTTCCTTCTGTTTGCTCAAAAATTCGCACCCCGCAAGCAAAAACATTGCTCAAAGTTGCTTCCGTCAGCACCTTTACGGCATTGCCATCGGCAATAATTTGCGCTTCTTTCATCAGCCATACCCGACTGGCGTAATGCAAGGCCAGGTTCAGGTCATGGTGACTGACAATGACCAGATTACCGATTTCTGTCAGGCCTTGAAGTAACTTACATAAGCGGTGTTGGTGATAGAAATCCAGGCCTTGTACTGGCTCATCCATCAAAATAAAAGCATTGCCTCGTTCGATTACCGGCCAGATCTGCATCAGGCCACGGGCAATCATAACGCGGCGTTGTTCGCCACCGGAAAGCTGATTAAGAGGCCTTGAATAAAACGCCTTTATTTCTAATGTTCTTTCCAACTCTTCGGGTAAGTACAAACCAGGGGCAAAAAAAGACAAACATTCCGCCACCGTTAACGAAAAAGCACTTTGCTGCCCTTGCATTATCAAGGCGCGCATAGCTGCCAATTCGTCGGCGAGATAATCTTGCAGTGGTTTATTGTTCAGACTGACATCACCTGAATCCGGTGCCAGCAAGCCGCCCAACATCCACAACAAACTGGATTTACCGGCGCCATTTGGTCCAAGCAGATGGACGTATTCCCCCCCTCGGGCAGTCAGCTGCTGTGTCTCTACCCTGCCCTTGACCTGAGCATTGTGCACTTTCAGCATGCTAGCGGCCTCCCAGCTTTAGCACGGAGTAAAGGAAAAGCGGACCGCCCAGTGTGGCGGTCAGCATGGATACCGGTACTGCTACTCCGCCAAAGGCTTTGGATACCAGTAACACCAACAACATTAACAGCGCACCACATAAGGCAGAGGCTGGCAGGATAAAGCGATTATCATAACCAAACAGATTGCGTAGCAGATGGGGTACCAACAGCCCTACAAAGGCCACCGAGCCTGCCAATGACACGGCGATGCCCACTAACAGGGCACAAGTCAGCAATAATCGGGGGTAAAAGCGCGTTACATCTAACCCGGCCACTTGGGCTTCTGTGCGGCCCAGATAAAGCCAATTTAAGGCTCGTGCCTGTCGTAAAGCGTAAAAAAGTAACATTACCACCAGTGGTAATGACAACAACACCAACTGTAAATCGGCCTGATGCAGGCTGCCCATTAACCAGAAGGTAAGATTGCGCAAGGACTGGGCGTCGGAGAAAAAATACAGCCAGGCAATGATACCGCCGCTAAGGGTCGAGATAGCAATACCGGCAAGAATAACGGCACTGGCAGAGACCATCACCAGCCGTCTGGCAATAGCATAAATCAGCAAGGTGGAGAGCATGGCGCCGATAAAGCTGAACAGCGGTAGCCCGTATTGGCTCAAGGTCAGCCCAAGCCATCCCCCGCTTAATAGATAGAGTGCCGCGAACAGGCTGGCGCCGCTACTGATACCGATAATGCCTGGATCGGCCAGTGGATTCTTCAGCATCACCTGTAAAAAGGCAGAGCTGACCGCTAAACAGGCACCGACCATCAAAGCACAAAGTACCAGTGGGAGACGCAATTGCAGCAGGATCTGTTTGTCGGTGAGGCTAGCCAGATCGATTTGGTGAAAAAGCAGAATTATCGACAGCACGAAAACGCAAACCGCCAATATCCAGTTTGTTCTTCGCTGGGCCGGAATCACAAATAGCGCTGCCTGAGCTTGTCCAACAGGGCATCGCTGGCATCTTCAATCATATCCAGCACCAATTCAAAGCCGCCACGGCCACCATAATAAGGATCAGGCACTTCCTGCTCTGGGTGACCGGCATAGGTCAGAAACAACTCTACTTTATGTTTTAAGTCTTCCGGGCAGATGGCATGCAAATCGCGCAGATTTCTGCTATCCATGGCCAGGATCAGGTCAAAACGTTCGAAATCCTCGGGCAACACCGGGCGGGAACGCTGTCCTTTAAAGCTGTAGCCGCGGGCTTCACCGGCTTCACGGCTACGTGGATCCGGTGGATCGCCGCGGTGGTAACCACTGGTACCGGCGGAATCCACTTTGATGGGTAGATTCAGTGCGGCAGCGCGAGCTTCAAATACCGCCTGTGCGGTGGTAGAGCGGCATAAATTCCCCAGACACACAAAGAGAATGGATAAAGTCGGATTGGTCTTGGGTTTGGACATGCAAATAAAAAAAGCCACTAAAAAAAGTGGCCTTACTATGTCAGATTCGCGCTATCTAGCCAAGGCGTTGCAGGGCATTGATACGCTTTTCCAAGGGTGGGTGGCTTAAAAACAGCTCACTGACCGATTGCTTGCCGCGAATACCAAAGGCCATCATGCTGCCTTCCAGGCGAGATTCCTGGCTGTATTTTAGACGCTGCAGCGCAGCAATCATCTTGTTGCGCCCAACCATGCTGGCAGAGCCGGCGTCAGCGCGGTATTCACGATAGCGGCTGAAGGCCATCACAATAATACTGGCCAAAATACCGAACACGATTTCCAGTACAAACACTGTTGCAAAATAGGCAATGCCGCCCATTCCACTGCCTTGCTGGTTATTGCCGCGCATGGCGTTATCCACCACATTAGCAATAATACGGGCCAGGAAGATAACAAAGGTATTGAGTACGCCTTGCAGCAACGTCATGGTCACCATATCGCCATTGGCAATATGGGCCACTTCGTGTGCCAGTACCGCTTCCACTTCTTCCTGACTCATGTTTTCCAGCAGGCCGGTGGAGACCGCCACCAGAGAGTTATTTTTACTGGCGCCGGTGGCAAAAGCATTCATATCCGGTGAGCGGTACAACGCCACCTCTGGCATGCCGATATCGGACTGCTTGGCCAACCGGGCAACGGTATTTACCAGCCATTGCTCAGTCTGGTTACTGGGGTGGGTTATCACATGGGCGCCCACGGAGCGCTTGGCGATCCACTTGGACATCAACAAAGAAATAAAGGCGCCGCCAAAACCAAAGATAGAGGCGAAGACCAACAAGCCACCGGTATTTTGCATACTCAGGCCGGTAGCCGCGAAGACAATGTTCATTACCACGCCCAACACCAGCACCACCGCCAGGTTGGTAGCGACAAACAGCAGGACACGTTTCATAGGGACTCCAAATAAAATTGCTGCCCTTATTGTGTGGGCGCGCAGGGAATTTTCAATAACAGAAAGTGTGAAGAAATATGTCAGATAGAGGGATTTGGATTACATCGGTTGCTTGGAACTGCACTAAAAACACAACGCCGAGATTTTACATGGACTTATCCCTATAATGCCAGCATTTGAAAATTGGCCATCAGCGCCCCAAACAATAAATAAAAACAGGAGCATCGATGAAGGTTTTGATGTTAAGTAGTTCCCGTGAGGGGCAAAGCGGCTATCTGGAAACGGCCAAAAGCCATATATTGAAGCATATGGGTCAGGCAAAAAGACTGTTGTTTGTGCCTTTTGCCGGCGTCACGGTAGATTGGGATGAGTATACCCAAATAGTGCAACAGGCCCTACCGGAAATCGAAGTCACCGGCATTCATCACGCCAGCAATGCGGTACAGGCCCTGCGGGAGGCCGATGCTATCGCAGTGGGCGGCGGCAATACCTTTAACCTGCTCAACGAATTATATCGACAGGCCTTGATTGAACCTCTGCGTGAGCGGGTGCTGCAAGGTACCCCCTATATCGGTTGGAGTGCCGGCTCCAATATCTGCGGCAACAGTATCCGCACCACCAACGATATGCCCATTGTGGAGCCACCGTCATTTACTGCCCTAAAGCTGGTGCCTTTCCAGATAAACCCTCACTACACTGATTATCAAGCCCCCGGCCATAACGCTGAAACCCGCGCCCAGCGCATTGCCGAATTTATGGTGCTGAATCCACAAATGCCGGTACTGGGTATTCGTGAGGGCAGCGCACTGCTTCGCGAAGACAATCAGTTAACCCTGGTTGGCTCACACCCTGGTGTGGTGTTTCTGGGCGGAAACAGCCAGGAAATTGAACCAGGTGCCGATTTAAGTCACTTTCTTAAGGAGCAATAAGATGTCCGTAAGAGAAATCTTCCACCCACTGGTGAAACACAAGATTGGCCTGTTAAGAGATGCCAATATCAGCACCCGCGAGTTCCGTCAGTTGGCGCGGGAAATCGGCAGTTTGCTGACTTATGAAGCCACAGCCGATCTTCCTACCGAAAAAACCACCATTGAATGTTGGAGCGGCCCGACTGAAATTGATCAGATCCAGGGCAAAAAAGTCACCATTGTGCCGATACTACGTGCCGGCCTGGGCATGCTGGATGGCGTACTGGAGCTTATTCCCAATGCCCGTATCAGTGTGGTGGGTATCTACCGCAATGAAGAAACCCTGGAGCCGGTGCCCTATTTTCATAAGCTGACCTCGGATTTAGATCAGCGTCTGGCTATTATCGTCGATCCTATGCTGGCCACCGGCGGCTCTTTAATTGCCACAGTGGAACTGCTTAAGGAAAAAGGTTGTACGCAGATTAAAGCGCTGGTGCTGGTTGCCGCTCCTGAGGGTATTGAGGCATTAAAAAAAGCTCATCCAGATGTAGAGCTCTACACCGCCGCCATCGACCAAAAGCTCAATGAAAAAGGCTACATTCTGCCCGGCCTCGGCGATGCCGGCGATAAGCTGTTCGGTACCAAGTAAAAATATCCCCCGCCCACAATCTGTGGGCGGCATTTGCAAATGGTCATACCAGTGATATTCTGCGGCCAACTCCCATAAAAGATGGCATTACAAGCATGAATGCACTAACAAAAGCCAATTGGGGCTTAAAGTTCTTCGCCTGGCGATATATCCCCTTAATCGGATTCTGCTCGCCAACAATCCTGCGTATGGATAACCAGGCCCTTGAGGTACGTATACCCCATGGCTGGCGCACCAAGAATCATCTGGGCAGCGTGTATTTCGGCGCTCTGGCCATTGGTGCCGATCTGACCGGTGCCTTTTTAGTGCAGTTTAAAGCCAAACAGCGTGGCATTAACGCCAGCTTTGCCTTTAAGGATGTGCAGGGCGAATTCCTGAAACGCCCCGAAGCCGATGTGCATTTTTTAAGTGAAGATGCCGAATTGATCGATCAGATGCTGGATGAATCCCTGGCCACCGGCGAGCGCATCAATAAACCGGTATCGGTGGTGGTCACCTGCCCCAGCCTGAATGGCAATGAGCCCGTGGCGCGCTTTACTTTGACTTTGTCTATTAAGGCTAAGGCTAAATAGATTTTGTTGAACCACATAGACACAGAGGACACGGAGGTTTTTTTGAATGATTTTCTCTGTGCTCTTAGTGCCTCTGTGGTGAAAATAAGAATTACAACAGCGGCGACAGATCCAGATAACGCTGTGCTTCGTCAGGTGCTTTAAGCCGGGGAATATGGCCAAGGAAAGGCGCGTCCAATTGTTCTTTTAGGCTGGCGATATTTTCATTCAGTAGTGGCATATCCAGTTCTACCTGATTGGCTACCCAGCCGATTAGCTTAAGACCGTCATGTTTGATCGCTTCTGCGGTGAGCATGGCGTGATTAAGACAACCCAGGCGCATCCCCACCACCATCATCACCTGCATATTCTGCGCTTTGGCAAAATCTGACAGATATTGTCCCTGTCCCAAAGGCAAACGCCAGCCGCCGGCGCCTTCGGTTAAGAGGATATCCAGGGGTTGTTGGCAAAGGTTTTGATAGTGAAGATTTATGTCATCCAATTCAATAGCTTGGCCTTTTGCCTTAGCCGCCAGATGCGGGGCTACCGGATCGGCAAAAGCGATGGGATTATGCATGGCATAATCCAGTTTCAGGCCGGAGGCGGCTTGCAGCGCCAGGGCATCGGCATTACGCAGGCCCTGTTTTGTCATTTCACAGCCCGAGGCAATGGGTTTAAGGCCAAAGGCCTGCAAACGCCTGGCGTTAAGTTGTTTTAGGATGGCAACAGAAACAAAGGTTTTACCTACATCCGTGTCTGTACCGGTGATAAACCACTTTTTCACTTGGTCAGCTCCAAAAAACCGATGTGATAACTAAGGGGCAATTGTCCCTGGGGATTTTGATAATGTTCGGCATAGGTCATTGCCAGTGCTTTAAACTGTGCGCGAGTAAGGCCAGGACCGCCATCATCGAGCACCACCGATGCCCCGACATCTTTAATGGAATGCAAGGTATCAAGCAGATGAGGATGCCAGGTCCGGTAGACTTTTTTCTCGGTTTGCACTGAAAACC
The DNA here is from genome assembly GCF_029223185.1 of Aliiglaciecola sp. CAU 1673. Lineage (GTDB taxonomy): Bacteria > Pseudomonadota > Gammaproteobacteria > Enterobacterales > Alteromonadaceae > Bowmanella. The sequence continues at coordinate 69,680 of NZ_JARHUG010000019.1, forward strand.
CTTGTTTTTCCGCCAACTCTGTCAAGGTTTGAAGTTGATCAAAGTCATTGGCCCGCCCACTTAATCCCAGGGAATGCCAACTGCTATGAAGTTCATTCAAAGAGCCATCGACCATCAGCACTAATAACGCTTTGGCTTTGGGTTTCATGACTCTTCGCAGTTCTGCCAACACCTTATCCATGGGACGACACCATTGCAGCGCCATACAGGAAAACACCCCATCGATACTGCTTTGCTGCAGCGGTAAATTTTCAGCATCGGCCACCAGAGCACTTAACCCATGAGTATTCTGGGCAAAACGCGCCATGCCTTCTGCAATATCCAGGGCCAGCACCTTGTCGGCCTTATCTCTTAGCCTGGTGGTGACACGACCAGTACCTGCGCCAATATCAAGCAATGTGCCGGGTACCCGTTGGACTTTATTTAATGCATCCAGTGCTATCTGCCATTGCACCTGTGCTATTTGATCATAGCGGGGAGCGGCACGACTAAACTGACCTGCAATTCTGAGTTTGGTTTGCAGATCAGGCGCCATCTTGTGCTTTCCTGGCAATGGCTTGCACCAATTGCTTGATGTCTTCGCCCTGATGGGCTGCGCTCAGCGTCACGCGTAACCTGCTTTGCCCGTCTGGAACCGTTGGTGGACGGATTGCTACGAGGAAAAATCCAGCTTGGCGGAGGTCTTCTGCACACGTCAGGGCCCTGTCTGCCTCACCCACTAGCAATGGTTGAATGGCGGTGTCCGACGGCATCAATGATAATCCGTGCTCGGCAGACAATGTCTTAAACAGCTGGATGTTTTGCTGCAGTTTTTCACGCCGCCAACTTTCTTCGCGCACTAATCGTAAGCTTCTAAGGGTAATAGCCGCCATCAGCGGCGACATGGCGGTGCTGTAGATATAGTGACGGGCAAAGTTAACCAGATAGTCGTAAAACATTTCTGTGGTGGCCGCAAATGCGCCACTGGTGCCAATGGCCTTGCCAAAGGTGGCCATCAGTAATGGCAAGCTGGCTTGATCGGCACCATGCAATTCTGCACTGCCCAGCCCTTGTGCACCCAGCACGCCAAAGCCGTGGGCATCATCCACAAAAGCCAGTGCTTGATGGCGCTGACATAAGCGCAGGATGTCTTTTATCGGTGCTTGGTCGCCATCCATGCTAAATACCCCTTCGGTCATCACCAGGCAGTCACCTTCACTTTGCGACAACAGCCTGGATAAATGTTCCATATCATTATGGGTATAGCGTTTAAGCCGAGCGCCACTGGCTAGCGCACCGTCGAGCATAGACGCATGGCATAAACGATCGGCAATCACATTGGCGTCTTTGGGCACCAAAGTCTGAATCAGGGCCTGATTGGCACTGAAGCCTGAATTAAACAGCAGTACCCTGTCTCGCCCTAAGGCTTCACAGAGATAATCTTCCAGTTCCTTGTGGCTTCGACTATGACCACTGACCAGCGGCGAAGCCCCGCTACCCACTCCTTGCGTTGCGGCAGCATCGGCAGCAGCTTGTTTCAGTGCATCGCTTTGCGCCAGGCCCAGGTAGTCATTGCTGGAAAAATTCAAATACCAGTGACCATCGACATTAATGCGGCGCGGTTCGGCCGCTTCGATGCAGCGGCGCTCACGAAAAAGTGATGCGCCCCGCCTGGCCTGAAGCTGTTCATCAATATGCTCGAAGGCCATTAAAGGCTCGCGTCGTAGAAAAGTTCTTTTTCCTTGGGCTGATTGGCGCTCATCGCTTCTTCAAGCACGGCTTCATGGGCTTCATCCGAATAATCACGGCCACGCTCGGTATTGATACCGAGTTTTTTAAACAGCAGCACGTCTTCATGGGTATCGGGATTGGAGGTAGTTAACAGTTTACAGCCATAAAAGATGGAATTGGCGCCGGCAAAAAAGCACATGGCTTGCATTTGTTCGTTCATATTTTCGCGTCCTGCGGACAGACGCACATGGCTTTTGGGCATCATGATCCTGGCCACCGCGATGGTGCGGATAAAATCAAAATGATCCAACTCATCCACCTTATCCAGCGGCGTACCCTTGACCTTTACCAACATATTGATGGGCACGCTTTGCGGGTGCTCCGGTAAGTTGGCCAGTTGCATCAGAAGACCTGCACGATCATTGGCTGATTCACCCATACCAACAATGCCGCCGGAGCAAACGTTCATGCCGGCTTCGCGCACATGAGCCAGGGTATTCAGGCGATCCTCATAGGTGCGGGTACTGATAATTTCGCCGTAAAATTCCGGTGAGGTATCCAGATTGTGATTGTAGTAGTCCAGGCCAGCCTGCTTTAAAGCCACCGCCTGGTCGCGGCTTAACATGCCAAGGGTCATGCAGGTTTCAAGACCCAGCTTTTTAACCCCTTTAACCATCTCCAGCACATAAGGCATATCCCGGTCTTTGGGATTTCGCCAGGCGGCGCCCATACAAAAACGGGTGGAACCGGTAGCTTTGGCTTCTTGAGCGCGCTCCAACACTTTCTCCACTTCCAACAGGCGCTCTTTTTCAAGACCTGTATCGTAACGGGCGCTTTGTGGACAGTATTTACAGTCTTCGGGACAGGCACCGGTTTTAATGGATAGTAAAGTGCTAACCTGCACTTCATTGGGATTAAAATGCTGACGATGTACCGTCTGCGCCTGAAACAATAAATCGTTAAATGGCAAGGCAAACAAGGCGTTGACCTCAGCCAGCGTCCAGTCGTGGCGTAATTCGGCGGACATGGTACTTCCTTTACAGTAAGTTATGGGTTCGGTAGTCTAAGCGGCGCCTTTGGCTTGTCAACCAGATGCGATTTTAAAACTTTACAACTGGTTAATATCTAATCATGGATCTTGAATTTGATCGACGCCATATCTGGCATCCTTACACTTCCGCTATCAATCCACTGCCCTGCTATCCTGTTGTGCGCGCCGACGGGGTGATGATTGAACTGGAAGACGGCAGACAATTAGTGGATGGTATGTCCTCCTGGTGGGCCGCTATCCACGGCTACAACCACCCTGCCCTCAACGCTGCGGCAACAGAACAACTTGGCAAGATGTCTCATGTGATGTTCGGTGGTTTAACCCATCAACCGGCGATTGAACTGTGTCAACGCCTTGTTGAAATCACACCCGAAGGGCTTGAGCGGGTATTTCTGGCCGACTCAGGCTCCGTTGCCGTGGAAGTGGCGATGAAAATGGCATTGCAGTACTGGGCCTGTCAGGGAAATCAAAGCAAATGCCGCTTCTTAACCCTGCGAAACGGCTATCATGGCGACACCTTTAATGCCATGTCGGTATGCGATCCGCAAACCGGGATGCACAGTCTGTATAAGGATGTGCTGCCCAGACAACTCTTTGTACCCGCCCCGCAAACCCGCTTCGAGCAGCATTGGAATGAAGATGATGTGGCGCCATTGGCGGATATGCTGGCTAAACACCACCATGAGGTGGCGGCCCTTATTCTTGAACCTGTGGTGCAAGGCGCAGGTGGCATGCGTCTTTATCATCCCCAGTATTTGCGCCGAGCCCGGCAGCTTTGTGATGAATATGGGGTGCTGCTGATTTGTGACGAAATCGCCACCGGCTTTGGCCGTACGGGTAAGCTTTTTGCCTGTGAGCATGCGGATATCAGCCCGGATATTTTATGTTTGGGTAAGGCCCTTACTGGCGGCTATATGACCCTGGCAGCGACGCTATGTACCGAAGATGTCGCCTCGGGCATTTGTCAGGGACAACCAGGCGTGTTTATGCATGGCCCGACCTTTATGGGCAATCCTCTTGCTTGTGCGGTGGCCAATGCCAGCCTTGCCCTGTTGGATAAAGGGGAATGGCGGCAGCAGGTTGAAAGCATCGAAGCCCAACTGAAAGCAGAGCTTATTCCCCTGCGTAAACTGGAGAACGTCGCCGACGTACGGGTACTTGGCGCCATTGGTGTGGTGGAATTGCATCAGAACGTGGAGATGGCCGGTATTCAGAAATATTTTGTGCAACAAGGGGTATGGATTAGGCCTTTTGGCAAGCTGGTATATCTGATGCCGCCTTTTATTATTCGACCGGAGCAATTGAGTTCTTTAACCGGCGCTATTGCGGGTTACTTGTCTAACTAGACTCAGACCCGCATAAATACCCATACCAGACTGGCACTGGAGATCACCAGCAGAATCATAAGATTAAGCCAAATCCCGTCATGCCGGCGACGGGCTCTTCTACTTTTAATAAATAGTGCAATCAGGCTAAACACCAGGCAAAGCACCAATAACGCCAACAGGTAAAGGGTCAGGGATTCGCTCCAGGTGCTGGATTGGCCGATGCCCAGGTAACGGGCAAAGCCGGTACCCAGTTCAGGTCTGGCAAAGTGGAACACCAGCATAGCCAGGATAAAGGTAATCCAACCGGCCACACTGCCCATTACCAGCAAGCGAAATAACCCGTCTTTTTCAGGCGGTGTTTGTCTCCGGTCGGGTCCTTCCCATTTCTGTGATTTATTCATTTTAAATTTGCTTGTTTCTGTCGTTCAGCCAAGTAAGATTACACACCTTGCGCTACCCACGCATAAGCCACGTCTTTGCTCATATTGCAGCCTCTTGGCAGCATTTCACAATAATCCGCGAAAAGGCAGTGTTATTTGGCAAAGTTTATATCGTGCTAATTGGGTAAATCCTTATATTTATTGAATTAACTTTAGAGCAAGAAAAGGGATCCGCGTAATGGCATCCCATGGAGACAGTAGATGGCGCATACCCCAGTTGTTGATATTCTCAAGGGCGTACACTCTGCCGGCGCTGATGTTGTAGTCAAAGGTTGGGTACGTACCCGCCGTGATTCCAAAGCCGGCCTTTCTTTTATTGCACTGCATGATGGCAGCTGCTTCGACCCGGTGCAGGTTATCGCGCTTAATTCGCTGTCTAATTATGACGAAATCACCAAACTGACCGCTGGCTGCTCTATTGCCGTAGAAGGTAAATTGAAGCCTTCCGAGGGTCAGGGCCAGGCGCTGGAAATTGAAGCCGCAAAGGTAGAGATAACAGGTTGGGTAGAAAACCCGGATACTTATCCGATGGCCGCCAAGCGTCACAGCATTGAATTTTTACGCGAACACGCCCATTTGCGCCCTCGTACCAACGTGATCGGTGCGGTGACCCGCGTTCGTCACTGTTTGTCTCAGGCTATCCATCGCTTCTTTCATGAACGTGGTTTTTACTGGATCAGCACGCCTTTGATCACCGCCAGTGACTGTGAAGGCGCCGGCGAGATGTTCCGCGTCTCCACATTAGATATGGTCAACCCACCACGTAACGAACAAGGTGGCATTGATTTCAGCCAGGATTTCTTCGGTCGCGAAGCCTTTTTGACCGTGTCCGGCCAGTTAAACCTGGAAACCTATTGCTGTGCCATGTCCAATGTGTACACCTTCGGCCCCACTTTCCGCGCGGAAAACTCCAACACCAGCCGCCACCTGGCGGAATTCTGGATGGTAGAGCCGGAAGTGGCTTTCGCCGACCTGTCTGATATCGCCCAGTTGGCCGAAGATATGCTCAAATTCGTCTTTAAGGCGGTATTGGCTGAGCGTGCCGATGATATGGCGTTTTTTGCCGAGCGCATCAACCCTGAGGTGATCAGCAGATTGCAGCAGGTCATTGATAAACCCTTTGTTCGCATGGACTACACCGACGCTATCGAGATCCTGAAAAAATCCGGCAAGACCTTCGAGTTCCCTGTGGAATGGGGTGTTGATCTGTCATCTGAGCATGAACGCTACCTGGCTGAAGAGCACGTAGGCGCACCTATCATCATGCAGAACTACCCGAAAGACATTAAGTCTTTCTATATGCGCTTAAACGATGATGGCAAGACCGTTGGCTGTATGGATGTACTGGCCCCCGGTATCGGCGAAATCATCGGTGGTTCGGAGCGTGAAGAGCGTTTGGACGTGTTCGACCAGCGTCTGGCCGATATGGGCCTCAATAAAGAGGACTACAGCTGGTATCGCGATCTGCGCCGCTATGGAACCGTGCAGCACTCCGGCTTCGGTCTGGGTTTTGAGCGTTTGGTAGCTTACGTTACCGGTATGCAAAACGTGCGTGACGTTATTCCTTTCCCGAGAACGCCGGGTAACGCCAACTACTAAGCAAAAACCGCAATCCCTGGTTAAAAGAAAAGGCCTGCTAAGCAGGCCTCAGACTGTTGAAAAAGGCCTGGACGCAGATCCAGGCCTTTGATCTAATGAGCATAGTGAACAACATGGATTCACCATGCTTAGAGACAAAACCCCCCAACAATATGAACTAGAAATGGTC
>NZ_JARHUG010000002.1 GCF_029223185.1 Aliiglaciecola sp. CAU 1673
TCGCTACCGTGGACTGGATAAGGTCAATATGCAGTGTCTGCTGGCGGCCGCTTGCCAAAATATGAAGAAAATGGCCCTGGCCAGGGCGAGTTAAGGATACCGCCCCTAAATCACACCTAAAAATCCTGCAACAAGTCTTGAATCCTTCCCTCCGCCTTCCCTCAATCACGCTTAAGAAAAAATCAGCCAATCCCATCAATAGGTAAGGAGCCACGGAAAACTCACTGGATGGCCCTAAAAAACAAAACCCCACCAAAATGGTGGGGTTTATCATCAATCTGAGGCCCCACTGTGTGGGGCCTTTTTCGTTCTATACTGTGCCCAATTGAGTCTGCTTGTCATCTGTTACCAGCTGCAGGCGATACAATAACCAGATCCCGTGAAGGAGATCTCTTCTCAAAGATATCAGTGCAGAGGCCTTCAAACTGAAGGCCCGTGGTAGCGCATATTTAAATCTTCTTTGTTTCTGGGATGGGTTACCACCGCTTGCCATATTATGGATTTCACACCCAACTGCCTAAGGATTGGGCAAACGAGCCAGCAACCCTATCAAGGGACTTGCAAAGGCAAACAAAATCAGTAGACTGTGCAACCTCTTCGGTCGGCGTGTAGCGCAGCTTGGTAGCGCACTGTCATGGGGTGTCAGGGGTCGGAGGTTCAAATCCTCTCACGCCGACCAATTCCTTACCCCGCTTGATTCCTAGCGATTCAGCCTATATAACGGTTTCTCTTAATTTTTTCCTGGGGCACATTTCAGGGCACGTTAAGGGGCACAAACTGTGAAATCCGACACTAAGCATCTCATTCAAAACGACTCGGGCGTCTGGTTGTTTCGTCGACGCGTTCCCGAAAAACTAAAGAGATTCTTTCCAGGTCTGAAGTTCTTAAAGCAGTCTCTCGAGACGAAGAGCCTCACGCAGGCTCGCGTAAAACGGGATGCCCTAAATACGCAAATCGAACTAAAGCTCCAGGAAGAGACCTCAGGACTCTCTCTCAAGAACCGTTTCCAGGCCCTTTATACTGAGATGAAGCCTTTTTACGACGAAGGCCGTCGAATGGTCAGGGAAGGCAAATGGGACGAGAACTTCTTCTATGATTCTTTTGATCCCGATCTCCAGCGAAAAGAGAACGACGAGACCTACAAAGCCGCTTACTATTCGATTGTTCATAACGAAGTGCCAGAACGATTCAGGCTCAAGATCTCTGAACTGACATCCGAATGGCTAAAGGCCAACGAGGGAAAGAAGGACGAGAAATATTGCAGTACCGTACAGACAGCCTCTAAGTTTTTGATCGAATTCCTGGGGGGCGATGAGCTTCCGGAGAATGTGTCGCCAGGTTATGCCCAGGGCTTCCTCGATAAGCTTATAGAAGGTGGCCGGTCTTCAGGCACAGTTACCCACTATAAGAGCAAGCTTGCAGAGATTTGGCGATGGGGTCTCACTCGAGAGAAGTTCTCAGGGACTAACCCCTGGAAGGAGGTCAAAGTCGAGGCTCCTTCCGAGCAAAAAGAGCAAGACCACTTTAGAAACTTAACGACCAAAGAGGCGAGAATACTCCTCCAGGCGACCACCCTTGAGGCTCAGGGCGCTTCGTGGCCTTATCCGTTTACAACATTTGCCCTCGTCCGTCTTCTTCCCTTCCTTGGCTGTCGTCGAAGCGAACTAGGCCAAGCGATGAAAGACCAACTCCAGGAACATGACGGCCATTTATTCTTCGAGGTGCGCAAGGGCAAGACAAAGAACGCTCAAAGGATTATTCCGGTGAGTCCTGTTATCGAACCGCTTCTTCGAGAGACCGTGGACAGAGCGGGGGAGTCACCTTGGCTGTTCCCCGAAGTCGGAGAGGCCGAGGGAATGACGCCTTCTAAGGCTCTCAATTCTATCTCTAGCCATATCTCATCGATAACGAGTAACTTCGAGAAGGTTGAAGGGACAAAGGTCAGTCTTCACAGCTTGCGTGGACACTTTGCGACGGCGCTCGAGGAGATTGGCTGTCCGGAAGAGCTTGCGGTTAAGCTCGCCGGACATAAACGGATCTCTCTGACTTATGGCCTATACAGCAAGTACAAGAACAAGGAGCAGCTCTGGAAGTATATCGAGCAGATTCACAGGGCAGAGTGTCTTGAGGCTTGGGTAAGTTGAGGGGCATCGAAGTTCATTCTCCCAGAGCTTTCTCCAGTCGATCGGATAGTTGGGTCAACTGTGCTTGTTTATTAAGTTCGTTGTACTGGGTGAATCTTTCTGTTGCACAGAGTAAAATCTGGCATACAAAACTGACAATAGTGTCAAAACCATTTTCGATTGGCTCATTGATCAAGTGAGCAATTCCACCTTCTGAATCAAGCACCAAGTGGGACTCAAGACTTTTGAAATCAGAGTGACTATCTGCACTTCCGATCCTGTACATTGTATTGTACCAGTGAAGCATACCAGCCTTTCTAGCGACATCTTCAGTCTTGATTTGGAAATTCCTCAGCGCCTCATTATCTGGAAAAAGCTTTAGGAGATTTCTTTTTAAGTCTTGTTCACGCGCTTTTATTCTTTTGTATCCATCATTTGATTTACTACCTGTATAGCTATTGAGGTATCCATTGAGAGCGTTCCGCTGCCCCTTCAGTTCCCATTTCTCAAGCTCCGACCAAAAGGTTCTATCGTTTATTAGAGCAACCATTTGAAAGAGAGGGTCAAGGGAGCAGCGATATTGAGAGCTAGCTTGGACACTCATTCCTCTAGTCGCCAAGATGTAACATGACTGAGTGAAATTTAGGATTCGACAGAACAATGTGCCGATATGAAGTTTTACCACTTCGTCTTTAGGCAATCTGACCTCATATTGGACAGACCAAGCAAGTTGGTTCGCTTCAAGATAGATCGAAATAATCTCAGGGTATTTATTCTCGATTGTCTTTGTGACATCTAAAGGGTTTTCGACGAGAAATCCATTCTTTACAAAGTTCATTTATGAATCGGCGCAGGGGGAGTGACTTACCATTTTAACTCGAATGTTGACGACAATCTCATAGTTGTCAATGGCTTAGTTATCGATGTAACCTCCTCTTCTTTGGAAGCAGTGAGTTAAGGACAAAAATGTTCAAATTAAATACAGTGGCGTTTGTAGGACTTTTAACCGCAACTTCGGCAGTTGCCGAGCCTTCGAGTCAGTCTGTCATGATGCAATTGAGAGATACACCCGCATCTCAGTATGATCTCGGGCTCTTTAAACTGCAGTTAGCTGCATCTGCTCTGGGGGCCAGTATCAAAGACGAGTATATAAAGGGAACGAATTTTAGGATTGAAAGAGTTGGATTGCTTGAAGACATTGATCGTTTGGATATCGTTGTTTACTTAAAAGGCGACGCCAGAGATATGTCCCCTCAAGCGTGTCAAAACGTTAAAGAGAAAATAATAAACTCACCTAAATTCAGTTTTTCAGGTTCCAGCTTCTTTAAAGGGGTTTCTGCCGAAAAATTTGAAGAGTTGAATAGCAGCGTAGGGACAAAGATCGAGATAAGTTCGCGAGAAAACGACTCTTTTAAATTTGAGTGTTAACAACAAAAAGGGCTTTCCAAAACCCCTCCCAGAAATGAAACGACGGGGTGCGAATAACCCTCGGAGTAGGTCTCAGGAAGGACCCGCTCCGAAGGTCTCATCGACTCATCAGGCAGCGGCGAAGCTATCAAGCTCTCTAAGGATATTACTACGTTCCTCCCTCAGCATTGTCTCCTCTTCGGCTAACTGTACGAGGCGATCTCTCAGGGTTCTCTGTGCTGGAGATTCTGAATGATAGAGCCTCGCTAGCTCGATGAGGGTGCTGAAAGGAGACGCTTTCGGCTTACTCTTTCTCTTGTATCTCTCACGCGCTCTCTCGTTGGTACAGACCTTACATTGGGAACGTCTGGTGGGACCGTTTCGATGATACTGGGGGAGGCCTTTAGTTATGCCGCAGCGGGTGCATATTTTTACTCGGGTGTTCTTGCTCATGTTGACTCTGGATTTCAGTGGTAGGTTCTTGGATTGATGTATTCGATGATCCGACTGGGAAGCCGAAGCTCTCTATCAATTGAGAACGACGCGAACTTAATCACATTGACGATCCTCCACCCTGTATCGTGGTTTACTGCGAGGGTCTCACAGACACGTCTTGGGGTAATTCGCCCTCTAAGTGTGCATAGGGAACGGAATACCTTGTTCAGGCTCACGTAGTTGCTCGTAGATGTCTCTCGTTTGTCCCGCTCTCCAAGCACTCGGATCGCGCCCATGAGACAGTCATCAATCCAGACGCGTGGGCGTCCCTCGTTGTTCATGTAGACGGCAGGATCGACATCATCAAGAGGATTTTTAATGGTTAAGGGAGGTCGCCCTGGGCTCTTGGGAAAGGGGGGCTGAACCTCGTCGATAGGTTGTTGTTCGATATCTAGGAATTCGAATAGGTCTAGTTGTTCGTAAGACATGGCTAATTTATCTGGTAAATATAAGGGGATCGAAAAGACGCTCTCAGAGACAGGGGCGAATCGAAAATGAAGACGCTCCAGAGACCATTTTTCTCTCAACACAACAATCGGGAGCATTGGTCTTAAAAGTGGCGTCGAGACAGGGACTAAGTCCATCTCGCTTAGTTGGTATCGCTTCGAGTGGATCTCGACAGGCGTCTTTAAGGGGATGTCGTTTCGAATGGGGTTGCCAAGGAAGAAAAGAGCAACCCTATCGAAGCGAGGTTCTTTGGATCGAAAAGACAGAGCTTAACGATCAGTACCTCGTCTGACTCTCCAGCCATTCGATGTATCCATGAGGTTTGAATCGTTGGTAGCTGAGGTTGTGTCGATTCATCGCTCTTTCGCTGTCTTTGATATCAGCTCTCGCACTCGAAAGAAGGTATCGATAGACATCCTCAGCTTGGTTATGAGTCAGCTTGTAAGCTTTTTTAAGCCAATCCTTTGTCCTTGAGTTAAGGATAAAGGGCATATAGTTGCCGAAGTGATGAACGATGATCCGCACTCCTCCGCTCCCAAGTTTAAAGTCTGTGTCGGGGTCACCGGCTCTGGTCGAGAAGCTTGCTCCTTTGGCATCGTTTAGGGCTATCTCAAATTGAAGTTTGCTCATGGTTTGTCTCCATAGATTGTTGTCAATAGGGGATTTGGAATTGCCCCAGGAAAGATCCCCCAGGGCCTGCTCGATTAGACGATGCCGTCTACTTTCACGAAGCTGTCTTGATTTAGGATGAGGCAGTCGGCATCAAACATTGAGCGAACTCTTGTCATTCCCGCCTCAGGTTGTCCTTCCGGTGTGTAACTGTGAGCCAGGAATTCGATCTGATTTCCAGTAACTCCCAGTAAGTCTGAGAAGCGTCCCGCGACCAGTGTCCCTGTAGGCAGGTGGGACGAAACCAGCACTCGATTCAAGTCCATGTTTTTGAAGGCTCGAGCCGAGGTCTCTTCTCGCATCTTTTTAGCGACATCAACCGAAACGATGGCCGAGAGGCTTTCGATGCCTATTTTGTTAGTCTCCAGGGCTGATAGAGTGTCCGCGAAGATCTCTCTCATCGACGCTCTGGGAGAGATAGTCTGTGAAATGCTCTTCAGAAGGCCGTCAGGCTGATCAGGATTGATTGAGGAGTCTCCCGTTAAGAAAGCTATCTCCAATTGCTCTCGAATCGCTTTTGCTTGGGCGATATTTAGCTCACTGACCAAAGCTGGAACAAGTTTCCTCATTCGACGAGAAACCAAAGAGAAGACTCCTATCGTGTGGATCTGATAGGGGAAGTTGACGGTCGCTGGAGTGCTCTCGGGGATCTCAGCATTCTCTCCAAGCCAGGTTGCATTGACAGAACTTGAGAATCCGCCGATAAAGGGGGTGCCTTCGAAAAGACCACTCGTATCGATGCTCATCCCAGCCTGAGTTAATACGTTAGAGGATACGATCACTTGTCTCCAGGTCAGATCGTTTCGCTTGTTCGAGTTGGTGATGTCGGGGGAGTTGGCGACAGTCAGGTCTCGAAGCAAGGAACGGGAGGCGCTCTGAAGTTTTTCCTCTTCACCTTTTTGAACCAGGGGGGCATTAATCGAGACACTCAGAGTCGAGGGGGAAGGCTGACGAAAACCTTTGAAGTTGTCGTTTTGGTCGAAGGTTGGGATCTGCTCTGGTTGAGCGTTGTCTAAAAGTTCAGCGAAAGAACGGTTCTGTGTTGGTAATTGCATTTGTATACCTTGTGGGTTGGTTAATGGGATGGGCTGAGGGTGAGTTCGTGGCGTCGCCCTGAGTTAGTCGGAGAGACCAACCGTCACGAAACTATTTGGGAGTCTGGAATACGGCTCTCAGGTTGTCTCAGAGTCGTTCTCGGGTTCTTTAGGATCGAATGAAAAGTGTTTGAATTCTTTCGCCATAACAGCGTGACGATTCCTCATTAGTACATGGTTAATGTAACGAGCGAGCTTGAGACGGTCGGAGTCATAGTTATTCACCATATCGAACCATAAGAACAACAGATGCTTAACGACGTTGCTTGAAGAGATGTTTATTTCAGTGACTTCGTTCAGATCATTTTTCAGCGCATCGAAAAGATCAGCGACATGAGGATGAAACCCGATGTTGTGTGTTCTGGTTCCACTCGAAGACCTCATCAACAACTTATCGATAGCTAAATCAGTTTGTTGGTCGGATGGGATTTCAATCATTGGTATTTTCCTGTTAGTGGTGGAGGATTTATGTCCTGGCGACGCTCGCTTCGTGACCTAGCTTGATCAGATAGGAGATTGACGCTGAGACGGTGGGTTGAACTCCGGTTATCTCGGAGAGTTTGATCTGTGCGTCCAGAATGCGACGTTCTGTCGCGCTGTCTGCACTGAAGGCGAATCGACGGGATGTCGTTCCGTGTTCTTGGCGGTGCTTGAGTTGTGACATCGAGTGAACTCCTTATGTCCTAGTGATGTAAAGTTGCAAAAAAGATCCCTCATTCGTTGAGGAAGTCTTTAGGACGTCCTTAAGGACAGCCCCAGAGACCCAACGCCAACAAGTAAAGGGGGAATAGAGAGCCCGACAGCTCCAGGGGAGGAGAGGAACCTGGAGTCTTACGTCGGGGCTTTTGTTGTCGATGATGACCAAACGATGAGGGGGGCGTATATCAACGAGAGAAAACGGTGTGTTCTTTCTTCATGTTCGGAGGGACAATTCCTGAGCCCTTACCAGATAAGGCTTTGAACTAATCGACGTAGTCGTCTTAAAGACGGGTCGAAAGGGTTGGTCTCTAGAATTCACTTCAGCCTGTTCTTTCTTCTGTACGGAGGGACAATTCCGGAAGCCTTATCTTGGCAGGGATTGAGCGTTTCGGTTATTCGTCAGATTCAAAGAGGGATGGAGCGAATACTTTCTTCAAAAAGGAGCGATATATCCTAATGGGAAATTCTATGCACTGGCCAAGCAAACTACTTCGAGCTTTTATCGTTCTTTCCATTGTGAATGCCTACATTTTTTGGATCTCTCTATTCGCTGAGAGCTCTGGTTCTTTTCTGTCTGAGTTTCCTAAATTTAGAGTCTTCAGTAATATTTAACTCTCAATGTACTTGTGATTTTGAGGATGACCTGGGATGAAGTACGTACTAATGGCCGCAGCTATTTCATTGCTCCATATCTCTTGCTCTGAAGCAACTGAAGTAGATGCTTACGATAATTTCGAAGGAAAGTTGATTGAACTGAGAAGCGGGGTTGGTTTGCATACCCTAGCTTTAAAACTTGACACAAAAAGACCGAGTAGTTGCGAAGATGCTCGAAATGAGTTTTTCATAATCCCTTCAAGTAATACTACAGCAATAATGATAGCGGCTGGGGCGAGTAAAAGAGATGTTCTGAGGGGGAGGGCTTTTCTTGATGCTAGCTCAAAAGATTGCATGGTAGAGAGAATCATCCGAATACCTCAATGAATGCAATCTTAAGTATGTGAGAGCGTTTGATGTAGTCCAGGGACCTCTTAAATGCCTGTTTTTAAAAATGGCATAGAAAATACACTATCCTGAGACTTTAGAGGTTTCTTATTACGACTTATCTCTGTGCCTCCCAATATATATAAGGGACGGGGACAGGATGATTATTGGGATTTCCGAACCAATTAGCTCATCAACCTGCTCATCGTCCATTAACGGTTCCCATCGATAGCTGAGAGTATCTCTCAGTCTGATGTTATGTATATCCCCAGGACGAGCTCCAAAAATCATCTCGTCGAAATCTTCGGGATAAACTCCTCTCGATTCAAACTGCTCATCCTCAAAAAGGTAATCCATGAGGATGTCCTGGAGCTCCATAGGTAGCTCTGTCACAGAAGTCTGAGGCGCTAATAAAGCCTCTAGATGACGCATGGCAGAGATTTCGGTGCCTTGAGTATCCAGCCACTCTGCAGAGCCTATCGAAGCTCTGAGGACGGCCTGAGCGTCTACTCCCAATGAGAGAATTGAGTGGGCGTTGCTAGTGGTTCTTTTCATTGATTTTAGTCTCCAGAAAGTTCTACTCAGAAGGCATCCTAGGAGGTTGGGAATGATGTCGTCAACAGGTGTAACTTTCTGAAAAATAATGAATAATCCCGCTGGTGGGACAATGTGTCCGACATCCTTTTCTAGGGTGGAGGCCTGCTGAGGAGGAGAGGCGTTCAAGGATTAAGATTGTCCCCGAGAGTCAGCCTAAAATTTTTTTGAGATTTTTTCAGAGGGGCTCACCTCAGCTTGCAATTTGATCAATTGATTTAGCGAGACACTCAGTTGACCATTGTCGGGGATCTTTCTCCCTTCGAGTATCTTCCAGATCCTTTCTCCCGAGCCGTTGTATATTTCATCGAATGAGCCGTCCTTGTGGAGTTTAATCACGATGACGGACTCTGGAGCTGTCTTGACGCCGTCATAACGGAACGCGACAGAAGTTGACTGAGTGCATTTAATTTCGACTTCCTTCCCGCATGGAGAGATGGCATCGAAGCCAGCGTTTGAAGCTGTCATAAGATCGAGGCCATACAGGTCAGCGACCAGGACCTCTCCTAGGCTTCCAACCATATGTCCATCTGGAGTGAAGTGACGCCCTGTCATCTCATGTAGCCTCTGAACGATGTCGTATAGCTGACGGATTAGTTCCTTCAGTTTGTCGTGGTCGATCTGCATCTATAGTTGTCCTTCCAAAAATTCTCTCTTAACTTGAATCTCTTAGATCTCAGCTTACACAAGGAAACGCTATGGATAACTCAAAACTTCAAGAGAACTCCGGGTCAAAAAAGAAAGGAGACGAGACAAACGTCATTTGGCTCATTGGTGCAATGATGGCTGTTGTGATGATGTGGCTCATAAACGGTTTTATTTATCCTCTTTTCGTTACCGGACTCAATGATAGGGCTCTTAACGGTGATGCTTTCGGAGCCGTAAACTCTCTGTTCAGTGGATTAGCCTTTGCGGGTCTTATCTACACCATCTTGATGCAAAAGAAAGAACTGCAACTTCAGCGCGAAGCGTTGAGCAGACAACATGAGGAAATGCAGGAATCCAGAGGAGAGCAGGAGTTGCAAAATCGAATTCAAACAGTTCAAGTTGAGTCTTTGATCAGGCAAATGACAATTGCAGGCTTAGAAGCGAGGATTCAGGCTTTGAAACTAAACGGCCACAAGGCTGACAGCCCAAAGGTGGCGGCTGATGCTGTAATAAAGATTGTAGAGTTGTCCGACCAAATACTAGAACAATCTCGTAAAGCAGCAGATTCTGCTAAAGACCTGATCAGGAAATCTTCGCTATAAAAATTTAAGTATGGGCATAAATAACTTTAAGGGCACAGGGAGGGGCACGTTATGGGGCACATAAAATGTCTAACCCATTGAATTTATTGGCTTGTTTTTCGCATTTCTCGCACTGTCATGGGGTGTCAGGGGTCGGAGGTTCAAATCCTCTCACGCCGACCAACTTCTCTCTTGTTTAGATACCCACTTAACTCAAAAAAACACTCAGAAGTCTATGAACCTTCGACATGAGCGCGATAGCGGTCACAGTCGGAGTTCACTAAAACGCCTGGAGCGTTTTAGAACATCGTCTGCAAGACGATGGCCCGAAGGGCGGAGGGCAGGAGCCCGGAGTAAATCCTCTCACGCCGACCAACTTCTCTCTCTTCCCCAGATTGTCTCTGAATTTTCAAAATACTCAGAACTGTCGGAACCCTCGACATGAGCGCGCTAGCGGTCTCGGTCGGAGTTCACTAAAACGTCTGGAGCGTTTTATTCGCCACTTCCATGTGGCTCACCTGCAAGCAGGCCAGCTGAAGCTGTTCTGATTTGCTCCATGCAAATCTTGGAGAACATCGGCGGCAAGACGATGGCCCGTAGGGCGGAGCACAGGACGTGCGTAGTACAAATTCGTCTGGAGCGTTTTATTCCCCACCTTTCCCTACAACATCCTGTTTTCGCTCAAGGTCCTGGCCAGACTTTCCTTGCCTGACCGTATGCTGTGAAAATTGCTGTGTGCACTCGCAATTTCTCGTTCACAGCATACCCCTATAGCTCACTTGCTTTGCAAGCTGGCTAAAGCCGTTCTGATTTGCTCCAAGCAAATCTTGGTGAAGATCGTCTGTAAGACGATGGCCCGCAGGGCGGAGGGCAGGGTGAAAGCGGAAAAGAAACAGCAAACAGTTTTGCTGTTTCCCGATTGAACGACCTGAGCTCTGAGAAGGGCTGGATCGGCAGGAGTACAAATTCGTCTGGAACGAATTTGAACAGCTTTAGCTGGCCCATCGGGTGGAGTACAGGACGTACGGAATAAAACTCTCACGCCGACCAACTTCTCATTGCCCAAAGTCCCGCTATTATTGGGCTACAGACAAGCACCAAGAGCTAAAACTCGCGAACTACTCACGCAGATGACCTACCCAGATTTGTGTGTGTGCGCCAGCGCACAGAAGGGTGCTGGCTTTATTGATACACTACCAACTCAATGGCAGGCAGCACGGCTTGCAATAAGGGATAGTGATGTCAGGCAATCCTTCTTAAAAGAAATACAACCTTCTGATTTATTTAGCGATCCTTGGCAAAAGCAAACATTTAGCTTGGGTAAAGTGCCGCTAGAACTGCATCCTCAGCAAGCAAAGAAGCAGGCACAAAGTGCTAGTCAAAGATCGATGAATCTTACCAACCGCAAATAGGTTACATAGCAATTATCAGTATCCTGCGGCTGCTTCCCTCAGATGTGGGCGAGTCACGGCCATGTATCCAGTTTACACAGGCAATCAGCGCAGCCTGAATTGCCGCAAATCAAGGTCAACGTCAATGAAACAGATAAGTGAAGTGGATCGCCAAAAGATGCGCCAATATGGGATCAGCGAAACCAGCAAAACCCTCTATTGGTACAACAATTACTGCTATGAAAAGCTTCAGGACGCCATTAATTATGCACAATTGGACGCTATTCGAGGCGTCAAGCAGCCTGAACCCCCGACAATGAGTAGTGCCAAATAGCATGCTAGTGAATGGCCCTAACGGACATGGCCAAGACGACAAACTGCAAAACCTGCCCCCTGAGCTAATCGATTGGGTCAACAAACCGCTGGCGCGCTTTTTCCATATTGAAACGGCCGCCGCAGGCATCTTGCTCGTGGTGACCATACTGGCTCTGTTACTGGCCAATTCTCCCTGGTCCGAACAATTCCTGGCGCTTTGGAAGGTAGAGCTGGGGATAAGCCTGGGGCAATTCGGCATCCATCTCTCTCTGCTTGAGTGGATAAACGATGCGGTCATGACCCTGTTCTTCTTTGTCGTCTCCCTTGAGCTTAAACGTGAGTTGGTGTTAGGAGAGCTGCGTCAACCGCGCCAGGCCTTGTTGTCTGTCAGCGCGGCCATTGGTGGCATGGTTGTTCCCGCCGGTCTTTATCTATTGGTGTTGTGGGGGCAACCGGGCGCACAGGGATGGGGCATGGTAATGGCAACCGACACGGCCTTTGTGATTGGCTGCCTGGCATTACTGGGTAAGCGTATTCCCGTGCAACTAAGAGTGTTTTTGTTGTCCTTAGCCATAGTGGATGATATCGGTGCCATTCTTGTGGTTGCTGTGGGGTACGGTGAGAGCCTGAATCTTCAGGCATTGGTTTTGGCTGCAATTGGTCTATTGATAATCAAAGGCATGGGGTTACTTGGCATTCGTAACTTGATGCTGTACTTCCTGATGGGGGCGGCGATCTGGCTGGCCATTGAACACTCCGGTATTCATCCCACTGTGGCCGGGGTGGTACTGGGGTTGATGACCCCAACATTGAGATGGGTCAGTGACGAACGCTTGCACCAAATTCTGGAAAATGTTGTCGCACAACCGTCTGGAGCGAATTGGGGTGGCATTGGTTTGGCCAGAATGCAACTGCGTACTGCCGAAGCCGCGGCCAGAGAAGCTTTGTCGCCGGTCGAACGCTTGGAGATCTTACTGCATCCCTGGGTAGGTTTTCTGGTGATGCCGCTTTTCGCCTTTGCCAATGCAGGGGTTCCCTTTGCACAGACCAATATCTTAGATCCCCTGGTGTTGAGTATTGTGCTGAGTTTGCTGATAGGTAAACCGCTGGGGATTTTCCTGTTTACCTGGATGGCAGTGCGATTGAAGATCGCGGTGCGCCCTCCAGAGTTAAGTTGGTCTTTAGTGGTGGCAGGCGGATGCTTATGTGGTATCGGTTTCACCATGGCCTTGTTTATTGCCGGATTGGCCTTTTCGCCGACCCAGATGAATGACGCTAAATTTGGCATCCTGCTGGCGTCGGCGATTTCAGCAGTTACCGGGCTTTTGTTGGTTTTATTGTCCACAGGCCTTGCCAAGCCAAATCAAGACCTATTAGAGGCGCCGAGACGGTGAACATTTCGATTAACCCGTCCAATCAAGGGGCCGCAGGATGAAACGCCTTAAGGTTATCCATCAGACCAGCTATCAGTTTTCTGACTCGGTACAACTGCAACCCCATGGGTTGCGGCTTAGGCCCCGTGAGGGCCATGACCAGCATATTGAGTCGTCAAGGCTTACCATAAACCCTCCTGCCAGCCTGCGCTGGCATCGTGATGCGGAAGGCAACTCGGTGGCCATCGCCTCTTTTGATACGGCGACAAACCATCTGTCCATCGAGAGTGAGACAGTGGTGCAACAGTTCGATGTTGCGCCGCAAGATTGTTTGGTGGCTGACTATGCGGTGAACTATCCATTCAATTACCTGGAAGAGGATAGGGCGTCATTGTCCTGCTACATGGCGAATGCCACGTCTCCTGGCTGTGCGTCGGTAGGCAATTGGGTTGGCGAAGGCGAAGACACACAGGGAATGCCGATCTTCTCATTGTTATTGCAATTAAATCAGCGCATCTATCAAGGCATTGCTTATCGCGTTCGTGAGGAAGAGGGCGTGCAAAGCCCGCAGCAAACCCTTGAGTATGGTACAGGGTCATGCCGGGATATGGCCGGATTGTTTATGTCTGCCGCCAGGCGATTAGGCTTTGCGGCAAGATTTGTCAGTGGTTATATCTACACCAATGACATCGTCGTCCAGTCCGGCTCAACCCATGCCTGGGCGGAGGTATTTATACCCGGTGCAGGCTGGAAGGGGTTCGATCCTACTTTCGGAACGCTGGTCGGCGTTGAGCACATTGCCGTGGCCGTCGCCAGAGAGCCACAATCCATTCCACCTATCGCCGGTAGCTTTTACGGTACGCCTTTTTCATCCATGAGCGTGAATGTCTGGGTGTTGGATGTCGGCTGAGTGCTAATTTGGGGTCAGTAGCTTTTCTATTTGTTACCTTCATCTGTCTCTGTTGTCCCGCAGGGCGAAGCACAGGAAGTGCGCAGTACAAATTCGTCTGGAACGAATTTGAACAGCCGAAGGCTGGCCCGCAGGGCGAAGCACAGGACGTGCGGAGTACAAATTCGCCTGGAGCGTTTTATTCGCCACCTTTCCCTACAACATCCTGTTTTCGCTCAAGGTCCTGGCCAGACTTTCCTTGCCTGACCGTATGCTGTGAAAATTGCTGTGTGCACTCGCAATTTCTCGTACACAGCAAACCCCTATAGCTCACTTGCTTCGCAAGCTGGCTAAAGCCGTTTTGATTTGCTCCAAGCAAATCTTGGTGAACATCGACGGCACGACGATGGCCCACAGGGCGGAAGGCAGGAAGCCTTGTGTAAATCCTCTCAAGCCGATAATTTCTCTCTTTCGTCTTTAAGACCGCCAATCCTCCAACAAGATCATTAACTGAGCCGCAGATTCATTTTCCATAGCGGCAGTGCACGCCATATACTCTTGTCTGTAAGCGTTTTTTCAAGGTTGTCATTGAAGTGAGTATGAAAGTGTCGCGCACAATGGCTTTTCTATGCCTATTCGGCACCAGGCGCGAGAAACGACAGTGCTGTCATCCAAGGCTTTGGGTGTTTGGCGCCATCATGGCAATCTTTTCTGCCTCTTTGGCTGCCAAGGAAATCACCATCGCCTTAGTCGGCAAAACCAAAAATGACAGCTTCTATCTTCAGTCTTATAAAGGCTGTATTACCTTTGCGGCAAGCCATCCTGATGTTCAGTGTGTTTATGATGGCGCTGCCGACTACCAGGATGTGCGAAGCCAGGTGATTGTCGTGAATGAGCTGGCAGAAAGCGGTATCGACGGATTACTGATTTCAATTTCTGACTCCGCCCACCTGGCCAGAGATGCGTTACAGATTTTGGCGAAAAAGAACATACCTGTAATCACCTTTGACTCAGATTTATTACCCGAACATCATCAATATCGTTTGGCCTATGTGGGTACCAATAATTTTGATTTTGGCGTGGAATTGGGCGAGGCCGCAAAAGCGTTTAAACATGTACCTTTGCAGCAAATTTGTATTCAGTCTGGGCACCAAACCACGCCCAATCTGAATGCCAGGATAGCGGGTGTGCGCTTTGCCTTGTCCGGTCAACGCGAGGACAGACTGACCGGCCAAAATGGCTGGCAGGAAAATGATCGTTGCCCCTTATACAGTCTGGGGCGTCGGCAGGATGCGCTTAATCAGCTGTTGCTGATGTTGCAAAAAGAACATCCGCCAATCTTTCTGGCGGTGGCGGGTTTTGCCCAGTTCAATCCTGATTACGCAGATAAAGTGGCGCCCTTTAAACAGGCGATATCCTCTGGTAAATCGGTGATTATTTCAGCCGATACCGAGGACAGCCAACTGGTGGTTTTAAATCAAGGGTTGTCCACGGTCAATATCGGCCAAAAGCCCTTTGAGATGGGCAGGTTAAGCGCCGAACTAATGTATCAGTACATCAAAGAAGGCAAAAAGCCTGCACAGGAATTTTATTACCTCGACTACCATTATTGCCGTCAGGACAATACGGATACCTGCACCACCAACTTCTAGCCCTCGCCATTCATCATTTTCCTTCATTAAGCTTTACTTATGGGGACAATAAGAATTTATGCTTTGTTTCTGTCGCTTCCGTTGCTGATACTGCCAATAATGTTTTTTACCGGAGTATGAAGGATTAATGGAAGCGTTATTGAATAGTGAAGCCAAGCAAAAGAATAAACTGGAAGTGATTAAATTAGCCGCCTTCGCCGATGGCATGCAAGGCGGTAATCCGGCTGGAGTGGCTATTGTAGAGGCATTCCCAAGCGAGCAGGAGATGATCCGCCTTGCCGCCGAGGTGGGCTTCTCCGAAACGGTCTTTGCCGTCCCCCAGAACAACGGATTTCGCGTACGCTATTTTTCGCCAGCCACAGAAGTGGCCTTTTGTGGTCATGCTACGGTTGCCCTTGGTTACGCCCTGTTTCGCCAATACGGTTCCGGTACCCATCAACTGGTACTTAATCATGCCAATATCAGTGTCAGTGCCGACAATTCCGGCCGTATAACGCTGATTTCACCCTCCACAACGTCGCGCCCCGCTGACCAGAAGTTGCTTGAAAAATACCTGCCAATCTTTGGCTTAAAGGCTGGCGACTTATCGACAGACATCCCCCCTGGCATTGCCAATGCCGGTAATGATCATTTGGTTCTGGCCCTCAACGCAAAGCAACGGCTGGATGAAATGGCTTATGACTTTGAACGGGCCAAGACCGCCATGCAGGAAGACAACCTGGTGACGGTGGCACTTCTTTACCAGGAATCACCAGTGCTGATGCATTTCCGTAATGCCTTTGCTTATGGTGATGTGTATGAAGATCCTGCTACCGGGGCGGCTGCTGCAGCGGTAACCGGCTATCTGAGGGAGCAAAAATTACTGACCTTTCACAACAGCAAAGCCAATCTGCGCTTCTTGCAAGGCCACAAGATGGGCGTGCCTTGTGTGCTGGATGCCTGTGCCAGTAACAGCAAAGGAGAGGGCATCGCTCTTAGTGGCCTGGTGCGGGTGCTCGGATAGCACCCGACACAGCATGTAGCATCCTCAATCTGGCCTTTCGGTTATCCTTTTGTCTATACTGGTCGGTTCTTGACAACCAGGGATAAAACAATGAAAAACAACATGTTAGTTTCACTGCTGGTGTTAGGGGTAAGCCTGCCTCTGGCGGCAGTGGAGACCCGGACAGCCAATAACGGCCAGTTGGTGATGGAAGATGTGCCTGCCATACCGCAAGCGATCGTCGATGATTTAAACCGCTATCAAAATGTGCGCTCTGCGCCGTTCAGAAGTTTTAGTCACAATGGCCAAAGTCTGTATATCACCACCCGTTTTGGCGATGTGGATCAGCTGCACCGGGTTGACAAACCCGGCGGGGCGCGCCACCAACTTACCTTTTTTGATGAGCCTTTAGGTGCCATTGAACGTCGTCCAGGCAGTGATGATATTGCCTTTACCATGGACGCCGGCGGCAGCGAAAACGCACAGATTTTTTTGTTTGATCCCAAAGACGGCAGTAGCCGCATGCTAAGTGATGGTGAGTCGCGTAACGGCGCTATTCTTTGGAGCAATAAAGGCGACCGACTGGCCTTCCAGTCTACCCGTCGAAATGGCGCCGCCAATGATCTCTGGGTGCTGGATCCGGCCCATCCCGATAAGGCGGCCATGGTTCTGGAGTCCGCCGATGGTAGCTGGTGGGGGCCGTCCGATTGGAGCAGTGACGACAGTCAGCTTCTGGTGCAGCAGTATGTCAGTGCCAGCGACTCGCGTATTTATGTGCAAAGCGCCAACGGTGGCGAACGCAAATTATTGGCAGGCTCTGCCGAGTCCCCCTCGGTAAATTTTGCCATGGCCTTTGATGCAAAAGACAACGGCATGTTTTTTGTGACTGACCGTTTCGGCCAGTTCCAGCAGTTGGCCTATCAAGCCTTTGATGGTCTTGAACCTAAGCTGATCACGGCCGATATCCCCTGGGATGTAGACGGTTTTGCTATCAGCAAGAAGGGCGATCGCGCCGCTTTTCTGGTCAACCAGGACGGCTTCCATGCTCTCTATTTACTGGATACCAAAACTTATAAGTATAAGAAGGTGCAGGGATTGCCCATTGGCCTGGCCGGCGGCCTGCATTTTGACGAAAAGGGCGCCAAACTGGGCCTGACCCTGAATACGGCGCAAACGCCCAGCGACAGTTTTGTTCTGGCTTTGGGTAAGGAGGCGCTGGATTATGGCGAGCTGACGCGCTGGACTTACAGCGAAGTAGGCGGACTCAATACCGACAACTTTGTGCAACCCGAACTGGTGCGCTTTGAGTCATTCGATAAGCGTCAGATCCCCGCCTTTGTGTATAAACCGGCCAAGCCAGGTCCCCATCCCGTGGTGATCAGCATTCATGGTGGTCCTGAAGCCCAGTATCAACCGGCTTTCTCCAGCACTTTCCAGTTGTGGGTGGAAAAACTCGGGGTGGCGGTCATTGCGCCCAATGTGCGGGGCTCTACGGGTTATGGCAAAGAGTATCTGAGCCTGGATAACGGCTATCAGCGGGAAGACTCGGTTAAGGATATTGGTGCCTTACTGGATTGGATTGCCACCCAACCCGACCTGGATAAGCAGCGGGTTGCGGTGTTTGGCGGCAGCTACGGCGGCTATATGGTGCTGGCCAGCGCCGTACATTACAGCGACAGGTTAAAAGCGGCAGTGGATATTGTCGGTATCTCTAACTTTGTGACTTTCCTGGAAAATACCGAAGATTACCGTCGTGATTTGCGCCGGGTGGAATATGGTGATGAGCGCGATCCTAAGATGCGTGACTTCCTGCAGCGTATCAGTCCCAACAACAATGTGGATAAAATCAAGGTGCCCCTCTTTGTGGTGCAGGGGCAAAACGATCCCCGTGTGCCGGTGACCGAAGCCGAGCAGATTGTGGCCTCGTTACGCAGCGCCGGCAAGCCGGTGTGGTATATGAATGCCCTTAATGAAGGCCATGGCTATCGCAAAAAGGAAAACCGCGATATCTACCAACAGGCCGTGGTGCTGTTCTTCCGGCAGCATCTGCTTTAAGTCCTCTGGGCGGACCCACGGTCCGCCCCTACCGCTCTCTTTTCTTGACCGTTAAATTCGCTTGAATGATACTGTATGTAAATACAGTTTTATTGGTGTTTTATGTTGCCAGCCATTTCTGCTGATGCGGGGCATCGCAAACCCAAATTCCGGCCCCGTGAGTTACCGCAAAAGTATTATCTGGATCACTTTCTGGAGTTTCGCAGCTTTTTACTGGAGCAGTGCGCCCCGCTGTTAGAGGAAAAAGAACACGAGCTGCTGGAGCAGATGATGACGTGGCCTGAGGATGCCCGGTGTCTTTGGGTGCGGATTATCAATCGCTGCGGTGCTTATGTTCGTCTCGACAGCCTGAACTATGCCGAAATCGGGGAGATGGACAGTGCCCTGAGGTTTTTGCGCCAGAGGGGCATTGTGCGTGATGTGCAGACCTGTGATTGGCCGGCCTGGTTGTCGGCGTTGACCAAGGAAGAGCTGCAGGCTTTGTGGCCGCCGGGTGACAGTGCAGCCCCGGCCAAATCCAGGCCAAAGGCAGTGTGGCTTGAGGCAAGCGCGCGGTTTTTGGGTTTCAACAGCCAGGAGTCCAGAAAGCTGGCAACCCGCTATCTGGTAAATGATTGGGAGGAAAACCTGGCCTATTGGCTGTTTCTGTATTTTGGCGATCTTAAGGGGCGTCTGAACCAGTTTTCCATGCGCGACCTTGGGGTAATGCGAACCCGCAAAAGCACTCTCAAGCTGGCCCGTTTTGAGAGCCTGGCAGAAGCGCAAAGCGCCTTTTACCATGCCTGTTGTTATCAGAAAGTCAGGCAACTGACACCGGCACAACTCGCCGAATCCCTGGTTCAATCGCGAGAGGCTTTCGGGATCATCGCACAACAGAGCCGGGATGCCTATTTGCTGGTGGCGGGAAACCGGCTTAAGGCTGAGTACCCCGAATTGGCGATGCAGGCCTGGCAGCAATCCGGCCATCCCCAGGCCCAGGAAAGGTGGCTGCGCTCCCGCTATCAGCAGGGGCACAAAGCAGAGGTCGAGGCAAAGCTTAAGGCCATACTGGACGATCCGCCCGATGAGAGCCTGTTACTCTTTGCCCAGGATTTTTATCGTCTCAAGTTTGGCGCCAGTCGCACCAGCCTGCTGACCGAGATGTTAAGGGATAGCCAACGCTGTTTGACTCTCGATGAAGCCCATCTGGGCCGAGCGGAGCAGGGCATCAGGGATTGGTACCGTCGACAGGGAAAAGTGGTGCACAAGGCCGAAAACCGTCCCTGGCTGTCGTTGTTCGGCTTGTTGCTTTGGCAGGAACTGTTTGAAACGCCAGGTCTGGCCCCGGCCAATGAATTTGAACGCTTACCGGCGGCCTTACTGGACGGGAGTTTTTATCTGCGCTTGCAACACGCCATCGAAGCCAAACTGGCGCTTTTGGATGAGCCAGAGAAAGCCATGGCCAAACTGGCCAATACCGCAAGCCGTTATCATGGTGAGCCCAACGGCTTGTTTCGCTGGCACGCCAGCCTTCTGGAAAAGCATGGGTTATTGATAAAGCACAGCCCCAAAGGTGCGCTGGCAGCACAACTCAGGCGCATGGCGCAGCATTTTGGTCATTACAGCAGTGGTTATCCCGATTTGATGCTGCTGGAAAACGACATACTGTGTTTTGAGGAGATCAAGGCCCCGGGTGACAGTCTCAGGCGCAATCAGCTGATGCGATTGCAGGAGTTGAAACAAGAGGGCTGGCCGGTATCCATCACCCAGATAGAGTGGGGCATCGACCCCGAGCAGCCCTATGTGGTAGTGGATCTGGAAACCACGGGCGGAGGGCATGCCAGTCACAGGGTGACGGAAATCGGCCTGGTAAAAGTGGTAGGCGGTGAGATAGTGGATAGCTGGCAAAGCCTGGTCAACCCGCAGCGACATATTCCTTCGGCCATTACCCGTTTAACCGGCATTGATGATGAAATGGTTAAGGATGCGCCTGTTTTTGCCGCTCTGGCCGATGAACTTATCTCCAGACTGCAGGGATGCGTATTTGTGGCCCATAACGTCAATTTTGACTACGGCTTTTTGCAAAGCGAGTTTTCGCGACTTGATCATCATTTGCGCTTGCCCAAACTCTGCACCGTAAGAGAAATGCGTAAGGCCTTTCCCTGCCTTGACAGTTATTCACTGGGCAATCTTTGCCGCCGATTTGATATCCCCCTGGAGCGACATCACCGGGCCCTGGACGACGCCAACGCGGCTGCCCAACTGCTGATATTGACCCAGCAGCAAAGGATGCAATGATCTCAGCGCTCATAGCCGGCGTAAGCTGTTTGTTATCGGCAAAAGAGATCATTATGTTCAGTTGGTTTAAAAGCGATCCCACGAAAAAACTCAGAAAGCAATACGACACCTTGCTGGAGCAGGGCATGCAGGCACAGCGGGCCGGCAACATGCGCCTTTACGCCGAGCTTAGCGCTAAAGCCGAGGCCCTGTGGCAACAAATCGAAAAGGCCGAAAATGACAAAGGATATCGGTAAGTTGGTTCCCTGCTCCCGTTTGTCCAGGTTGGGTAAGCTAGGCAGCCTGGCCTCCGGCATTGCCGGCAATATGTTAGTTAGCGGCTTGGCCCAGTTGGGACGCGGGCAGCGGCCCGATGCCACCGCATTGTTACTGCAGCCCAGAAATATCCGAAATCTGGCCGATAAGTTGTCGCATCTGCGCGGCGCTGCCATGAAGGTGGGGCAAATGTTGTCTATGGATGCTGGCGACCTGCTACCGCCGGAATTATCGCAGCTGTTGTCGCTGCTAAGGGAACAAGCCAGCCCCATGCCCCATAAACAACTGGTTGCAGTGATGCGTGAGCAATTCGGCGAGGACTGGTTAAGTCAGTTCAGTCATTTTGAACTGCGGCCTTTTGCCGCAGCCTCTATTGGCCAGGTGCACAAAGCCTGGGCGGAAGACGGCACTTCGCTGGCGGTGAAGGTGCAGTACCCTGGTGTGGCCAAAAGTATTGAAAGCGATGTGGATAATGTCGCTGCGTTATTAAAGCTTTCAGGACTGGTACCTAAGCGCAATGCTGTGGATGTCCTGTTGGATGAAGCCAAAAAGCAATTGTTAACCGAAGCAGATTACCTCAAAGAAGCAGCGTTTTTACAGCGCTACAGTGACCATGTGGACGGTCATCAGGACTTTGCTCTACCCCGTCTGTACCCCAGGCTTTGCACTGCGCAGGTACTGACAATGAGCTTTGTTGAGGGCGAGCCCATAGAGAGTCTGACGTCGCTTCCGCAGGAGCATAGGGACCATCTGGTCACGTCTCTTATCGCTTTGTTTTTAAAAGAGCTATTTAAGTTTCGTTTAATTCAGTCTGATCCTAATTTTGCCAACTACCGCTACCAGAAAGACAGTGGTCGCCTGGTGTTATTGGACTTCGGTGCAACCCGCGATATAGATGAACGCATTAGCCATGGTTATCTTCACCTGCTGCAAAGCGCAGCAAAGGGAGATAGGGCGGCGATGGGCGATGCGGCCCGGCAAATCGGTTTTTTTGCCAACGGCATAAGCGAAGAAATGGAGAACACTATATTGCAAATCTTCAGCGTAGCCACCGAACCGCTTCGTCACCGCGACGTCTATGACTTTGGCAAGAGCGACCTGGCCAAGCGGATAAAAGCGTTAGGGCTGTCGGTTAATCGTCACAAGCAGGACTGGCACACGCCACCGGTGGATGCCATCTTTATTCATCGGAAAGTGGGCGGGCTGTACTTTATGGCCGCCCGTTTGCAGGCCAGGGTTAATGTGGCCAGGTTGTTTGCCCCTTACCTGTAAATCCGTCCAACAGTGCCTAGGCTGAAATGGAAAACTTTTTCTGCGCCACTTTGGTGGTGTAGGACCAGATTGCCAGAAACTCTAAGCCCAACAGAATGCGTTTCATATCGGCGAAATGATAAAACACCCAGTTGTAATCCCAGAATTGCTTGGCAAAATCTTCCGAAAATCCCAGATGTTCGAGATTGCGCACCAGGTTCTCGATGGCGGCGGTCAGATCCACCACTAAAAAGGCCATCACAATGGCGATTAAGCCAACGTCGGCATTGGTCAGATGGATATGTTTGGTGGCTTTGCCCAAGCGCTCATAAAGCTTTCTGGTCAGCGGTGCCCGGAACAGGATAAAGGCCATTAAGGTAATGTCGGTAGCAATATGCACCAGATAGATATTGTTATTAACCCAGACTTGGGGATCGCCAAACTGAGGAAGTATGGCCAATGCTAGTACATTACACAGATAAATTAGAATTACTCCAACACACAAGTGCAGAGTGTTTTCTATCTTTCGGTTTGATATAGCTAAAAACGCCCAGGCAGCGATAACAAGCTGAGTCGTAAAATTATGGTCATGGAGCTGAATGGCCAGCAGAACGCCGGCCAGCACAAAGAAAAAATGTACCACTGATTGCTTTTACTTTGGTTTTCCGCCATTACCATCACTGCTACCCTGAAGTTGCATTGCCTCATCGCTGATGGTGACCGTATCGGCAGTCGATGGGGTAGCTGTGGCGGTTTGCAGAGTTGTATCCTGACTTTTCTGCGTCGAAGTTTGCTGGCTGCTGGCCTGCTGGTACTGCGCCAACACGGAGCTTAGTCCGCTATTGTTTACTGGATCTGGCATAGGATTCTCCTTTTCGTTTATTTGGCCCGTTTTTCAGGAATTGTGAGGTGATGGATTTCAAAGACCGAACCAACCCCGAAGCATCCAAGCCGCAGTGTACGCACAGACTGATAAACTGGTTGATTTTGGGCTGTCCCACATCTTTCTCCCAGTTTTCATAGGTTTGCCTGGTCACTTGAGCAATCTCAGCCATCTGGCTCGTTGTCCTGTTCGCGTGCAAGCGCAACGCGCGTAAATCGTTACCGTTAATCATATTTTCTACACTTATTTTTGTGTTCACGACCTACCTGTCATGAACCTATTTTCCCTTACTGCCAAACCAGCGATCGTCTGAGGCCTGAAGCCAAGCGATCACTGTACATCATGATTGGTAGAGGATAACCACCTAAAATTTAACAAAGTATTTCAGGTTTTGACAAATAATTTTGCTGCTTTGCGACGAACGAATCGCAAAAGGTTTTTGCGCCCATCAATCCGGATAGGAAAGTATTGCCTGAGGTTTACCCGAAGCACAAAAAAGGGGTGATATCTGATATCACCCCTTCTGATACACAACCGCTGCTTTATTAGGCTAGTCGGAGCTTTTGTCTGGAGCGAGCTGTACGTCCCATCATCAGTAATCCGAAACCAAATAGCAGGATTGCTGCTGGTTCGGGAACTTGTGTTGTGGATGGGTCGCTGGGATCTCTAGCCGCAATATTCATATGGGAAAGACCATTGTATATGGTTTTGCCCTTACCATTAATCTTAGAAAAATCATAAGTGTTGAAGAAGCCAGACAATACATACGGAGTATTGAAGTTCAGGACACTACCTGCATTTCTCTGCTTTTCTGCGGCGAAAATATCATTGAAGTTGAAGTCGTAAATAGCAAAATCGTTTGAGGCTTTTAACGCAAAGGTCAGGTGGTCGAAGGTGGCTTTACCCAGAAGGGCCTGAACCTTGTCAATAATATCTAGTTTAGTCCTGAGTTCCCAAGCGCCCTTTACACACTCCCCTGACTGCCAGGTGCAGGAGATGGTGATGGTCAGTAGGTCTGCAATATTGAGTGACTGGCCCCCAATTGGTCCAAGGGATCTATATTCTGTATTGCCACCTGCCTGGTAGTTGGCTAGATATATCCAACCCGGATCGGTAGCATTGCCGTCACCATCAAAGTCCTGCAGATCTGAGTCGCTTATAAATGCCATGTAATCGATTAAACCACCTTGACCATTCAACAGCCCGCTATCCAGTTGGCCAATATTGATTGCTGGATTGCTGAGGTTATGCTGATCATCATTGGCATTTTTAAAGACACCAAGGCAACTGGTAGAGTCATAGCTCTTCGAAAGCAGATTAGTCTTGCTGACATCGGTGACTGCTGCAATGCTTTCCAGCGTGACACCAGTTGTCGAGCATATTCCATTGCTGGGTAGGAGGGCTGCATTGGCGAATTTTGATACACCAACCAGTACTAATAACACACAGACAGTAAAACTTAGCCTGCGATACATTTTTTCTTACCTCACAAAACCTGCTTTGTGCAGCAGGTGGGCTTAATGGGTGACAACCTTGTCTGGTAAATCCTTTTATTACCTAGTCTGTAGAGCAGCTTTCATGCCATAAGCAGAATCTCCATATCAATCATGGAGATGCAATAAAATGTGTTTTTATGAAAATGCTAAGTGTAAGAAATATAGTCAGTAATTTGTCTTTGATGTTTGTTTTTATGTATTAGTGCTTTCATGTTCCCGTAAAAGCTTTTTATCATGTCTTTCAGTCCCTTGACTGAACTGGTCTGATGTTGTCTGGATCAAAACCCCCATCGCCGCCAAAAATTGCGTTGTAAAAATAGCTGACAGCCCGATTGCCCCCTATGTTGTGGAGATTCTTAGAAATTTACTGGCTCGAAAAGTAAGGGGCGGTATATGGCAGTTAGCGATGCTGCCACTCCAATTCGGGGGTGAAGTTTTCCAGTAACACCATAAAGTTATCGAAGGGCTGGGGTTTACCGAAGTAATATCCTTGTAGATAGTCAGCACCTAATTGGAAGGCATTTAGGGCCATATCCAGAGTTTCGATACCTTCTGCCACTACTTTGTAGTCCATGGCGGCTGCCATCATCATCATCGCCTTGACGAGTTCATGATCGGGTTCACCGGGTCGGCAATGCTGGATAAAGCTTTTATCCACTTTAATTTCTGAAACTGCCAGCTCCTGAATGCGCTTCAGGTTAGAGTAGCCTGTGCCGAAGTCATCAATGGACAACTCTACGCCATGCAGACTGAGTTTTTGCATGATGTCGTTGACCTCATCAATATCAGAAATCAGAGTGCCCTCAGTCACTTCCAGTGTAAGGTTATGCAGATTTGCCCCTGCGCTTCGAAAACACGCCAGCAGCTGGTCAACAAAGTCAGTTTCCATCAGTTCTTTGGGGCTGACATTCACTGCCAGCTTAAAGTCGGCATGTGACCGATTGATTTTGGCCAGCATCTTTGCCGACTGGCGCAGCACCAATCGGCCCAACGTGGCGATGAGGCCAATTTTTTCAGCCAAACCAATAAATTGATCCGGTGGTACGATGCTGCCGTCTTCCTTGCGCCAGCGTACCAGCACCTCAGCAGAGACCATTTCAAGCTTGGTATTCACCTTAGGCTGCAGCCAGCATTCCAGCTTTTCTTGCTCCAAGGCATTACGCAATGACATTTCCAAGCCATATTCCTTGAGCAGCTTTTGGCTGGTTATGGCGTTGTAGATGCAATAACGCCCAGTGCCTTTGATTTTTGCCTCATAAAGGGCGGTTTCCGCCCTGGAGATAACACTACTGCCGTCTTGATGACCGTCCAGCAGCAAAACACCAATGCAGCAAGTCAGGTGGTGGATGGCGGATTCGCCTTCGATGGGCTTCTCGATACATTCATGAATAGCCTGCGTGAGTTCATGCACTTGCGATGCAGCCTGATTTCCATTGTCTCTGACCACCATCCAAAAGCGGTCGGCCATGTCCCGGGACAGGAAATGGCGCTCACCAAACTGCATGGCCAGGCGCTCACCGATACGTGCCAGGGTCAGGTTGCCCTCTTTATAGCCATGGGCCAGGTTAATGCGCTTAAAGTGATCAATATCGATGGCGAAAATGCTCATACCAACGAGCTCTGTCTGCCGGTTTAAAAAGTTCAGCAAAAAGGTCCGGTTTGGCAGGCCAGTCACCTCATCATAGTGCGACAGCCACTCCAGTTTATTGGCTACATTTTTTTCACTGGAGAGGTCCCTGATGGTGCCCACGTAATGGTTCTCATCACCTATCATCACCGGGTTTACCGCAAGGTGCATGGGAAACTGCTCGCCGTTTTTGCGCACCCCGTCCACTTCGCGTCCAATGCCGATGATTTTGGCTTCACCGTAGGTTTCAAAATGATGGATATAGCCATCGTGACGACTACGATGGGGCTCTGGCATCAGCATCGAAACATTCTGGCCCAGCACTTCGTTGGCAGAGTAACCAAATATTTGCTCGGCGGCGCTGTTAAAGGTGTGCATCAAGCCCTGGCTGTCAATAATCACCAGCCCTTCTACCAGACTGTTAATGGTAGTGTGATAGAGGCTGGCTTGCTGTCTGGCATGTTTCAGTTTGCTTTCACCGATAGAGACATCCTGAAAAGCACCAAATATGACTTCCTGACCGTTAATTTTCTCTACCGACCCGTGAACCAGCATGGATTTTTGCTGCCCATTTGGCAGTAAAACCACCACCTTGCGGCAATAGCCATTTTCATGAGATTTGCGGATATCGTTAACGATGATATCGAAGGTGGGTACGAAGGTATGCTGGATGGCATCCATATCAGGCTCAAAATCAACTGAACGACCATGCATGCTTTTACTTTTATCGGTCCAGTAGAGTTTCCCTGTCTGCAACTCCATTTGCCAACCACCGATATCAGCGGTTTTTTCAAGACAATGCAATATATGTTCGCTGGTTAGTCGCTCAGACATCAAACCTCTCTATGCTAAGAACCGCTACGTGGCAGCTTTGCTGATTTAAGATTGATTATAGACAGTTCAGCGGCCTGAACCGGTCGATGGCGCATTTCCCAACGGCCCTGCCAAATTTACTGGGTGATGGAAGGTGGCTCTTGCAGTTGTTCCTCATTCTTCATAGGCAGGCTGAAGGATTCAAATAACACTTTATTTCGTCCTTCGGCCTTGGCTCCATATAACTGCTTATCTGCCTTGGTTAGTAGTTCTTCTAATTTCAGGTGCCGGTAGTCGACACCAGGATTGGCGATATGGATGGCGCCAATACTGCAGGTTAGCCCCTTAGCTATGGGGGATTGCGGATGACTAATCCCCAAAGAGGCAACCTGTATGCGCAATTGATTGAGCCGCTGCAATGCATCACGCTCGGTTTCGCCACTAAAAAACAGGGCAAATTCCTCACCGCCCAAACGGGCGCAACTTTCTCCGGCCCGACGGATAAAGCCTTTGAGGGTCAGCCCCACCTGTTGAAGCGCGCGATCACCCTCCAAATGGCCCAAAGCGTCGTTAAAATTCTTAAAGTAGTCCAGGTCAATTAACGCCAAGGTAAAACTGTCATGCCTGCGCATGGCTCTTCGCCAGGCATAATGCGCAGAGGCATCGAAGTCACGCCGGTTGCCAATGCCGGTCAGGCTGTCGGTGAGCGACATCTTTCGCAGGGCCTGTTTTTGTTGGCGTACCAGTCGCACCATACTGTTAAAGGCACAGCGGATCTGATCCAATTCGTTGATGGGCACGCCTTTGGGGATCTCCCGGATCTTCTGCTTCTCGACCATTTTCTGGATCCTGGCGGTGCTGCTTCGAAGTGGCTGAACTATGTAGCGGTCGACAAATAATCCGATAACGACAGGGGTTAGCAGCAGAAGGCTTAACAATAATGTTTCCGACCAGCCAATGGCGGTGGGATCGTCGGTGAGTTCATGAAAAATATTGATCGTTAGTATGGGTGCACCACTGATATCCAACAACACACGCTGGCGCTGATGCACCACACCCTCCAGCAATTCAGGCTCTGTCAGGGAAGGGAAAGCGACGTCGGCGCCAGTTGGTTCAGATAACTCCACTTTTAAACGAGTAATTTGTTCGAGCCGAGAGATATGCTCTTTCGTCAGCGCCTGTAAAAATACCAGGTAGCCGCTTGGCGGCGCATCTTCATCGGTATTGGTCACCGTATCGATCGCAAACGCGGCCGGGCCCCGGGCCGTCATTACCCAACCCTGATATGGGGGCGTATGGGAGGTGACGGTGGCCAGGGTATTGGCCAAAGGCTGTTCCATGATTTCAGTGATATCAACGAAATCTTCCTCCTCTAAATCAAAGCCTTGCCTGAAGCGTGGTTTAAAAGAGAGGTCATATAGCCCCACGGCCAAAAGATCAAAAGTGGCAAATACCGACGGCACAAAATTCTCATCGGGAAAATCAGAGGGAGCATCGGGGTCGAGCATATATTCGTGGGTATCATCCCATCGGGCGTAGTCTCTGACGATGGTGGAGAGGTTAGTAAGGTTCAGTTGTAGGCCATTGGCCAGGCTTTGCAGCTCGCGCTCCTGATAATGGCTCAGGGTTTCCACCTCCTGTGGGTATTCAATCAGCAACCGGTAGCCTAAAAACAGCCCGATTAAGATCAAGCTGTAGATTGCCAATAACTGTATGAAATACCGGCGAATTGATTGCACAGTAATGCCTAATTCAAATGCACTTTTTCAATACTAGGAGCAAAATGCCAAGCCTGCACAAAGACAAACAGAAAAAGCGCATTCTTCAGAGTAAGGCCACCGATTTAATTTGTGCATATACCTTTTGTCCGGCTTTAAGAGCCAGCCGCTCGGAGGACTGTCGGGTAATTCTGGCCAATATCGCTGATGATGGCAGACAAAGTTTGATCAGCATTTGCCCGTTGCCTTCATCCATTAGGCTGTCAATTTGCGTCTCAAGGATATTTAAAATACTGGTTTGTCTCGGCCGGTCGAGGCAAATACTGACATCTTTTGCCAATATCTGCACTTTGACGGCTTCTCCTATGGCACGCTGTCTACCCGGCACCCATAGCTTGATATCGTCTATCGTCAGGCGCAGCAACTGATAAACCGGGTCATAGCCGTCTACTACGGCATTTACCATCACCTCTGCATCCGGCTGATGGGCCAGTGGTAAACTCAGACGAGTCGCAAGTTCTTGTATAGAGCCTTGTGCTTTCACCTGGCCGTTTTCCAACAACAGCAAATGGTCTGCCAATTGTGCGATTTCATGATGGTCGTGACTGACATAAATAATGGGAATGGCCAAGCTATGTTGCAGATCTTTCAGATATGGAATGAGCTCGTGCTTTTTTGCCGCATCCAACCCCGACATGGGTTCATCCAGCAGCAGTAAATGAGGATTGATGGCAAGTGCTCTGGCGATAGCCACTCGCTGCCGCTCGCCTCCTGAGAGAGTATTCACCTGGCGGGTCAACAGATGTCTGATCCCCAACAGGTTAAGCAGATGGTCTAAATCGATGGCTTGTGCACTGTTTTTGCTGCGTTTACGGCCATACAGAATATTGCCGCTGACATTCAGATGGGCGAACAGTCCGGGTTCCTGAAAGACCAAGCCCACGGCTCTTTGGTGAGGCGGTACGAACTGCTGAGCACTCAGCCAGCAATGGTCTTGGAAAATGATGTTTCCGCTCACCGTAGGCTCAAGCCCGGCGAGGACGCGCAAGACAGAGGTTTTACCGCTTCCCGAAGGCCCGCAGATAGCGACGATTTCATCGGTGGGCAGAGTGGTATCCACAACCAGCTGAAAGTCGCTTTTTTGCAGGCAGATTTGGATCTTAAGGCCCATGGATCCACTTTACTTTGCGGTTAAAGGCATAAAGTGCCATCAACATTAAAAATGACAGTCCCGGCAAGATGACCGACAAGCCATGGGCATTGGCATAATGCAGGGATTCCACATGTTCGTAGATAGCGATGGAAACCACTTGGGTCTGGCCCGGGATATTGCCACCTATCATCAGCACCACCCCAAATTCCCCCAGTGTATGGGCAAAACCGAGCACTATGGCGCTTAGAAAGCCTTGACGACACAAGGGCAAAATAACGCTAAAAAATGCATCCCATTTTGACGCCCCCAGAGTCGTTGCTACTTCCATAGGGCGCTTACCCACGGTGGCGAACGCATTTTGTAAGGGCTGCAATACAAAAGGCAGGGAATAGACCAAGGAGCCAATCACCAGTCCGCTAAAGGTAAATGCCAGGCTGGGGCCGCCTAAAGCTTGCATGAGCTTGCCAATGGGACCATTTGGACCTAAGGCCAGTAACAGGTAAAAACCCAGTACCGTGGGCGGCAGTACCAATGGCAACGCCACTAGCGCTTCCAGCAGGAATTTGCCGCGCCAGCGGCTATGGGCCAGCCACCAGGCCAACGGCGTACAGATAAGCAATAACAGTAGGGTGCTGATGGCGGCTAATTTAAGGGCTAGCCATAGTGCGGTCAGATCGGCGTCAGCGGAGCTTATGGCAAGTCGTAGCCTCGCTGATGGATAAGGTTTTCGGCTTTTTCTGAGCGCACAAAGCTTAAAAGCTCCCAGCCCGCCTCGCTGTTTATCAACAACACGGCTTGTTGCTCAATCGGATCATGGAGTGGATCCTGGGGCAAGTGCATGACCGCGCCGGGTTGCTTTTGTTCCTGCTCAAGCACTTGTGCGTAGGCGATAACCCCATCTGAGCATTGCCGCTGTGCACAAATTGATAGGCTTGGGCAATATTTTCACCTGTGACCAGTCTATTTTTGACAAAGTCCCAAAGTCCCAAAGTCCCAAAGTCCCAAAGTCCCAAAGTCCCAAAGTCCCAGGCGCACCAACGCTTGTTGTGCCGCCTGACCATAAGGGGCCAACTTCGGGTTGGCTATGGCTAAACGCTGATAACCCGCTTCCAGACTCTGGTATCCCAGTGGCATCAGCTCGGGCTTTTTGGTCCATAAAGCTAATCGGCCCAAGGCATAGGTGAAGCGACTATTGGTAACAACATGCCCGTTAAGCTCAAGCAGTTTTGGGCGTTCGCTGTCAGCCGCGAAAAAGGCATCAAAGGACGCGCCTTGGCGAATTTGCGCGTATTGCTTACCGCTGGCGCCGCTACTCAAGACCACCTTTTGCCCATGGCATTGCTCAAAAAGTACAACCAGCTCAGAAAGGGTATTTTTAAAGTTACTGGCCACCGCCACTTGTAAAGGCTTGGCCAGCACCGGTAAGGTGCAAAGCGTCAGAAGGATGGTCAGTAACAGGCTATTGCCACGCATCGCCTTTGTCCTGATCCTGCTTATTGGCTTCCACCCAGCGTTCGCCTTCTTTTGTTTATTCCTTTTTCCAAGATGGCGCCTGGGTTTTCAGAAAATCCATAATAAACTGACAGGCAGCAAAGGCATCACCGCGATGGGCGCTGCTAACGCCGACAAATACGATTTGCTCGGCTACAGCTAATGTGCCCACCCGGTGAATCAAATGCACTTTACCCAGTCTCCAGCGCGCTCTTGCCTTTTCGACAATCTCCTTGAGACTTTTTAGGGGCGTGGCAGGGGAATGCTCTAACGTCAGCGAGGTGACTGATTGGCCTTGATTTAGGCTCCTGACTAAACTGCATAAAAACAGATGGCGCCATCTTCGGTGTTGTTTTGACGAAGAGCCTGATACTGCTCGGCAACGCAAAAATCCTGCTCCTGCACCGCAATATAATCCATTACCTCAGCCTCCGGTGACCGGTGGGAAAAAGGCGACTTCATCTCCATCTTGAAGCGGGGTATCGTCAGTAGCCAACGTTTGATTAACCGCACCTAAGGTTGCACCGGGCGCCAAGAACTCCTGCCAATCTTGACCACGGCTCATCAACGTCTGGCGTAAGCTCCCCATATCTGGGAACTGAGCCGGTAATTCCAGTGATTCACACCCCAAAACTTCCCTCAGCCTGGCAAAAAACAACACTTTAATCATGGGTTCTCCGGGGCTTGCCAATGACCGGACTCGCCCCCTTGTTTGTCTAGTACGCGAATGCCTTAAATCACCATGGCCGGATCCACCGCCTTACACATATCGAAAAGGGTTAGCGCCGCCACTGACACTGCTGTTAATGCTTCCATTTCTACGCCGGTTTGGCCGCTGAGATTACAGCGCCCCAGAATGCGCGCCCGCTGCTGTGCCACTTGTGGTTCAAAATCCACATCTACTTTGGACAGCATCAGGGGATGGCAAAGGGGATCAGATTGGCGCATTGCTTTGCCCATTGGATCCCTGCGATTCTTGCTACTGCAAAGACATCACCTTTGGCGTGTTCGCCAGCTAAGATCATCGACAGGGTCTGTGCCTGCATCCGCACAAAACCCTCTGCCAGGGCTTCTCTGACAGTGGATGGCTTTTGGCTGACATCCACCATAGAAGCATCACCGGCGGCATTGATATGGCTGAGTTTGTTCATGACAACTTCATTGTGAACACAGAGATGAAACTATTGATTTGATACTACTAGAACTTATGAACACGTACAGGCTTTGACGCAGTGTATCAGCCACCGAGCATAGCCAAATGTGTTGTGGCGCCAGTAAAGCCTTTATCCAGCCAGTGACTGGCCTCCTTGTGGCCAATCAGTGCCTTAAGTTGCGTTTGCAGCACCCCGACATCGGCTTCCTGCAGATATTCTCGAAGGGGCAGGCCTTTTTCAGCAAAAAGACAAAGGTGTAAGTTGCCCGTTGCCGATACCCGCAATCTGTTGCAACTATCACAAAAGCCGTTGCTGTATGGCATGATAAGACCAATACGGCCTGCAAAGTCGGGGTGGGCAAATTCCTGAGCTGGACCCGCCGTAGTCTCTCTTATCACCGGTATCCAACCTTGCTCAAGCAGGCGCTCTTTAACGGGCAATCCAGAGACATGGTTGTGCTTAAAAAACGTCTGATTGTCACCGGTTTGCATCAGCTCAATTAAACGCAAGCTCACAGGCGTATGACGCAGCCAAGCAAGCGCTTGATCAAGCATGGTGCCACTGTAAGGACGCAGCATTACGCTGTTGATTTTGACCCGGATACCGGCGCTCAGGGCCTTATCTACACCGGCAAGAATAGTATTGAGCTTGTCATGACCGGTGATCATCGAGAAGTGGCGTGGATCTAAACTGTCGATAGAGACATTGATGGCATTCAAACCTGCTTCAACCCAGGTGCCTATCATCTGTGGTAGTTTAAAGCCGTTTGTGGTCAGGGCTACCTGCTCAATGCCCGGGGTATTGGCGCAAAGGCCAATGATCTCGGGCAGATCTTTACGCAATGAGGGCTCACCGCCGGTCAGGCGGATCTTGCGGGTGCCGAGTCCGGCAAACGCGGCGGCAATCGTTTTTATTTCTGCCTGGCTTAAAAAATCGCGGTCACTATCACATTGGTATCCATCAGGAAGACAATAACTGCAACGGAAGTTGCATACGTCGGTAACAGACAGCCGTAGATACTGAAATCGGCGTCCAAACTTGTCTTCCAATATTGCTTTCATCCTGGGATTGTCTCTCACTTTATTGCCAAGTTTGTTTTTTCATTTTTCTCGTGCATTGCAACCAATAGACAGGGATAAAGACAAGGATATTGCGACAGAAAGGTTATTCAATGGGGTAGGTGCCTAAAAGTTCTCTGTGTAGAGCAACAAATAGCCTTAATCTGTCAACTGGCACGTGATTTAATCCAATACAACTGCTTGTGCCCACCCATGGCAAGACGCCCCATCTTTAGCAACGCTTCCTGCCGGCAATGAAAGGTTTGGATAAGGAATTCATTGGCGTTGTCATCCTGACGCCATAGCTCAAACTGCGGCAGATCAGGGGTTTCAATCTCTAAGGGCCGGTTCCATGGTTCCTGTACTACAGACATTGAGGGACACTCAACTAGGTATTGGTCAACTAACTCTAAGAGAGAATTCCTCACTTTGCCAAATGCCCTATACCAAGTCCAATAAATAAGTGATCATTCAGCGAGAGCCAAAATGTTCACTGTCAAGGCGGGGGGTTTTAGGTTTAGTAGGACTAAATCAAAGGCGCCCAATAACGCCAGGGGGCATTTTGGCCTCGCCCGCAGGGAGCGGCCAGAAAGGCTTACCTCCGCGTTCCCACTTCTCGACGTAGACGCCACTATGCCTTCACAAATGTTTCTGGAAAACATTTGAACATCCGAAGGATGGCCAAAGGCGAAGGGATTGGAGCCCTTAGTCAAGCGGCGCCTTGATCTAAGCCTTTCTGACTCGCTCTGAATTGACCGCTTATTTAATGGACTTGGTATTACCACTGCAAATCATCAAAGGGCTGGATATCTACCTTTTCTCCTACCCCCACCTTTCCTTTATCCTTTGCCAGCAAAATATAACAATTGGCTTTGGCGACTGAGGTCATCAGTCCAGAGCCTTGTTTGCCAGTGCTTTTCACCTGCAACACACCATGCGCATCACGATGATAAATACCCCGCTGAAATTCCATACGGCCCGGTGCCTTTTTTAGTTCTTCGCTGCAAATGGCTTGCAGTATATTGGAGGCGCGAGGCGACTGACCGCTGAGTTTTCGAAGGGCCGGCAATACCAATTGATGAAAGGTCACCATGGCAGAAACGGGGTTGCCAGGCAGACCAAAATAGGCGCATTGCCCAAGATGCCCAAAGGCAAAAGGCTTGCCTGGTTTAATGGCGAGTTTCCAAAAGTGGACTTGCCCCAATTCTTCAAGCACGGCTTTGGTGTAATCGGCTTCTCCCACCGATACTCCGCCGGAGGAGATCATGGCATCACACTCATTGGCGCGCAGCATGGCGCTGCGTAGCGCTGCTTTACTGTCCTCAATCAACCCCAGATCAACGACTTCAACGCCCAAACTTTTCAAAATGGCCACCAAGGCAGGTCGATTGCTGTCGTAGATTTGCCCGTCTTTTAGCGGATTACCTGGTGCGACTAACTCATCACCGGTGGAAAAAAGTGCCACTTTAAGGGGGCGTATCACCTGGACTTGCTCCATTCCTAAGGAAGCAATAACGCCGATATCGGCCGCACTCAGGCGCTTGCCCCGGGGAAGCACGGTCTGGTCTTTGGCAATATCTTCACCGGCTTTACGCAGGCTTTCGCCTGGCAAAGGCTTGACCAGAAAACGTACCTGCTCGCCTTCTGACTGGGTTTGTTCTTGCATCACCACTGCGTCAGCCCCTTGAGGAATGGCGGCACCCGTCATAATACGCACCGTATTGCCTGGCATTAAGGGGGCGTTGAACGGGCTGCCGGCCATGGCTTTGCCTTGCAGCGTTAAGCGATCGCAATGTTGCAAATCCTGGCTGCGAACGGCAAAGCCATCCATGGCCGAATTATCAAAAAGCGGAATATTAAGGGCTGAGATCACTGGTTCAGCCAACACCTGGCCATAGGCTTGGAGCAGTGGACAATATTTTTGCTCACTAACCGCGACTATGGGTAAAAGCAGTTTTTCAAGGGCATCTTCAATGGTCATCAGGGCATCATGGTGACAGGCATCTCGGGTCATTGGCTTTTCCTTGAAATCGTATTGGATTCAAAGCGTAACAAGAAAACGTATGGTCTAACACCTGTCACGCGACCATCGGTTACTATCACAAGATGCATCACCTTCAAATTAGATGCGTTACGCGCCGCTGTCATCGATAAAAAACACAATCTGCATCAGCATGCGTTTATAGTTGGGATTAAAGGTGCCGCGTCTTAGCAGTTGGCCGGGAGCGACGTTGGTTCCGCTTTCAGCAAATACAATCACGCCGTCGTTGGTATCGTTATGGGCAACACAGCGACGATATTCCTCACCGTCAAGCTGATAGCCTCTGCAGTGTCGGTATTTGCCATCGATACCATAATGGGGATTGTCGGGTTTTATGGTAATAGCGGTATGGGCATGATTGGCAAACAAATAGGATTTGCCATTGAACTCGCGTTGCCAGTTAGCGGTAGCTCCAGGCTCCTCCGTTTTCTTATCGTAAATGACCTTGTCCAGACAGGCTGGCGTGACATTAAGGGTCGAAATCTTGTTGGCCGATTGCGCTGTTTGGTACCACATCAGGGTCTTGTTTTCTGTGGGTGACTGGCAAAAATAATCAAGGGCGGTTGTGGCATCGATAGTGCTGTCATCGGCACTGATCACCATCAACATGGGGTGCTGCATGCGGTAGCCGTCGGTCATCAAACCTTTGGTCAGGAGGTAAAATTCCGCTGCTGCATTGAGAGAAAAGGATTCATAGCGCGCTGCGTCTACTTCCTGATACTCACCGCTCCAGTCTTTCACATGGCGCAGATAGGGGGTAAGCGCAATCAAGCTGCTATTGGCCTTTAGTGCTGCGGAAAGGAGCACCACGCCTTTAATTTTTTCATGGTTATACTGGCCCAAGTGTTTGATGATCAGTGAGGCGCCGGCAGAAAAGCCCAGCAAGAACACCTGGTTGATTTCATCCATATTGGTCAGACTGTCGACACTATAGCGGGTAGCGTCCAGCCACTGCTGGTAAGTCATCTCAAGGCTATCCCCGGCAATGGTGCCATGTCCGGGCAACAGTAATCCCCGGATCACGGCACAGGGGTAATTTTGCCTTAGGTCTGAGGCAATATCCGACATCAAAAAGGGCGAATCGGTAAGCCCGTGGAGCAATAAAAAACCCTTACCACTGCCCGTTCCACTGCAGCCGGGTTGCCATTCAAAAGGGGCCCGCATATCCCTGGCTTGTTGATTGGTATACCCCCCCATAAAACCCTGGGGATTATTGGGGAGGGCCTGTTCGAGCGACTGTAGAATTAGTTCTTGGCTTTGCTTTATATACTCAGCAAAGGTGGCTTGGGAGGGGGCTTGGATCGCGTTACCGGAGGGCTGCAGCACCAGTGGCTGCTCGCTGCAGGCGACCAGTATCATCAATAAGGGCGCGAGCAGGCTGCTTCGCAACAGATGTGATGTCATTCTTTTTGTACTCTATTGTGCCCGAACTTGCCTGAGTGTGGGCAAAGTGCTCGCAAATGCCAACTTTTCATTAGCTGATTTCACTCTCTATTTTTCTTTTATGCATAGCAATTTCAAGCAGTTAGGTCGCAAAACCAACAGCATGCAAGGCTGTTATGCCAAGGCTTTAGCGATTGGTCCTATGTGTTAGTTGGCCAACAAGCATCAAATATATTTTGATGGCCGCTGGAAATCGTATTTACCTGCAAGCGGCCCTCTGTATACTGAATGAGCGTTACATGATTTGGCTTTATAGATGTCATTTTCAGTTTAAGGCTGCTGTTAGGTCATGTGGAATCGTTCCTCTGAGGGTGGTCCACCCATCCAATATTCTCTTCGACGACAGTTGCTATCCCGAGGCGGCCTGCGCAGTATTTTTGTCGCCACGGCATTATGTGTCGCCAGTTACTATCATGTGGTCTCTATTCTTGAAAACGGCCTCAAGCAACAGCTACTTAGTTATATCAGTGAACGTGGTTTACGGGATTCTGAGCCGTTTCTTAAAACTGAACGACGTCATCTTGCCTTTGAAAAACAGTTTCGGGAACAGTGGCAGAAGGTGAACCCCCGCCTGGGTGCGAGACGTTTTGATGACTATTTCGAGCCTTGGCCTGATGGCACCTATCGCACCAAGCAAGAATGGTACGAGGGGCATGTGGACAAAGATGGTTTGTTTCACAGTGGGTTTACCGGATTTATCGGCCAGGGCGTTAAACTGGACGAGGAAATGCGTCACCGTGCGTCGCTTATTGCCGGTATGCTGGATTGGTATGGCACAGCCTGGACCGCCACCGGGCAATATATTAATTACTTTGTTACTGCCCCCGAAAACCTCTTAATCGGAGAGTTTGTCGGATTTCCGTATTTGCATCATGTGCCGGCTGACAGCTATTTCCCTGATGAGATTTTTGTCGCCCCTGCCAATCAACAAAACAATCCACAGCGACATACAGTATGGACTCGCTTCTACTTTGATGAGACCGCAAAGGTGTGGTTGGTCAGTGCACTGAGGCCAATCTATATTGAAGATCGGCAGGTAGCGACCGCCGGGCAGGACATTCTGCTGGATGACTTTATGAAACGGGTCATCGATGACAAGTTTGAGGGAACGGAAAACCTGGCTTTCGATGAGCAGGGAAGATTAATTGCCCATCAGTCTTGGCACGCCAGCCTTGGTGGTAGCGATAAACAGACCATGATCTCTGAAGTTGGCGGTAGATTGCAAAAGGTCTACGAAAAGGTGATTTCCGTTAACAAACGCAGTGACGTAGTGGAAATTGATGACGCTTATCTGGCCTTTACCCGTATCAGCGGGCCCAATTGGTTTCTGGTCAATATCTATCCTAAGTCCTTGCTGCAACAACATGGTGCCAAAGCGGCTCTTATCATCCTGGCTATCGCCTTGCTGGGGTTGCTGACCGAGTTTTTGATGCTGTGGACCTTGATAGACACCACAGTTGTCAAGCCCATCGGCAATATGCTTAAGCGGGTAAAGTGGCTTGAAGCCAGAGCAAGGGATGAATCACTAAAAAGCGGCACAGCCCCTGCGCTTTTTGAGCC
This sequence comes from Aliiglaciecola sp. CAU 1673, assembly GCF_029223185.1. GTDB lineage: Bacteria > Pseudomonadota > Gammaproteobacteria > Enterobacterales > Alteromonadaceae > Bowmanella. The sequence continues at coordinate 38,616 of NZ_JARHUG010000002.1, forward strand.
GGGATGTGCGGAACTGGCAGAGCTGTCTAATTCCTTTAGTCAGATGGCAGATAAACTGGATGCTGCCATCAAAGAGCAACGGGACATTAACAAATCATTGGATCAGGAAGTGGCGGTACGCACCGAAGCCTTGCAGGCGGCCAATGTGCAGTTAGAGAAGCTGGCGATTACCGATGATCTTACCGGGCTGTATAACCGGCGGCACTTTCGCCACTGTGTTGAAGAGGAGCTGATCCGCGCCAAGCGCCTGACCCAAAACAACACCTGGCTAACCTTGTACATTCTGGATATTGACCACTTTAAAAGCATCAATGATCGGTTCGGGCATCAAGCCGGTGATGCGGTGATTGCCCGGATTGCTCATGCCATTTGCGCTTGTTTTCAGCGTGCCAGCGACAAATGTTTTCGTATAGGTGGTGAGGAATTTGCCGTACTCTGTATTGACGATAAAGAAGATTTGCAGGGATTGTCCAAGACTATCGCGTTGTTGCTTAAAGAGATCCGAACATTACATATTCCTGTGGACCGAAACGGGCAGTACTGCAGTGTGACACTGAGTATGGGGGTAACCTGCGAGCTGTTAAATGCACAAAGCTCCCAGGATGCTCTTTTCCATGCTGCCGACAATGCCCTGTATCAAGCTAAGGAGCGCGGTCGTGACCGCGCCTGTCTTGTCACAGCACAGCATGATGGGACTCAGGATAGCGCTGACTTCCTCTAGCTTTTAAGCCTATCAGGGCAAGCTAAATAAGCCCGGCAGCAACTCATCCACACGCCAGCTTTGCGTATGTTCGGCATCGCAGGTGGCATGAACCTTGGCATTGGCCGGAAAAAACTCCGCAATCACCTGACGACAGGCTCCACAGGGGGAATAGAGCTTATCGCCCGGCATATAGATGGTCATGGCGGCAAATTGCTCGGGCTTGATCCCCTGAGCGATAGCGGCATAAATGGCGGTGCGTTCGGCGCAGTTGGTCAAACCGTAAGAGGCGTTTTCCACGTTACAGCCGGGAATTAATCTGCCGTCTTTTAGGCTAAGCGCCGCGCCAACAGCGAAATTGCTGTATCTGTTGTAGGCATGGCTGGCCGCGGTCTTGGCATATTCTTTTTGTTTTTCTAGTGTTGCTTGATTCAAAGGTCAGTTTCCAATTCTTACAGGGTTACCTGTTCGCCCTCATTCAGGATGAGCAGATTCACAGTGCTTAGCATACGTTCTTTCATATTTAGCAGGCGAAGCAGGGCAGAGTGTGAACTGTGATCGCCCATTTGCCAACTGGCATTGCCATAGCCCCATGGGATCATCACTTTGCAGCCCAACTCTTCGGCGGCAGTCAGGGCATCTTCCGGGGTGGTATGCACATAGCGATACCATTCGCCATGCTCTTCATGATGATAGGAAGCAATAGGTATCAGGCAGACATCTATATCCCCGTAACGCGCCTGAATATCCTTAAAATGATCTGAATATCCTGTATCGCCGGCAAAGTAGAGCTTTTTGCCACTATGTTCGATAAGCCATCCGGTCCACAGACTCTGCTCATTATCTCCGTATAGGAAAGGCACCCAGATACGGCCGTTAAAGTGGTGGGCGGGCACGGCATGGATAGTGGTATCGCCAAGTTGCGATGAAGCGAACCAATCCATTTCTTTGATTTGATAGCCGGCCTTCTCAAAATGAGAGGCGCTGTTTAATCCCACAAAATATTGCGCCTGGTTACCGATGCGCCCGATGTCGGCCTTATTGAAATGGTCGTAGTGCAGGTGTGAATAAAGCACTGCCTTGGTTTTTTGGAGCGTCTTATCACTAAGCCATTTGGGTTTGTTTCTGCTGGTGCCAAGCAGGTTGGCCGCCCAGTTTACTGGCCAGTCGAATTGGCCACTGACAGGGTCGATAAGCACTTGCTGACCATCCGGCGACTCGATAGCAAAACTGGCATGGCCCAGCCACTGCACTTTAAAGCCGCTGTCGACAGGTGGTATACGCTGCGGGCCAACGTAATGGCACTGCTGTGCAGGCTCTTTGCAGTCCACATCCGGATGAGGCAGATAGCAATCTGTTTCACAGGTTAGGGGATATTCCTTTTTACCGGGATAGAGGTTCTGATATCGGTTATCCGTTGCAAGCTTGGCAGTGGGAGGCTGTGCCGTTATCTGAGTGACTTGGTTGGGCGTGGCACAGCCAGCAAGCAGTATGGCCAAGAACAGACTGAGCTGGGTAAATATTAACGCTTTCATCAAAAATCAGGCTTTGGGACGAAAGGCTTTTATCACCTCTTCATCGCATTCAAGGTAAGGGCCGTTCATTAAATCAATGCAATAGGGAATGGCCGGGAAAACGGCATCCAGGCATTGGCGAATGGCCTTGGGTTTGCCGGGGAGATTGAGGATAAGTGAATGGCCACGCAGTCCGGCTGTTTGACGAGAGAGAATGGCCGTTGGCACATACTTAAGGCTTTCCATGCGCATCAGCTCGCCAAAGCCTGGCATCATGCGATCGCACACCGCCTCGGTGGCTTCCGGTGTGACGTCACGTTTAGCCGGTCCGGTACCGCCGGTGGTGACCACCAGGGCACAGCCCTGTTTATCCACCAGTTCAATCAGCGTCTGTTCAATCAGTGGCTGCTCGTCTGCCACCAGGCGATAAACCGGCTCCCAGGGCGAGCTTAGGTAGCTGTCCAAAGTGTCGATAATGGCTGGCCCGGAAAGATCTTCGTATTGGCCGCGGCTGGCGCGATCGCTAATGGTGACGATGCCGATTCTGGCGCTATCCATCTTGTTTATCTCCTGTGTCCACAAGCTGCAGTCTGCTTAAGGTAAGGACTTTTTGCGCCAGATCAATATGCAAAAGACGAATATCCGCATAATGCGCCGGGCTGTATTGAGGAGAGTCAGATGTTTGCCCCAGAATTGCTCAGCCCTGCCGGAAGTTTGAAATCTATGCGCTACGCCTTTGCCTATGGCGCCGATGCAGTCTATGCCGGATTACCCCGATACAGCCTTAGGGTGCGCAACAACGGTTTTGATCTGGCCACTTTGGCAGAAGGGATCGCCGAAGCCAAAAGCCTGGGCAAGAAGTTCTATGTGGTACTCAATATCGCGCCGCATAACGCCAAACTAAAGACCTTTGTGGAGGATGTAAGGGCAATTGCTGCGCTCAAACCCCATGCCTTTATTGTGTCTGATCCAGGCGTAATCATGCTGCTTAAGGAGCATTTCGCCCATATCCCACAGCATCTCTCGGTGCAGGCCAATACCCTGAACTGGGCAGCGGTAAAATTCTGGCAGCAACAGGGGATTGAGCGAGTGATCCTTTCCCGTGAACTGGCCCTTGATGAGATTGAGCAGATCCGCACAAAAGTACCACAAATGGAGCTGGAAGTCTTTGTGCACGGGGCGCTGTGTATGGCCTATTCTGGACGTTGCCTGCTTTCTGGCTACATGGACAAGCGCGATCCTAATCAAGGCGCCTGCAACAACGCTTGTCGTTGGCAATACAGTGTTTCTGATGCCAAAGAAAGCACCTGTGGCGAGCTTCAAACCAGTTGTCAGCAGAGCAAGGTGGCTATTCTCACCGAAAATCAGCGACCCGATAGCCCCATGCCCATGTATGAAGATGAGCATGGTACCTATATCTTAAACTCCAAGGATTTACGGGCCATCCAGCATGTTGAGCGTCTGACCAAGGCTGGGGTGCATTCGCTGAAAATAGAGGGACGCACAAAATCACATTATTACGTTGCCCGCACCGCACAGCTATACCGTCGCGCGATCGACGATGCCAAAGCGGGTAAGCCTTTCGACATGAGTTTGTTATGGGAGCTGGAAGGTTTGGCCTCCCGTGGCTATACAGAAGGATTTTTACGCCGTCATATCCCGGTCAGCGAGATGCAAAACTATGAACAGGGCGCCTCGTTGAGCGATATTCAACAGTTTGTCGGTGAAATGCTGGGCCGGGATGAAAAAACGGGTCTGTGCGAAGTAGAAGTGAAAAATCGTTTCTGCGTGGGCGATGATGTGATGCTGATGACCACCAAGGGCAATCGCCATTGGCGATTGGATGCGTTGTGGGATAAGTCCGGTAACGCCATTTCCGTAGCCCCAGGGGCCGGCCACCGGGTATACATGTCGTTGCCCTCGGACGTTGCCCTTGAGCATGCCTTGTTAGTGCGTTGTGATCAGCAAGACTTAGGTTATGCGGTAGCCTGATGAGCCTGTTTATTGCTGCCGACTGTATCAATTGTGATATGTGCGAGCCTGAATGTCCTAACGCGGCCATCAGCATGGGCGAAAGCATTTATCAGATTGATACGGCACTTTGCACAGAATGTGAGGGATTCTATGACGCTCCTGCCTGTATTGCTGTCTGCCCGCTTGATTGTATTGAGTATTTACAGAAGGACTGAAATAACTAGTCTGGTGGGTTATTAGAAAACTGCGGCAGATTGTCGCATATGGAGCCCCAGCAGGGCATGGATTGTGTCCATATATGCATTTGCGGACTCGGAATGCCGCCATTATCAAGTACCCCAAGAGGGATCGCCAGCCAGTCTGCATGATCTAGTGATTCAAACCACAACGGACAGCCGCATATCCCGCAGAAACACCTCAGTCCTCTGCCTGAATTAAATTTTCTCACCTCCCCTGACTGCAGAATCTGTAAATCCGTCGTTTTGGCCATGGCCCAACTGGCGGGAGAAGTGCCGGCAAATTTGCAGCAGTGAGCACAGTGGCAATAACGAGGAGAGAGCAGTTTCCCGTGTATCGCAAATCGAGTTGCCTGACATAAACAACTACCTTGAACTTGTTGATTCATAGGCGTGTTTCCACCTGCTCAGGATGAGCCGTTAGGGTTTTCAGTTCGATCAGTTCCCACTTCATGACTAGCCAAGGTGGGAGAGAACGTATCCCGGGCTCATTATTTTCTATTCCATAGCGGCTTTGCATTGATAGTTCCCAGTTGAGCGACTAGCTTCAATTCGTTGAATTGAAGTTTTTGTCAATCAATCTGTCAACTTAACCTGGGCGTCAGGAGAGAACAAAATGAGAAAGTTTCTGATTAACACACTGATGGTTATGTGTTTTGGTTTAAGCGCTGCCGCAAGCGCTGAGGAGACCTGGAAGATTACGTCTTTAAATTGGGAGCCATATTCAGGCGCAACTCTTAGCAACCAGGGCAATGCCATTCAGAAGCTCAGAGAAGTATTAAAGGCTGAGGGAATAAATCTGATAGTTGAGTTTTATCCTTGGGCTAGAGCAAAGGCTTTGGCTGAAACCAATGATTATGTGGGCTTTTTTCCGGCCTGGCCTGAGGAAGTGGAGCAAGGATTTGTTGCGTCAAATGCCGTGGATTGGTCTGAAATAGGTGTTATGCGCAACAAAGCGCAGGAAGTTAGTTTTTCTACAGTGGATGAGCTTTTCAGTAAATACAAAGTAGGTCTGGTTAAAACCTATGTCTATCCCGAGGATATAACCAAGGCGATGGAAAAGTACAAAGGTAAAGTCGATGAAGCACCAGATGAAAATTCTTTACTGAAGAAGTTGTCCACCGGCAGACATCCCGCTGCCATCACCGATCCCACTGTGATGATGTATTTGGCTCAACAGCAGGGCACTGACAATGTTGAGCCTGTGCAGGTGTTAACCAAGAAAGAGTTGGTGGTTGCTTTCCGTGACGGTGAGGACAATAAAGCCAGAATCGCACTCCTCAATAAGTTGCTGGAAAAGTAAAAGGTGCGCAGGGTAAAAGTATAAAGGAGTTAATATGTTGAGGGCATTCAGAGTGGCCGTTTGGTTGGTTTTATGGATGCCCTTTTTTGTGTTCGCTGGAGAAACCTGGAAAATAACGTCTTTAGACTGGGAGCCCTATTCTGGAGCGACCCTTTCCAATCAAGGCAATGCCATCACTAAACTCAGAGAACTGCTTCGCCGGCAAGATATCCAGTTGGTGGTTGAGTTTTACCCTTGGGGACGAGCTAAACGGATAGCGGCCGAGCCCGAGTATGTTGGTTATTTCCCGGCCTGGCCGGAGGAAGTGGAACAAGGATTTGTTGGCTCACTCCCTGTCGATTGGTCTGAGATTGCTGTTTTGGGGAATGAGTTGGCGCCCAAGTCACATATTTCCCTCGAACAGCTGTTTATGGATTACCAGGTGGGGCTCGTAAGAAGTTATGTCTACCCGGATTACATACAGCGACTGGCGTCCGACTACCAAGTCAATGTGGATCTGGCTAACGATGAGATGTCGCTGTTGAAAAAGTTGTCTTTGGGGCGACATGCGTTGGCGATAACCGATCCAACAGTGATGTTGTATTTGGCCGGCAGGGAGGGCATAGACAATGTGCATGTGATAGATGTGTTGACCAAAAAAGAATTGGTCATGGCATTTCGTGATGACCCCGAAAATAGGCGGCGTTTGCAATTGTTAAATACCGCGCTGAAAGCGTTGAAAAACCAATAAGGCAATGACAATCAATAAAGACGCAATAATAGTTTTCCCATGGCCTCGTCGCTAATTTTCCGATCACACAGTGGATAAAGGCTGAACTCGTCATTCTCAAAATGATCGGACAACAGGTATTCCAGGCGTTGATCGTCTTCTTCGCTGTCCATGCCTTTGTCCAATAACGCCTCTATCCACGTTAACTGCTGCAGTATTTGCTGGTGCTCATAACGTGTTTGCACGAGTAATTCCACTTCGTTTTGACAACCCTCCAAGGCGGGCAATAGCAATTGCTCCTTTTGCCGGATATGCCGCCGCATACCCACTTTAAATTTATCGAAGAACTGTCTTGATATGCCCAGATCCTGGCGTTTGGTGCGCAGGTAAGCAATAAAGAGTAATTCCAGGCCTTGCTGGTCACTGGTAAAAAACTGAGTAATAAAGCCCTGCATTGTATGCTCCTTTTTTTGTGAGGTGCCTGCGGTGCCCTGCACAAACAAATGGCTCAATATTCTTTGTAAGAGTAAGGGCATTAAGGAGGATAAAAATTAATCCATATCAAAGGATGTGAATAATTCGTGGACAGTGATGGTTACGCCGCTATTTCTGTTTCGATGGTCCGCAGGCGGGGCACAAAGCATGGCGCTTTACATTCATATATCGCCACTCTCCTGATAGCCCATCAAATAGCTGCAGCCGCCCAGGTCTGGCTTTGCCCACACCTGTAATCAGCTTAATGGCTTCTAATGCCTGCATGGCGCCAACTATTGCCACCACCGGCGTCAAAATGCCGGATTCTACACAGCTTTGCTGAGGCTCGGTAAAGAGCGCGGATAAACACTGATAGCAAGGCGCGTTGTGCTCCGGCGCATAGCTGAACAGTTGTCCTTCAAAGCGAATAGCGGCGCCCACCACCAAGGGCTTACCGAGCGCTACACAATGGCGGTTAATTTGGTTTCTGGAGGACAGGTTGTCGGTGCAGTCTAGTACCAGGTCATGAGCTCTGATCTGTGCCGCTAACTCTGAGTCATCAAACCTTCGTGTATGAAACTGCAAACGACCATCCGGATTGAGGTCGCTGAGCCTGGCGATAGCAGCTTGTGCTTTTTTACGACCTATATCCTGTTCAATAAATAATGTCTGTCGGGATAGATTGGAAAGCTCTACTTTATCGTCATCACAAAGGGTGAGCGCACCAATGCCCGAGGATACTAAATACTGCGCCGCACTGTTGCCTAAGCCACCAACGCCAATCATCAGCACTGAGGCATTCAGTAAGGCTTCCTGGGCTTCAAGATCGAAACCGGGTAAGAGAATCTGGCGGTTATATTTGAGGGCTTGCTTTTGATTAAGTTGTTTATGCATAAACAGTGTGGCAGCCAAAAGGGCATTATTGTCCGCCCGGAAACTTCAGGCAATCCTTCCGCGACTGGTGGAGTGACGAAAAATGTAAGCTTTCCTCGATGGGCACTGATATCTGCTCCCAGTTTCAAATGGCTTATGCACTTCAATATTTTTCATGAAGAGCTGTGTATTCTCAAAGAAGACAGCTATGTTCCTAAAGGCTGTAAGGCACAACAACAAGGAACAGATATGATTCCCGGTTTGCGTAAACTGCTGGTGGGTTTGACCCTTTGTAGCATGTCACTTAGCAGTTTTGCCAATGAGCAGCTTCGCGTGGCCTTCAATCCATCGGCTCCATGGAAGACTTTCAATAGTCAGGAAAAGGCCGAAGGAGTTTACGCCGAAATTGCCAAAGTATTGGCCAAGCAACTCTCCTTGCAGCCTGTATTTGTTCCCTGTCCACTGGAACGCTGCCTGTTACTGCTAAACGATGGAGAGGCGGATTTAATGCTGGGCCTGTCAGACAGTGTCTCTCGGAGAGAGTATTTGCATTTCCTCAGTACCCCCTACCGAACCAGTGCCGCAAAGGTGTTTTATGTGCGCAAAGATAGAGAATTCAAAATATTGCGCTATGAAGATTTGGCTAATCGCACGGTGATTGGCACGAAAGCCGGCGCATTGTATTTCGAACGATTTGATAACGATGATGAGCTGATAAAGTCGCCAGTCTTGGATAACCAACAGAATTTCGGACGACTGCACAAGGGCCGTATTGATACTTTTATCATTGCTCAGGACCAGGGGGAATTTTTGTTATCACGGTTGGATCTGCGCGACAAAATAGAACAAGCGTCTTTCAAGGTTGCCGAACGTCAGCCCCGTTACGTTGCTCTGGCGAAATCCTCTCCGCTTTTTGCTCGGGTTGAAGAGTTTGAACAAGCGGTGAAAGCCTTGGTGCAAGATGGGCAACTCAAAGATATTTTGCGCAGAGAGTTTTATCAGAGATATGACATACCTGAAGACAGCTTCACCTGGAATTAAACCGCGTCAGGCTTTTGCTCGAAACAAGCCCTGCAATGTTCGAAGAAAGCTTGCGTTAGTCTGTTCATAGGTGCATGGGCGGATGTGATGAAGCCATACTCATAGGTTAATTGGGGCGTGAATGGCAGTAATATCAGGTCCTTATCTGCGTACTGTTGTGCCAACATCTGATTAACCAAGGCGATACCCAGATTACGTCTGGCGAAAGTGCAGGCAATCGCCACAGTGTGGGTTTCCAGCCTCACTTTCATTGGCACTTTGGCCTGGAAAAAAACATTGTCTATCTGCTGGCGGGTGTAACGTCCCTTGCCCAGTAGAATCAGGTTTTCTCCTCTTAGATCACTGACATCAATCATGTTTTTCTTGGCCAAAGGATGTTCAGGAGAGAGGGCGCAAACCGTATCACTCTGTAGCATCGGCTCGCACACAAGACCAGGATGGTTCTCCGGTAACTGAATAAATCCGCAATCTGCCGAGCGGCGGGCAACAATTTCCCGGGCGCTGGCAGGGCTATGGGTGTCCAAAGAAATATTGACCCTGGGGTGTTTGCGCAAAAAATCCGCCACCACATCGGCCAATGGGCCTGCGATAAAAGAATTTGGTGCCACTACTTTGAGCCAGCCCAGGTCAGAGTTGAACAAATTTTTGGCCAATTGGCCGATCCGTTCGGCGCTATCCAGAATCAACGCTGCTTCCTTGGATAAGGCCAATGCTTCTTCGGTGGGGACCAAACGGCTCTTCTCACGATAAAAGAGTTGAAAGCCGACGTGCTCTTCGAAGCTGGCAAGCAGGCGACTGATCCCAGGTTGCGTCATACCCAGTTGCTTGGCTGCTGCGGTGGCAGAGCCAGCCTGGAGAATGGCTTGAAAGGCTTCAAGACTGCGTAAATTAAGTGGTTGCAGAGGCGCCTTCATTTAGCTCTTTGGTGATAACAAAATGTTATGAGGTGATGATTATTTTAGATGATATTGCATAGGTGTGAAAGGTTAATAAACTGTAAATCAACTTATCGTCTGTGCAGTATTTATCCAAGTCGGAGAACATAAAATGGGCATCACACACTTTCGCAAAGCTGCCGTCTCAGTTTCTGTCGCCCTGGCCTGTTGCGGCCAGGTATCAATTGTCTATGCCCAGGATGGGGCCGATAACACCGATAATACCGAAATCATTGCGGTGACCGGTTCACGGATCAAGCGCCAGGGGGATACGCCAAGCCCGGTACAGGAGCTTAATCTGGAGGATTTGAACCAAACTGGCTCGGTGTCGTTGGGTGAAGTTTTACAAGAGCTTCCCTCAGTGGGCGCCAGCCTGAACAGTAACGGTTCAGCCGGCACCAGCCATGGCAGCAGTAGTTTGAATTTGAGGAACCTTGGTGAGAACCGGTCCTTGGTGCTGGTGAATGGTCATCGTTGGGTAAACGGTGCGGGCACCCGTGGCTTTCGCGATTTTGTTGACCTCAACACCATTCCTCAGGCAATCGTTAAGCGAGTGGAAGTGCTGCAGGATGGTGCCACAGCCATCTACGGTGCCGATGCTATCGCCGGGGTGGTGAATATCTATACCCACTCCGATTTCGTCGGAACCAGCGCCAAGGCCTACTATGGCCAGTCCAGCGAAGGGGATCGCGAAACGGTGAATGTGGATCTGCTGTGGGGCCAGGATGTAGGCGAATCCAATATAATGTTTGCCGCCAGCTATGCCGATCAGAAGCCCATTTATACCCAGGATCGGGAACTGACAGCCGTGCCCTTAAACGGCCTCTCAGATGGCACGCCAGAGGGGTTGTTCCGTGAATCTGGACTCGCCGCTGTACTTGGTTTTCCAATCCCTTCAGCTGGGATCACCCGTGATCCCGGCAGCAACGGTAATGATTTATCCAGTTGGCGTGCGGTGACTGGCGAAGATCAGTTCAATCGTTACTACAACAACTATGTAACAGGACCCAACGAGCGTTATGCCCTTTACGGTCAGGCCATCATCCCCTTGGATGACCGCCTTAACTTTCGCATTGAGGCTCTGTATAACAAGCGTGAGTCAGACCAACAATTCTCTTCTGCTCTCTCTTCGGTACGTGGCGGTAGCCGCGGTTTCATGATTGCCAATGACCCCAGGGTGAACCCCTTTGGTATCCCTTTCTCAGGCTCTGATTTCCGACATACCTCCTTTATGGAGGAAAACGGCTATCGCGTGAACGCCCAGGAAGTGGAAACCACCCGTTTAGGCTTGGGTCTTGATGGCGAATTGAATATCGGCGATGGCTGGGATTGGGACACCTTCTTGTCATATGGCAAGAACAAGGCCGATTTTACCTCCAATAATCAGGTGCATCTGGATAAGCTGGCATTGGGCCTGCGTGCCTGTGATACCACTGGTATTACTGCCGATGTTACCGATTTAGCCGCCGGTTGCGTGCCCGTTAATTTGTTTAATACGCTAACGGCAGAAATGGTGGACTACATCAATTTCACCGGGCGCGACTACAACGAAGCCAAGCAATTAGATTTCACCTTCAACATCACTGGCAGTCTTTACTCCCTGCCTGCAGGTGATTTGGCTGTGGCTGCCGGTATTGAATATCGTGAAGAGCAGGGACTGGATGTGCCTGACAGTACAATCAACTCCGATCCGCGCGTGAACACTTATCAGACAACCAGCAGCTCTGCGCGCACCGGTACCGATGGTGAATATGATCTAAAAGAAGCCTATGTGGAATTTGTCATTCCGTTGCTCGATGGAGAATCCTGGGCGGACAAACTGGAACTTAGCCTGGCTACCCGGTATTCCGATTACAGCACCTTTGGCAGCACTACCAACAGCAAGGCCGGTATTGTGTATGCACCGGTAGATGGGTTCACATTGCGTGCTACCTGGGCAGAGGGCTTTAGGGCACCGTCCATTCTGGAATTGTATGAAGGCCAGCGTCAGACCTTTGCTCCCGTGCTCGATCCGTGCTCCAGCAATAAGAGCTTGGTGGGATGCAGCAGCGTACCCGCTTCCTATACCCAGGGTGAAACCAACGTACAGTTGACCACCGGTGGTAACCGCTTCCTGCAGCCTGAGACGTCTGAGAACTGGTCGTATGGAATGGTTTATATCCCCGATTTTATCGAGGATTTCAGTGTGACTTTGGACTGGTATGACATTGAAATTGACAACACCATCAGTATTTTTGGTGCCCAGGCCATCCTCGACTTGTGTGCTACTAAAGGCAAAAACTGTGAGGTGATTACCCGCAGCGCCAGCGGTGAAATAGAGGACATCATCGATGGTCCGGTGAACCTTAACAGCACCAAGGTTTCCGGTGTGGATATGGTCATGAACTACGGCCTTGAGACCGAAGTGGGAGAGTGGGATTTCAACCTTAACATTTCCAAGCTAAGGGATTTCGAAGTCTCATCCACCTTATCGGACGGCACGGTTCAGGTTGAAGACAGGCTGGGTGTCGCCATGCTTCGCGAAGCCTATCCCGAATGGCGCAGCAGCTTCTCCACCAACTGGTCCCAAGGTCAGTGGAAAGTGAATTACAACCTGAGACACATTGGTGATACCACCGAAACTGTCGATCCGGGCACACCGGATGAGATGGATCGTCATATTGGTACTGTAATTTATCACAATGCTTCGGTTGCCTACGACATTGATGACAATCTGGCAGTAAAACTGGGCATCAATAATATCGGTGACAAACAGCCGCCTATTTCCCTGACTAACCCGAACATCAACTTTGACCAAAACACCTACAACCCTGTAGGACGCTTTATGTATCTGCAAGTCAGTTACCAGATGTAATTTTGACCGGCCCTCTGTCGAGGGCCTTGTTTCTGCTAACCATTGAAGGGCAGCTATGAAAAAGACGTCTTATTGTTTGCAATTGCCCGTGGCCACCGAAATACCACTGGTCTTTGACAGCCCACACAGTGGCATACAATTTCCCCAGGATTTTCGATGCCAGGCGAGTCTGGCGGCGCTAAAGACTGGTTGGGATGCGAAGGTGAATGAGCTGTGGGAGGAGGTATTGGAGGAAGGCGGTACCTTACTCAGTGCCCTTTATTCGCGCATGGTTATCGACCTCAACCGTGCGCCGGACGACATCGATCCGGACTTGCTGGCGGCTCCGTGGGCACTGTGCAAGCCCACTAAGTACAGTGACAGGGGGATGGGGCTTATCCGGAAACTGGCGTTACCCGATGTGCCCATGTATGACAGGCCTTTGGAGATAGAAGAGGTACTGCAAAGACTTTGTGAAATTTATCATCCTTATCATCAGGTGCTGAAAACACGGCTAGATGATTTGTGTCAGCAGTTTGGCGCGGTCTGGCATGTGGATTGTCATTCCATGAAATCGACCGGCAATAAGATGAATGTGGACGCAGGAGAACGCAGAGCCGATATTGTTTTAGGTGACAACGATGGTAACTGCTGCGAGCCTGGTTTTGTGGAAATGGTGAAGACCAGTTTTGAATCTCTTGGTTATGTTGTGGCTCTTAATAAACCCTATAAAGGTGGTTACCTGGTCACCCACTATGGCCAGCCTTTGTTAAACAGGCACAGCATGCAGATAGAAATCAACCGGGCACTTTACTTGGACGAGGCTAAATTTGTGACTAATGATAATTATCAGTCATTTAAACGGGATCTGGGCGTGGTTATCAGCAATATGGCGACCTATGTCAGAGCCAAGGTTGCTGCCGCATGAAGGAGAATGAAACCCCTCAACAAATAGGGGAGATAGACTCGCAGCAGATTAAGGAAGCAGCCAAGTCCAGCACGCTGAATCCACTCATTATTTTGCTTGGCATTTTGTTGCTGGCGGGAGCGATGACCTATTTCATCGAGTCTGGGCGATATGAGCGAGATGGCAAGCTGGTGGTGCCCGGCAGTTATCAGGTGTTGGAAAAGGATCCCAGCCTTCTGGATATTGTCAGGATAGAGCAAGCGCAAGACGACAAGGCCTATCCGGTGAGTTTTGTGCAGTTGATGATGTCCATTCCGGAAGGGTTAGAACGAGGCGCCGGCCTTATCTTTATGGTGCTGATTATTGGCGGCATGTTTGGCATTCTGACTCACACCGGGGCTGTGGATGCGGGCTTGGAGAGATTGCTCAGCATGGTGAAAGGCAATATTTATGTGCTGGTGACTGTGTTGATGCTGGTTTTCTCGGCAGGCAGCACCTTTTTAGGTTTGGCTTCTGAGTACCTTTTGGTGATCCCATTGATGGTTGCCATGGCCAGCAGGTTAGGGCTGCCACCTATCATCGGTTTTGCCATTGTCACTATTTCAGTCAAAGCCGGTTATCTGTCATCAGTGACCAATCCATTGCCACTGACCATTGCTCAGCCCTTGGTCGGCTTGCAAATTTTCAGTGGTGCAGATGTACGATTCTTGTTTTATCTCGTTTTTGTCATCATCGGCATTGCCTTTCTATTGCTTGTCATCAGTCGTCAGCGTGGCGATAGGCAAATCACTATGGAGTTTAATGCGGCAAAGCTGCATTGGCGACATAGCCTGATGTTGGTTTTGCTCGCTCTGAGCATCGGATTTCTTGTCTACGCCTCCAATACCTGGCAATGGAAACACCATGCCTTGTCGGCTTATTACATCGCCGTGAGTCTGGTGCTGGCCATGATCAGTGGCTTGGGGGCCAACGGTGCGGCCAATGCCTTTGTCTCAGGTATGAAAAAAGTCTTGCTTGCCAGTTTTTTGATCGGAGTGGCGACGGCGGTAGCGGTCACCCTGGAGCAAGGCCAGATCCTTGATTCGGTGGTTCACAGCCTGGCTTCCTTGATTGGAGACGGTGGTCCCGTGGTGGCTGCGAGCAGTATGTTTATGTCTCAGTTGTTGCTGGACTTTCTGATCCCTTCCACCTCAGGTCAGGCCGCGGTAAGCATGCCGATAATGGGACCTATAGGCCAGCTATCCGGTGTGTCATCACAGGTGACGGTATTAGCCTTTTTATTTGGTAATGGCATCACCAACATGCTTACACCCACTTCGGGTACGCTGCTGGCCTATCTGGCCACCGCGCAAATCGGCTGGGCGCAATGGGCCAGGTTTATTTTGCCGCTGTGGGCAATTTATATTGTAACGGCGCTGATCTTGCTGGCACTGGCCGTCAACATGGGCTTCTAATCCGACCAATTAGAGCAAATGGGCGTTACTGCCCATTTTTCTTTTGGCTCCCTCTGAATTGTCTAAGCTTAAGTAAACTGCTTTGTTGAGGGGCTCGCGCCAACTTTGATATGGGAAACGCTTTTGCGCGAGAGGCGAAGCGCCAATAACGTAAAGACAGAGAGACTGCGGTGAAACGAAACATTCTGATCGTTGGATCAGAGGAAACAACACGCAGAGCGTTACAACGACTGTTGGAGCAAGCCTCCTTTACGGTGTATGCGGTTAGTAGTGCCGAACAAGGACTGGCGCAGCTGGAAAGACACTATTCTCCCGTCCTGATTTGTGGCTTTAAGATCCCACCTTTAAACGGTTTGGATTTTATCCGCCAGGTTAAGCGCAGCCATCCCGATATTTTGTGCATGGTGGTCAGCCGATACGCTGATTTTTATCTTCTCGGTGATGCCCTTAGCAGTTCAATGGTGCATAGGTTTATTCCCAACCCATGGGTAGGACAGCATCTGCTCAGCGAAGTACGCCAGGCGTTTCTGATACATGACACTCGTCAGCAGGCCAAGATCAGAAGTGCTCTGCTGAAGGACGAAACCAGGGCCTTAGTTGAGTTAGACGAAGAGCAGCGTTTGACAAGAGCCAATGCCGCGGCTTACCGAGTGTTGGGAGAGTCCTTGCCAAAGGACACGGATGAGACATTTTGGCGGCGCTGGCAACAACCCATATCTTGTGATTGGCGGCAATTGTCAATCAATACCGATTCGGTCCGGCTTGATGGCGAGCTGGCTGCATTTTCTGCCAATCTGGTACACAAAGACCACAGCCACGGGATCCTTCACCTGGTGCCGCTTTCGTCAACGCAACAGGAGGCCTGTCTGGTTTTTCCGGATTTGCAGCTAATTGAAGTCTCTGATTTTAATGAGTTGGTGTCACATCAAAATGGGAGCACCGTGCTATCCATGCGGATCCGTCACCTGAATGATATGAAGACCGCTATGTTGTTAGAGGACTTCGACCGTTTACAGCAGGCGATTCGGCATCGTTTGGCAAAGGTGGTCAGTGAGTTGTCCGATGCACGTATCCTGGCGCAAGTGGATGAGACTACATTTCTACTGGTATTGTCAGGCCAACCCGATGCGCAGGCAGTGGATAATCGAGTCGCCACATTGATAAAGCCGTTCTTGTCCACGTTAGATGTAGCCGACCACAGCTTTCATATTCGCTTCCAGGTAGGTTATTGTCAGGGACCGCTGGATGGTACAGACAAACAAACCCTGTTGCGTCGGGCAGATTTGGCTGCCAGATACGGTAAGCAATCGGCACACAGAATATGCCGTCGTTTTGAACCGCAATTGGAAGATGCCAGGCTTCGCCAATTCCATATTAGCAATGCCTTGTTTAAAGCTATAGATGAGCAAGCATTAACCTTGATGTTTCAGCCCAAGGTGTCCCAACCCGAGGGGCGTATTCACTCCGCAGAAGTCTTACTGCGGTGGCAGCATGCCACCATCGGCACTATTTCCCCCGCAGTTTTTATTCCTATCGCCGAACGTGATGGACAAATTGGCGATATTGGCCGGTGGGTTATGGAACAAAGTTGTCGTTATCTGAGTAGTTGGTTGACCAGAGGTGGCCCGGTAACCGAATTGGCCGTGAATCTTTCCTCATTGCAGTTGCTGGAAAAGGACTTTATTGAGGATCTCCAGGATATGCTCGTATCCCATAGCGTGGAGCCGGGATCCCTGGTGCTTGAATTGACAGAAAGTGTGCTGGTGGAGGATTTGGATAACAGCAGACAGATTTTGCAGGCCTTGCGCGATCTGGGCGTGCAGATTGCCATCGATGACTTCGGCACGGGGTATTCTTCGCTCAACTATCTGGCCAGGTTACCTATTGATATCGTCAAGTTGGATAAATCGCTGCTGCAGGGGCTGGAAACATCCAAGCAAGCCCAGGCAATGATGAGGAATTTGCTGGCCATGGCTCACGAACTTGGCATGAAAGTGGTCGCCGAGGGTGTGGAAACCAAAATGGAGTTGGCCTTATTGCAAAGCATGGGATGTGATGAGGTGCAGGGCTACATTTACAGTCGTCCACTGCCGGAAAAAGAGTTCTTAAGACTGGCGCGCAAAAATCACCTGGAGCAGCGGGCAACGCTTTGAGTTCAATGCTCCACTATCATACGGATAAGTTGAGCAATTAGCAGAATCATCACCAGTGGCCATATCCATCGACTGTAACGCCCAACCTGTTCATCTGACATACGCAATTTAGAGCGTTCCAGCAGTGGGATAATGATTATCAGGGCAATAAAGAGAATTGCCAGAATATAAATCACCGTCATCGCATCTCCTTGTGCATTTCTCTCAATAGCCGTTTAGTCAGCACGCTAACTATGCCACAATCGGCGCTGTTTTCGTTGACCAAAACTATAAGGAATCCTCATGGGAATCAAATCGTTGAGCGCATTGTCGCTAATGGCGATGCTTATTACTGCCTGCAGTAAAGCCCCCGAGCCAATGCCGGTATCCACTCCTGAGCCTACAGAATCCAAATCTGATACTTTGCAAGGCGGCACAGATTACCACTCTTTTGCCAATCCTGATGAAATTCGGGTGAAGCACCTGAATTTGGACCTGACTGTGGATTTCGCGGAGCATGTGCTTTCTGGCATCGCCACATTGGATGTGGAGCGAATCAAAAAGGATGTCGATACCCTGGTGCTGGATACCCGCGATCTGGCTATCGAAAACGTTCAAGTGGACGGACAAGCGGTACCATTTGCGTTGGCAGAGAGTGACACCCATTTGGGGAGCGCCTTACGCATAGAGTTACCCGCTGGCGCCAATCGGGTCAGCATTACTTACAAGACGTCTCCTGAGGCGTCGGGCGTGCAATGGCTAACACCTGCGCAAACTGCAGGAAAAGCACACCCATTCCTGTTTACTCAGGCTCAGGCCATTCATGCCAGAAGCTTTATTCCGCTTCAGGATTCGCCCCAGGTAAGGATCACTTATGAGGCGACTATCCGCACGCCTAAAGAGTTGCTGGCAGTAATGAGTGCTGCCAATGACCCTGATACCGAACGTGACGGTGTGTATGAATTTAATATGCCGCAACCCATTCCTTCATATCTGATTGCTCTGGCGGTGGGCGATCTGGCCTTTAAGTCAATGGGTGAGCGCACCGGTGTGTATGCCGAGCCTTCTATGCTCGACGCTGCAGCCAAGGAATTTGAAGATACCCAAGCCATGCTCGAAGTGACCGAAAAGAAATTCGGAGATTATCGTTGGGATCGCTATGACCTGCTGATTTTACCCCCGTCTTTCCCTTTCGGTGGCATGGAAAACCCAAGGCTGTCTTTTATTACGCCAACCGTTATCGCCGGAGACAAGAGCCTGGTGTCTTTGATTGCTCATGAATTGGCACATTCCTGGTCTGGCAATACGGTAACCAATGCCACATGGCGTGATCTGTGGTTAAACGAAGGATTCACTACTTATCTGACCTATCGCATCATGGAAATGGTTTACGGCGAGAAGCGCGAGCAAATGGAATTTGTGCTGGGCCGTCAGTCATTGCAGGACAATATCGACAGCCTGCCCGAGCAAGATGAAATTCTTGCCATCGACATGCGTGGTCGCGATCCCGATGAGGTGTTCTCCGACATTCCATACGAGAAAGGGGCGCTATTCCTGCGTGAACTGGAACAGAAAGTCGGTCGTGAGGCATTCGATCAGTTCCTGATGAACTACTTCGAACATTTTGCTTTCCAGAGCATTACTACCGATGAGTTTGTTGCCTACTTGAACGAGACCCTATTAAAAGAGCATGCTGACAAGCTCTCTAAAGAACGCATTCATGAGTGGATATTCAGCCCCGGCATCCCATCTGCTGCACCTGAAGCGCAATCTGATGCCTTCACGCTGGTTGATGCAGCTAGAGAACAATGGTTGTCAGGTCAGCTAGCGGCCGAAAACATAGCGGCTGCTGATTGGAACACTCATCAATGGCTGTATTTCCTCAACAATATGCCAGAGTCTCTGAATATCGAGCAGATGATGGAGCTGGACCGGGCATTTTCCCTGACCAATGTTGGCAACAATGAAATTGCCCACAGCTGGTTGATGCTGGCGGTTAAGCATTGGTATGAGCCGGCCTTTGATAGGTTGCATCGTTATTTGGTTAGTATCGGCCGCAATAAGTTGGTCAAACCCTTGTACAGAGCGCTGTCAGAGACTGAAGCAGGTAAAGCCATGGCCAAAAAGGCTTTCGAAGAGGCGAAACCGGGTTATCACCCTCTCACTGTTAAAGCCAATGAAGGCTTTGTGCAATAAAGCGCAAACTTAAGCAAAAGCCGGTGGGTTGCACCGGCTTTTTTATATGTGAAAAACACCGATTTACCTCGAAGCACTTTTCCCTTAGATTCAAGAAAAAAGCGCAAGAGGCCCAATATGTCCACAACCCATCCCAGTATCGAATCCATGCGTCATCATTGGTTGGCGTTTACCAGCAACCGGCGTTTTCATCAGTCACCTAAGCTGGTCAGTCGCGCCGAAGGGATTTTCTTCGAAACCCCGGATGGTCATAAGCTTTACGACAGCCTCTCCAGTCTCTGGTGCAGCCCTTTAGGGCATGCTAATCCAGGTATTGCAAAGGCTATCAGTGAGCAGGTCAATACTCTGGACTATGCACCAGCCTTTAACGTCAGTCACCCTCTTGCCTTTGAGGTTGCGCAGAAGCTGGCGTCGATGATGCCAGGGGACCTGGATCATATTCTTTTCTGTAACTCCGGCTCAGAGGCCGCCGATACCGCCCTTAAATTAGCGCGGGCGTACTGGAGAGCAAAAGGTAGGCCGGAAAAAACCAAGTTTGTGGGACGCAGTAAGGGCTATCATGGGGTTAACTTCGGTGGCATTGCGGTAGGCGGCATTGGCCCTAATCGTAAGATCTATGGGCAGACCCTGGATGCCTATCATCTGCCTCACACCTTGCTGGCAGAAAATCGCTTTAGTAAGGGCGTACCCGAGCATGGTGATCATCTTGCCGATGCTCTGGAGCAAATTATTGAAGTGCAGGATGCCAGTAATATAGCTGCGGTTATCGTAGAGCCCATGGCCGGCTCCGGTGGCGTTATTATTCCTTCACAAGGCTATCTGAAACGGCTACGGGCGCTTTGCGATAAGCACGATATTCTGCTGATTTTTGACGAAGTGATCACCGGCTTTGGGCGCTTGGGTACTATGTTTGGCGCCCAGTTTTTTGATGTACAGCCGGACATGCTGACCTGTGCCAAAGCCCTGACCAACGGTATTGTGCCCATGGGCGCAGTGGCGGCATCCACTGAAATCTATCAGACTCTGATGCAACAGCCAGGGGATGATTTTATGATTGAGTTTCCTCATGGCTATACCTATTCAGCCCACCCGCTAGCTTGCGCTGCGGCGCTGTCCAGCCTTGAGCAGTTGTCCAATCCCGCAACTCTTGCAAAAGTACAAAGTTTGGTACCGGTCTTCGAAGAGGCAATCCATGGCCTCAAAGATTTACCGCTGGTGGAGGATATCCGCAATATCGGCTTAGCCGGCGCTATTCAGGTAAAAGCCAATCCTGGACATCCGCTGCAAACTGCCAGTGAAATCAGCGCGCTGTGCTGGCAGAAGGGCGTATATGTGCGCTTTGGTGGTAATAATCTGAGCTTTGCCCCACCGTTTATTTGTGAGCCTGAGGACATTAAAAATATATTTTCAATCGTTGCTCAGGCCATAGGAGATTACGCTTTAGGCATTCAAAAGCACCAATAGGCTCACCTGAGTACCGCGAATAGAATGCGTCAGCATTTTTAACAAATTGATAACTTCGATCGAAAAAAATCGATAAAACTCTTTGTGAAACATAGGTATATATTATTGGTTTGAAATATGCATATTGAGAGTCTGTATTGAAATGCTGCGTATTTGAGTTGTTGTGCGGTGTATCAAAATACTTCGCTTAAAAGGAACGTATAAATGAAGACAACAAAGCAAAATATCACCAGTCTCTTAGTAGGCGCTTGTGTTGCATCGGCTCTTTATGGAACAGCCGCACAAGCCTCTCATTTTCGCGGTGCTGCGGTAGTACCGCAAGTCGATGCCAATGGTACGTTAACTGTTGATGCCAAGAGTTTTTGGCGTCAGGCAGCCGGAACCCCAGCGGGCACCTTTCCCCATAGCGGCATCAGCACACTATCCATCAGTGGTCCAGGCCTGGCAACTTCCATTTCTTTTGACTCTATTAGTCAGGATCTGTCGGATAGTCGCCGTGCCGAGATCAATCAAGTCTTTACCCAGCAGTTACCTGGTGCAGGTCTGTACACCATGAGCTGGTCTTCTAGTAGTTGGGTATCCGGGGTTCCCAATGCCGGCGGTGGTTATGGCACTACCTCCACTATTTTTTGGGATGGCAGCACCGCCAATGCGCCTATCATTTTCGATCTGGAAAGTGTTCAGCAGGAAGTGGTGCGAGGTTCCGCTTATTCAGACAACTTGGACGCTTTGGGCGTTGGTCTAACCTACGATGATACTTTCTTGGCTACCGGCATGGGTTCACAGGCGACGGGCTATAGTATTGATGCAAGCGGTCAGATTTCCATTTCCGGAGCTTCGACCGCTACCTACTCTGACAATGTTTTCAACCCTGGCGCCGATCAGGCCTTTAGCGGCAAGATTTCAGCTACAGATGGCAGCAATGTCGAATTTGTGTGGCTATTTGATGCTGTGGACGTTGGCTCTAACCAGGCTCCCAGTATTACCGATGTTGTGATTAATGCCTTGGTAGGCGACACCATTAACCACACCTTGGTAGTATCCGACCCTAACGGTGATCCGGTAACGGTAAGCTTCGACAACTTTGTTGGTGTCGGCGGTGTGATGCCTGGCAATGCCTTGTTTAATACGGGGACGCTGGATTTCAGCTGGGATAGCTCTGGGTTTGGCGTAGGTCAGTACAAAGCGACCTTTACTGCCTCTGACGGTTCGTTGACAGATCAAGGTAGTATTACCATCAATCTGTCCAGAGCGCCCAACGGTCAGGTCCCTGCTCCTGCCAGTTTATTCCTGGCCGCAACAGGGTTGTTAGCGTTGGCCGGTGTACGTCGTAAAAAGAAAGCAAAGTAACTTGTAGCACACAGCAAACGGCAGGTACCCTGCCGTTTGTTTTTTGGTGTCCACTGAGCCAGTTATTGATGTTATGTTCTTGTGGTAATTCACTTCCTCCCTCACGTTGTTGTGAGCTTAAAATAAGTTCCAAGCCTTGGTCAGGTATTGCCAAGAAGGTGACAATCGGACAAGCCTTGCAAACGGCAGTACAGGCTTTTCAACAGCGCAACCTCCAAGTGGTGTGGACTATTTGTCAGGTTGTTCTCAAGCAATTGCCTTATCATCCCAAAGCGCTCTATCTCTTTGCCATGTGCCGATTTAACCAGGGGGATATAAATGGGGCGCAAGGGACGATGGAGCAAGCCTTTAGCCATGGCTTGTCAGAGCCGGCTGCGCATCTTCAGTATGCGAATATTGTCGGACAGCAAGGACAACACTCAAAAGCTATTAGTCATTTAAAAAAGGCGGTCGAGTTGAAACCATCCTTTGAGGCTGCCTGGGCTATGGGTGTGAAGCTTGCCGCTTTTGCAGGAGAGCCTGCACATCAACTGTTTTTTGCTAAAGGCTGGAATCGTTGTAGTCCTGAGAAGGCAGAAACTAGTTTGGCCCTGTCAGATGCTCTTCATCACCTGGGTGAAGATGAGACGGCGTTAGAAGTTTTAAAAGACGGTGACTCCCGCTTTTCCGCATACCCCGATTTCAAGCTTAGACAAGCCGGTATTTTCGAGCTCCAGAACAAAGTGGATAAGGCCAATGAACTGGTTGATTTGGTGCTCACCAAGCAGAGCAAGCTTCCTGCGGCACTTATTCTTAAGTCAAGATTACTGCGACGGACAGGAAAAGCGGAACCGGCACTTGCGATATTGAATAGCCTTCAACAGGAACCATTAGAGATAGGTCTTGAGATCGAGCTATATCATGAGGCCAGTCATCATTGTCGACTCTTGGGGCGCTACAAAGAAGCTTGGCAAAATGCTGAAAAAGCAAAGGCCTGCAAGAAACGCATAGGCTCTGCTAAGGGGAGTTTCGAAGATATCGAAAGGTCACTTTCTGAAATAGAAAAGCAATGTTCTGATGCCTCTTGGTATGGTCAGGTCAGCCCTTTATCAGAAGTCAGTCGATGGTTATTTTTGGTGGGATTTCCCAGAGTGGGCAGCACCTTGCTGGAAAAGCTGATTACTCTCCAGTACAACTGTGAGGATGCTGGAGAGAGTCAGGCGTTGATGACGTTGGAGTCGTCATTGGGACAGCGATTCAAGGGCCCTTGGTGGACATTTAATGCTAATCAATGGCAGGAATTAGGGAAAGGGAATCTGGAAAGTCTGTTGAATGACGCTTATGCCTCGTCGGGCACTGATTGCAGCGATCGCTCCATTCTGGATAAGCAGTTATTTAACCTTGCCAGGCTACCACTGATTGGGCAGTTGGCGCCAAAAACGCCTGTTATACGCATGGTCAGGCACCCACTCGATGTGTTGGTGTCGTGCTATTTCGCCAATTTTTCAAATCAGGATGCCTGGCATATGGATATTGTGGTCACGGCCCGATATCTGGCCAGACTTGATGAATTCTGGGAAGTCATTCAAGAGACACTACCTAATCCAGTATTGATCTTAAGGTATGAGGAAATGGTCCAATCTGACACTCTGGCGCAACCTGTAACCCAATTCCTTGATAATCATTGGCAAGCTAATCGAAGAGGAGTCGACCAGGGATCTCGCGTGTTTGTAACCAGAACCGCTTCTTATGAGCAAGTCCAGGACGTGACCAACACTAAAAGTGTCGGTAACTACATAAATTATCTTGAATCGCTCCCTGAAGACTGTATTGAGATTCTAAAGCCGGTTATGGCACGCTGGGGTTATTCGGTATAAAGATTAGGGCTTGAGCAAAAGAGCCAATAGATGCAAAACTGGGATGTAACGTTATTTCAATTGGAAGGCTGAGACATATGGAACTTAAAACGCAATGTAAACTGGTTCTGATTGGTTTAACGCTTTGTTGGCAAGCCCACGCAACGGTGATAACCGAGAAGGTCGATGAAAATAGCGTACTTTTTTACTCTTCTGGCCAAACTCAGCTTTTTGAAAGCATATTAGAGAATCAACTTATCAAGAGCGTCAATCTGCTTGATAAAAGTATGTTGATGTCAGGCCAATTGGCCCATCGGATTGGTGATGAGAAAGCACTGAACTTTATCTTCGATTTATTAAGAAAAGGGGATGAGCGCGGGGGACTGGCATTAGCTAACTACATTCAACGCTACCCGCAGGACTTGCTGGCCTACCATTTTGCAGCCATTCAGATGGTCAGGAATCAACAATATCCTGAAGCTGAACTAACCCTCAAAAATATATTGGGAGAGGTGCCTGACTATGCACCGTCTCGAACTCTGTTGGGCGTTGTGGAATTGCAACAAGGGGATTATGAATCAGCTAAGAATGAGCTGGAAAAGGCCATAGCGGGACCGGCACCAGACACATTGGCTATGCGTTATTTAGCCTGGTTATCTTTAAAAAACAGGGAAACAACAAAAGCAAGATGGTATTTGGAAAGGGCGCTTAAATATTATGGCTTACCCACCAAAGAGGCTAATATTTTGCATTTGGAATTGGCCGAATTGTACCGTCGTCTCGGACAACCAGAGCGCATTGTCGTTCTATTTACGCCTTTGCTGCAGAATCAGAAACTTGATATGAAAAATCCTGCCAATGTTGAGGCCGTGTCAAGATATCTTGAAGCGGCAACATCCATTGGCGAATTGGTATCTGCTCAGAGAGGGCTTCAAAAACTTGAAGGTACTGAAGCGCTCAATTCATTTCCAGGTCTGATAAGCTCTTCACGCATTCTGGCGATGCAGGGAAAGTACAAAGAAAGTTTGCATCAATTAAATGAGCTTAAGTCGGAAGTTCCTTCCCTTGAAAAACAACGTCTGCTGGAAACTGCCAGGATCCAAGTTGTAGCGGGTCAGTCAGAGCAAGCCATGGCGAGTGCCGAAGAATATATCAACAAAGCGAAAAGAGCTGATGTTTCGGCCATGAGAAACTATGTTGAGGTGGCTGTGCAAGCTGGCAAAGGGAATCAAGCGCTAACTTATTTGTATGAGCAGGCAAAGCAATCGCCAGAAGATCAGGCGGTGCAAAGTCTGTTGGTAGAAACACTGCTTAGTGCAGGCGATATGGTGGCGGCAAAAAGTCAGCTGGAAGCGCAACTTAACAAAAATAGTCAGTCGGTTTCCGCTCTATATCAATACGGTGTATTGCTCTACAACCAAAGAGATAACGCAAAGGCAAAACAGAGTTTTGAGCAAGTGGTAAAGCTGCAGCCGTCAAATGAGGATGCCTGGTTGGCGTTGCTTGGGGCAGCTCATGATCACAGAGAGCATGACCATTCTGGTGGCGGAGCCATGTTGGACCACCAGGAAGTGATGCCTATTTTGGAGCAGGCCATTGCAGCCAATCCGCTGTCTTATCGTCTTCATTATGAGAAAGGCATTACCGCGTATTCCGGTGGAGAAGCGAAGCTGGCACTTCGCACTTTTGAACAGACCCTTGAGCTGGCACCCTTTTACATTCCAGCCATGTACATGGCGGCCATAGCGAGTGCTGATCTCGGTGACAACTTGGAAAAAGCAAAGAAATTGGCAGAGGTGGCTGTGCAGATTCAACCTGATGTACCGGCCGTAGCAGACGCACTAGGTTGGGTATTAATTCAATCCGGAGAGATTGAAAAAGGTGAACCACTTTGTCGCAAAGCGTTGGAAGGTATGCCGAATGATCCCGCCGTTTTATTGCATCTAGGGGTCGCCGAGATGAAGAAGGCTAAAACTTCCTCTGCAAAGTCATATTTGATGGCGGCCTTGGCAGGACAATTGCCTTCACATTCAGCAAAGTACGCTCGTGCAATGCTGCAAGAAATGGAGCCGGTGTCAGAGAAGCAGCTTGAAGTTCATAAGATCAATGGCTTTGGAAAAGCAGAAAATATCGGCACCATCACACTCAAGGACGTGGAGAATGGATTGGAGGTTAAGGCTAACCTCAACGGATTACCAGCAGGATTTAACGGCATGCACTTTCACGAAAAGCCGAGTTGTGAAGCTGGCATGAAGGACGGCCAGCGTGTGGCAGGATTATTGGCTGGCGAGCACTACGGACATGATCATATGGCAATGATGGGTAGCATGTCGTCAGAAGAACACGCCAAGCACATGGCTAACATGAAACCCAGAGGGGATTTACCCCCGCTCGAAACAAAGTCTGATGGAACCTCTAACGCATCTGTAATGGGAGCTGGCTTAACCCTTGCTGAGCTTCGAGGTCGTTCTTTGATGATCCATCATGGTCCGGATGAAGATGGTAGTTCAGGACCTAAAATCGCCTGCGCTATTATTGATTGAATATCTAAAAGTGCCATAGCAGAGGTTTTTCTCAGAACTGCATATCCGATAGACGCCCACCAAGAGTGGGCGTTTTTGTTTTGAGATATGACCGCACAGAGTGTGCGCCAGCGACATGTCGACACTGCTGGCGTAACCCCTTAAAAATATAAATATCTTTATGTTTTATATGGTTTTTTTAATTGAAATTTTAGCGATTTTTGCTTTGCTTAATAAATGAACTGACAAGGCAACAGCAAGGACTACCTGTGCTACCCAGAAGACTATCTGCCATCGCTTTTTCTGTGTCACTGGGATTTGGCTTCGCAGAGGCAAATGATGATGGCATTGAACACATTTATATCACCAGCGAGCGCCTTCCCGCAGCCGAACTGGCAACCCCTTTTTCGGTAGAACAGATAGAGAAAGAGTCTATTCGCACCCAAGGCTACCGTAGCCTGCCGGAGATCCTGGAAAGCTCAGCAGGGGTCATGGTGCAAAAAACTTCTTATGGGCAAGGATCACCTTATATACGAGGCTTTACTGGGTTTCGCACGCTAATGCTGATCGATGGGATACGCCTTAATAACGCGATTTTTCGGGAGGGTCCTAACCAATACTGGAATACTGTTGATGCCTTTTCCGTTGATGAACTTGAATTGGTGCGTGGGCCGGCGTCGGCGCTTTATGGTGCAGATGCAATTGGCGGTACGGTGCAAGTATTGACGACACAATTGGACCCGAATCTATCGGAAGTGGAGAATACCTTCGAGTATTACTTCCGGGGAGCGACAGCCGAACATTCAAATATTTTTCGCATTAGTGGCCAGCGGGAGGGGCAGGGACAGGCTCTGCAATTTGGTCTGACCTCAAAGGATTTTGGCGATTTAAAACGAGGCGATAACATCGCCCAGCCCAATACGGGCTACGGTGAACACAATCTTGATGGTAAATGGGTGAGTGATATTAGTGAGCAATGGCGGCTCACAACAGCCGCTTTTTATACCCGTCAGGATGATGTACCCAGAACTCACCGGACAATTTACTCCACTAGTTTTGCCGGTACCACCATTGGAAATGAATTACGCAGAGACCTCACCCATGAACGGCTTTTAGGTTATATGCGCTTGGATGGCAACAGTCCCTGGGAGGGAATAGATCAAGCCCATTTCACCTTGTCCTGGCATAACCAAAAAGAACGCAGAGACAGAGAGCGCAGCGGTAATCGTAAAGACAGTCAGGGCATTGAAACGGGGACCTTGGGCGTACAAGCGCAGCTAAGCTCTTTGTGGGGGAATACCCGGCTGGTATACGGTGCAGAGAGTTACATCGATAACGTCGATAGTTTCTCCAGTAGCAATTCCATACAAGGTCCGGTTGCCGATGATGCCGAGTATCAATGGCATGGTATATACGTGCAGGCGCGGACGCCGCTAAGTGAATCCTTAGATTTGCTGGCAGGGCTGCGCTTTAATCATATGCGCGCAGACGCTGGTAAGGTAAGTGATCCAAACACTGGAGAAGCTTTCAGTTTTGATGATAGCTGGAGTAAGACTGTCGGTAACCTGATGCTGCACTATAAAGTAGACGCTGAATCTGTGCTCTATGCTGGTGTATCGCAAGGTTTCAGAGCCCCTAATTTGTCTGATCTCACCCGTTTTGATAGCGCCCGCAGTAATGAGTTTGAAATTCCCGCCACCAACCTGGATGCCGAGCATTACAACAATTTAAGCCTGGGGTACAAGTGGTATAACGACAGCGGCTATCTGGATATCAGTAGTTTTTATACTGACATCCGCGACCAAATTCTGCGCTTTCCCACCGGAGTGCAAAACGCCGACGGAGAGTATGAAATTTCAAAGGCTAACCTGGGTGATGGCTACCTTAGTGGCTGGGAATTAAGGGCGGGATATCATCTTAATGATACCTGGTCACTAAGTACTATGCTGGCTTATATCAAGGGTAAAGTGGACACTTTTGCCACTTCTGAACAGGTGTTAACCTCTGAGTACCCAAGCCGTTTGATGCCAACTACTGCACATGTGGCACTGGATTATCAGTCTGAAGATAAGGCCTGGTGGAGTCGTCTGGAGCTTATTGGTGTTGAAAAAGCCGACCGGCTTTCCTCCCGGGATATGTCTGACAGCCAACGTATTCCACCGGAAGGCACGCCAGGATATGGCATTCTAAACCTTCGCGGCGGCCATGCTTTTAACGAGAGTTTTCGTTTACATCTAACCCTTGAAAACTTATTTGATAAGGATTACCGCATCCATGGTTCAGGACAAAATGAGGCTGGACGAAATCTGATAGTGGGTATCGACGGCGTGTTTTGAGCATTACTGGCTACAACCTAAGTAAAAAGCCCGGCATCATTGCCGGGCTTTGCTTAGGGAGTTTAGTTTGCCAAACGTCGTCTTAAGCCAAATAGCAACAGACCGGAGACAAATAAGGCAATGCCGGTAGGTTCAGGAACATCAATACAACCGTTAGGACCGATACAAACCCTGGCACCATTTAGAATCGGAAAAATCCTATTGCCCAATTCGTCACCAAAGGCGAGAGATTGTCCGATAAAGGCAAGAGATGAAGTACCGTTGGCAATGGCATCAAAGCTAATGGAAGCCAACAGGAACATATTCCCCAACACGTCCTGATTAGCCATTAATGTGGCGGCATCGTCCAGTGATAATTCAAATATATCCAGCAGTCCTGGGCCTAGTAGCAAAGCATCGCATGTTATGCCCGGAAAACAGCCAAGAGAATCGACGCCAAAACCAAATACTGCACCGCTAAAACTCAGTATTGTCGGGTCAAAGGCTATATCCACATCCCAAGCCCCCAAGTATTCTGGGTCCGCCGAGCCATCCCAGAGAATATCTACTGTGATGGTGTCACCAATAGACCCAAAGGAAACGGTTGGATCGATGGAGATAATAGGTGTCGCCAAACCAACGCCTGGAATACCAAGGCCGGCTAAGAACAGCAGGTTACGTAAGATCTTCTTCATACTCTCTTCCTTCTTAATGGTACAGACTTAGAAAGCCTTGTTTATGGAGCGCAGCGCGCGTTATCACATTGCAATACACAGATTCTTGAATCGAGCACGGTAATAACACCGTCGCCGTCAAGATCGAAGATTGGGTCGCCCGGTGGCACAGTGACATTTCTATTCGCTAGGATGTTGCGAATATCGATAATATCGACCTGACCATCCGCATTGTTGTCGCAGTTAGCTGCAGCAGCAGTGGAGACCTGTAAATCCGACAAGATAGGCGACTCGTCATTACCATTAGGACGAAGCACCGTCCGGATCTGAATAAACTGTCCCAGTAAGCCCAGGCCTGTTGCACCATTGGCCACTGCTCCGTATGGTACTAGACCTAAGCCGCCTACAGTATCAGCCGCCCTGGCTTCGACGGTGATGCTGGCGCCTGCAGGAACAGAGCCTTCTGGTTCATTATTCCAGCTAATAACATCCCATTCGGTACCGGCACTACCGCTATCATTAACAACTGTCCAGATGCCGGTAGGGTCGGTTTGGTTGCGTGCGCCAAAGCCAGTGGCGTCACTGTAGGTATAGGGATCGCGCCCTACAGGAATGGTAGAGATAAAGTTACAGTCCTTGTCGTATTGGGAGACGCTGTCCGAGTTTGTATTGATGGTCCAGATACGGCCGCCTTTACCCACAATAGGACCGCGAGCGCCAAGGGTGCCGACGCTACATACCGGCGTGGTATCCAAGTCGCCTGAAGGTAAGGTGACAAATTTTCTCAGAGTAGGGGTCCCAAACCAGACTGCGCCATCACCGTCTACAGCGACCCCTGTACCACTAAATGCTACGCTAAACTGAAAGGTGCCGGTGGCAGGATTGTAACCATGTAATGTGCTACCGAGGTAAACCCGGCTGTTGCCAAGGACAATACCGTAGTTGCTTTGACCGCTGATATTCTGGGTCCAGGTCTTGGTGTTGGTATCTAGCTCCACCAGTGTCGAACCCAAGGTTGCCCCCCATAGAGTACCGTCAGAATCCACGGCACAGCCATAGTTCGTCGCGCCACTTGTGCTAATGGGGCCCGCTAGCAGTGCTCCATTTAAGTCAAACTGGAAATACTCTCGGCCAGAGTAGGTACCGGCCCAGAGAGTCCCCCCTGTACCAAGACATAGAGAGCGTCCCAAATCTCCCGGATCGGCGAAAGTACTTACCCAGATAACCCGCTCATCGCGAAATTCGGCAATCTCCAAAATTCCATTGGCATTGTCATCAATCACCGGCAGCATTTCATCTGGCGTAATCATACAATCGCCATTGGTATCTTCTGATGTATCGATGACGCCATTACCATTTCTATCAACGCCACCCTCTACCGCAATTTTCAGCAGCTCAGGGCGACGGCCGCCGGAAAAGTTTCGGTTGGCCACATAGACATTGCCATCGGTATCCACCGCCGTACGAGAAGGCGCTGGACCGGAAAAAGCTCCATGGTTGGCCAAAGCAAAGGGATCGCCAAAGGCTGTCAGATACCTGGCCTCCTCGCAGCCAGCCCCTCCTGCTCCGTCAGTATTAATTCTGGACATGGTATCTTCACCGGCGTTCGCTACCCAAAGGATAGGAAAGGTGTCACCGGAGACATTTAACTGCAATTGATTGGTGCCAGGCGCATCATGGTTCAGGGAACTTAATGTCCCAGTATCAAAGTCGGCATCGGTAGTGTAGGTCGTAGTCGCAGCGTTAGCAGCACCGACCACAAACAGGGCGGAGATGGCACCTGTTAATTGTTTGAGGTTGACGGTAATCATCGTATTTTCCTCCTATTGCAATCGATTAGAGGCAACTTGCCTGGTAGATTGCATGTGGGATAGAGGAAGTAAAACGGGCTCTGGTAGTGGTTGGCTCTGATATCCTTTGGCTGGCACTACGATGCGAAGTGCGCCGCTTTCAAGATCCACTACGTACACGTTGGAATACCAATTCCCTTGCCAACTGACCAGCAACATCCTGCTCTCATCACTAAACCAAGTTGGATTGTCCACTTGGCTGAGTCCATCAGTGATGCTGGTTTGGTCCGAACCATCTTCTCTCATGATATAAAGTTGTGTGCGCCCATGGGGCCCACGGGTGGATAAAAACGAAATATACTCCCCGCTGTTTGACCAGACAGGTTGAATATCTGACGTATGCAGGTGGGTAAGCTGAGACTCCTTATTAGTCTGTAAATCATAGCGATAGATATTGTATTGCCGCTCTCGTCTGGAATCGTAAACCAGGCTTTGTCCATCTGGTGACCAACGAGGAGGGCTGTCTTCGTAGCCTGGATTATTGGTGAGCTGGCGGTGCCTCATATCCGACAGGTTCAAAACCCATAGATCACCTTTAGCGCGCTCATTTAGCTTACGATAGGCCAGCATCTTGCCATCGGGCGAATACACCGGACTGTCGCAACTTTGTATCTCGTCCGTTGTTAACTGGTGTAGATTTCGACCGTCTTTATTAATTGAATAAAGTTGCATAGGACCAGAACGGTCGGAGACAAAAACAATATGCTGTCCATCGGGTGACCAGGCGGGCTGTCCATCAAATCCCTTCCATTTAGATAGGTTAGTTTGCTGGGAGCCATCGGCATTCATCACATATATTTCAGAATTGCCGTTGTCACGATTAGAGGTAAAAAGAATGGCCTTACCATCGGGAGACCAACTGGCCTCATAGTCATCGCGGGTATTATGGGTTAAGCGTTCTAAACTGCTGCCATCCAGAAGTACGGTGTAAATTTCTCGGTTACCGTCTTGGTTGGATACAAACAGGATTCTCTGTGAGGATTTTTCACTGCTTATTGACAGTGGGGAAGCATTCTTAACACCACAGCCGGCGATGCTTATTGCCAAGCAAACAGCCAGTGGTATCAAAAAGTTATTTTTGAGCTTCATCCAGTCCCCACACATCTAAGTTGGATAACTGTCGGGTCAGCCAGTGATTACAGCATTCTTCATTCCATAAAGAGATCGTCCCGCCCGGCTGTGCTGTCCTTTACCTCGACCACAAGGTACATCATGGTGTTAAAGAAGGTGTTGTTAGAAAG
The DNA here is from genome assembly GCF_029223185.1 of Aliiglaciecola sp. CAU 1673. Classification (GTDB taxonomy): domain Bacteria; phylum Pseudomonadota; class Gammaproteobacteria; order Enterobacterales; family Alteromonadaceae; genus Bowmanella. The sequence goes on from NZ_JARHUG010000002.1 coordinate 71,148, forward strand.
TAAGCATCATTTGTGCCCATCTGATAATTTCATAAAAAACATAGGCTTACTTTTTGTGTGGGCATTTTATGTAAAAAAATTGTAAATAATGTTGACGGTCAGACGTTGTATAGGCATTTGGTTTATGGCGACTTGTTGACATACACCGTCAATGGACTGCCTTGACGTATCAGACTGAGCATCAGTTGTGATTCTTCATCCAGTGCTTTAAGGGCCTGTCCCCTCGATTCTTGGTCCAATACCGAAATGCCATTAACGGCGGTAAGAATATCGCCTGATTCCAGCCCCAATTGCTGAAAAAGGTAGGAGTCCCCGCTTGGCGTCAGGGCATAACCTTGAACGAGCTGATCTGTTTTTACCTGCGACAGTGCAATCAGCTGTAAGGCCTCCAATTGAGTTTGAATGGCTTCACTAGGACTGGACGCTACGACAGTACGCTCTCCTTCTAACTCAAGAGGAATATAAGTGTGATGTTCATCTTTTGAAATTCTTATCTTTTGTGGGTAAACAGCCGCCAGACTGATATCGGTATTAAACAGAAATTCCCCTACCATAAAGCTACGTTGTTGCCCATGAAGCTCGACAATGGCTGATGCCTGTTCTGGATCGTCACTTTCCACAACGCCCCTGAGCTTTGCTTCTCCAATCGGCAGCCAGATATTCTCATCTTGTGTCTCAGTAACTCGATTTTGTGGAGGTGGCGGCGTGTTATCTGAATGGTTGTTTCCCGTTTCAGCAGGTGTGAAGGAGGGCTGCTTGACCGCATTGAAGTATGTAAGCCCGGCAACAATAACAGTCAAAACGAGGCTAATGACAGGCCCAAAGCGCTTTAACCTTGTTGCTTTTGGGGGAAATGACATCGACTTTTCCTCTGGCAATGACCAGAGGAAAAGTGTAGTCCAGTCAAATCAAACAAGGTGACAATGTTGTGGTGAACCACCCTGTAATGTGCGGACCTAACCACCGGGGCCGGGTTCAAAGATCACATATACTTTGCGACAAGGTGCCAATGTCCGCCAAATGCCTTTAAAGCCGGCGGGAATGACGAATTGATCTCCCCCCGTTAGATGGGTGACCTGACCATGCTCATCTTCCAGTTCAACCTGGCCTTCCAACAGTTGGCAGTACTCATGCTCCTGGTAGTCCACTTTCCAGCTACCCATTTCGCTTTCCCAAAAGCCCACGTGGAAGCGTTGGCCTGCGTCTGAATAGAGATTTGCCAACCGCTGCAAAACCGGCTCCCCGAGCAGTTTTTGCTCAGGAATGTGGCTGGCTTCAAATTTGACATGGTCCGCGTTAATGACCATTACTTGCTTCATCACTAGATCCCTAATTTATCTCTCAGTGTGTAATAGCTCGCACCCAAAGCGGTGAAGGGTATTTGCAGCACCCGACCGCCCAAAAGTGGCAGATGTGGAAGCTTGGCGAATACGTCGAAACGTTCTGCCTGACCCCGTATTGCTTCAGCCACCACCTTACCGGCCAGGTGGGTGCAGGTGACACCGTGGCCGCTGTAGCCCTGCATGTAGTAGATATTGTTGTCCAATCTGCCAAATTCCGGCAGACGCGAGAGTGTTAGCAGGAAATTGCCGGTCCAGGTGAACTCGATTTTCACCCCTTTTAGTTGCGGGAATGTTTTTTCCAGCTTGGGTCTGATCAATGCTTCGATATCGGCTGGATCTCTGGCGCCGTAGACCACACCGCCGCCATACAGCAGTCTGTGATCGGCGGTGGTGCGGTAGTAGTCCAGCAGATAGTTACAATCTTCCACACAGTAGTTGGTGGGTAGCAATTCCCGACAGTGTTCTTCGCCTAACACTTCAGTTGTCACAATTTGCGTACCGCAAGGCATATTGCGTTTGGTTAACTCAGGTAATACATGAGTTAGGTAAGCATTAGCCCCCACCACCAAAAACTTGGCTTTTACCCGGCCTTTTTCTGTGTGAACAGTGACGGTCTGACCTTTTTCAATCTTGGTTACCGGGCTTTGTTCAAACACCTGGCCGCCCATGGATTGGATAATGCGCGCTTCACCCAAACAAAGTTTCAGAGGCTGGATATGGCCGCTCATACCATCAGAAAGGCCACCTACATAGCGGTCTGAATTCACAATGGTTTTCAGTGCCTGTTTGTCCAAAAGGGTGAGCTTATTGTTGCCGTGCCGTTGCCAGCGTTTGGCCTGCTCTGTCAGTTCGTGCATCTGCTTGTCGTTAAGGGCGACAAAGGCGCCACCCGGTACATAGTCACAGTCAATCTGGTGTTCAGTGATCAAATTGCGGATAATCTCACCGCCTTCAAACATCATCGCTGCAGCGGCATCACCAACAGCTTTGCCGTACTTGCTGCCGATGGTATCCACATCGCGGCTATAGCTGTTAACAATCTGGCCACCGTTGCGACCGCTGGCACCGAAACCAATACGACTGGCTTCCAGTAATACCACTTTAAAACCAGCTTTGGCTAAGTGCAGGGCAGAAGAAAGACCGGTAAAGCCACCGCCCATTACACAAACATCGGCCTCTAGTTCACCCTCAAGTGTCGGGAAAGGCTGACTAATATCGGCACTGTATGCGTAGTAACTGGATACATATTCGCTCATGATGACTCCATAAGGCCGCCAACAGGCTAGCCCAACTCAATCCAGGTAGTTTTTAATTCGGTGTATTTATCCAGGGCATGGAAAGACTTGTCACGTCCATTGCCTGATTGCTTAAAGCCGCCAAAAGGCACGGTCATATCGCCGTCGTTGTAGTTGTTGATCCATACGGAGCCTGCACGCAGGGCTTTCGCTACCCTGTGGGCGCGACCCAGGTTGCCGGTCCAAAGACCTGCACCTAAGCCATAGTCGCTATCATTGGCAATAGCGATAGCCTCTTCTTCGCTATCAAAGGGGATAACCGCCATCACCGGACCAAATATTTCTTCCTGGGCAATCCGCATTTTGTTGCTAACCCCACTGAAGATAGTAGGTTCTACAAAGGCTCCGGTGTCAGTTGGTGCCTTACCGCCTAAACACAACGTGGCCCCGGCTTCGCTACCTACTTTGATGTAATCCAGTACTGATGCTTGATGGCCTGTATCGACCAATGCACCCATATTGGTGGCAGGATCCAATGGATTACCGGGTTTAAAGGATTTGGCTGCCTCGACCACCTTCTCAAGAAATGCATCATGAATACTGCGCTCAACCAGAAGACGGGTGCCGGCCACACAGACTTCACCTTGGTTATAGAAACAACCCGATGCCGCCGCGCGCGCCGCTTTGTCCAGGTCCGGACAGTCGGCAAAAATGATATTCGGATTTTTGCCACCGGCTTCCAGCCATACCCGTTTCATATTGGACTCACCGGCATAGATCATCAGCTGACGGGCGGTGCGGGTTGAACCGGTAAAGACCAGGCTGTCCACGTCTTTATGCAGCGCCAAGGCCTTACCCACGGTATGACCAAAGCCGGGCACCACATTAAATACGCCATCGGGGATGCCGGCTTCTTTAGCCAGCGCCGCCAGACGAATAGCGGTCAGTGAGGCTTTTTCCGAAGGTTTCAGCACCACCGAGTTGCCGGTGGCCAGCGCTGGTGCAATCTTCCAGCAGGCAATCCACAGGGGGAAGTTCCAGGGGGTAATGGCCGCCACCACGCCTATGGGCTCGCGGGTCACCGTTGCCAGCACATTGGCAGGGGTAGGTGCAACTTCATCGTAGACCTTATCCACGGCTTCGCCGTGCCAGCGCACCACATCGGCGCTACCGGGAATATCCACCGACAGGCTTTCACTGATGGGTTTACCCATATCCAGGGTTTCCAGGGCGGCCAGCTCCTGCTTATGGGCTTCCATTAAATCGGCCAGGCGCAACAACACTTGCTTTCGTGCTTTGGGTGACATATCACGCCAGGTACCGGTTTCGAAGCTGTTTCGGGCAGCTTTTACCGCTAATTCCACGTCGGCTTGATCGCAGGCAGCGATGTCGGCAATTTTTTCGCTATTGGCCGGGTTGATGCAGTCAAAGGTCTTACCGCTTTGTGCAGCTTTGTATTGGCCTTGAATAAAGGCGCGACCTTCTTTGCTGAGCTTTTGGCAATAGGTTTGCCATTGGGCGAGCGTCGTTGGGAGCACAGAGCCTCCTTAGTGCGGGCATCGTTAGAAATTCCTATTCTTACATAATAGCCACGGCCTGGGGGCAAAGGATACAGGCAGTTTGCTTACTGGTACAAAAATCGACCGCCACCAAGGCGGTCGTTTTGGCATTTAGCCGTTTTTCATGGCCTGTATATCTTTTAGCCGGGCTCGTTCTACCCGTCTGGCGTAAAACCAGGAGGCAAATACCAACAGACTGACAATGCCGATGATAATGGCCGCCAGGGCATTGATTTCGGGGCTTACGCCTAAACGCACAGAGCTGAACACCACCATTGGCAAGGTAGTCGAGCCGGGACCAGACACAAAGCTGGCGATGACCAGATCATCCAAACTCAGGGTAAAGGCCAATAACCAACCGGAAATCAAAGCCGGGGCGATAATGGGCAAGGTGATATTAAAAAACACCTTCACCGGCGTGGCGCCTAAATCCTGAGCGGCTTCTTCCACCGACATATCCATTTCGGTCAGCCGTGAACCCACCACCACTGCCACATAAGCGGTACAGAAGGTAGTATGGGCGAGCCAAATGGTTAGCATTCCACGCTGCTCCGGCCAACCAATGGCTTGGGCCATGGCTACAAACAGCAGCAATAATGACAAACCAGTGATCACTTCAGGCATAACCAATGGTGCGGTCAGCATGCCGCGAAGCAAGGTGCTGCCCTTAAAGCCCTTAAATCTGGCCAAAACAAAGGCCGCCAGGGTGCCAAGTACCACGGCGCCGGTTGCCGAGAAAAATGCAATCTGCAGCGACTTACCCACGGCTTCCAGTAGCTTTTCATTCTCGAGCAGGCTGGCATACCACTTAGTGGAAAAGCCTGCCCACACGGTTACCAGGCGTGACTCGTTAAAGGAATAAATGATCAAAATCAGCATTGGGATATATAAAAAAGCTAATCCCAGGCCGAGCATCAGGTTGCTAAACTTAAACCGCATTTAGGCCTCCTGCTGCTTATTCTGCACGCGGTCAAACCACATAATGGGCAGAATCAGTATCATCAGCATAATGATGGCCACTGCTGAAGCTACCGGCCAGTCGCGGTTATTAAAGAATTCCTGCCACAGGATCTTACCTATCATCAGGGTTTCCGGACCGCCCAGAAGCTCAGGAATAACGAACTCGCCCACCGCCGGGATAAACACCAGCATACAACCGGCCAGAATACCGGCTTTGGTCAGGGGCACTATCACGCTGAACAGGGTGCGAATGGGGGAAGCGCCCAAGTCTGCCGAAGCTTCCACCAGACTATGGTCAAGCTTCATCATATTGGCGTAAAGCGGCAGGATCATAAAGGGCAGGTAAGCGTACACTATGCCCACATACACCGCGAAATCGGTATGTAACATGATAATAGGTTCATCTATCAGGCCCATGCCCATCAGCGCATTATTGATATAGCCATTGGGTTTCAAAATCCCGATCCAGGCGTAAATGCGGATAAGGAATGAGGTCCATGATGGCAATATCACTAATAACAGCAGTACATTGCGGGTCGATGGCTTGGCACGGCTGATAGCCAGCGCCATGGGATAGCCCACCAACAGGCAGATAAAGGTAGAGACCAGAGCGATGCGAATCGAACTCAAATAAGATTTGAGATACAAATCGTCACTGAACAGATAGCCATAATTATTGAAGTTAAGGTCTATCTGCACATGGCCGTCTTCCACCGTCATCAAATCAGTATAAGGTGGAATGGCGATTTCCGTCTCGGCGAAACTGATCTTCAGCACAATAATAAAAGGCACCAGGAAGAACAGCAGCAGCCACAGGTAAGGCAAGGCAATCACGCCATTGCGCCCTTGCAAGAAGGGCAAAGCGCTCAGGCGTTGCCAAAAGGGATGTTTGGGCTCAGGCAGTTTCATTTTTCCAATACCACACAAGCATCAGGGTTCCAGGATAGGAATATTTCCTGTTCAAGCTCAAAAGGAGTTTCACGGCGTTTGTCATTAGTCTGGGTGATCTGCACAAACTTACCGTCCGACATCTTCACATGATAGATGCTGTGTTGCCCTAGGTATGCCAAATCATCGATAATGCCTTTCCCCCAGTTGTACTGCTCATCGGGTTGCTCGGCGCTCATACGCATCTTTTCAGGGCGTACGGCAACGCCCACAGGGCGGGTGCCTCCGGGACCACTGATGCCATGGTCGATATAAATGGGCCTTTCCAGGTTCGGCACTTCGATAATGACGTAAGCTGGTTCTTCTTCGAGGATACGTCCCTCGAACAGGTTTACTTCACCGATAAAGTCGGCCACATAGCGGCAATTGGGATATTCGTAGATATCATGGGGGGAGCCGATCTGCAGGATCTCCCCGGCATTCATCACGCCGATGCGATCGGCCATGGTCATGGCTTCTTCCTGATCATGGGTCACCATCACACAGGTCACCCCTACCTGCTTGATAATATCCACTAACTCCAGTTGCATTTCACCACGTAGCTTCTTGTCCAATGCGCCCATGGGCTCATCTAGCAACAACAGTTTTGGATGTTTGGCCAGGCTGCGGGCCAGGGCCACGCGCTGACGCTGACCGCCGGAAAGCTGAGAAGGTTTGCGGGTGCGATAGGCTTCCATATGCACCAGTTTAAGCATTTCGGTGACCGTCTTGTCGATTTCGGTCTTGGAAAGCTTATCCTGCTTTAATCCATAGGCGATATTCTGCTCCACCGTCATATGGGGGAACAGCGCATAGGATTGGAACATCATATTAAAGGGGCGCTTGTAGGGCGGGATATGTGCAATATCCTGTCCATTTAGCAGGATCCTACCGCCACTGGGCTTTTCAAAACCAGCCAGCATACGCAGTAATGTCGACTTGCCACAGCCAGAGCCGCCGAGCAAGGCAAAAATTTCCCCTTGGTAAAATTGCAGGTTGACACCCCGCACTGCCACATGGCCGTCGAAGCTCTTACTCAGGGCCTCAAGTTCAACCAATACCTCAGATGGGCCCGTAGATATATGCTTCAATGTCATCGGTGGATCCTGTTCATCGACTAACTGTGATTCCTGTCAAAAATGCGTGAAGGGGAGCCGGCTGGCTCCCCTTTGGTAGGTTTACTTACCGGCTTTAACTTCGGTCCAGACCCTGTTGGTCACACGGGAGACCTTGGCTGGCATGATGTCGAAGGTATACAACTTTTCCATCACATCGGCAGGCGGATAAATCGCCGGGTTACCGGTGATTTCAGGATCTACCAGGCTGGTGGATGCCTTGTTGCCGTTAGGATAGGACACATAGTCAGTGACGCTGGCAATGACTTCTGGCTCCATCAGGTAGTTGATAAAGTCATGGGCGGCATCCATGTTCTTGGAGTCAGCCGGAATAGACAGCATATCGAACCACATGGCCGCACCTTCTTTTGGAATGATGTAACCGACTTCCACACCGTTTTCCGCTTCAGAAGCACGATCGGCCGCCTGGAAGACATCACCACTCCAGCCCACGGCTACACAAATGTCACCATTGGCCAGGTCGTTGATGTATTGAGAAGAATGGAAATAACGGATGTGCGGACGAATGGATTTGAGCAGTTCGCCAGCTTTTTCAATTTCCTTGGCATCTTTGGAGTTAGGATCCATACCCAGGTAATGCAGGGCCGCAGGAATGATCTCGGAGGCGGCGTCTAAAGTCACTACACCGCAAGAGGCTAGTTTGGAAATGACTTCAGGCTTGAAGATCATATCCCAGCTATTGACCACATAGTCTTCGCCCAGCACTTCCTTTACCTTGGCTACGTTGTAGCCAATGCCGGTGGTACCCCACATATAAGGGACAGCATGTTGGTTGCCTGGATCGACCGTTTCCAGCTTTTTCATCAGCATGGGGTCGAGGTTTTTCCAGTTAGGCAGCTTACTGCGATCCAATTTGGCGAATACGCCGGCCTGGATTTGGCGACCCAAAAACTGAGCGGAAGGCACCACGACATCAAAACCGGTGTTGCCGGTTAGCAGCTTGGCTTCTACCACTTCGTTAGAGTCAAATACATCGTAAACCACCTTGTTACCGGATTTTTGCTCGTAGTTGGCAACGGTATCTTCGGCGATATAGTCGCTCCAGTTATACACGTTTACCGTGGCTGCCTGGACGCCCATGGCCGAGAACAGCAGGGTGGCGGAAATCAGCTTTTTGTTTGCTTTTGCTATCATCGTGCTTCCTATTGTGATTGTCGTCGTTACACAAGTTGCCGGCTGCTGCTGTTGTACTGTAGTCAGAGATATAGGTTTATCCGTTTGGATAAGCGCTATCACTGCAACTGACGTTGAGCCAGATCCAGTGCCTGCCAGGCCTTTTCAGTTAAGTCTTTCACTCCCTGTGGGTCAAGAATGAAAGGCGGAGCAATAATCATGGTATCGCCTGTCGCCCGCATTACCAGCCCTGCCTCTAAAGAGGCATCCCGGCAGATGGTACCTGCCCGTCCCTTTCCGGGGAAACGCTCTCTACTGGCTTTATCTTTTACCAGTTCCAGCGCGCCCACAAAGCCTTTACATCTGGCTTCGCCCACTAAGGGATGCTCAGCCAAAGGTAGCCAATATTTTTCCAATGCCGGAGCCAGCTCGGCTTTGACTTTGTCTATATATCCCTCAGACAAGATATCCAGCGTAGCCAGCGCTGCCGCACAGGCCACCGGATGGCCTGAGTAAGTAAACCCATGGGTGAATTCCTGAGTATGGGACAGCAGGGCATCACTGACTCTGTCTGAGACCAGCACCCCGCCAAGCGGCTGGAAACCGTTGGTGATGGCTTTGGCGAAGACAATAAAATCCGGCCTGACGCGGTAAAATTGGCTGGCAAACCATTCACCGGTGCGGCCAAAACCGAATATCACTTCATCCACTATCAAAAGAACACCATGATTATCGCAAATCTCTTGGATTCTTGACCAGTAGGTATCAGGAGGAATTATTACGCCACCGGCCCCTTGAATAGGTTCACCGATAAACGCGGCCACATTTTCAGGCCCCAGTTCCAGGATTTTCTTTTCCAACTCGTTGGCGGCAGCAATACCAAACTCATCCGGGCTGAGCGTTGTGTTGGCGCCAAACCAGTATGGCTGAGGGATATGATGAATGCCGTTCAGACGTTCAAACTGTTCATGCATGGCACCCATACCGCCTAAGCTGGCACTGGCAATGGTACTGCCATGATAGCCATTTACCCGGGCGATAATGGCTTTGCGCTTGGGTTTATTGAGGGCGTCCCAATAGCGATGCACCATGCGGATAATAGAGTCATTGGCTTCTGAGCCTGAATTGGTGAAAAATACCTTATTCAGGTGCTCAGGTGCCCTGGCACTGATAACGGTTGCCAACTCAGTGACCCGGGGGTGGGTGCATTGGAAGAAGGTGTTATAAAAAGGCAGCTCTTCCAGCTGTTTAGCGATAGCGGCGTTAATGCGCGGCTGAGTATAGCCGAGGTTGCAACACCAAAGACCGGACATGCCATCGAGTAACTTACGTCCGTCTTTCTCAAATATATAGGCACCTTCGGCATGGCTGATCACCCGGGTACCGTGCTTGTTAAGTTCTGCTTGATTACTAAAGGGATGCAGGTGGTGGGCGGCATCCTGCGCTATCAGCCATTGCAGATCTTTCATCCTATCTTTCCCTGCGCCTTAACAGCGCTGCAAGTATTAATAAAACCTTGAATGATTTGGGCATTTTGTGGGTATTGCTGAGGTTTCCATTCAGGATGCCACTGTACGGCCAGTAAAAAGGGATAATCATCCAGGCTGAACGCCTCTACCAGACCATCCTCTGACTGAGCTTCAATATGCAGACCTTTACCAAGTCGGTCTACACCCTGCATATGAATCGAATTAACCTCGATACTTGTGTTGGGACTAAACCATTTAGCCAGATAACCACCCGTTAGCAATTTCACGGGATGGGCCGGGGCATACTGCTCCTCAATGGGGCGGGACTTGTCTTCCCGATGATCCATTAACCCTTCTACTTCGTGTATGCGATGGTGCAAGCTGCCGCCGAAATAGACATTTAACTCCTGAAATCCACGGCAGATCGCCAGTATTGGCAATTTCTTTGCCATGGCCAATTCCAACAGCGCCCAGTTGCTTGCGTCGCGATGCGGATCGCGGCTGGCGTCATCGCCCTCTTTGAGGCTTTGCTGATAATAACTCGGGTGCAAGTTGGAATAGGAGCCGGTTAGCATCAGCCCGTCCAACGTACCTAACAGGGCCTCTTGCGCAGCCGCAGATAGCTCATGGAAAAAGGCTGGGATAATGATGGGTGCCACATTAGGGGACGTAACGGAAAGGGCTCTTAGGTACTTATCGCCGGCCTGGTGAAAGGCATGGGCACCTTGCTGCGTAACATCAGCACAAACACCGATCAGAAGAGGGGCCGACACCTTGTTATCCATACAAGCCTTATGTGGGATCAATTGCCAGGATTCTCCTCCCAAACTATTGAACTTGTCCACAAAGTTCAAGAGCCAAGAGGCCAAATTACCGACAATTGCTGCTTGATCACTATCAGTAGGCATTGCACAGAAGAAACTGGCAAGTTCCTGAAGACTTATGCTCTACTGTGTTTGAATGCCGACCAAATCGGCTTCAGGGCATGAGCCCTTCAACAGACAAGATGTCGGAGCATATCATGAGCCTAGCCTCATTCCTTGAGCAGTACCCCAACATTGAAATGTTTGACCTTATCCAGTTTGACCTCAATGGAGTGGCACGCGGCAAGCGGATCAAACCCGATTCCATCGAGGGAGTGCTGGAGCACGGAATGAACATTCCTTTTTCGGTACTGGCTTTAGATGCCTCTGGTGAAACGGTTGAATCTTCTGAATTGGGTTTGCAAATTGGTGAGCCTGACAGGGTATGCAAGGCTGACCTCAACACACTAGCCATTTGCCCCTGGCAATCTCAACCCACCGCACAGCTGCTGTTTAGCATGTATGACTATGAGGGAAAGCCTGTGATGGTAGACCCTCGCAATCAAGTTAAACGTGCGGTTGAGCTGTTTCATAGTATGGGTCTAAGACCGGTAGTGGCGCTTGAGCTTGAATTTTATTTGCTGGACAAAAAGCGCACCAAAAAGTACGCCATCCAACCTCCGATTTCTCCAAGAACCGGCAAACGTGAAGAAAGCACCCAGTGCCACTCTATGCTTAATCTGGATGACTTCGCGGCCTTCCTGCAGGATGTGGACGATTATTGCAATATGCAAGGAGTGCCAGCCGACACCGCCGTGTCTGAGTATGCCCCAGGCCAGTTTGAGATAAACCTCACCCATCATGATGACCCATTGTTGGCCTGCGATCATGCAGTGATGCTCAAGCGTATTATTCGTCAGGTGGCAGACAAGCATGATATGCAGGCTACCTTTATGGCCAAGCCATATAGCACGCGCTCCGGCAGTGGATTGCATATTCACGTCAGCGTGCTGGATGAAAAAGGCAATAATGTATTTGGCGAAGGCGATCCCAAAGAAAATCCTTTACTGCGTCAGGTGGTGGCGGGCCTCTTGGCTACTATGCAAGAGGCCACGGCATTGCTTTGCCCCAATATCAATTCTTACCGACGGCTACAGCCCAATCTGTATGTGCCCATGTATGTAAACTGGGGCATTGACAATCGCACCGTGGCGGTGCGCATTCCCAACAGTCAGCCTCATGCCAGACGAATTGAACACCGAGTGGCGGGTGCCGATGCCAATCCTTATGTTGCGTTGGCGACAGTTCTCTTTGCCATGTACCAGGGGATCCGTGATAAAATGACACCACCCGACCCTCAGGATGGAAATACCTTCCAAGTTAAAAACCCCAGGCTACCCAATCGCTTACCCGATGCTTTGGCGCAATTAAGGGGTTCCAAAACCTTCAAGCAACTTTTCGGCGAAGAATTTATCAAGGTCTATACTGCCTGCAAAGAACAGGAATTGTTAAAGTTCGAGCAAACAGTGACCCAGAAAGAGTACGATTTTTATCTCAACAGACTTTAATCCAACAGGTTTTATCGAAACGTTATGACCAACGCGACTTTCTCTCTATATCAGCAGATGTATTCCTATGTTTTCGCTCAGCATCAAAGTTTTGATGATGACGCAGATGTGATTATCGCAGGTATCCCTTTTGACTTGGCGACATCAGGGCGTCCTGGTGCCCGCTTTGCCCCGACCAGTATCCGATCGGCGTCCAGCAATTTAGGCTGGGAGCACAGGCGTCATCCCTGGGCATTTTCCCTTCGTGATAACCTGAAAATCGCCGATATCGGCGATTTGGGTTTCGCCCATGGTGATGCCCGTGGGGCGATGAATGCGGTGCGAGAGCATGTGGCCAGGGTGCTGAAAAAGGGCGCCATACCCTTTATGTTGGGTGGTGACCACCTGATTACCCTGCCGGCTTTGCAATCGGTTGCCGAAACCCACGGCCCGGTGGCGTTAGTGCATTTTGACGCCCATACCGATGACTATTCCGGTGGCAGTGAATTTGATCACGGTAGCGTGTTCTATCATGCCCATTCTCAAGGGTTATTGCAGGCCGACAAAGTCATTCAGTTGGGCATCCGTACCGATCACGATTTGGATGGTCCCTTCACCGTGGTGACGGCTGACCAATTGTGGCACGCGAACCCCAAAGAAGTGGCGGCCAGAATTCGCTCCCATATTGGCGATGCCAAGGTTTATCTGACCTTTGATATCGATTGCTTCGATCCTATCTATGCTCCAGGCACCGGCACGCCGGTATCTGGTGGTGTCAGCGGTCCCTTTATTCTGGAGCTCATTCGTCATCTGCAAGGTTTGAACTGGGTAGGGATGGATGTGGTGGAAGTAAGCCCACCTTATGACAATGCCCAGATAACCAGTCTGCTGGCGGCTACGCTGATGACCGATATGATGCACTTGCTGGCCTGTAAGTTACACCCAGAGCTTATGGGAGAGCATGGCGGTCTAGCAGGGCAGTCAGTAAACACCTGAGGTCTGCCAGCGTCTTTTCACCCCTGCTTTTGGATTGGTGCACTACCACCAATAGCAGGGCGTGACTGACCTCGTGAAAGGCGCGTCCAATTCGTTCCAATTCGCTCTCTTCTTTTTGGTAGCCAAGGCGCACCAATCCCTTAATGACGTGCTTTATTACCACCTCATCATGGCGTTCATCCAAGGGCATTAAGTGGGGCAGGGCAAAAAGGTTTTGTACCAGATGCAGCAAACCTTTCTGGAGGCGGTACAGGGCCAACATTTGTGTCACAAAGGTATCCACAAACTCACCGGCATTTGACCATGGCTCCTGAGCAATCTGATCCAGGGTGGCTTCTATTTGTTCCAGCCAGTGCTGACCCATGGCATGCAGGATGGCTTCTTTATTGGGGAAATAGTGATAAAGGGTGCCTACCGAAATGCCCACCGCTTCGGCGATTTTAATGGTGGTAAAATCATTGGCGCCAAGGCGTTCTAACAACTCTGCCGCTACTTCCAAAATTTGCTGACGGCGCTCTATGGACCGTTGCTGTGATGGCTTATTTCGAGGGGCAAGAGACTTGTCAGCCTTTTCTTTTTGTTGGGCCACTCTCAATTGCCCAACCGATCACGCAAGGCATAATACAGCATACCCATCACTAAGCCGGGATATCGCAGCCAGGTACCACCTGGAAAGCTCGGGGTAGGGTAGCGTGCCAGGGCATCAAAACCTCGACTGTCACCATGGATGGCATCGTCAATTAGCTTTCCGGCCAGGGTGGCCAGCGCAATGCCGTGGCCGGAATACCCTTGGGCTACATAGATTTTCTTATTCAAACATTGGAAATGGGGCATCCGATTTAGGGTAATGGCAAGCGTTCCCCCCCAACCGTGCTCCAGGCGAACGTCTTTAAGCTGGGGAAATATTTCCAGCATATAAGAACGCACAAAGCTTTTAATGTCTGCAGGAAAGCGGGAAGAGTAATTTTCCCCGCCGCCAAACAACAGGCGATGGTCCGGTGTGGTGCGAAAATAATTGATCACAAACTTGGAGTCAGCCACCGCCACATTATCGCGAATAAGCTCGCGAGCTTTGGCCTCACCAAGGGGTTCGGTAGTCACAATAAAGTTGTTAATGGGCATGATTTTGCCTGCCACTTTGGGCAGAAGACCGCCCAAGTAACCATTACATCCCACCACCAGATGTTTGGCGCGTACCTTACCCTGGGCCGTTTCCACTATAACGCCATCGGCAGACTCCTTGATGGCGGTGGCGCGACTATGCTCACATAAACGTGCCCCGGCAAGCTGTGCCTCCTTTGCAATACCCAGGGTCAGGTTAAGTGGATGCAAATGACCGGCGCGCATATCCAACTCCGCGCCGTGATAGCGCTCGGTGGCGAGCATGCTGCGAAGCTCATCTTTGTCCACAAAACGCACATCCTGATAGTGATACTCGCCATTAAGTTTGGCTACATTGGCGCGCATTTCTTCGGCATGGCTGGGTTTAAAGGCGGTATGCAATATGCCGGGAACGAAGTCACAGTCTATCTGGTGGCGGTCGATAAGGTCACGGACCAAGTCCACCGAGTCCAACGCCAATTGCCAAAGCTGCTGGGCAAGCTCAAGGCCACCTTTATTTTCCAGCGTGGCCTGATCTAATCGCTGACCTGGGCTGACCTGACCGCCATTGCGACCCGATGCACCAAAACCAATATCCTGTGCTTCCAGCAATATCACCTTCAGCCCCCGCCGGGCGCTATGGTAGGCACTGGATACACCGGTAAGGCCCCCCCCGATAATGCAAATGTCGGCAGACTCATCGCCATCGAGAGCCGGGCAACTAAGACGTAAATTGCGACTATGCTGATAATACTGTGAAGATTTTTCTTCCATCTCGGCCGGTTGGCATATTGTTATATGATGAGAAGTACCATAGCATATCGAATAATTATTCGAAATCTTATCCCGGCCGAAAATTCTGCCATCACAGGCAGTTGCGCATTCGGCGTCAAAACCCTAAAAGAAAAAACAGGTGAAATATGGAAGATGTCAAAAAATGGCTAACCAACCGTCGCATCTCAGAAGTGGAATGCCTGGTGCCAGACATCACTGGAAATGCCCGTGGAAAATTCATTCCCGCCAAGAAGTTTATTAAGCAGGAAAGTCGCCTGCCGGAAAGTATCCTGATCCAGACGGTGACGGGCGAGTACACCAGTGAGCATTACGAGATTGTCAGCGAAACTGATAGTGATATGTTCCTGGAGCCGGATGTTAGTACCATCCGCGAAGTACCCTGGGCCGATGAGCGCACGGCGCTGATTATTCATGATTGCTACCTGGCCAGCGGCCAGCCCCATCCTTTGTCTACCCGAAATGTGTTGAAAAAGGTATTGGAGCTGTATCAGACCAAAAATCTGACGCCAGTGGTGGCGCCCGAAGTGGAATTTTTCCTGGTCGCACAAAATACCGATCCTGATTACGAGCTGACCCCACCGGTGGGCCGTTCCGGGCGCCGCGAATCGGCACGCCAAAGTTACAGTATCGACGCAGTAAACGAATTCGAGAAAATCATCGATCAGATGTATGACTACTGCGAGAAAATGGAGTTGGGCATAGATACCCTGATCCACGAATCCGGTGCAGCGCAGTTCGAGGTCAACTTCCTGCATGGTGATCCGCTTAAACTCGCCGATGAAGTTTTCCTGTTTAAACGGGTGGTAAGGGAAATCGCACTTTCCAACGGCGTATATGCCACTTTTATGGCTAAACCCATGCGCCGTGAGCCTGGAAGTTCAATGCATATTCATCAGTCACTGGTGGATAGCAAAACCGGCTTAAATGCCTTTGCCACCAAAGAAGGCAAATACTCCTCTTTATTTTTCAGTTACATCGCCGGGCTGCAAAAATATGGTCCCAGCGCACTGCCTTTCTTTGCCCCAAATGTAAATTCCTATCGCCGCTTCGCGCCCGATAACTCTGCACCCATTAATTTTGACTGGGGTTATGATAACCGTACCACTGGTCTGAGAGTGCCGGAGAGTACACCTGATGGTTTCCGGGTAGAGAACCGCTTGCCTGGCTCTGATGCCAACCCTTATCTGGCCTTTGCTGCCACACTGGCATGCGGCTATCTGGGTATTACCGAAAAGCTTCAGGCTGCACAGGCCAATGAGGGCAATGCCTACACGCAGGAAATTACATTGGCGCGGAATCTGGAAGAGTCTCTGCGGCTGCTGAATAAATGCGAGCCTTTATGCAATATTCTGGGGGCAGACTTCGCGTATGCATACAGCGCGGTCAAGCGTAATGAGTATGAAGCTTTTAATGAAGTGATCAGCTCTTGGGAGCGGGAATTCTTGTTGTTGAGTGTTTAAGTAACGAACAGGTGACAAGTAAAAAGTGACAAGGGAGCTCAGCACTTGTCACTTATCACACTTTACTTGTCACTCACTTTTTTACATCTGTGACTGCAGATAATTAGGCAGACCAATCATCTTAATCAGGCCCAGCTGTTTCTCCAGCCAATAGGCGTGATCCATTTCTGTATCGCTTAACAGGGTCAACAGCATATCGCGGGTGACATAATCCTTTTCCTTCTCTGTCAGGGCAATAGTGTCCTTCAGCATCTTTTGCACCGCGTATTCCACCTTGAGATCGTTTTCAAGCATAGATGGCACATCGTTGCCGACGGCGAGGCCATCACGTTTACTCAAATCCGGGGTACCTTCTAAGAACAGGATCCGTTCAATTAATGCGGCGGCATGGCCTTTTTCATCGTCGAACTCATGATCGATACGCTCAAAGAGCTTATTCAATCCCCAATCCTGATACATGCGGGAATGAATAAAGTATTGATCCATGGCGGTGAGTTCGTTGGCCAGCAATTTGTTCAATGCAGCGATGATCTTGGCGTTACCTTTCATCAGAGGCTCCAAGTGAAAAAAAGTGATAGAAAGTATAGGTTAATCGCATAAGACTGTCATTTAGTCCTTTTAAATCAACATATTATATAATGCTAACCATTCTCGTTCAGACTCTTTTGCAGCGGTAGTGTTTTACCTCTTCGACAGACCACACTAAAGCCAAAGGGAATTTATCCGCGGTTCTTAGGGGCTAAATGTTTGGTTTCTGTTCGTTCTGCTGGATTAGTGAGCGAACGGTGCAGCAAACCCAGATTATTTGTTTATTCGGCTTGCGTAGCCAAAAGCGCTATGTATAATACGCCACATCTTGAGACGGGGCAGCGAAGAAGCCCGGAATCGAGGAAAGACTTCAGACGCGGGATGGAGCAGCCTGGTAGCTCGTTGGGCTCATAACCCAAAGGTCGTCGGTTCAAATCCGGCTCCCGCAACCACATAGAAACCCCGGTAAATCAAAGATTTATCGGGGTTTTTTCTTTTCCAGCTAGAAAAATTACAAGAGTAATTTTTTGGCACTATGGGGCAATCGCTCCTCATTTATTCAGCCTTTCAAGGGGTTACACCAAGGACAGGGTGCGGCGTGAGCAGACCTTAATATCAGGGGAGAAGGTCAGGGTATCAGTTGATCTGTTAAGCGTCAGATGGTGAGTGGCCAAAGTGCTTTTTAAAGCTATTCGAAAAATACGCCAAACTCTCGAATCCGCAGGCATAGGCAACTTCCGATATGGACAGGTTGCCTTGTTGAAGCAATGCTTGTGCTTTTGCCATCCGGGCTGTGGCCAACAATTTGGCTGGGGTATTAGACATCTCTTTTTTACAGCGCCTTATCAACGTATCTCTCGACATATTTAATTTATTGGCAAGTTGTTCGACGCTAAATCTGGGGTCGCTGAAGTTTTGGCGTACTATCTGATCGAATCTTCCTGAGAAGCTGGCTCTGTGTTCAGTTTCATTCAGCGCTTCATTTTGCAACGTGGTCCGCACTAGCTTACGGGCGTTGATTTGCGCATTAACACGTACAATCAACTCAGAGGTATCAAAGGGTTTAGTGAGATAATCGTCAGCACCTACACTAAAGCCCTCTACGATTTCTCTCTTAGTGGCTTTGGCGGTGAGTAAAATTAGTGGGATTGTTCGTGTAGTTTGATTTTCTTTTAGCGCTTTAGCCAATTCTAAGCCTGTCATTTTGGGCATGTTGACGTCACTTATGATGAGGTCGGGCAATTCCTTCAAGGCAATAGCTAAGCCCTGTTCGCCGTTGCTGGCTTGTAAAATGCGATAGCTTGCGGATAGACGAAGACTCATAAATGTTAGCAACTCTTGATTGTCATCAATAATCAACAGTGTCGTTAAGTCAATGCCTGCTTTCGAGCCGTCTTGTATGTCATTGGAAATGGTTGTAAGTGCGCTATTTGTATCTAGGGATTGAGGTGATCGATGCGCGATTGACGCATTGACGATTGAGACTTCATCTATCATTTGCGACTTGTCAAAATGAGCATGGCCTCGTAAAAGCGTTAATCTGAAATGGCAATTATCAGGCGTGTCCATCAAACAGGCTTCGCCGCGATGCAACAGCATGATTTCTTTCACTAACGACAGTCCGATGCCGGTGCCTGGTGTACTGATATTTTGTGAATGCTGGTCTTGATAAAAACGTTCAAACACCTTGTCTTTTGCTTCTTTGCTTATTCCCCGGCCATTGTCGATAACGTCGATATGAATCAGGTCCTGCTGATAATGTAGCTCTACTTGTATGGATGTCTGCTCACCGCTGTATTTAATCGCATTGGACAATAAATTTGATACACATTTTTCAATTTGGTCTAAGTCAAACCACGCAAGCAGTGGCTCGTCGCAACCAAAAACGCTGATGGTCTGTTGTTGCTGAGAAGCCCAGGATTCAAAACGAGATGCAGTGTTGCGCAATAGTTCAGCAAGATCGTACTGGCCGATTCGAAGTGGCAATTTGCCTGCTTCAAGTCGGTTTAAATCCAGTACCTGACCAACCAGCGCGAGCATTTTGTTGGCATTATTTAAGGCGGTGCTGGCAAGATAATTTACATCTTCAGAAAGCTGTTCTTTATGCTCTTTTAACAGCAGTTCCAATGGACCTATGGTCAAGGTGAGCGGGGTTCTGAATTCATGTGAAACATTGCCGAAGAAGCGATCTTTTAGGAGCTGCTGTTGCTTTAATTGCTCGACTTTTTCATTCACCTCCTGTGTTCGCATCGCGACCTTTTCTTCCAATGCCAGATTATCGGCGAGTAAAGCCTTGGTCCGCCAACGTTGGATAAACCATGCGAACAAGCTGATCAGCACAAGAGCAAATAGTGTAAAGCTTATTAGTGCCAGTGTACTGAGGTACCATGGCGCAAGTTTGTGCATTGTTACTTCTGCGGTGTTAATTCTCGCCCAGGGATCACGGGCCTGGATCTGGAAACGAAAGTCACCGCTACCCTGAAATCCGATGTCTCGATAGGTTTCGCGTGTCCATGACGTCCAGGGCTCATCTTTATCATTGTCTGCGTCAGCATGGATGAGTCTGGAGCGATACATCATTGGTTTGCTGCCAGCATTATTACTGGATGAAAAATGGATTCTTATATAAGAGGATTTACTGGCAATATCTTTCAAAAGGTGCAAACGTCCGGCGTTTTCTTGCCCCCCAATTACCCTTAATGCCAGAGGTGTTTCGTTCTCATCGCTGGCACTCACATTGAGTGGCGCTACAGGCGGGAATTGAGAGGCTGCTTTAAGGTCCACACGATAGATTTCTGCTTTGTCTCTGACAAACCAAGCGATCGCATCATCACTGACATGGAGTGCTTCCATCCCGCCTTCAGTAAATGCATCGAACACATGAGAGTGTCTATGCCAATTTCCTTTATCATCGCCTGCAAAAAGGCCGCTCTTGCCATCCACCCTATACCAAATCGTTTTTGCAAAAGATGCACTTGCAGGCACTTCAATCAAACGGTCGATGACGTCAGCATTGGCAAAAACAGGATCTGAAAATATAGGATGGCGGGCCTGGATCAGCTGATCATCCTGCCATTCGAACAACTCGCCAGCGCTACTGATTACGACTTGATTATCGACAATGAATAATTCAACCGGACCAGAACCCAATCCTTTGGATCGATCGATTTTCAAAAGGTTTTGTTGCCACTGATGATTTGCTTCATCACTGGATCGTAATCGGAGTTCCTGTACAGCCTCGGTGGCGTTTTTAATAATGTAAACGGTTCCTAAACTTGACCCCAACCAGACATCACTGCCATCCACTTGCAGGCTGATGAACTCTTCAGCTGGCAAAGGAAACTGAAACACCTGCCATTCATTCACAGAGTGAAGGTCATGTTGCAGATAAAAAAGTCCATCACTGCTACTGACAAAGTAGTCGCCCTGCTTTTCGGCTTCTTTGATAATTCTACCTAAACCGACAGAAGCTAATTGTGTCGTCTTAACGGCTTTGCTTCCGTCTTGATTTAACTCAAGGGCGTATATTCCTCCCCATCCTGCTTTAATCATGCGCTGACCATCAATTTCAAAATCAACGCTGGCATTTAGATCCGGATGGATCAGACCAAAGGCTTTGGGCGTATATGCACCTGACTGCGCCTGCAATAAGTAGCTACCATTGCCTGTGATCATCATGCCAAAAGGGGTGTCTTTGATTCTGAGTATCTCAGTCGAGGTAGTGCCAGCTTTGAATTGACTAATGACATTCGGTGCGGTCATTTTTACTACATTGGGAATACCCGTCAGCCATATATTGCCTTGATAATCTTGCTTCACTGAAAGGACAGTATTCATGCCAAGATTATCTTGCTCCTGATAATGCATTAGGACTGAAAAATCACTCGATAGTATGTATAAGCCCGAATGGGCAGTACCTACATAATAGCGCCCGTCATTTGCTCTTATGGCGTCATAAAATTGTGTGTTAACACCCAAATCATCAGGTCCCACCCGAAGCACCAGTTGTTGGTTTTGATAGGTAAAAATACCGTGTTCCTCTGTCACGATAAGCAAACCTTGTGCATCAATGGGTAAGATTTCCATCACTCTTGCCGCTAACGGTAGCGCTATCGGCAGAGCCGATGTGTGGAAACGTAAATCAGGTCCGTCGAGTGTCACCGCGAGTTGATAAATATTACTAAGATGCCTGGGTTTAAACAGGAATTGACCACCAACCTCGAAGATTTTATGTTTGCTTGGCTGCGCATTTTCGACGTCATACACCGCCTTACCATCATAAAAAAAGGTATGCCGGGTGGCGGAAAAGACGACGCCCCGTTCATTGGAAGCCACTGACCAAATTTCGCCAAAGTTACGGTCTTTAAGCGCGCTGCTTTGCAATAAGCTTTCGTATTGCATGCGCCCAGAATCATTCAGCTTGAGCCTTAACAAGTCATTGGTCGTGCCAAAATAAATCTCATCCCGCCACTCGCTGAATGCTCGAACGGGGCTTCTCTGATGTGTTGTAAGATTGCGCCAATATTCCCCGTCCCACTGGGAAATGCCGTTAGTATGGCCGACATAAACATGGCCACTTTTGCTGTGTATGGAGGTCCAGTTCTGAGAATGTCCGCCGTGTTCTTTTGGCGAAAAAATGCGACTTAAAGGAAGGCCGACGTTTTCAAACTCGTTAGCTTGAGGAGGGATATTTTCGCTGGCGACCAACGTATTGCTATTAACTGAGATCGACAGTAAAAAAAGTAAAATGAGCCTTGAAGCAAAGCGCATTATTGCCGCAGGCGAGTCCAGACTTCTGTTAACAAAATCACGCGTAGATGAGAACAACGTAAAGTTCTATTTGCGACAATCCTTGGTTACTTCTCAGTCTATATGATTTTCGATTAGAACATCCACATTTGCTTTATGTTGCAAAGGGCTAGGGTTAAATGCCGCCTTCAACGGTTGTCATTGGTGAACAGCTCAAGTGCCCGAGCAGGTGCGATTAAACGGAGTTTATCGAATCTGACAGCCTCCTACAGGTAACGCCAACGGCGCTTTTTTAAGTTGCAACAAATTCACAAACAATTGCGGAAAAATCACAATACGACTTTGCAAGGCCTGCACTAGATTCACTCCATAAAGTGTTTGTCAGAATCTCATCTGGCAATCAAGTTTGAATGGAGAGAATGGATCATGCTTCGGATAAACTATCAGACTTTTACTGACTTGCTTATAACAGTGAGCAACACCTTAACGTCCATAGGACGAGCGGCGTTTCTCTGTCTTGCCTTACTTTTCTCAAGTCTTGTTACCAGCCAGGAAAATCAGGGATTTCAGCTGGACACTTCACAATTTGGCACCTGGGGACAACCCTCGGTCGAGATTAACAACGACATACTGGATGCATTCGCACAAAGTGGCCTTGACCATCTTTTGCTCGCAGCGTCGCTCGAGCTGGAATCGGTTGCGCAAAACGGCGTGCCTTCCCTGAATGAGCTCAAGAACTTAAGTAATGGCAATCCGCAGCAACAGGCAGAACTGGTGCTCGCGCAAATAAGCCGGATGCATGAACTGTTTAAAGAGGTCAATCTGGTACCCCTTAAAAACCTGCTGGACAAAGCGCTACAAGGTAATACGGAGAAAACCTTCGCCATTACTCACCCGGTTGGCCGTATTGTATTTAAATTCAAACCTGTGGACCCGACAAACCCATTAGAAAAGTCGTTATTGAATATCTGTGCAATGTACGCAGGACCAGCTGGTACACGCTTAACACTGGGTTTAGGTAATGGCAACCAATTGTGTGATAACCCGGCGAAGCGTTTTTATAATCCAACCCGTGGTGACACCTTATTTATGGATATCGCGTTAGATACCGCGCATATTCAGATGCGTTCACCGCTTAGCGTCAACGACATTTTGGGACCAAGTATTGAAGCCGCCGGTTACGTTAAATTAGCAGAAAACCATTGGACACAACTGCGTATTGCCGGCAGTGATCCCGAATCTCTCACCGTTGATGTGATGGCGACGCTCGGACTAAAAGCGGGCGTACAGGCTAAGTTGCAAGCCGAAGTCGAGGGTACAGGATCACTTGGTTTCAGTGTTAAACCCCTTCAAGCCTTTATTTTAGTTGATGAAATTCGAACTATTTTAGAGACACATCTGGACCCATTAAACCCGCAAACCAGCTTATCTCCCGAGTTTGCCGCGTTAGCTTTTATCGAAATTCTTAACCATATTCGGTCAAGAGGGGGCGCGCCGGAAGATGAAATAGGTCGGGTTTTCCTTGAGTTCGCCGTCGATGCCAGTGTAGGTGTTGGTGTTTTAGATACGGGTATTAATCTGGCATCCATTGGTGGGGCTGCAAAGCTTGACCTGCCATTGGATGCGGCACTTGATTTGACCGCAGACCGTATATCAGAACTGCTTTTGTATTCGATGGATATGGCCGAACTGTCGCGAAAAATCATGTCACAGCTCGCAGAAGGGAAAATTGTCGAAAACATCGATAACAATATGGCTGAGGTCGCAACCATTGTCGGCGGTAAAATTTCCAGCGATTTATTAGATTACATTGAGGCCTTTGAAGGGATTAACTACAACCAAGTACTGGGATTATACCTCTTTGGCGATATCGGCCAGGCGGCAGGTCAAACCGTTCCGGTCTTCGAGTTTCAGTTCGATGTACCTCTGGGCAAGATGGTGGCCGATGGCATCATTGCCGGCAACAAAACGCAAGTCATTGCAGAGACCTACCAAGGCGCCATAAAAATGGTCAGTAGCATTGCGTCTCATGCGCTGGCGATGAACGTCGATCCGCAAACGGGAACAAGTTTGCTGTCTGATTTTAACGATAACGTCAGGTTTGCCTACGACACCGCGGTGGCGTTCAGAGACCCCTTGGTGCCCTTATGGGGTGAGATGGCCAATGCGGTACTTGACCCTGTCACCGTGTCCTTTGAGTTAATGATGATCCCGCAAACACTTACCCGGCTCGCGGTAGAAGACATTTCTGTAGGGCATTTCTCACGTGCCATGTTTCAGGGCTATGACCTCAGTAATCTGATTCTGGATAAAGCCTTTAAGGCGGTCTCACAACAGGATGTGTCTATCTTGTTGAATTTTTTCCGCGACGACTTAGTGAATGAGCTAAAACAAGACGCACTGGAACAATTGGTGTTCTTCCTGCAAACCGTCAAAGTGGCAGCTCGCACCGGCATTGGTGCCAGTGGTACCGTTGGTGCAGAAGTCGCTGCCGGTATTGGGGGAAGTATTGCCTTTGAAACAGAATTTAAGCTAAGCCCAATATTGCTGGCCTTCTCAAAAGAGAACTACAACGAAAAGCCCAATACTGACTTATTCAAATTTGATATCCCCGTTACCCTTAGCGGCAGTGGCGGTGTGTCCCTGGGTGAGGCCGTCGAGTTTATGGCTGAGGGCGGTTTTGAAGTTGGCAAATCGCTTTTTGGCGTCACCTGGAAAGAGTGGGGCGATAACTTACCTGCCAGCGCCGGTCTGACGGTCGCAGGCTTTGAAGTGCTGTTTTTTGATGGTTATGTCGATCCCATCTCTGGTTATACCATCGGTGAAGGCTGGCTTGTACTGCCCATGGGCGGGCTGGTTAAGGCGTCGTTTACCTTAGATGCCTCTGGTAGGGTCGTTACCGGTACCTGGAGCGGAATGATGGAGCTTGGCCCCATCGCCACACTAACCTTCTTTACCGGTGTACTCGATAATGATGGCCTGCGCGGTCAAACCAATGTAGCGATTGCTGGCAGTAGTTTTAATGTGGACTTCTTACTGCGCTCAGATGGTCTGCTATTTGGTCATTTGATGGGTAACCTCACCGTCAATAATTACACATTGGCCGCACTGGATTTGCATTTAACACCCAATGGTACCTTTGCCGGCTCTGGCTTGTTGCGGTTTGGCCAGCATTCAATCGATTCGATGATCGATTTGCGCATTGATAATCAGCTCTATGCCAAGATCTATGGTGATGTGAATTTGGGTGGTGTGCAATCGACTGTCGATTTCACCCTGGATAACACCGGCCTTAACGGTACTGCCGATGTTGAGATTTTTGGTCAGATGGTTCAATTTGATATTGTGACCAAAGCAGACCTAAGCATCACAGGTACCGGAACTTCTTCTTTTATTGCTCCCTGGGGTTTCGGTTTTGATGCCAACTGGCAACTGGTCTCTGACGGAAATAGTACAGATATTGTTGGCCAAGGGACGACAACCATTCTTGGCTCTACGTTCACCTCACAACAGCTAAAAATTTCCTCTGGCAACGAACCCATTGCCAAATTTAGCGGGACCCTGAATATCGCTGGACAGCAATTGTCCATTTCCGAGTTAAGTTACCAAAATAATCTGTTACGCGGATTCACTGAACTGGCGATAGGCGATCAGCCTGCGGTACAGGTAGAAATAACTGTTGCAAACACGCAGGTGACCGGGCGATTACTATCCGACCTTGTGCTGTATGGAATGCCCCATGCCAACGTTGAATTAATCTTCTCGGATAAAATCTATATCCGCTCTTTGATCACGGGAGAAATCATTGGGTCATTGGAAGATGCGATTAGAGCCTCTGTGTTGGCCTCGCTTGAGGGGGCGTTGCTTATCATCAGCGAAGCAAACAAAACCATTGATGAATTGGAAAAGAAAATCGCTGAGCTCGACGTGAAAATTGTCGACAGAAAAGCACAAGTGGTGAAAGAGCGTGAAGAGGCGATTAAAGCATTGCATGATGCCGAGGAAATCGCACAAGCCACATTGAATGAGCTGAACAAAGTGCTGCAAGATATGGCGCAAGTGAGATTGGCCTTTGCTAGTCAACTCAATATCGCCATTAATGCCTCAAGGTTAGCGCAAAGCGGCTTATCCGCCGCACAACGCGAAGTGAACAGAATCAGGGATGCAATTGCTGCCCTGGACAATTGGTACAGCAGGCTAAGCGACTGGGATAAATTCTGGTCTCGGGGGGCTTATTTAGTCGCCCGAGGTAGCTTAGTTGAAGCCCTTAAGGTCGCCAACGGCGTATTAGCCACAGCCCAGTCAACCTTGAGTATTGCCAATGCGACCCTGGCAGAGGTGCAAAGACAGATTGAAAACGAGTTGGGCCCCTTACGTGTCATAAAAGAAGCAAGAGAAATTGCGCTTACAGCCGCCTCTTTGGCCGTGACTAATGCAAGAAATACATTACTGGCTATTGCCAGCGATCCCAATAATGATGTGATTGTCATCGGCCTGGTTACCGAGCGCACCGTCGCATTGGGTGTGATATCGACCACCCGATTGCTCTTAAAAACCACCTCTGAAACCGTCGGCGCAGCGCAGTGGTTGTTTGATTATGTTGATCAAAACATCGATGACCTAAGCAACTTTGTCGAAATTACTCGCGTGCAGATGGATTCCACCTTGGATAGGGTGACCGTTGGCACTGTGATGGTACAGATTGACTTCAGGATTGGCGGTGTCGCCAGAAGCATCAGGACCGAAATAGACTTGAGATATCCGCAAGTTTCATTGCAGAAACTCCTTGATGAGGCCTCAGAACTTGCCGTACCAGAATTACATCCCGAGCCATTGGAAGAAGGCGAAGAGCCAGAAACGGGGTGGAACGACAATCTACCACCAACCTCTTTTGCGGCCGTGCCAGGTGGATGGAGTAATCAGGATGTGGCAATAGTAGTGACTGCTTTTGATTCAGAGTCAGGTGTGGCATCCATCAGCTATGCGGTCAGCGGTGCAAATGCCAAAGCCTTAACCGTCGTAAGTGGCACAACGGCAACCATTGCACTGACACAATCGGGTGAAAGTGTCATAACCTGGTTTGCAACCGACTATGCCGGCAATGTGGAAGACGAACAAACGGCTGTCATCAGCATTGATAAGACTGGTCCCGTAGCCACTATCAACGCACAGTCAGAATGGACCAACCAGCCAGTCGAGGTGTCATTGCATGCAACCGATGATTTTTCCGGCGTACAAAGCCTGAACATCAATACCCAGGGCGCATTTGTCTCTGGCGCGTTCAATCAATCCGGTGATAGTGGCAGCATTAGCATTTTCACCGAAGGTGAAACCCGCGTTCAACTATCGGCGACCGATAATGCGGGCAACACAGGCGCAACAGTAGAGTCAACCATTCGCATTGACAGAACCGAGCCAGAGCTCAACATTGAAGCCCCAGAGGGCTGGTCGATGGCGAATGCCGGAATAGTATTTGATGCAAGCGATGCACTCTCTGGCGTTGCCAGTATTATGGTGCGTGCAGAGGGCGCTGGCGCATTCAGTAGCGTGGCTCTCACTGGTGATCGCTTAAATATCGACAGTGAAGGTGTCACCACTATCTATGCCTATGCAACAGATAAAGCCGGTAACCAATCGTCAGAGAAATCCGTCACTGTCTATATTGACAGAACACCACCAAGCGTAACCTTGTCTGCAGCGGATAGCTGGCAAAACAGCGCCGTTTCTGTGGCTATTGACGCTCAGGACAACGCGGGTGGTTCAGGTATGCAGTGGTTAGAAGTCATTGCAACTATTGGCGATTCAAGCCTCAACTATATGGTCGACGGAACAACCACCCAACTGCCAGTAACCGCAGAAGGTATTACGTCAATCACCATTGTACCCGTTGATGCCGCTGGAAACAGAGGCGCGCCAGCCTCTGTGGTTGTGAAGATTGATTTAACCAAACCAGACATTACCTTTGATGGCGACAGAAATTATGATGTTGCAGAGCAAGTGGTTGTTGGTTGCAGTGCTGTTGACAACTTATCAGGGCTTGCCGCTAATGATTGTGCGAACAGCCCACTGGTCAATGCTCCCGCTTATACATTCCTGGTGGGCACGCATCCCGTATCCGCTTCGGCCACGGACCTTGCTGGAAATCGCACAGATGCTGCCAGCGAGTTTGAAGTTTCGGTCAGTTTTTCTGGAATGAGTGCCTTGATTCAACGCTTCGTTTCACACCCAGGTACACAGAACAGTTTGACGGCGAAACTGAATGCGGCGCAACGCGGAAATGGCCAATCCCACGCTAATAATTTACGCGCATTAATCCGGGAATTGGAAGCATTGCGGGGCAAAAGCCATATCTCTGATGAACATGCAAACGTGTTGATTAGGCTTACGAAAAACCTGATCGATGCAGCGCCGTAAGGAGAGGATTATGAGTACTTTAAACTGACAATAACTCGTACAAGCCAGTTAGCTTGATTACCTGTGCCCTTGTAAGAAGCCCTGTTTAGTCAATTACTTGCAGGGCCTTTTTACTTTCCGTCTATGTTAATGTATGCACGAAATGTGATTTTTTGCTGCAAAGCGCTGAAATGACAATTTATGTTAAGTCAATGTTGCATCGGGACTTTCAACTCAGGCGCCGGTTGACTATTTATTATCAGGTCTTATAATTCGCGTCACCAGATGGCGAACTCCCTCGTAGAAAGCAACGCCTGAAATGGGGACATTGATTGTTTCACTTCACCCTGATGTAACAGGGGAGTCCCGACAAGTATTTTGACGCAGGTGGTGGTCATGTACCCAATCGGCGTCTTTAAGCATGTTGAACCATGCCCAGATATGAAAGCCCCGCTAGAACGGGGCTTTTTGTTAGTTCTCGCCATGTAAGCATGGCAAATCTGGAGGGTGTCAGAAAGGTAATATTAAGGCAATGTTCTTAATCTACTCTGTTACCTATCCGGGGCGAACAGTAAAGAAAAGATCCAGTGGGTCTTTTTGTCATCCTCTCTGGGCTTTTTGCCCTTTTTTTGTTTTTGGAGTCTGGTTTTGTCAAAGCTGGAACAAACACTGACAGATATGTTGGCCCCGGCGGTTGAAGCCCTGGGGTTTGAGCTGCTGGGCATTGAGTTTATTCGTGCCGGAAAGCACTCGACGCTACGAGTTTATATTGACCATGCAGATGGTATCACGGTGGAAAATTGCGCCGATGTCAGCCATCAGGTCAGCGCGGTGTTGGATGTGGAAGATCCCATCAGTACCGAATATAACCTCGAAGTCTCGTCGCCCGGCATGGACAGGCCGCTGTTTAAGGAAAGTCACTTTCAAGCTGTCGTTGGACAGATGGTGACGGTAAAACTGCGCCTGCCCATAAACAACAGACGCAATTTTAAAGGCACGTTGCTGCAAGTTGAAAGCGGTAACGCAACGGTTGAAGTGGATGGCCAATCTTTTGTACTGGCTATCGACAACGTTGAAAAGGCCAATGTCGTACCAAGTTTCGAATAAGAAACTGGTTGATCCGACCCACAAGGTCAATAACGCAACAGGATTGGACGTATTTTAGTGAGGCAACAGGGCAATGAATAAAGAAATTCTATTAGTGGCTGAAGCGGTATCCAACGAAAAGCAAGTGCCCCGCGAAAAGATTTTCGAGGCTTTGGAATATGCCATCGCCAGCGCCACCAAAAAGAAAAACGAAGGTGAAATCGAAGTACGCGTAAGCATTCATCGCGACACCGGTGATTTCGATACCTTCCGTCGCTGGAGAGTGATCCCCGATGATCAGCCACAAGAAAATCCTTTTGCCGAAATGACCCTGTCTGCGGCGCAAATCGACGAGCCTGAGATTCAAGTAGGTGACTGGGTTGAAGAGCAGATTGAATCTATCGCCTTTGACCGTATCACTACCCAAACTGCCAAGCAGGTCATCGTGCAGAAAGTACGTGAAGCCGAGCGCGCGCAGGTAATGGCCGAATATGAAGACCGTGTCGGCGAGTTGGTAACTGGCACAGTTAAGAAAGTTAACCGTGACAATATCATTGTTGACCTTGGCAACAATGCTGAAGGTGTGATTTACCGTGAAGATATGCTGCCCCGTGAGACGTTCCGCCCAGGCGATCGTGTACGTGGTTTGCTGTATGTGATCAAGCCCGAGGCACGCGGCGCCCAGCTGTTTATCAGCCGCACGCACCCCGACATGCTGGTGGAATTGTTCCGTATCGAAGTACCGGAAATTGCCGAGGAAGTATTAGAAATCCGTGCCGCCGCCCGTGACCCGGGTTCGCGCGCCAAGATTGCCGTGAAGACCAATGACAAACGTCTTGATCCTGTCGGTGCTTGCGTTGGTATGCGTGGTTCTCGTGTTCAAGCCGTATCCGGTGAACTGGGTGGCGAGCGTGTGGATATCGTCCTTTATGATGAAAACCCCGCACAGTTCGTGATTAATGCCATGGCCCCGGCCGAAGTGGCGTCCATCGTCGTAGACGAAGATAACCGTACTATGGATGTGGCGGTAGAGGCCGACAACCTGGCTCAGGCCATCGGCCGTAGTGGTCAAAACGTGCGCCTGGCCAGTCAGTTGACCGGGTGGGAATTGAACGTGATGACAGTTGAAGCTCTGTCAGCCAAGCACGAAGAAGAAAACGCCAAGGTATTGCAGCGCTTTGTTAAGGGCCTGGATATCGACGAAGACTTCGCTTCTGTGCTGGTGGATGAAGGTTTCACAACCCTGGAAGAAATTGCCTACGTGCCTGCCGGTGAACTGCTTGCCATTGAAGGTCTGGACGATGACATGGTGGAAGAGCTGCGTAATCGCGCTCGTGCTGCCCTGACAACGCAGGCACTGGCCAACGAAGAGTCCCTGGAAGGCGCCGAGCCTAAAGAAGAGCTGCTAAACCTGGCCGGTATGGACAAACACGTAGCCTTCCTGTTGGCGGCTCGTGGTGTTTGTGACCTGGAAGGCCTGGCCGAACAGGGCGTAGATGATATTAGTGATATAGAAGGACTGGGCGAAGAGAAAGCGGGGGAGCTGATTATGGCTGCCCGTAATATCGTCTGGTTTAATGAAGAATAAGGTCGCGGGAGGAGTATAAATGGCAGAAGTATCCATCGAGAAGCTTGCCTCAGATATCGGTACATCGGTTGACAAACTGGTGCAGCAATTTGCCGATGCCGGTATCAGTAAAGGGCCCAGCGACCAAGTCAACGAAGACGAGAAACGCACGTTGCTGGACCACTTGAGTCGTCAGCACGGCGGTGCCGGCACAGCTGAACCGACACGTATGACGCTAAAGCGTCGCACGACCAGCACCCTGAATATCAATCAGGCGGGCAAGTCCAAGTCCATCAAAGTGGAAGTGCGTAAAAAGCGTACCTACGTGAAGCGCTCTGAAACGGAAGAAGCGAAGATCGCAGAAGAAGAAGCACAGCGTCGCGCAGAAGAAGAAAAGGCATTGGCAGAGGCCAAGCGTCAGGCAGAAGAAGCAGCCAAGCGCGCCGCCGAAGAAAGGGCTCGCATGGAAGCAGAAGCCAAAGCCCGTGCCGAAGCTGAAAAGGCCGAGCGCGAGCGTCGCGAGGCAGAAGCCAAGGCTAAAGAGCCTGAGCTGACAGAGGAAGAAAAGGCTGAGCGCGAGAAAGTGCGCCAGGAAGCTGAAGCCCTGCGTCTTCAACAGGAAGAGGAAGCCAAGCGTAAACTGGAAAAAGACGCCAAAAAAGCGCAGGAAAAAGCACGCAAATTAGCGGAAGAAAATGAGCGTCGCTGGAAAGAGGAAGACGAGCGTCGTCGTCGTCGTGAAGCAGAGGAAGTACATCTGCATTCCAACCGCTATGCACAGGAAGCGGAAGACGAAGAAGATATTCAATTCGAACGCGGCGGTCGCCGTCGCAAGTCGAAGAAAAAGAAAAATGCGGGTTCTGAGCTTATGCATGGCTTTAACAAGCCCGCGCAACCGGTGGAGCGAGTGGTTAAATTAGGTGAGACCATTACTGTTGGCGAATTAGCCAACAAACTAGCCATCAAGGCTACCGAAGTCATTAAGACCATGATGAAAATGGGCGAAATGGCTACTATCAACCAGGTCCTGGATCAAGATACCGCAATTCTGGTTATCGAAGAAATGGGCCACAAATACGAGCTGGTCAACGACAACGCCCTTGAAGACGAATTGATGGCTGAGGATATCAGCTCCGAGAAGACCTCTCGTGCGCCGGTGGTGACCATCATGGGTCACGTCGACCATGGTAAGACCTCACTGCTGGACTATATTCGTCGCGCCAAGGTGGCGGCGGGTGAAGCCGGTGGTATTACCCAGCATATCGGTGCGTATAGTGTGCAGACCGATCGCGGTCAGATCACTTTCCTGGATACACCTGGACACGCGGCCTTTACCGCCATGCGTGCCCGTGGCGCGACGGCGACGGATATCGTTATCCTGGTCGTGGCTGCCGATGACGGTGTAATGCCTCAGACTAAAGAGGCGGTGCAGCATGCCAAAGCAGCGGGTGTACCTCTGATTGTTGCTGTGAACAAGATGGACAAAGAAAGCGCTGATCCGGATCGGGTCAAGACTGAGCTGTCCAAGATTGACGTTATCTCTGAAGAGTGGGGCGGTGAGCACCAGTTCGTTCCGGTATCGGCGAAAACCGGTATGGGTATTGATAATCTTCTGGATGCCATTTCCGTTCAGGCCGAAGTACTTGAACTGAAAGCCATACCTAAAGGACCAGCCAAGGGACTCGTGATCGAATCGCGTCTGGATAAGGGCCGTGGTCCGGTGGCAACCGTATTGGTTCAGCAAGGTGAATTGAAGAGCGGCGATATCCTGCTTTGTGGTTTTGAATACGGCCGTGTTCGTGCGATGCGCGACGAGCTGGGTCACGAAGTGAAAGTCGCTGGTCCTTCTACACCAGTGGAAATTCTCGGTTTGTCCGGTGTACCGGCTGCCGGTGATGATGCCCGTGTGGTGCAGGATGAGCGTAAAGCCCGTGAAGTAGCAAACCAGCGCCGCATTAAGCAGCGCGAGTTGAAACTGGCCAAGCAGCAAAAATCTAAACTGGAAAACATGTTCGCCAACATGGAATCCGGCGATGTGCATGAGCTCAACGTGGTGCTTAAAGCTGACGTACAGGGCTCTGTGGAAGCCATCAGCGACTCTCTGCTGAAACTGTCTACCGATGAAGTTAAAGTGAACATCGTGGGTAGCGGCGTAGGTGGGATCACTGAGACTGATGCCAGCCTGGCAGCTGCCTCTGGTGCCATTTTGGTTGGCTTTAACGTGCGTGCTGATGCCAGTGCCCGTAAAGTTGTGGAAAGCGAAGAAATTGATCTGCGCTACTACAGCGTCATCTATGACCTGTTGGATGAAGTGAAAGCAGCCATGAGTGGTATGCTGGCACCTGAATTCCGTCAGCAAATCATCGGTCTTGCTGAGGTGCGTGATGTATTCCGTTCACCCAAGATCGGCGCAATCGCCGGCTGTATGGTGACCGAGGGTATTGTTAAACGTAGTGCGCCAATCCGCGTACTGCGTGACAACGTGGTTATCTTCGAAGGCGAGCTGGAATCACTGCGTCGCTTTAAAGACGATGTCAGCGAAGTGCGTAACGGCATGGAGTGTGGTATCGGCGTTCGCAACTATAATGATGTGAAAGTCGGCGACCAGATCGAAGTGTTTGAAACCATCGAGGTTAAACGCGAGATCTAAGTCTTAGGCGGTCCGCCCGGACTGCCCTGTGAGATAGGTAACGGAGGCTGCGGCCTCCGTTGCTGTCTTAGCTGTCTCCAATAAGGGTAAAGCAATGGCAAGAGAATTTTCACGCACCGAGCGAGTCGGTCAACAAATCCACAAAGAAGTCGCCAGTATCCTGCAGCAGGAAATCAAGCATCGTGAGCCGCGCTTGGGTCTCGTAACGGTATCCGGTGCAGAAGTGTCCCGCGACCTCTCCTACGCCAAGGTGTTTGTTACTTTCTATGAAAATGACGAAGAGAAGATCAAGGCGCAGTTGCAGTTACTGGATGACAACAAAGGTTTCGTCAGAACCCTGCTTTCCAAGCGTATGAGCATGCGTACGGTACCGGCCATACGCTTTGTGCGTGACCAGTCCATTACCGAGGGGATGCGTATCTCCAACCTGGTGACAGAGACGGTCAATAAGGACAAAGAAAGGGCCAAACAAGCCGGCCGCGAAGAAAACGGCGAGGACTAGGGTGGCTAAGTCTCGCAAAGGCCGTCAGATTGACGGCATTTTTTTATTAAATAAAGGCCTGGGAGTCTCTTCTAACCATGCGCTGCAGCAGGTTAGACGCCTGTTTAATGCCAGTAAGGGCGGCCATACTGGTGCGTTGGATCCCCTGGCTACCGGCATGTTGCCTATTTGCCTGGGGGAAGCTACTAAGTTTTCGCAGTTTCTGTTGGATGCCGACAAAAAATACAGCGTAACGGCGAAGCTAGGCATTCGCACCACCACCTCAGATGCCGATGGCGAGGTGGTGGAAAGTCGCCCTGTCGCGGTGACAGAGGCGCAATTGCTAAATGCAATAGACAGCTTCAAAGGCCAGAGCAAACAAGTGCCGTCCATGTTCTCGGCGCTTAAGTATCAAGGCAAACCCCTTTATCATTATGCCCGTCAGGGAATAGATGTGCCCCGTGAAGCCAGGGATATCGAAATCTTCAGTATTCGTATGTCGCGCTTTGCCGGCGATGAAGTGGCTATGGAGGTGCATTGCAGTAAGGGCACCTATATCCGTTCATTGGTGGACGACTTAGGTCAGATGCTCGGTTGTGGTGCCTATGTAAGTCGTTTGGATCGCACTGCGGTGGCAGATTATCCCGTCGAGCGGATGATGACCATCGAGGCGCTGCAAGCTTTTGCTGAACAGCACAAAAGTGGTGAGGAGATAGATTGGTCTGCGTTGGATGCCCTTCTGCTACCCATGGATACGGCGGTGGCCAGTTTACCCAGCTGCCAGGTGCCGGTTGAGAAGCTTTCCTATTTCAGTAACGGGAATCCGGTGCAAACAGCATGTTGCCAAGCGCCAGGACAGGTTCGTGCCTATGCCGTTGATACTGGCACTTTTTTAGGTGTTGCGGAATTGGACAGCGAGAGCCGCTTGGCGCCAAAGCGCCTGGTCGTGGGTGCCAGATAGTCTTACCCCGGTAGGCTGAATACTAGTCGCTTGCACTTATTTTTTGCGCCGCTATAATACCGCCTCTTTCGACCCGCTGAATTAGTGATCGGCTGGTCTTTATTTAGGAGAAATGTATGTCACTAACGAAAGAAGAAACCGCAAAAATCATCGCTGATTTCGGTGTGAAAGAAGGCGACACCGGTTCACCAGAAGTACAAGTAGCCCTGTTGACTGCCAATATCAACAAGCTGCAAGGCCACTTCGCTGACCACAAGAAAGATCACCACTCACGTCGTGGTCTGCTGCGTATGGTTAGCCAGCGTCGTAGCATGCTGGACTACCTGAAAGGTAAGAGCAACGATCGTTACGTTGCGCTGATCCAGCGTCTTGGTCTGCGTCGCTAATAGCGCCACACACCAAATCAAAAAGGCACCTTGAGGTGCCTTTTTTGTGTCTGCGTAATAGCGATTTATCAGTGCCCCTTCTTGCGGGTCACATTGTCTAAGTAGCCCATGGCAAAGGCCGATGCCACAAAGGTCATATGGATAATGACGTACCAAAGCATTTTGCTGTTATCGATTTTTTCCACATTCATAAACACCTTTAGCAGGTGAATTGATGATATGGCCACAATCGAGGCTGCTACCTTATTTTTTAACGAGCCAGCATCTAACTTGCCTAACCAATCCAGCTTGTCTCCGCCGCCGTCAATATCTAATCGCGATACGAAGTTCTCATAGCCTGAGAACATCACCATAATGATTAAGCCTCCGACTAAGGCCAGATCGATCAGGGAAAGGATCACCAATACCAAATCCGCTTCTTTCATGCTCAGGATGGTGGGTACCAGATGAAAGACTTCCTGAAAGAATTTGATGCCAAGCGCAAGCATGGCAAAGCTTAAGCCAAAGTAGATGGGCGCCATTATCCATCTTGAGGCGTAAATCATATTTTCGATAATGCGTTCCATAATGCAGATTGGCCCTTACAGCAAAACTAAAGGGCCAATTATCGGGCGTCAGGCGCAATTTGCAATCTTTGCCGCTAACAGCTAACGGCAAAATAATCCTAGTAACAGCCCTGGCAGGTCGTCTTGTCTTTTAACCACTGGCTGAGGGCTTCAATGGATAAGGGTTTGGCGTACAAATACCCCTGGCCTATTGTGCAGCCAGCCTGACGCAGGAATTGGCATTGGGCCTCATTTTCCACCCCTTCCGCCACCACTTGCAGGTTCAGCGCTTTGGCCATGGCAAGAATTGCTTGGGCTATCTGGCCGTCCTCACCGTTATCAGGCAGTTCTTTGATAAAGCAGCGATCAATTTTCAGGGTATCCAGAGGCAAGCGGCGCAGATAGGCAAGGGATGAATAGCCGGTGCCAAAATCATCGATAGACAGGCGCAGACCGATATTGCGCAGTTTGGTTAGCAAACGCAGGGTGCTGTCGGCCTCTTCGGGGATTAGACAGCTTTCAGTTATCTCCAACTCTATCCTCTCTGGGGGGATGGCGTAATGATCCAAGGTAGCGCATAAACGCTGACAAAAATCCGGTGCGGTGAGTTGTACACTGGAGACATTTACTGACACCGGCACATCAGATAACTTGCCCTGTTGCATGTCCTTGCACACCTGACTTAGTACCTGATCGCCAAGAATACCGATCAGTCCCAGTTTTTCCGCCAGAGGAATAAATTCTGCCGGGGATACCTGCCCTAATTCGCTGTCATGCCAGCGCACCAGGGCTTCCAGTCCGACTAGTGCGTTGTCACAAAGGGAAACTTTGGGTTGGTAGTGAACCTGCAGGCGTCTTTGCTGCAGGGCTAGTCTTAAACCTTGCTCCATTTTCAGTTCATCGGCCGTTTGCTGACCGGTGTGGGACTGATAAAAGCAATACTGATTACGGCCACCGCCTTTGGCTTCATACATGGCCAAATCGGCATGCTTAATCAGTTGTTCAGCGCATTGGCCATCCTTAGGATACAAGCTGATGCCAATACTGGTGGTCAGGAAAAAGTCCTGATCTTTTAGGCGAATTGGATCTTCAAACTGGGCCACCAGGCGTCTGGCCAGGGTATCCAATTGTTCTACCTGTTCGATTTCCGGGATCAGAATAGTGAATTCATCGCCGCCGATACGGGCCACCGATTCCCCTTCACGTACGGTTTGTTTCAAGCGCCTGGCCACTTCAGACAGGGCTTGATCGCCGGCCTGATGCCCGAGCGTGTCGTTGATACGTTTGAACAGATCTAAATCCAAAAACATCACCGCCATTTTATGATGATGTCGATGGGCATTGGCGATGGCTAACTGCAAGCGGTCCATAAACATGCGGCGGTTGGCCAGACCGGTCAGTTCGTCGATATAGGCCAGTTGGTGGATTTGTTTCTCATGCTGCTTGCGCTCGCTGATATCGCTGAAGATACCGGCAAACTGGCTGATTTCGCCATTTTCGCCGCGAATGGCCGTGATTGACAGCCACTGAGGATAAATCTGACCATCTTTGCGTTTGTTCCAGATCTCTCCCTGCCAATGTCCCTGGCTAAGCAGGGTTTGCCACAGGCTCTGGTAAAAGGACTTATCGTGCAATCCGGATTTAAGCAAATCGGTGCGCCGGCCAATGGCTTCTTCGGGGGCGTAGCCGGTAAGCAGGGTGAAGCTGGGATTGACCGATTCAATCACGCCATGCACATCGGTGATCATAATGCCATGCAATGACGCATCAATGACTTTCTGCGCCAGGCGCAGGTAATCGGTAGAGGTGCGCAGGGCGGCATCCCGGGCTTCCAGTGCTTGCTTTAATTGCTCAACATAAAGGTGTTCAACATTGGAGAGAATATCGCTGAAAGAGAGCAAGCCAATCAGTCGCTCCTGATCATCGCATACCGCCAGATGACGGAATTTGATTTCTTTGAGCAAATCCACTGCCTGCAGCAAGCTGCAATCCTTATGCACTGTGACCAAGGGGTGTACAGCAACGTCGCCCAGATTTACTTCACCTTGCTCTTTGGCTATCACGGTAACCAAATCACGTTCGGTAATGATGCCGGGTGGCTTGCCGGTAAACTCAATAATCGCGGCATCCACCTGATGCACCTGCATGGCCCTGACACCGTCGGCCAGGGGTAAGGTTGCGCTTAGAAACAGTGGGCGTTTGTTGATGCTGGAGCCCACATCACGAAGCTTTAAGTAAAACTCGATGCGCTGCTGGCGCAGAATATCGGTCTGGGTCAGGATCCCCAGAGGCCGTTTTTGCTTATCTACCACTAACAAGCGGCGGATGCGCTTTTGCAGCATCAGTCCGGCGGCATCGTTTAATCCCATATCCTGATCTATATGGATGACCGATGGCGTCATAAAGTCTTTGATTGGACGCTCAAAGCTATGGGTATCGCGATAATCGATTTTTTTAGCATCGCCTTCTGACCAAATCCCTAAAATGTCATGTCCCTGTTTGATCAGAATGCAGCTTACGTGATGGCTTCGCATTAGCGCCGCCACTTGCTGCAATGGCATATCCGGTGGACAGGTGACCAGATTTCGACTGGCCAGCTCTGCTACCTTGGGCTCTTGATAGTTATTGGGTATGGAAAAGGTCGGTACTGCTGACATGATAGTGATACTGCAACTATGGTGAGCGCTAGTGTAGTAAAAAGATCAAATAAGCTTTTTGATCCAACACAAGTTCAATGTTTACCGTTGGTAATTGGTACCACGCTACCTTTGAGGCATTATAGAGCCCAGGTTTTGCTCGTGTTTTTCTTAATGGACGGCTCTCTCCAATCTTTTTTATCCATATTTGGGATATTTCTTCGTCTCGGGCTCACCAGCTTCGGCGGACCGGTTGCCCATATCGGATATTTTCACCAGGCACTAGTGATTGAAAGGCGCTGGTTGGATGACCAGCGCTTTGCCGAGTTATTAGCCCTGTGTCAGTTTATGCCAGGGCCGGCCAGTAGCCAGTTGGGCTTTGCCATCGGTCTTGAAAAAGGCGGGTTGTCAGGTGGTCTGGCTGCCTGGTTGGGATTTACCCTGCCATCGGCGCTACTGATGTTAATCTTTGCTTGGTTATCGCTCTCCATCGACGCATTTGCAGAGAACGGATTGCATGGTTTAGTGGTCGCGGCGGTGGCCGTGGTGACATTGGCCGTTTGGCAGATGGGGCAAAAGCTATGTGAAACCTGGCCCAAGCGCGGGATAGCCTTGCTGTCTGCTTTACTGATGCTCAACCTGGCCGGTCTGTACGCACAAATCGCTGTCATTTTAATAGGCGCCGTTTTGGGTGGCTTGTGGTTAAAGCCCGCTGCCTCAACTGCTCGGGTCGGTCAATCCGGCGTTAACCCTGTTCCACCTGGTACAGCTAAAGTCGCTGCCGCCTTATTTGCCGCTTTGCTGTTATTCAGTCTTGCTCCCCTTGGGGCTACGTGGCCATTGGTCGCACAACTAGCCGATTTGTATCGAAGCGGTGCCTTGGTCTTTGGCGGTGGTCATGTGGTATTACCTTTACTAGAGAGTGAGTTTGTTCAAAGCGCGCGACTAAGTGAGCAAAGTTTTATGACCGGTTATGGTGCGGCACAGGCGCTGCCTGGGCCCTTGTTTTCCTTTGCCGCTTACCTTGGTGCAATGTCATCAGTCCTACCCGGCGGGTTTTTGGGGGCGTTACTGGGCGGTTTATGTGCGCTACTGGCAATATTTTTGCCTGGGTTGCTGCTGGTCATCGTTGCCATGCCTCTTTGGCAACGCTTGCAACATCATAAGGGGTTGAATGGCATCCTGGCTGGCGTCAATGCGGCGGTGGTTGGACTGCTTGGCGCAGCGCTTTATGATCCACTTTGGCTGCACGGCATCTTGGGCTGGTCGGATGTTCTGTTGGCTTTGGCCGCTTTCCTGGCTTTGCTGTCCAAGAAAGTGCCTGTCGTTTGGGTGGTACTGATAACCGGGGTGATACCCTTAGCTTTCGGACAATGAGAAGACGATGCAACAACAACCCGTAATTTCGATGCAAGGTGTAACCTTTGGTTGGGAGAAATCCCCCATTCTTGATATTCCCGATTGGACTGTGAGCAAGGGCCAGCGTGTGTTTTTGTACGGACCCTCCGGCAGTGGTAAGTCGACCTTATTAAACCTGTTAAGCGGTATTCTCAGTCCCTGGCAGGGACAAATCTGCATTCTGGAGCAAGATCTTAGCCGAATGAAAGCCGGGGCCAGGGATCGCTTTCGAGCCAGACACTTGGGCATGGTCTTTCAGCAGTTTAATTTACTGCCTTATCTAAGCGTAAGGGACAATATTGCACTGGCCCACTATTTCAGTCCGGAAAGCAACGACGATCCCTCTTGGCTGCGTCATATATTGGAGCGCCTAGGACTCACTGAAGAACTACTGGCACGTAAAGCCAGCGATTTAAGCGTGGGTCAGCAACAGCGGGTAGCTTTGGCGAGGGCCTTGTTGAATCGCCCGGAATTGATTATTGCCGATGAGCCTACCTCTGCACTGGACACTGAGTTACGCGATCAATTTATGCAGTTGTTACTCAGCTGCGTTAAAGAAACCCAATCTACAGTTATATTTGTGAGCCACGATCGCTCGTTGGCCGAGTACTTTGATATTCACCAGGACTTGCGTGCTTTGGGTAAAGCCCAGGAGGCGCAGCCATGCTAATGCGCATCGCTACTGCCAGCTTGTGGAATCGGCGTCTGACGGTGTTATTGACGGTTATCTCCATTGCTGTCTCCGTTTTCATTATGCTGGGTGTGGATCATCTGAAAAATGAACTTCGAAGCAGCTTTGGTCGCACTGTCTCTGGGGTGGATTTGATTGTGGGGGCCCGAACCGGGCCAACCAATTTATTGCTGTATTCGGTATTTCGAATTGGCAATGCGACCAACAATATTTCCTGGCAAAGCGTGCAAACCCTCAGTCAGTCAAAGGAAGTGGCCTGGTCGGTGCCTATCTCTTTGGGGGACTCCCACAAAGGGTATCGGGTGATGGGCACCACCGCCGATTACTTCACCCATTTTAAATACGGGGCCAAGCAACCCCTCGAATTTGCCCAAGGCCACCGTTTTGACGGTGAACAGCAAGTGGTGCTGGGCGCTGAGGTGGCGAGCAAATTGGGTTATTCGATTGGTGATAGCATTGTGCTGTCTCACGGCAGCGGCAGTGTTAGCTTCACCCATCATGATCGCTATCCTTTTATCGTGAGCGGTATCTTAGCGGCGACCGGCACACCGGTTGATCAAACCCTGCATGTCAGCTTGGGCTCGATTGAACTGGTGCATAGCTCGGGGGGGCATGCAAATCATGCCGAAGAAGATCACGACCATGAAAGTACAATTCATGAACATAAGGCACATGACGCGCTAACACCAGAATCGGTGACGGCGTTATTGGTGGGACTGAAATCCCGCCTTGGGGTGCTGACCTTTCAGCGCAAGGTTAATCAATTTGCCGACGAACCCTTACTGGCGATTCTACCTGGCGTGGCGCTTTCTGAGCTATGGCAGATGATGGGGATGGCGGAGCGGGCATTGGCATTAATTGCACTATTGGTGCTGATTGCCAGTCTGCTTGGCATGACCACCATGCTGCTGGCCTCAATGAAAGAAAGAGAGCGGGAAATTGCGGTGCTGCGTGCTATCGGCGCCCATGCCAATTTTGTATTGCTGCTGATTGAGTTGGAGGCCATTTTGATTGCTTTGGCCGGGGCGCTGCTCGGTTATCTTAGTCTGGCCGGCCTGCTCACCGGATTACAACATTGGATTGCCGGTCGTTTCGGCTTGTTTGTGGGAGGCCTGCCATTATCCGGCTCAACTCTGGCGTATTTGGGACTGATTGTCGGTCTTGCTGCTTTATTGGCGTTGGTTCCGGCGATACTGTCCTATCGCAGTGCCTTATCCAGGGGACTTAGCGTCAGAACGTGATGAGCTTTGTATTAACGGCCTGTCAGCACATCAATGCTGGTATGGCCGCACGCCTCTGCTAATAGTGCCGCCTGCCGTTCTTCTTCATTTAAGATACCCACAAGTGGGGTCTGGCGCCTGAGTTTGCGCATTCTCGGGCTGTCTTCCAGCAGGGCGGCCTTGGTGAGTTCGGGTTTGTCCTGCAGGTATTCCAATGCACAGAACCACGTCAGGTAGGCGCCATGGCGCATTTTTCCCATTTCCCTGCGGCGCTCTAAGGTATCCATTACCTGTGACAATAACTGTGGCTGCGCAATCAGCTTCTCCAGTATGGCGCTGTGTAGCACCAGGATCTGACGATCGATATTTTCGTCTTTGATACCGCCTCGGCGCTGCGAAAAAGCCTGGTCTTTGTTGTGTCTGCGTATCATCTTAGTAAAGGGCGTAACATGGCCTCCAGGCCATTGAGTTTTACTTCATATATCAGCGCTAACTGTCTGCCTAGTTTGCCATCAGGAAAGCCTTGCTTGTTGAACCACACCAGATACGGCTCAGGCAGTTCGAGTAATTTGCGGCCGGCATATTTACCAAAGGGCATGGTTTGATTGATGGCCTCCATCAATTCTTGTGTTTGCATACTCAGGACGGCTCTTCATCACGCTGCTGTTGCTGGCTTTGCCAAAGCCCCGCATAAACACCACGGGCGGTAAGTAATGAACGGTGATCGCCCTGTTCAACAATACGGCCCTGGCGCATCACTAATATTTTGTCGGCATCTTGTACGGTGGAGAGGCGATGGGCGATCACCAGGCTGCTATGGCCTTTGGCTATCTCGCGCAGGGCACGCAGGATACTGCCTTCGGATTGACTATCCAGTGAAGAGGTGGCTTCATCGAACACCATAATGGGCGGTCGCTTGAGAATGGCGCGGGCAATGGCCACCCGCTGCTTTTCACCGCCGGATAGCTTAAGGCCTCGCTCGCCCACTTTTGTGTTGTAGCCATCTGGCAATGACTGAACAAAATGCTCCAGATGCGCCAAGCGAATCGCCTCTTTTACCTCTTCTTCAGTGGCTGAAGGGCGAGCGTAATGCACATTTTCCAGAATACTGTCGTTAAACAGCACGGTATCCTGAGGCACGATACCTATGGCTTTGCGTAAGCTGTGCTGGTCGACATTGCGAATATCCTGGCCATCGATCAGGATCTTACCTTGGCTTACATCATAAAAACGAAACAGGAGCTTCACCAGGGTGGATTTACCGGCGCCCGATTCACCTACTACGGCCACTTTTTGGCCAGGCTCAATGCTAAAACTGACATCCTGCAAAATCGGTCGGTCGGCGCGATAGTCAAAACTCACATCTTGAAACTCGATACGGCCTTGGCTCACTTTAAGCTGTGGCGCATCGGCAGCATCTTCAATCTTGGGCTGCTGTTTTAACAGCTTAAAGAGATTCTCGATATTGGCCAACGAGCCGCGGATTTCCCGGTATACAAAACCCAGAAAGTTAAGCGGCATAAAGATCTGCATAGTAAAGGCGTTGATCAGCACAAAATCCCCCAAGGTCATACGACCTTCGGCCACATTGTTGGCCGCCAGCCACATCATGGCTGTCATGGCACAGGCAATCACAAGTGCCTGCCCACCGTTCAGGGCAAAAAGTGATAATCGATTTTTGCGCCGGGCCTCTTCCCAGGTGGCCAGATCCTCATCGTAACGTTTGGCTTCAAAGGCCTCGTTATTAAAATACTTCACCGTCTCATAGTTAAGCAGGCTGTCGATGGCGCGGGTATTAGTGGTGGAGTCAGCTTGGTTGACCTCGCGCACAAACCGGGTACGCCAATTGGTGGCTTTGACAGAGAACCATACGTAGGTGATAACGGATGACAGAATAATAGTGGCAAAGCCCACGCCATATTGATAAAGCAGGATCCCCACCACCATGGCGATTTCCAGCAGGGTAGGGACGATATTAAAGATCATAAAGCGCATCAAAAAGCTGATGCCGCTGGTGCCCCGTTCAATATCCCGCGACAGACCACCGGTTTGGCGATCCAGATGAAAGGCCAGATCCAGGCGATGCAAATGTTCAAATACCTTCAGGCCCAAACGGCGCATCGCGCGCTCGGTCACCCGGCCAAACAAGGCATCACGAATTTCACCGAAAATCACATTGAAAAGTCGCAGCAGGCCATAGGCAATGATCAGCGCCACGGGCACGGCGACCATAGCCGTGGTGG
This sequence comes from Aliiglaciecola sp. CAU 1673, assembly GCF_029223185.1. GTDB lineage: Bacteria > Pseudomonadota > Gammaproteobacteria > Enterobacterales > Alteromonadaceae > Bowmanella. The sequence continues at coordinate 115,126 of NZ_JARHUG010000002.1, forward strand.
TATCGGCCAGATCCAGATCATCTACCACATGTTTCAGCGCAAAGGGCATGCCGACACTGGCCAGCTTTGCTCCCACCAGACACAGCAGCGCCAGCATCACACGCACACGGAATTCACTCAGATAGGGTAAAAGCTGCAGGAAAATACGCCAATTGACGTCTTGGTCTTGCTCGACGGGAAATCGGTTACGACGCATACATTCTCGGAAGGTTGATTAATGGACTTCTTGCAGGAAGTTTTTGACCTTGTTGTAGCGTTCTTCCTGTTCGTCGCTCAGGTGGCCATTTTCAATGGTGCGGATACAGCGCTCAACAATTTGCCTGGTGCCGTCGACCATACCCTGCTCACGTACTTTCATGGCCAGCGCCTGCAACAAGTTAAGGGCAATGGACGGGTTTTTCGGCATCACGGTGTAGGCCTGCCTGAAGATCTTCAGTGCTTCATCCACGGCACCCTTCTGATAGAGGTCCACGGCAGAGTTGTTGAGATCTTTGGGGGTCTGTTTGATCACCGCCATTTCCCGCTTCTCCTGCTGGATATAGCGCAGGAATATCTCGCCATGGCGAGGATCATGGGTGCAGCGGTGCTCTATTTCGTCCAATACACGCTGGCAACGCTCATGCAGTCCCAGTGCATGAAACAGCTTGGACTTATCCAGTAAATCTTCAAAGTCATCGGTTTCCAGGGTATCGCCGCTGAGTTGCTCAATCAACGCCTGCGCTTTTTCTTTTTCATCCTGCAGGTAGAGCAAACGTGCACTCACTACTTTTATCTGTTCATCCAATTCGGCTTTGGGAAATGTACTGTGGAATTGGCGGATATATTCGTTGGCCTGTTTTACCAGTCCTGCGGTTTCCGAATCATCTGAGGTCATCGCATAGTCAATACCAGCGCGGGCCACATTGATGTAATTTTGCGGCTTGTCATGGATGGAATGCTTGGCGTATTTAACAATACGCTTGGCCGCTTCAAACTGGGTCTGATAATCGTGGGTAAGCCGGGAAAGATCGATGGCGTTGCGATGGCGGCGCAAATTGCGAGGGGAGATCTCTGCGGCCATCAATACCGCTTCCAGAGCGGCTTCGAAATCTTCCTGTTTAACGTTTAAGGCGTATAGCAAATCATAAGCCATTAGCTGTGAGTCAGGCTTAAACGCCAGTCTTAGGATCAGCCGCTCGGCTTCTTCATCTTCGTTCAACTTTATCAGCGCATTGACCAAGCCCAGTTGTGCCCAGCTAAAAGGTTGCACATTAATAATGGCTTCATAAAAGCTTTTGGCTTCCTTTATTTGCCCGCAGGCAGTCAGCAGTTCGCCTTTGGTTTTTAAGGCCAAAGGAAAAAACTCTGCATTACTGGGGGTGGTCAGAAAATTCTCCACTTCTTCCAAGGCAGCAAAATAGTCTTCTTTCTCCATTAACTTATAGATAGGACGCAGGGCGGCCTTACGGGTTAATACCCGGGTTAGTCGCTTATCCAACTCGCGCACGCTGAAAGGTTTGGCCAGGAAGTCATCCGGCTGCAGTTCAATAATGCTGTGTACCAGTTCAGAGGTGGTATCGGCACTGATAAAAATGAAGGCAGTGGAAAGGGGCAGGGCATGACTGCTTTTCAACTGGTCATAAAGATAAAAGCCGTCTTGATCTTTTTTAAGGTTGTAGGAGCAAACAATAAGATCGAAGTGTGTTTCTTCAATTTTCTTCAGGGCAAAAGCTGCCCTGTCCACATAACTGACATCGCGAAACCCAAGCTCTTCCAGGGAATACTTCATATAGCCCTGTGCCAGCACCTGATCATCCACAATCAGCACTTTGCAGGCTTTTGCCAGTTTCTCATCCATCGGACCGACCTTTTTAGACTCCTAGAGCACTACTTTAGGCCGAATAGACCTTAGTGTGAATAGGTAAATCGTTACAAGTGACCAGTAAAGTATGAAGTGGCTGATGCTAAGAAGAGCGAGTTTTCAGGAGAAATTACATGTGTGGTGTAGGTACTGAAGAATGTCTTAAAGGAGAAAACGCTGGGCCCGAAGCGGTGGTACCGGTTTGAGTATAGAGAACGGGAGGTGCTTGCACCGCATAATTTTATAAAGGAAAAAAGAGAAATGGTGGATGGTACTGGGTTCGAAGCAGTGATGCCCGTGTGAGTAAAGACAACGGGAGGTGCTTGCACCGCATTATTTTATAAAGGAAAAAAGAGAAATGGTGGATGGTACTGGGTTCGAACCAATGATGCCCGTGTGAGTAACGAGAACGGGAGGTGCCTGCACCGCATTATTTTATAAAGGAAATAAAGAGAAATGGTGGATGGTACTGGGTTCGAAGCAGTGATGCCCGTGTGAGTAACGAGAACGGGAGGTGCCTGCACCGCATTATTTTATAAAGGAAATAAAGAGAAATGGTGGATGGTACTGGGTTCGAACCAGTGACCCCCGTGTGAGTAATGAGAACGGGAGGTGCTTGCACCGCATTATTTTATAAAGGAAAAAAGAGAAATGGTGGATGGTACTGGGTTCGAACCAGTGACCCCCGTGTGAGTAAAGACAACGGGAGGTGCTTGCACCGCATGATTTTATAAAGGAAAAAAGAGAAATGGTGGATGGTACTGGGTTCGAAGCAGTGATGCCCGTGTGAGTAAAGACAACGGGAGGTGCTTGCACCGCATTATTTTATAAAGGAAATAAAGAGAAATGGTGGATGGTACTGGGTTCGAACCAGTGACCCCCGCCTTGTAAGGGCGGTGCTCTCCCAGCTGAGCTAACCATCCACGAGAGAGAAGTGCAGAAGGAGTGGTGGATGGTACTGGGTTCGAACCAGTGACCCCCGCCTTGTAAGGGCGGTGCTCTCCCAGCTGAGCTAACCATCCGTATCCTTTCGCCTTACCGCGTTTGCCCCGGTAAGTGGAGGCGTATTATAGGGAGGCTTCGAACCCTGTCAACAGTATTTTCAAAATGTCTGTTCAAGTGGGTGAATAATCACCAATAGGGTGAAAATATCTGCATATTGTGGTTTTTCCAGGCGAACTCTAAGGCATTATCCACGATCCGCACATAGCGAGCATGGGCAAGTGGGGCTTTGGCTGCTAAAATGCCGCCACTTTTTTCAATAGGACCCTATGAATGAGCACTGTGACCCGATTCGCCCCCAGCCCCACGGGCTATTTGCACGTAGGCGGCGCCCGTACCGCACTTTATTCCTGGTTATATGCCAAAAAGCAAGGCGGCAAATTTGTACTGCGAATTGAGGACACAGATGTAGAACGTTCCACCCAGGCAGCCATCGACGCCATTTTAGAGGGCATGAACTGGCTGGGACTGGATTGGGATGATGGCCCTTACTACCAAACCAAACGTTTCGATCGTTACCGTGAAATCATTGGTCAGTTGGTCGAGCAAGGTAAAGCCTATAAATGCTATTGCTCCAGAGAGCGTTTGGAAGCTCTGCGTGAAGATCAAATGGCTAAAGGCTTAAAGCCCAAGTATGACGGTAAGTGCCGTCATGGCGTGGATGAGAAAGCCCATGCCGGTCAGTCTTTTGTGGTGCGTTTTAAAAATCCTGAAGACGGCTCAGTGATTATCAATGACCATATCCGTGGACGTATTGAAATTGCCAACGCCGAACTGGACGACCTGATTATTCTGCGCAGCGACAACACGCCGACGTACAACTTCTGTGTGGTGGTGGATGACTGGGATATGGGCATTACCCATGTGGTACGTGGTGAAGACCATATCAACAATACACCGCGCCAAATCAATATCCTCAAAGCCCTGAATGCACCATTGCCGGAATATGCCCATGTGTCGATGATCCTGGGCGATGACGGTAAGAAGTTATCTAAACGTCACGGCGCCGTTTCTGTAATGCAATACCGTGACGACGGTTTCCTGCCACAGGCGCTACTTAACTATCTGGTGCGTTTGGGTTGGTCCCATGGAGACCAGGAAATCTTCAGTCGTGAAGAAATGATTTCGTTGTTTAGTCTGGATGCTATCGGTCAGTCTGCCTCGGCGTTTAACACCGATAAGCTGATTTGGTTAAACCAACATTACATTAAGACTTTACCTGGAACTGAGGTGGCGGCCCATGCCAAGTGGCACTTTGAGCAGCAAGGCATAGATGTTAGCCAGGGGCCGGCCCTTGAAGCGGTCATTGCTATTCAGGCGGACAGGGTGAAAACCTTGAAGGAGCTGGCCGAGGTCAGTCGCTATTTCTACGAAGAATATGAAGAGTTCAATGAAGATGCTGCCAAAAAGCATCTGCGTCCGGTAGCCGCCGAAGCGCTTGAGAAAGCGAAAGAAAAGCTTCTGGCAGTGCAAGAATGGAACGTGGGAAACCTGCACCAAGCGATCAATGCCGCGGCTGAAGAACTAGGCGTTGGCATGGGCAAAGTAGGGATGCCGCTTCGTGTTGCTATTACCGGCAGTGGTAATTCTCCCTCCTTGGACATCACCTTAAATTTGCTTAACAAGCAGCAAGTTGAGCGTCGAATAGACAAGGCGCTTAAATATATAGCAAACAGAGCTGAGGCCTAAAAAAAACCGTTGACAGAAATAGGGGGCGTGCCTAGAATGCGCCCCGCTGTAACGGAACGGCACTTTTAAGAAAGTCGGGGCTATAGCTCAGCTGGGAGAGCGCTTGCATGGCATGCAAGAGGTCGGCGGTTCGATCCCGCCTAGCTCCACCAAATTTTACGTCAGTGCGATAAGTGTTGACCAGTTACCCAGCCTAGTGGGTAGCGACAGAAAAAAAGATTCTGGGAGGACAAGGTCGCTCGGTTCGCCGGCTCACCTCGCCTCACAGAATTGTATCGAAACAGTGTTTCGATAAGCAGGAATTCTGTCCCCTTCGTCTAGAGGCCTAGGACACCGCCCTTTCACGGCGGTAACAGGGGTTCGAATCCCCTAGGGGACGCCAATTTTCGAAGTGTACGCCGTACTGAAATCCTAGGGTGAGAAGCCCTGCGGTTCGACAAAATGCCAAAGGCATTTTGAACGTCAGAAAGCGCATAGTGCTTGATGATGGTCAGGAGGTGAAATGCAATGCATTTCATAATTCCCTGGGGTGTCGCGTCATAACGGCAAAATTTGGGGCTATAGCTCAGCTGGGAGAGCGCTTGCATGGCATGCAAGAGGTCGGCGGTTCGATCCCGCCTAGCTCCACCAAATTTTACGTCAGTGCGATAAGCACTGACCAGTTACCCAGCCTAGTGGGTAGCGACAGAAAAAAGATTCTGGGAGGACAAGGTCGCTCGGTTCGCCGGCTCACCTCGTCTCACAGAATTTTATCGAAGCAGTGCTTCGATAAGCAAAATTCTGTCCCCTTCGTCTAGAGGCCTAGGACACCGCCCTTTCACGGCGGTAACAGGGGTTCGAATCCCCTAGGGGACGCCATATTTAGGACTTAAGGTCACGCTATTGTTAACAGGCGTCACCAACGGGGAAAGAATCCCCGGGTTCGACAAAAATGCCTGGAGCATTTTTGAACGTCGGTCACGACGGCCCAAAGGGCGAAATACAGGAAGTATTTCGTAATTCCTTTGACAATAGTTACCCAGCCTAGTGGGTAACGGCAGAAACTGTAAGACGAATAATGCCGCTCACTTCGCATGGCTACGTTCGCCTTACAGAAAATCTGCGAAGCAGTGCTTCGCAAAGAAGATTTTCTGTCCCCTTCGTCTAGAGGCCTAGGACACCGCCCTTTCACGGCGGTAACAGGGGTTCGAATCCCCTAGGGGACGCCAATAAATAAAAAGGCCCCGCTCGAAAGAGCGGGGCCTTTTTATTTATTGTTTTCCTTGATGGGGTGAGAACCCCCAGGGTTCGACCACAACGCCTGGAGCGTTGTGGGACAGCTTTTAGCTGGCCGCGAAGCGGCAAAGTACAGGAAGTACTTTGCAATCCCCTCTAAAAGGCCGTTCCCTACTTCAAACGAAAGAGCGGGGCCTTTTTATTTATCGGTTTCCTTGATGGGGTTAGACCAATTCGCCTGGAGCGAATTGGAACGCACGAGAGTGCGGCCCGGCAGGGTGAGGGCATGGAGAGCCCGAATAGCCCTTCGGGTTCGACAAAAATGCCAGGAGCATTTACTCATCTCATCCCTGAGATTCGCCGTAAACGGCCAGCTTTTAGCTGTTCAAATTGTTTCCTGAACAATTTGTCAGAACGTCGCCTTAGCGACGACCCGAAGGGTGAAATACAAGGATGTATTTCATAATCCCCTGCAAAAGGCCGCTCCATATTGCAAACGAAAGAGCGGGCATTCAAAACAGAAACTTCCCCAACCCCAATCCCATCAGGCACAATACCCCTAATAACAATCCCAGGAAGATCCCATGTCCAATCTAAGCCCCGAACAATTACAAGCCAAAACTCCGGAAGACAGGGCTGAGTACCTTTTCGAGCTCCTTCTTAGAGAGGGGAAATGCTGGGCGTTGGAGGGGCCGATGGGCTGGGTAATGTTAAGTGCCCAAGGCGATGCCTGCACGCCGTTGTTCCCCGATACCGAATCTGCCACGGCTTGGGCGGCGCAGCAGTACCCTGAAGCTAAACCCAAAACCGTTAGTTTGGATGAGTTGCAGAAGCGTTGGTTTCCCCTTTGGCAGGAGGATGAGGTGATGATCATGCTGTTTCCTCTGGCCAATGAAGAGGAAGGCGTGGTCGCGCATATTCGGGAGCTAATAGAAGCCATTGCAGAGGAACAGGCTAAGTAATGCCGATGGGACTTGGTTGCAGCAATGCAACCTTAAATGTGTATGTAGCTAATCCTCCGCCGGTGTGGCCCCTGCCCAATAAAAGTGGATTGCACTGTGCGCAGCCAGGTGAGCTGGAGAGTATTATCCAGCAATGCGGTAATGGTTGGCGAAAGCTCTTCAGTATCTACGCAAAACTGGTGTTTTCCCTGGCTGCCAAAGGTGTGGACTTGAGGCAAAATCAACCTAACTGGCAGGACTACAAGACAAAATTGTTATTGCAGCCGGGCTCTGCAACGGCCTTGTACTTTGATGCCAATAAATTGCAAAGCGGCCAGATTAAAATCATCGCAGGTCGTCAGCATGCCAGAGTGCTCGACAAAGCCTTATCGCTTAATTTGCGTTGGCTGGATCATGAATTTGCTTTATGCGAGCAAAAGGCGATAGTGGTTTGTCCCTTTTTTGACTATCGCCAACTCACCAATGAAAAAATAGAGCGTCTCAGCACACTGATTATCTCATTACTGCAGGTTCAGTCTGAAGACAGGGTGGCAGGCTGGGGCGCATGAGCCGCTTTAGAACTTTGTTTGAAATAGCGCAATAGCAGAAACCGCCCAGACAGCACCATCAAACCGCTGATAAAAATGCTCCAACTCGGGCCAAAAAGTGCGACAGCGCCACCGATCAAAGCGATGAGCACATTGGCCAGGAAGAATGTGCTGGTTAACAAGCCCATCAGTTTTCCTTGTCCTAATTCTGAAAAACGATCACTGACGTAAACCGGCAACAAACCGTTGTATGTGGCAATCAGCGCGCCGGTAATAAAAAAGTAGCTGGGGATAACATCAGGCGACAACCATGGCGCCAGTAGCAGGGATACTGCGAGTCCCAACAAAGCCACAGAAATGATGCTCAGGCTGGAAAAGCGTTTTGCCAGTCTCTCTACCACCAGTGCGCTCACCAATACCATTGCCAGGGTTTGCACCGCGGTCATATGGCCGATGCCAATACTGTCGTAATCGTGATCTACTACCAGGTACGGGGCAAAAAACTCATAAAAGCCATTAAGACCCAATGTCAGCAGCAGATAGGCTAAAAATAGCGGTTTAATGGCTGGAAGCTTGAGCAAGGTAAAGGAGTTGTGCTCGGAAATGGCCTTCAGCAGCCCTTTGTTGTAGCCGCTGGCCTGGGCGTGAGACTCCTCTATGGCTATCCATACCAACAACACGGTGAGCATAAGCGCAATAGCTGCAGCATAAAAGGCCGTCTGAGCGCTTATTAGCATCAGATAACCGCCTGCCAGGGGGCCCAACAGCCATCCGCCGTACATCATGGCATAGAGCCAGGAGAAAGCGCGGGTTTTGTCTATAACAGGGTGCAAATCTGCGGCAATAGCGCGGGAGATGGCAATATTGCCTTCACAAATACCGGTGGCAAAGCGGGCCAGCAGGAACAGCGGATAGTGTTCGATGGCAATGGCCCAGCCACTTAACAGGTATCCTAATACGCTAAGGGCGAGACTTATCAGTAATACCGGTTTGCGACCATGCAAATCCGAAAGTGCGCCGATAAAAGAGCCGCCTAACAACATGCCAAGAGGATAAATGGCTAGCACCAGAGCCAGTAATAACTCTTTTGGCCAACCACCAAATTCAGCAAGCGCTGAACCGGATTCACCGAGAAAAAGCGGGGCCAGAATGGGAAAGGGCAGAGCCAGACCAGAGGTACCAAGCAGGTTTACCAGCATCAGGCTAAAAAGGATTAAGTAAGCTCTGGATTTGGTCATGGCAATCGGCATTCGTTTCTCTTGATTAAGGCTATGGTAATGTTTTGATATCGCTTCGCCAAATAAATAAAGTGAAAGCTTTATATAAAGCCGGGTGATGTTGCCGAGCCTTGCTAGGGCAGCAAGGCCAATGCAAAATCCGCCATAAATACCAGTCATCCGAGAATCAGAATAATGCAAACTGAGCCAGAAAACCTTCCACTGAAAGCCGCTCTGCAACAGGCCAAAGGTTGGGATGCTGTGATGAGGGAGTTGATGCTGGCGAGCCTCTCTTTGGCAGTATTAGCGGATAGTGAAAGAACCGAAGATAAGTTACTCGCAGGCTGTGAAAGCCAGGTGTGGCTTGATGTCACCATCAGTCATGATAGGGTCACGCTTAGGGCATTTTCACCCAGTAAGGTAATACGCGGTTTGTTGACAGTGATGTTCGAGCCCTTACAAGGACAGCCAGTTGCCCTGGTATGCGGTTTTGATATGGAGGACTATCTGGAGCAGTTAGGTCTGGCCAGGCACCTTAGTCCGTCGCGCGGAAATGGCTTAAAAGCGGTGATGACCGCCATCAAAAAATCACTCACTTGCGCTTAAGCGCCGGGCGCAGCGCTCTAAATATTTGTCGATGGCCCGGGCGGCCGCCACAAAGCCAAAAGTTCCTGTGACTGCCACACTGGCACCAAAACCAGCGTTACAATCCAGTTTTACACTGCCATCTGGCAGGTTCTTAGTTTCGCAGACAGTGCCGTCTGCTTGCGGGTACTTCAGCTGTTCAGTGGAAAATACACAATCCACGGCGAAGCGACGCTTGGGGTTGGTGGTAAAACCATATTCGCGGCGAAGAATAGAACGTACCTTGGCGGCCAGTGGATCTTGCGTGGTTTTGCTGAGATCTGCCACCTGAACCTGCGTTGGGTCAGTTTGTCCGCCGGCACCACCGACCACCAAAATCGGGATCTTTCGCCTTTTGCAATGAGCCACCATGGCCGCTTTGGCCTGCACTGAGTCGGTGGCATCAATCACATAATCGAAATCGCTCAGAAGGCTACTCAGATTATCCTTGGCGGCAAAATCTTCCACCGCAAGCACCTGGCAATCCGGATTAATTTGGCGTATGCGCTCGGCCATCACCTCTACTTTACTCATCCCCACGGTACTTTGCAGGGCATGAATTTGCCTGTTGGTGTTGGTGACACAGATATCGTCCATATCAATCAGGGTGATATGACCAATGGCGGTACGGGCTAAGGCTTCTGCTACCCATGTGCCAACCCCGCCGATACCGACTACGCAGAACCTGGCTTGCTGCAAAAATCTTGCGGGCATTTCACCATATAGGCGTCTGGTGCCGCCAAATCGTTGTTGGGAATCGGTCATAGGGTTAGTGCTTATTTTGAAAGTCGCGCACTATAGCATAGGCCTGATAACGAGGCAGCAAGCTCCCCCGTGTATTATCTTGTCTCACTGGCAAAAGTCAGCATATGTGCTGTACTTCATCTCCAGGGACGCCTAAGAAAATTTACTCTTTTCAAAAGGTTAATAAGGTCATTTCACGGTGTTGTCCGTGTAATTATGCCAAGGGGATCGGAGCGTATGGATTTTGTTGCAGTATGCTATGGAATTAGCCCTTTATGCTGACTAAGTTTTTCCCCTTATTCGAGTACAGCCCAGTGCCTATGTGGCTGGTCGATCCACAGCAACAAACTATCCTGGACGTTAATCTCGCTGCGGCCGAATTATTGGGCGCCGATAAACAGGTGCTGCAAAAGGAAGGCATGGACGATCTGATGGCAGCTGATGAGTTACAGCGTTTCAAAAGCCGGATTAGATCCTTAACGCAGCCGAATTCGCCAATCGAACGGGAGGTGTTGGGCATATGGGAAGTTAACGCTCATGGTCGGCAAAAAATGGTACAGATTGAGGTTAGCCGGGTTCCCTATGAGCAAGAGTGGCTTTTGCTACTGGTAGCGACTGATGTCAGCGCCAAAGTTGAGGCAGAGCAGGCGGCCCTTGGATTAATTCAGGAATTGGGGCTGGAGCGACTTAAGCTGCAACAAGTGCTTAACTCCATGACCACCGCCGTCATCATCATCGACGAGAAGGGTATTGTGGAAAGTTGTAACCCCAGTACCGAAAAGATCTTCGGTTATCCTCCCGAAGCCGTCATTGGCAAGAATGTCAATGCGCTTATGCCAGAGCCGCATCACAGCGACCACAATGGTTACTTAGAGGCTTACCTTACTACCGGTGTCGCCAAGATCATTGGCAAACCCCGTGAGCTCACGGCCTTGCATAAAGATGGTCACACCTTTCCGATCCTATTGTCCATTGCTGAATTGCCCGAAGGGAAAGAAGGAAAACGCCGGTTTATGGGCAGCTGTGAGGATTTAACACAGTTAAAGCTTCATGAGAAACAGTTGGCCTTAAGTCAGAGGCTGGGAGCCGTGGGGCGACTGGCCAGTGGTGTGGCCCATGACTTTAACAATATTTTAGGAATTATCAGCGGTTACGCTGAGCTTTTGAAAATGGAGTTAGCTGATAATAAGAGCGCCGAGGAGAGTTTGGAGCGTATTTTAACGGCTTGCGAGCGGGCCAACAGTCTGTCCAAAAAATTACTGGAGTTTTCCTCCAATAGGCAGCGACCGGAACAAACTGTGGACTTTAATCAAGTGCTAGAGAATACGAGAGAAATGCTGCTTGAAGCGCTATCCAGAAGCACGCAATTTGAATATGAGCTGAGTGATGAGCCCTGTCTGGCAAAGCTGGAATTGAGTGGCCTAGAAAATGCGTTACTGAATTTGGTGCTAAATGCCAAACAGGCCATGGGAGAACAAGGATGCTGTCGTATCGGCACTAAAGTGGTTCAATTAAGTGAAGAACAGGCCTGGGGGATTGGAGTGGCTGCAGGACGCTATATTGCCTTGCGAGTTGAGGATAACGGCTGTGGGATGGATGCAGAAACCCAACAAAAGATATTCGAACCTTTTTTTACCACCAAAGGAGAGCTTGGTACCGGGCTTGGGCTGGCGCAGGTATATGGTTTTGTGAAACGTTCGCACGGTGGGATCCAAGTGTGTTCGGAGGTCGGCAAAGGCACCGTTTTTGAACTGTATTTCCCTTGCCTGTGTGTCGGCGCCAGGCAGCCAATCATTCCCAGCCCCAAGCCAATAAACATAAAGGTTATGGACAAGCAACAAAGCCGTGGAAAACGCATTTTGCTGGTAGACGATGAAAAGGACATGCTGGAGATGATGAGCACTTTGCTGCAAGCATCGGGTTATCTGGTATACCGCGCACAAAGCGCCAGTCAGGCGATGGCACAGATGATGACCACCCCTATCGACCTGTTGATTGCCGATATTATTATGCCGGGCGTAAGTGGCAAACAGTTAAGCGAACAAGCGATGGCCCTGTATCCACAGTTAAAAGTGATGCTGATGAGCGGACTGGAACAAGAATCGGACCAAACCGAATTGGGGCGTGCGGCGGCGCTGACTAAACCCTTTAGTCAAAAACAGCTATTGGAAAAAACCAGAGCGCTATTGGATGAACAGTAAAAAGCTGGACCAAATACTACCGATGCCAAGTCAAAATTCAATACTGCTGCTTAAATAAATAAATCTCTGAATTGTCGTAGATTTTTTATCCATTTAGACAATAATTTAGTCGACACTTATGGACGGCTCAGGAAAGCTTGCTATGGAATTGTCCACCCCAAACAACCTGCTATTGTACTTTGAAGACGATCAAGCTCTGTCCGAGTTGATTATCAAGGTGCTTAAGGCCAACCAATACGAAGTTGTCCACTATCAACAATTTCCCGAAGACGGGATCCAAGCGATAAAGGACAGGCTGCCCAAAGCTCCTGATGTGGTGTTGCTGGATGTCAAAATGCCTGGCATGGATGGTTACGAAGTCTGTCGCCAGTTGCGGGATGACTATTTGGATGAGAATACGCCCGTCATCTTTGTCTCTGGATTAATTGAGCAAGACGATATTCTCAAAGCTTATGCCGCTGGTGCTGATGATTATCTGACCAAGCCTTTGCGTATGCAGGAACTCCCTCTTCGTATCGAACAGCTGCGCAAGTTGATGCAGCAGCGTAGAGATATAAAAGAGCAGGCCGATATGGCCATGAAAATGGCGTTTGATGCCATGAATGCCTCTTCCGAATTGGGTGACATACTGCGTTTCCAGGAGGCTATCCACGGTGTAAAGCAGTTTTCAGATATTGCGGCGTTGGCTTTTTCGGTCCTGCAAAGCCTGCAGGTACAAGGCGCATTCTTGTTTTTTGCAGGTGATGAAGAGTATTACCGCGATGATGGCCGGGTGGTGAATCTAGAGCGCCAATCCATGCAGGAGGCCAGAGATAAAGGCCGTATCTACAGCTGGAAGCAATTTTCATTCTTCAATTATCAATATTACACCGTGTTGATTCGCGATATGCCTATTCATAACGAAGAACGTTATGGGGTGCTCAAAGATCAGCTTTGCCTGTTGTTTAACGGTATCGATGCGCGCATCGAGTCCATCCTGATCGAGCGCAGCAATGAAGCGAAGCAAAAAAGCAACCGCGAAGTGGCAGCGGCCATTGCTGCTATGGTGCAACAGATTGAAGAAAACAATGCTCTTCAGGCTGAGCGCTTCGAGAAAACCTTTCTGACACTGGAAGCCAATATCAGCACGGAATTGGTACAGTTTAATCTGCTCGAACATGAGGAAAAGGCGTTAACCGACCATATTGCAACTGCTGTGGCCGAAGCATCGGCCCTTTTCGAGGACAGTATGAAAAAGGAAAGGGAATACAAGGCGATTATGACTAAGCTGATTAAACGTTTGCGAGAGTAGATACTGGCAAAGTTGACAGCAGATCTTTGAGCTTATTCCATTTGGCGCAACTGCGAGCACTCTTCTAGAGTTTAATTTCTTTATAAATTCCGGGGTTAACGGTTTGCATAAGTTGATAAAAAATAAGGCGTTAGTGTCAATTCTCCTCGCAACCATCGCCGGTATCTTGTTGGTTTACTTTGGCCTTGGGTATATAGCAGTACCGCTGGTGGCGATTGCCAGTTGGTGGTTCAGCCGGGACCTATCCGAGCAAGCTTCTGCCGCTGAAGATTCAGCACGAGAAGATTTTGAGCGTCAGAAAGGACCTGATAATCGTCATCTGCAATCACTGGCTCATGAGGTGGTACCAGCCTTGGAGGCCTGCGAGAAAAGCATCAAGGATATCCATTCTACGCAGGAAGACGCCATTACCACGCTTGGTCAGGCCTTTGAGAGATTGCAAGTTCTAATGAACCGGCAAGGCGATTGTCTCAAAGCGTTGACCGCAAAAGAGGGGAGTGGCGAATATAGCATCAGTATGCAGGATTTTGCCGTCAATACCGGAGTGCAACTGGATAGATTTATCAAGACCACTGTGGATATGTCGGCTTCCTCCATGGATCTGTTGGAGAAGGTCAACAAAATTTACGAAGCCATGCCGGTGGTGATGAAGGCCCTTAAAGATATTGACGGCATAGCTTCGCAAACCAATCTGTTGGCCCTTAATGCGGCTATTGAGGCGGCTCGTGCCGGTGAAGCTGGGCGTGGCTTTGCGGTAGTGGCTGATGAAGTCAGGGCCTTGTCCAGTCGTTCGGCACAATTCAGTGAAGGCATACAGAAGCAGCTGAGTAGCATCCGCGAGCAGATTGAAACCCTCACCGAGGACGTGGGTAAGGTGGCTTCGCAGGACATCAGCTATGTAATGGATTCAAAAAAGGAAATTCAGGGAGCGTTGGCTGCCATCGTCAACAAGACCGAGGCCGATGCCAAGACCAACAAGGAGGTTGAAAGCATTGCCAAGTCCTTGGAGGAAGCCTTACATCAAGCCATTCGGGGCATGCAGTTTGGCGATATCAACGGCCAAAATCTGCTGTTTATAAAAGATACACTGGCACTGGTACATAAGCATTTGGCTGAATTGGGGCAAACCGAACCCCAGGCCCTGGCTGACCAGTTTCATCAACTATTAGAGCAGATCCGTCGAAGGCAAGATGGCCGCAGAAATCCTGTCTCCTCCTCTTCCATGTCCTCAGGCGACGTGGAGCTGTTTTAGCAAGGAGTAACCCTATGAAAGAAATACACAGCATAAGTTTGCCGGAGCGTTTTGATTTCAGCTGTCATCAGCAATTTACCAAGGAATATCAGGAAGTGTTGGATGAGAAATCGGCCAAGACCATTCAGCTGGATTTTAGCCGGGTCAATTATCTAGACAGCTCTGCGCTGGGCATGATGGTGCTTTTACACCGTAAAGCCTCGGCCCTGAACATTAAAACCAGCCTCAGGGGAGCAAGAGGAACGGCGTTGGATATCCTCAATATGGCCAATATGAAAAAACTCTATCAGTATGACTGAAACGGCCGCTCAGCCTAACACCGTGCTGATCGTTGAAGACAGCAAGGTGTACAGCATGATGTTAAGTGAGTTCCTGCAAAGCAAGGGACTCAGATGTTTGCTGGCGCTGTCTTTAGCGCAAGCCCGTGATTTGCTTAGCCGGCAAAAAGTGGATTGCATGCTGTTGGATCATCATCTTCCTGATGGTGTGGGTGAGTCGCTTCTGGGCTTTATGGCGGAGCGTAACCTCAATATTCCCGTGCTGATGGTCACCGGCGATGATGCTGGAGAGTTGATGCAGGAATGTTTTAAACACGGCGTCAGCGACTTTATGAAAAAGCCCATCAATCTTGAATTGTTGTGGCTTAAACTCAGCCGTTTTTTGTATATGCACAAGCTTCATCATCATGTGCAGGCGCAAAAGTTAGAGCTGGATAAACTGTTGGATGAAAAACACCGTGAGGAAAGGTTGGCTAGGCATGTGTACGAGCATCTTGCCGAAAACAGTCATCACAGTGCCATACACCACAATCTCTTATCATCCAGCTATTTTAGTGGCGATTTGCTGCTGAGCCGTCAGTCTCCCTCGGGTAATTTGTTGATCATGTTGGTGGACGCCACCGGTCATGGTCTTGCCGCAGCCATGTGCATTTTGCCTGTGGTTTCCATCTTTCGCGCAATGGTGGGTAAAGGCTGCTCCCTTTCGTCGTTGGCTTACGAGATGAACCGAAAGCTGTTTCTCGATATGCCGGGTGATCGATTTGTGGCCGCTGTGATGCTGGAGATTGATGTACACCGCCGGGCGGTGCATATCTGGAATGGTGGTATGCCTGAGGTATTGCTGCTGGATGACAATGGTCAGCCATTACAGAGCGTCGCTTCATCTAACATGCCCTTAGGGGCTTTAGAGGCCCATCAATTTGATGCCTCGGTTCAATCTATTAGCCTTGATGGGGTATCGGCCATTTTCTGTTGCAGCGATGGCTTGCTTGAGTGTCCCGATGACCAGGACAAGTGGTTTGGCCGAGAGGATGTATTGAAGCTGTTGGCACAGAATAGCAATGAGGCATTGGTCAGAGAGCTTGAAAGTGCACTTGAGGCCCATCGGCCATCCAAGGACTGGCAGGATGATATCTCCTATTGCTTTGTGGATATCGGCGACATACTCAGTCAGGAACCACCAGATCCAAACGCCGTCAGGGTATCCGGCGAATTTGTGATGGAGCTGAATCTCTGCGGGCCACAAATTCTGGCCATGGATCCACTGGCCAGTCTGGACAAGATCATGAATCAAACCTCTATGGACATTGAGCTTCGTAATAAGGCCTTTACGGTCTGTGCTGAGCTGGTCACCAATGCGACGGATCATGGCATTTTAGGCGTGCCTTCCAGTTTAAAAAACGATGCCGATGGCTTTCTGGTGTACCTGGATAAAAGACAAGAGCGCGCCGCCTCCTTAAGCGAAAAGGATCGTTTGGAAATTCGCTTCGAATGGAAACCGTTAACCCAGGAAATTCACTTGTCCATCCGAGACAGTGGGCCTGGTTATGACCCCAGCAAGCTGGTTAAAGCGAATGAACTGGCGCTTAGCGGCAGGGGATTGGCCTTAGTGAAAAAAATATGCCGGGAGGTGGACTGTCAACCGCCGGGGAATTTCACAAAAGTGGTGTTAAGTTGAGGATAAAATGACAAAACAAGTGTTAATTGTTGATGATTCACCCTCCATCCGCCAAATGGTGGAGGCAACTCTGAAGTCTGCCAGTTATGGGGTGACCGTGGCCAAGGATGGACAGGAAGCCTTTGATATATGTAAAACCAAGCGCTTCGATTTTGTGCTCACCGATCAGAATATGCCGCGTATGGATGGCCTGACCCTGATCAAGTCTCTGCGGACCTTGTCGGCTTTTGCCACGACCCCTATTGTGGTACTGACCACAGAAGCCAGTGATGAAATGAAGGCGCAAGGCCGTGCGGCTGGCGCCACAGGGTGGATGGTTAAACCTTTCGACCCACGTAAGCTGTTGGAAATTGCTGCCAAAGTCATGGGCTAAGGGCAAAGGAAGCCGGTATGTCTATTGATATGGAGCAGTTTCGCGGCGTTTTCTTCGAGGAAAGCCAAGAGCACCTTGCTGAGATGGAACACTTGCTGATGGATTTAGATCCAGAAGCGCCCGATCCTGAGCAGCTCAACAGCATTTTCCGTGCAGCGCACTCCATCAAAGGTGGCAGCGGTATTTTTGGCTTCGATGCGCTGACCGGCCTGACCCATGTGATGGAAAACCTGCTGGATAAGGCGCGTAAAGGTGAAATGCCCATGTCAGTGGCCATTGTTGACAGGCTGCTATCCACCACAGACATCCTGAAATCTATCCTCGCCAGCTACAGCAGTAATACTGAAATAGACTGGGCCAGCATTGAGCAAGGTACCCAGGCATTAGAAGCGATTCTGGGGGCAAAAACACCGGCAAAAGGAGCCGGTTACGCATTATTTGATAGCCCCGTGAAAGCTCCAGGGCCGGCCTATGGCCTGTATGAGAAAACACAACAGGTAAAAGAAAGCGAAGACTTTGGTTTTTTTGAGCCTATAGGCAAAGAAGAGAAGGACGATGGCTTCGGCTTTTTTGAACCTTTGCCTAAGACAGAAAAAGAAGAGGGTTTTGGATTTTTTGAGCCGCCTGCAAAAACAGAAAAAGAGGACGGCTTTGGTTTCTTCGAACCCGTGGCACCGGCTGCTGCAACAATGCAAGCTCCTCCTGCTGCGGCGCCTCCTCTGCCCGAGGAGCCCAAATCTCCACCTAAAACAGCGGATGTTAAAAAGGCAGCTCCGCAAGCAGCCTCTCCTGCATCTGTGGAATCCACCACTATTCGTGTAGACACCCACAAGATTGATGCTTTAGTGAATCTGGTGGGTGAATTGGTGATCACCCAATCCATGCTCAATATGATTGGCAGTGATGATGGGGGCGGCAGTCGTGACAAATTGATGACCGCCCTGAATGAGCTCGAACGTAACACCCGTGAAATTCAGGAAGCGGTGATGTCCATGCGTATGTTACCTATCTCTTTTGTGTTTAACCGATTCCCCCGATTGGTCAGGGATCTGTCAGGCAAGTTGGGTAAGCAGGTGGAACTGACCATTGAGGGGGGCAACACCGAAGTGGACAAAGGGTTGATTGAGAAAATCGTCGATCCACTCACCCATTTGATCCGCAACAGCATCGACCATGGCGTGGAAATGCCGCAAAAGCGGGTTGAAAACGGCAAACCGGCGCAAGGCAATATATTGCTTCGCGCCGAGCAAAAAGGTGGCAGCATTATTATCACTGTCTCTGACGATGGCGGCGGACTCAACCGCGAGCGCATCTTGGCCAAGGCAGAAGAGCAGGGCATTGCAGTGCCGGATTACCCAACCGATCAGCAAGTCTGGCAATTGATCTTTGCGGCCGGCTTTTCCACTGCGGCCGCCGTCACCGACGTCTCCGGTCGTGGAGTGGGCATGGACGTTGTACGCCGAAACATTGAATCACTTGGCGGGCGCATTGAAATTGAATCCAGCGCCGGGCAAGGCTCCAGCTTTGTGATTCGTCTGCCCCTGACGCTGGCCATTGTCGATGGCATGTCGGTGGCGGTAGGCAATCAGGTCTATGTAGTGCCGCTGGTCAATATCATCGAATCCATTCAGCCCGATGAAAGCCAGATTCGCAGTCTTGGTAATGACAAATTGCTGTGGGTCAGGGAGGAGTACTGGCCGATGCTCAATCTCTATCAACATATGGGGCTTGATGGTGCACAGACCGATCCGGCAAAAGGCATTGTGGTGCTGATTGAAAGTGCCAAGAAGCGTTTTGGCTTGCTGGTGGACTCCTTGGTAGGTCAACAACAGGTGGTGATCAAGAGTCTGGAACAACATTACAAACGCATCATGGGGGTGGCCGGTGCCACCATCATGGGGGATGGCAGCGTGGCACTGATTCTTGATGTGGAATCTCTGGCATCCGAAGTGAAGGTTCAAAAGAAGGAGCCGCAAACGTCATGAAGAATGTGGTCAAAGCCTCAGCCATAAGTGATGTGCTGCAAGGCGAGAGCAGAGAGTTTCTCAGCTTTGTGTTGGGGGAAGAGCATTACGCCCTGGACATTATGGCGGTAAAAGAAATCCGCGGTTATGAGCCGGTCACCAAGATTGCCAACGCGCCGCCCTTTATCAAAGGAGTGCTGAATCTTCGAGGCGACATCGTGCCTATTGTCGATTTACGCATGAAATTTAATGTCGGCCAGGCTACTTACAACGAATTTACCATTGTCATCATGCTGATGGTGAAAGGCCGCATAGTGGGCATTGTTGTGGATGGGGTGTCTGATGTGATCAATCTTACCGAAGACGATATCCGGCCACCGCCGGAGTTTGGTGTTGCCTTCGACAGTAAGTATTTATATGGGCTGGCTCAGGTGGGCGAGCAAATGGTGATTTTGGTGAATATCGAAGCCCTGATTTCAAGTGAGGAACTGGGACTGTTCGAAAGCAAGCAAATGACTGGTCAGGAGTGAGACATGAAACTGAGCAAGTGGTTAGATGATTTCAAGCTGTCCCATAAGTTTTTGATGGTGGCGCTGTTATTGGTAGTAGGTATTACCTTACCTGTCTATTCACTCCTTGATATGTCATTGGACAAGCAGTCTCTGACACAGCGGGAGCTAAGTGGCATTAAACCAGCAGTGACCGCCGTTGAGCTACTTAAGGTGTTAACTGAACATCGTGGCATGTCCGGGCGATTGTTGAGTGGTGATACACAGATTGCGGCTTCGTTGAATAGCAAAGCATCCGAGGTAAGCAGCCGATTGGCAGAACTGGGTGACAGCCTGCAAAAACAATTGGCTGATCCACAATTACTAAGAGAGCAGGAAGATGCTTCCAGGATGTGGCGTAGCCTGTCAGCTGCAACCAGTAGTCACACGGTTGAGCAGTCTTTTGCTGAGCACAATGTCTTGGTCAAGGATATCAAAGGGTTATTATCCGATATCGTGCAAAAGTCAGGAATGAATTACGATCCCAAACCTTCCTCTTATCATCTGGCTATGGCGCTCTTTGAACACGCGCCCCATGTGAACAACCTGATTGGACAAATTCGCGGTGCGGGAACCAACGCCTTTTTATCGGGGGTTGCCTCGGACAGAGACAAACAAGCGGTAAGTGGCCTGTTTGGAGAACTCGACTATCCATTGACTGCCTTCGTTAATCAGCTTGAAACGGCAAGCGAATATGATGAAAGCCTGCGAAACTATTTGGGTGAAGTCAGAGAACTCAGCGGCAAGGTACAAGCACTGGAGACCTTGTTACAAACTGAGTTGTTAAACAAAGACATACTGACCTATTCATCCACTCAATACTTCAACGATGTATCTGCCTTAGTGGCCTCTTCAGTGGATTTAGGCAACAGGCTAAGCCGCGAACTGGAAGGACAGTTGTCACGTCGTCTCAGTGATGATAGTGCATCGATGACCCTTAATTTGCTGGCACTGGTCATCTTCCTGGGTGTTGCAGGGGTGGGAGCTTATTGGGTAGCCTCTTCACTTCGTCGTGGTATCGAACAGGCGATCGTGGCTGCAAAGTCTATTGCATCGGGCAACTTTAATGTCCATTTGGACACCGAGCGCAAGGATGAAATTGGCCAACTGAATCTGGCGCTGGATGGGATGAACCAGCAGCTCAGTAGCGCCGCTAATGAGAGCCGGGAGTCGCTCAGGGTTAAACAAGCCCTGGATAATACTTCCTCCAACGTCATGATTGCCGATGTAAGCCGCAAGATTGTGTATATGAACAGCGCGGTGGAAGATATGTTGCGCGGGGTTGAAGAGGAGCTGCGTAAAGTCTTACCCCAATTCTCGGTGGATAAAATAATCGGTTCCAATATGGATATTTTCCATAAGAATCCGGCTCATCAGGCAAGCCTGCTGGATAAGCTTTCCAGCAAATACGAAACCAAAATTCAGGTAGGTAACCTGCAGTTTCGTTTGATTGCTAACCCCATACTCTCTGACTCAGGTGAGCGTATGGGGACGGTGGTCGAATGGCAGGATATCACTGCTGCTATGGTGGAAGAGCGACGTACGACCCGTATCCTCGAAGCCTTAAATGCCACGTCATCCAACGTAATGATTGCCGATGCGGACCGTACCATTATCTATATGAACAAATCCGTTGAGGCCATGCTCAGAAATGTGGAGGGAGAATTGCGTAAGAGTCTGCCGCAATTCTCTGTGGATAAAATCATCAACAATAAGATGGATGTTTTCCACAAAAACCCAGCACACCAGGCTGCATTGCTGGAGCGTTTGCAGGGACGTTATGAAAGCCAGATTAAGGTTGGCAATCTGCATTTCCGTCTGATTGCCAACCCCATCTATGGCAAATCCGGTGAGCGTATAGGCTCGGTGGTGGAATGGCTGGATCGCACGCAGGAGATCATGGCTGAGCAGGAAGTGTCAGGATTGGTCTCTGCTGCTGCAAGAGGGGACTTCAGCAAGAAAATCACCACCGAAGGCAAGGACGGCTTTATGCTGACCATTGCCGAAGGGCTTAACAGCCTGATCAGCACCACCGACAGCGGTCTCAAAGACATTGCCAAAGTGCTGTTGGCGCTGTCCGAAGGGGATTTAACCCAACGTATCCTCAGTGATTACGAAGGCACCTTCGAAGATCTCAAAAACTATTGTAACAATACCGCCGACAAACTCGGCTCCATGATTGGCGATATTCGTGAGGCGACAGATACCATCAGTAGTGCCTCCAGTGAGATTGCCCAAGGCAACTCGGATCTGTCCAGCCGTACCGAGCAGCAGGCCGCCAGTCTGGAAGAAACTGCCTCCAGTATGGAAGAGCTGACCAGCACAGTGCGCCTTAACGCCGAAAACGCCAAACAGGCCAACGGCCTGGCCTCTCAGGCTTCTAATGTGGCAGTAGATGGCGGCAGCCTTATCCAGCAGGTGGTGACCACCATGGCCTCCATCAATGAATCGGCACAGAAGATCAGTGACATTATCGGTGTGATTGACGGAATCGCTTTCCAGACCAATATACTGGCCCTGAATGCTGCCGTTGAGGCGGCCAGAGCCGGTGAGCAAGGTAGGGGATTCGCGGTAGTTGCATCAGAGGTGCGCACTTTGGCTCAGCGTTCAGCGAATGCCGCCAAAGACATCAAAGCACTGATTTCGGACTCGGTGAAGAAGATTGAAAACGGCAACACCTTGGTTAATCAATCCGGCGATACCATGCGTGAAATCGTCAATGCCATTAAACGTGTGAATGACATTATGTCGGAAATTGCCGCAGCTTCTGCTGAACAGGCGTCGGGCATTGATGAAATCGGTAAAGCGGTCACACAGATGGATGAAATGACCCAACAAAACGCGGCATTGGTAGAGGAAGCGGCGGCAGCCTCCGAGAGCCTGCAATCGCAGGCAGCACAACTGGCCAATCAAGTTGCCACCTTTAAAACCAGCGGTGCGATGTTGAGTGCGCCAGCACCCTCGCACCGTCAGGCTTTACCCAAAGCGCTGTCGCAAACACCCAAAATGCAGGGCAGTAACGCAGACAAAGGTGGTAAACCCACCAAGTTGGTGAAACCTGCTCCTCCCCAAGAAGATGAATGGGAGAGCTTCTAAGGGGTAAGCGCAATGCCGACATTAGGTGAAGGCAAAGAGTTTGCGTACAGCCGGGTGGATTTTGAAAAGGTCAGGGAGTTGTTGTACCACCTGACCGGCATCCGCCTGGCTGACAGCAAAGACTCCATGGTTTACAGCCGCCTGGTCAGACGGTTGCGCACCTTGAAACTGCCAGGCTTTCAACCCTATTTGCAGTATGTGGCAAACCATGAGGAAGAAATTCAGTTCTTTATCAATGCCTTGACCACCAATTTGACAGCGTTTTTCCGCGAGGCCCATCACTTCAAGATTTTGCATGATTACCTGCTAACCCATCCGGTGAAGCGTATCTGGTGTGCCGCCAGCAGCACCGGAGAGGAGCCTTATTCCATTGCCATGACCGTAGTGGAAGCACAGGGGCGCTTTGGCGGCCCCATAGAAATTATCGCTTCTGATATTGACAGTGGTGTTCTGCAAACAGCGGCGGCAGGTATTTATCCGCTTGATCGGATTAAGGACATTGATGAACAGCGGCGCAAAATGTTTTTTCAAAAAGGTACGGGCAAGCAAGCCGGTAAAGTCAGGGTAGTGCCGGAGTTGGCAAGGATGGTGCAATATCAACGCATCAACTTAATGGACGATAAATGGCCAATACATGGCCCCTTTGAAGTGATTTTCTGCCGCAATGTGATGATTTACTTCGATAAGGAAACACAACTGGAAATATTGGCCAAGATGGTCGCCCTGATGCCGGAAGGGGGATTGTATGTGGCTGGTCATTCGGAAAACTTCTCTCATGCTCCCAATTTGGTCAAGCACCTTGGCAAGACCACCTATGCACCGGTAAAGCGAGGCTGATGTGTCTGGATACGAAATAGACGACCAGAATATGGCCCCTAATCGTTACTTTGATCGCCATTTCGAACGCGATGCGGTCAAGATTCTGCCGGGTGAGTATTTTGTCACTAAAGATCCGACCATGATTGTGACAGTGCTTGGCTCCTGCGTGTCGGTGTGTTTGCGTGACCCTGTGCGCATGGTCGGTGGAATGAACCATTTCCTGTTACCCAATGAAGGCAGCAGTGAGAATGCGGTGTGGTCTGAATCGGCCCGCTATGGCGTGCATGCCATGGAGATCCTGATCAACCATATGGTCAAGCTGGGGGCCAGGCGTAATACTCTGGAAGCGAAGATATTCGGTGGGGGCAATGTATTGCGTGGACTCACCCAAAATACTGTCGGTGAGCGCAATGTGGATTTTGTGCTGCAGTATCTGAAAACTGAACAGATCCCGATTTTGGCCAGTGACCTCTTGGATCAATATCCACGTAAAGTGTATTTCTTCCCGGATACTGGCAAGGTGATGGTGCGCAAGATTAAATCCCTGCATAACAGCACCATCATGGACAGAGAAAGCGAATACCGTATGCGTCTTCGCCAGGTGCCCAAAAGTGGCGATGTGGATCTTTTTTAGGACTTGGCAATGACGATTAAAGTACTGGTAGTGGATGACTCAGCGTTAATTCGTCAATTGCTCGGTGAGATTATCCGGCAAGCGCCCGGGATGGAGTTGGTCGGGACTGCACAGGATGCTTATGTAGCCAGGGAAATGGTCAACGCCCATGCTCCGGATGTGATCACCTTGGATATTGAAATGCCCAAGGTGGATGGCTTGACCTTTTTAGACCGGCTGATGAAAGCCAGACCGACCCCAGTATTGATGATTTCCACCTTGACCGAAGCCGGGGCCGAAGCCACTTTAAGAGCGCTGGAATTAGGGGCAGTGGATTATATTGCCAAGCCCAAAATCGGTGTGGCACAGGGGATTGAAGAATACCGTAATCTTATCCTGGATAAGATCCGCACCTGTGCCAGAGCCAAGGTTAAACGTGTGGATAAGCCCGTATCGGCGCCTCCACCTTCCAATCTATCCCTGTCTACCGAGAAATTGATTGCCATCGGCGCGTCTACCGGCGGTACAGAGGCTATCAAGGAAGTATTGATCCGCTTGCCTGCCAACTCGCCTGCGGTGTTGATCACACAGCACATGCCGCCAGGATTCACCACCACCTATGCAAAGCGTTTGGATGGCCTATGCGCCATGCGTGTTGCTGAGGCTAAGGACGGAGAGCGGGTGTTGCCTGGTCACGCCTATCTGGCACCGGGTAGTTTGCATATGGTCATCGAAAAGAGTGGGGCAGACTATCGTATCAAGTTACTGGATACCGAGCGGGTAAGTGGGCATAAGCCCTCGGTGGATGTGATGTTTCAATCACTGGCAAAGGTGGCCGGCCGTAACCTGGTAGCCATGCTTTTAACCGGTATGGGCAAGGACGGGGCTGAAGGGTTAGCCGAAATTCACCGCCAGGGCGCTTTTACCCTGGCGCAGGATGAACAAAGTTGTGTGGTCTTTGGTATGCCCAAAGAGGCCATTCGCTTAGGCGCGGCCGCGGAAGTGTTACCTATCGACCGCATTGCCCCAAGGGTCATCGAGCAACTGCGCAAACTCGGTGCTGGTAGCCGTTTGTAGGTCCGTTCGTTTAGGCTAGGCAGAGAAGCGCAGCTTTTCTTTTAACTTAGCTTCCAGTGTGGCCAGCGAACTGTCTTTTTCACCAACCACTATCATGCTGGCTTGTGAAAATTCAGCCACATGACCTTGGTATTTGTCATCGGCAAAGTAAGGGTGATCACTGGCCGAGTTTTTGTTGGGCAGAATAAAGACGGTGACTTTGCCCTGTTCGGTTTCCAGCACCATATGCAGGCTTTTTACGCCATCCATAAAGCAAAAATTAGCATAACTGATTTTGCCAATCTCATCGCTAAAGTTACCACCAAAGCTGGCTAATTTGGCATTCACCTGAGCCAGGGTCACATGCTCATCGGCACTCAGTGCATCTTCATCGTGATAGATATGTGCCAAAGCATGGGCCGACATATCAATATCCCGGTTTTGCCATAGGTTAAAGGCAAGGCCCAGGCACAATACCACAGAGGCGGCCATCGCCCATTGAAAGCGGCGCTTTCGCTGCTGACGGTAATGTTGCATGGATTGGCGCAGGAGGATGCGCTCAGCCAAACCATCAGGCACTGCTACCTTGGTGGCCTGTTTTAATCTCTCATCCAGCTGTTTCATTTCTTTGCAAAACTGCTGCCTGCTTGGATCTTTTGCCGCGGCTTCCCTTAGTTTCGGATCATCCGATTGTGGGTCAGCATAAATGGCACGGCGAAATTCTAAATCATCCATTTTTACGTCCCCCGGAAAGGTCTGTTTGTTCAAGCGCTTCTTTAATCTGATTGCGGGCACGGAAAAGACGCGTCATCACCGTATTTTTGTTAAGCCCCAGTTGCTCAGCGATTTCTTCACCGCTATAGCCAAACATAACCTGCAACACCAATGGCTCTCGATATTCCTCTGCGAGATTAGCGATCAAGCCATGTAACTCACGATGTTCCAAATCATCCTGTTGATCGGGTCCTTCGTCTTTAAGCGGGTAATCGTCCATATCCACCAGATCAAACTGCTTGCGCTCGAAGCGCCGCGCATTTTCACGTCGTAAAATGGTAATTAACCAGGCTTTGGCTGCCTTTTCGTCTTTAAGCGAGTCAAGGGAGCGCCAGGCACGCAGGAAGGTCTCCTGCACCACATCTTCAGCAATAGCTTTATCGCCAATCAGCCAGTAGGCATAGCGGTAAAGATCACCGTGCAGTGCCCTGACCAGGGCTTCATAGCGTTTTTGTTTATTTTGCATGTCCGAAGAGACCGTGGCTTTGGATGTTTGCTTTCGTAAAAACATGGTTTTCCTGAAATTCCCTTGGCAAAGCCTCTTTTTCGGCCTAAAAATCATGCACCAGAATGAACAAGAGGCGCAATGCGCCTCTTTGTCGATAGTATCAGACCTTGCTTGACGCTACCCAAGCTTCGATCTTTTCCTGCAACACATCCAGCGGTACCGGACCATCTTTGAGTACCTGATCATGGAACTGGCGAATGTCAAAGGCATCGCCCAATTGTGCTTTCGCCCATTCCCGCAGCTCTATAATTTTGAGCTTGCCAATCATATAAGCTGTCGCCTGTCCCGGCATAGCAATATAACGCTCGATGGCCTTGGTCGCGTCAGCCTGTGGATTAGGGGTGTTTTCCACTAAGTAGGCGATGGCTTTCTCGCGGCTCCACTTCTTGGCATGAATACCAGTGTCTACCACCAGTCGGCAGGCACGCCATAGCTCCATAGCAAGGCGTCCAAAGTCAGAATAGGGATCCTGATAAAAGCCCATTTCCTTTGCTAATTCCTCAGTGTAAAGCCCCCATCCTTCTGTATAGGCGGTAAAAGACAGGTATTTCTGGAATTCAGGGACACCCTCAAGCTCCTGGGCAATGGCCAATTGCATATGGTGTCCCGGTATACCTTCATGGTAAGCCAATGCTTCCATCTGATAGGTCGGCATGCTGTTCATATCATACAGATTGGCGTAGTAAATACCGGGTCTGGAGCCATCTTTGGCAGGACTCTGGTAGAAGGCTTTGCCGGCCGATTTCTCACGGAAGGCTTCGACCCGTTTAACCATCATGTCTGCTTTAGGGGTAAGACCAAAATAATCAGGCAGTTTGCTGCGCATCACATCGATAAAGGCTTTGGCTTCGGCAAGGTATTTGTCCCGACCTTCTTCTGTATTGGCATAGTAGAACTGCGGGTCGGTGCGCATAAATTCGAAAAATGCCTGCAGATCGCCCTCAAAGTTTACCTTTTGCATGATGACTTTCATTTGCTCATGGATGCGACTGACATTCTCAAGGCCAATTTGATGTACCTGATCAGCATTCATATCGGTGGTGGTAAACCAAGCCAGACGGTTTTGATACCACTTATCGCCATCGGGTAAACGCCATACGCCATCACCTTCCGGGCTTAAGGTTTGCTGGTGTTTGAGCTCTTCAATCAGCGCCACATAAGCTGGCTTTACCTGCGTATTGAGCGCGGTTCTGGCCTGCTCCAACAGTTCATTCTTTTGCGCATCGGTAACCGATAATGCCGCTACTTTGGCATTAAAATCTGCCCACAGGGTTGAATCTTCGCCCTGTTCTTCGAAGGGCTTGCCGGAGATCACATTTTCGGACGCCGCAATCATTTGATCGTAAGACCATTGGGGCGGAAACACGCCTAACTGTTCACGTAGTTTTAATTGCTCTCTCAGCTGGTCAAACAGCGGCTTAACACCGTTAAGCCTGGCAATATAGGCTTGTGCTTCTGACAGGTCGCTGACCTGATGGATGTTGATCAAGAAACTGGGGACGGTGGTGTGCCAGGCGCGAAATTGATCCATGATGTAGTCATGGTGGCGGAATTTATCGTTTTCCAACTGGCGTGCAATATCGGCCAAATACAGCGTTAGGCTGAGGCGCTCCGCATCACTTAATTTGCTGGTGTCGAAAGCTTCAGCCGTGGCTTTTCGCTTTTGTAGCAAGGCCAGAGTTTCATCTTCGAAAGCGGGGGAAATGTCATCCCACTTATCTTGGTCCCATTTATATCCCAGATAGCTTTGGGTCATGGGAGAGCGCTTCAGGTCGGTCTCAAAACTCTCAGCAAAAAACGCCTTTAGCCGCTCGGATTCAGTCTGGGTTGCCGTCTGTATCTGGTCGGCGGATTGCAGAGATGGTGTTGGCGATGTATTGCTTTGTTGTTGTGCCGGTGAACAGGCGACCAACGATAACGCAATCAGTGTCATCGGAAAGCGGTAAAATAGTGGTTTCATGGGCGTTCCCCCCTTTTTTATGTTTTTATTCAAGGCGCAGCGACGCCAGTTCCGTGCCAGACACCGTTGTTATCTTATTGTGTTTGCGCCATTGCTTAAGCGCATTATGCAATCTTACCCCTGTCCAGGCTTGGCTTTCTCTGCCATACCGATGAATCATTAGCTCATCAATCGCCTGTTTTAATTCCTTGTCATCAAGTTTCTCACAAAGCTCAGGCAGTGCTGCCATGATGCCAAGTTCGTTGGCCAAAAATGGCCCTAAATGGCTAATGACTGCCGATGAATCGGACGCTGACAAGGCTTGACTCAGCATTGCCCAATGAGCGTTATCTTTTACTTCATGGTGCTGAATTTTTTTGCTTCTGTTGGTCCACCACCAGCCTAGCAGGGTCAGTAACCATAGTGCCAGCAAAAAGCTACTGCTCAGTGACCACCAGCCGTTAGTTTGGGTTGGAGAAGCCGCCGGAATATTAGCGACTGGCGCATCAGGTTGCACTTGAGGCAGTTGTGGCAGCGGTCGCTGCGTATCAGACAGGGCCGGTAAAATTTGTAAGGTCTTTTGGGCCAGCTTGGCGACCTCATTTTTTCCGGTATTAACATTAAACCAAGTCAGTTGCACTTCGGGTAAGGTGATTTCGCCCGGCTTAGAAGGAATAATAGCGATGGATTCTGTGCGCTGTGCAATCAGCCGGCCGTCTTTATCTACTGTGGCGCTATTGGCCTGGTCAGGGTAGGTTTTGACGGTATCGGGATAGCTGGCCTCAATCGGCGGTAGCAATTGGTCTACGACACCCAGTGCGGTGAGGGTCACGGTGCGGGTAATGGGTTCACCAACGCGATATTCACCGTTGGCCGGCAACCATTCTTCGTGCAGGGTAACCATTTCACTGGGTAACCAGTGGCCTTGATAATTGGCGGGTACTGGCTTGACCTCAATGTCGATGGCCGGGCCGATGCGGGTGAGTCGCTTGGTTCGGTTAAACAAACCAAAGGAAGGGCTGTTTGCATCCACGACTTCCCCTTCAAACACCGGACCCTGGATACTGAATTGACCGCTGGCCTGGGGAATAATGGCAAAGTTACGCTCAATAATGCGCATACGTCTGCCATCGATGATTTCGGTGCTTTCCACATCTTTGCCTACCTGGCGGATATCGGCGCCATCCAGGCTTGGTGTGGAAAGGCTTCCTCGTTGCAAATCCTGGGCTAAATGCAGCCGTACTTTATATTGCAGTTGCTGTTGCAAATAGATGCTGGTGGTGTTCACTTCGGTCGTGACAAACACATCGCGGGCCTGGGCACGGGTCGCACTTGAAACGGGTAGCACCATCAGCTGGATGGGCTCGCTGCGTACTCCCTGAATCTCAAAACTGGGGATTTCGTAGCGCCCAGGCTGTCTGGGGATTAGTTGTGTGGTCCAGGTGGTGGTGCGCGTCATGTCCATATTAACAATACGGGTCTGGCTACTAACGGAGGTGTGACCCACCACAAAATCTTTGAGTAACGCCGAGGTATCCAGTGCATTGCCGTCCAATGCGTCATTGGCGGTGATTTCCAGATTGATCGCCTCATCCACCATCGCTGGATTTTTGTCTACCGAGGCTCTGACCTCGGTGACCGCTGCGGAGGCGGAGAGAGTATAAAAGAACAATATCAAAAAGGCACAAAACGCCTGAAGGGAAAACCAATTCATGCTTTTACGCATTACCAATTCCTCTGCAATCGATTGGGAAGGGTTTCACGCTGACGACGTTGGTTTTCCAACTGCATTTTGCGTTTAAGGAGATATGCCGGATCGTCAGGCACCCGTCTTAGTAAATTTTCCATACGTTGCTGCTCTTCTTTTTCTTGCTCACTCATCTGGCTTTGTTGGACATATGAGCCCTTTTCCTTTGCAGATTGCTTTTCATCAGAAGGTTTAGCCTTGGCTTGCTGTGCCTCCTGCTCCTTACTCTCTTCTGATTGATCTTGTGCTTGCTGATCTTCGCCATCAGCATTGTCTTGCTGCTGCTGCTGCTGCTGCTGCTGCTGATCGCCGCCTTGTTGGTCTTGCGATGACTGCTGTTGATTGTCTTGTTTGGAAGATGAACTTTCGCTATTTTTCTGGTCTCCCTGGTCTCCCTGGTCTCCCTGGTCTCCCTGGTCTCCCTGGTCTCCCTGGTCTCCCTGGTCTCCCTGGTCTCCCTGGTCTCCCTGGTCTCCCTGGTCGTTTTTGTCCTGTTGATCCTGATTCTGCTGTTGTTGCTGCTTTTGCATTTCTTCCAGCAAGGCTTTATTGGCGGCAGCATCTGCATGCTCAGGATCTTGTTTAAGCACCTGGTTGTAGGCTTCTATGGCTTCATCCAGTTTGCCTAATTGCGCCAGGGTGTTGCCTTTGTTGTACAAGGCGTCGGTGCTGTCTAAGCCCTGAAAATCTTCGAGAGCCTGCTCATATTCGCCGTTTTTATAGTGGGCGCTGCCTTTCCACAGCGGATCATTGAATTGCTCCGCTGCCTTGGCATACTCTTGGGCACTAAATGCTTGCTGGCCTTGCTGGTCGGCATTTAGCCACAGGTCGTCCCACCAATTTGCCTGAGCTTGGGGACTGTAAAGCATCGGTGTGATTAAGCCGCAGCCTAAGAGCAGGGCCGGTAGTATGCTAAGAATGCCGCGCCTGAAGCCATAGGCGGCCAACGGCAGCAACAGCAGTAACAGGTAGGGGCCCATTTCCTGCCACTGATCACCAAAACTATCCTCTTGCTCTTGTTGTTGCTCGTTTTGCCGCTCGAGTTGCAACTGATTGGTCAGATATTGAATATCGCTGTCATCGGCTTGCATTGGTGCGAAGCGACCATCACCTTTGCGGGCCAGCAGTTTCAGCGAGCTTTCATCCAGGCGTGGGATGACGATAGAGCCGTTACCGTCCTTCATCAATTCGCCATTTTCCAATTGAATGGGGGCTCCTTCTTCGCTGCCCACACCCAGGATTGAGAGGCGGTAGCGGCTGGAGAGAATAAGATCGGAGATGACCGCTACCTGGCTGGGTTCAATACCATCGGTGATCCAATATATTTCCCCTTGAGGGTAACCGGCATTGCCTAACAGCTCTATGGCCAGACGGATCCCCGCCCCGGGTTCACTGCCAGGTACCGGCATAATTTCCGGTGAAAGACTGGGAATAAGGCTATTCAGTGTTTGTCCATCGCTACTTAAAGGACTGATCACATAGGCATCGCCAGCATAGGCAACCAGGCCGGTTTCTCCCTCACCGATAGCTTTGACTAAATCCATGGCCTTAAACCTGGCTCTGGTCAGGCGGTCAGGACTGACATCGGTAGCGCGCATGGACAACGACATGTCCATCACCACCACATTGCCCTGATGCAATTGGTAGACCGGTTGCGGTAATTTCTCCCAGGTTGGTCCTGCCAGGGCTATGACGGCGAGCAGCCACGCCAGGCACAGCAACCACAGCGGAGGACGTTTGCCCACATTGCCACTGGTCACTATCAAATGTTGATACAGGTGTCCGGCCACCAGATGGCGCCAGCCACTTTGCTGTTGCTGTAGCCTTTTAATTGAAAACCATAACAGGGCCAGCGGAATCAAGGCTAACAGCCAATAGGGTCTGAGCAGGTGAAACTGTTCCATAAAGGTCTGCATCACAGGCTCCTTTTTGACAGCACGGAGCGTAGTATCGCTGGCAGGCACATCATGCAGGAGAGCAGCAGGGCCAAAGCCAATGGATAATGGAATAAAGCCGTCAGAGGACGCATTTGTCGCGCGTCTCGCTCGATGGGTTCAAGCATATCCAGGGTCGCGTAAATAGATTCCAGTCCCTGGGTGTCTTTGGCACGAAAATACTGTCCGCCGGTTTGGCTGGCAAGCTCGGTCAACATCTTTTCATCCAGATCCCGCGAGGGGTTGACGGTACGGCTAAAGAGTAAGCCTCGCTCCTGCATCTCATCAGCGCCCACACCAATGGTATAGATGGTAACGCCATGGTGCTTGGCAAGCTCCAGGGCCTGCATAGGATCCAGATTACCAGCGGTGTTTTGGCCATCGGTTAGCAGGACCAGCACCTTGTTTGAATCCTCTTGCTCTTCAAAGCGCTTTACGGCAAGACCAATGGCATCGCCAATAGCGGTTTGTTTACCGACCAGATTGATCACCGCTTCATCCAGGAGCTGTTCAACCGTGTGTCTGTCATAGGTGAGCGGGGCTTGCTGATAGGCGGTATCGGCAAAGAGGATAAGGCCCAGGCGATCACCAATGCGTCTGGCAATAAAATCCCCCAGCACCGCTTTGATCATGGTCAGTCGGTCCACGGCGCGGCCATTGAGCACCATGTCTTCCACCGCCATGCTTCCTGACAAGTCAACGGCCAGCATCAGCTCTCTTCCCTTAGCCGGAATGTTGATGGGCTCACCCAGCCATTGTGGCCTAGCTGCCGCCAGCACCAGACACAGCCAAATCAGCAAGGGCACAAACAGCCTTGCCGAACCAGACATGACCGGGGAGGGCGTGTTACTGAGATCTTTGTCCAGTTTGGGTACCCGAAGGGCCGCCGATTCCTGTTTAGGCAATGGCGGCAAAAGTCTGAAAAGCAAAGGCAGGGGCAACAAGGTCAATGCCCAAAGCCAGGCAAATTCAAACATGCTTGGCCTCCTTCATCTTTTTTGGGGGCAGAGCCTGGTTGATCCATTGCGTTGCTAACCGTTGATAGCTTGGGAGGTCCGCTGTGCTAACCTGCTTTTGGTATAATTGTTCAAGCAAAGGGCCGAATGCCTGGCGAAAACTGTCCTGCTGTTTTGCTGGTAGTTGGCTGGCCAAAAAGTCCAGCCAGGCTTTGCCATGTAAATGGGCACTTTGCTCTCTGGGGAAATAGGTCAGTGTCAGTCGTTTCAACAGGCCATTGATGGTAGCTAGCGCATCTGTGGATTGCACATCCAGGTTTTGCAGCTCGTGCAGTGCCTGACGTATGGCGCGGCGTCTGGCTTGTCTTTTTCTCCACAGCATTATCATGGCCGTGATCAAGACAAGGGTCAGCAATGCCACTAGCCACCAGCCAGGTGCAGGGGGCCACCAGCTAACGGGTTCAGGCAGATGAATATCTTTGAGTTGCTCAAGTGGGTTCATCTTTTCCCTCCTAATTGCAGCTCCAGGGGCAGGGCGCAACTGATAGGTAGTACCTGTACCCGGCACTGCTTGAGCATATGTTCAACTTGATGGCTGTGCCTTAAATAGCGCTCCTGATAGCGCTCTTCCGTTTGCTTGTCACCCAAGAGTACCTGCGTCATCTGCGCACCATCTGTCAGTTTTACCTGCTGCGGGGCGTTAACTTTGGGCAATGCCTGCTCAAAAGGATCGCTGATAGGATGGGCAACCAGCTCACAGTGACTGCTCAGGGCCGACAGATGCTGGCGGGTAACCTCAGTGACCTTGGCAAAGTCACTGATAAGGAATATCAAACTGCCGGGGCGCGCCAGTCTTCTGAGACGTGACAGGGCATCATCCAGACTCAGGTTACTGTTGCTTTGTGCAACCGGTTTGTGCAGTTCCAGCAAACCATGCAGCAGGCTCAGTACGGCCTTTTGCCTGGTCAGTGGTTTAAATTCCAGATGCTGATCCTGATTAAAAATCAGGCCGCCGATGCGGTCGCCGCGTTGGCGAGCTGCCCAGGCAATAAGTGCTGTTAAATGGGCGGCCTGCACAGATTTGTACAGAAACTGGGTGCCAAAGTGCATACCTGCGCCAAGATCAGTGAGAATAAAGATCGGGCGCTCCTTTTCTTCACGGTAGAGTTTGGTGTGGGTTTTGCCGGTACGGGCGGTTACCCGCCAATCAATGGCGCGGATATCATCACCGGGTTGATAATGACGGACCTCATCAAATTCCATTCCCCGACCTTTGGTTTTCGCCAGGTAGGTGCCAGCCAATTTGGCCTGAATGCTGCGCCTGGGACGAAGATCCATCAAGCCTGTTTTACTCTGATAGTAAAGCAGTTCTGCGGCCGACAAATTGACACCGTCGGCCTTATGTTGCTCTAGCCAAAGCATTGCCTGTTGCTGCATGGCAGTGCTCCCTATGGCACAGGAACCAGTTCCAAAATGCGATGCAGCACCTGATTAGTGCTAACCCCTTCGGCTTCGGCGTCGTAACTGAGCAGTACCCGGTGGCGCAGCACATTATGCACCACAGCCTGAATATCATCGGGGCCGACGAAATCACGGCCGCTAAGCCATGCATGGGCACGGGCGCAACGATCCAAAGCGATGGTGGCGCGGGGGCTGGCGCCGTACTCGATCCACTTGGCCAAATCAGGATCCAAGGCACCGGGCTTACGGGTCGCCATAATAATTTGTACCAGATAGTGCTCCAAGGACTCGGCCAGATGAATACTCAGGCATGCCTGACGGGCGGCAAATATATCCTGTTGACTGATATTGGGCGCAGGCTCTGCCTTGATATCCAGCGCTTCGTTACGGTTAAGACGAAGGATAGCCAGCTCTGTCTCCGCACTGGGATAATCCAGCTCCAGATGCATCAGAAAACGGTCCAACTGCGCTTCTGGCAATGGATAAGTGCCTTCCTGCTCAATCGGGTTTTGGGTGGCCATCACCAGAAATAGCTGAGGCAAGGTGTAGGTTTTATTGCCCACGGTGATCTGGCGCTCTGCCATCGCTTCGAGCAAGGCTGATTGCACTTTGGCCGGGGCCCGGTTGATCTCGTCGGCCAGAATCAAGTTGTGGAACAGCGGACCTTGTTGAAACACGAAGCTACCGTCTTCAGGACGATAGATATCGGTACCGGTCAAATCCGCCGGCAATAAGTCAGGGGTAAACTGAATACGATGAAAATCTCCTTCTACTCCCTTGGCCAGAGCATTGACGGCTCGTGTTTTGGCCAGACCGGGAGGGCCTTCCACCAAAAGGTGTCCATCTGCCAGTAGGGCAATCAAGATGTTACGGGTCAAGCTGGATTGGCCCAGCACCTGGGAGTCGAGATAGGTTTGTAGTTTTTTGAATTGGTCGGCTGCCATGGTGATTCCGCAATAAAGTAAAAAAGAAAATAGCCGGAGCGAATCCAACAGACAGGCTGTGGGGCGAAAGGTTCATTTCAGTAGCTCATTAAGAGAGTGAGCCTTACCCCAGTACTGGCCGCCAGTCGGGCGCAGTTGCTAAAGACTCCGATATTCGCTAACCGGTTCTTCGTGTCCGGTATCCGTTATTCGGTTTTCGCTATGTTGCCATATATAGGGACAAGCTCAGAAAAAACAATGTTACAAAAAGCCATATCATTTAGTTGAGCTGACGATAAAAAAGAAAATGTTTAAAAACAATTGGTTAGGTATTTTCTGGGATTTTTTTTAAGGTGGTTGGTTATTTAGTATGCGGTTTCTAATTTACTTCCATATCATTTCAACCGTAAACCAACCACAGGAGCTACACCATGAGCAAGATTGATAACCTGAAATCAAAAGTAAATGACGCTGAAGAATTTGCCCGTAAAATTTGGCTGGCCGGCCTTGGCGCTTACGGCAAGAGCGTAGACGAAGTACAAGGTCGCTACGAGAAGCTGAACGCCGAAGCTTCCAAAGTCTTCGAAGAACTGGTTGCTAAAGGTAGCAAAATCGAAGCCGATGCGAAAGACAAGTTCAAAGAAACTACTAACGTTGAAGCCCGCGTTGCCGAAGTACGCAAGAAGCTGGGTCTGGACAAATCAGACATGGAGCAAAAGGTTGACGAGCTGTCTGCCAAGATCGACGCTCTGAGCGCCCAGGTCTCTAAGCTGGCCGACGCTAAGTAAGGCAAGCTGACAAAGCCTGACCTGGTCAGGCTTTGTTCTTTTCCAGCGCCCATGTGCAAACGCACTCGGGTCAGGCCCACAACAGGGACTTTGGAGCAGAGCAATGAAAGACACCAAAAAGATTGAAAATACCGGTCGTAAGACTTGGCTTGCCGGATTGGGTTCATATGAAGCGGGTCGCGAAGTGGCTGCGGATAAGTTGGACCAATTCGTAGAGCAAACGCAAAGCGGTCTCAATGACCTTATCGCCCGCGGCTCAAAGGTAGAAGAGCAATTGCAAGCCAATCTGAAAGACAAGTTTGCGGTGCCAGCTTGGGTGAATAAGAGCATCGATGCTATCAAAGCCAGACTGAATCCAGAGCCTGATGCACTGGCCAGTGCCACGGACAAGCTGGAAAAAACCCTCAACGATTTAGACGCTGTTGTGGTTGAGCTGCAGCGTAAAAAGGCGGCTGCCAAGAAGGCGGCTGAAGCCAAAGTGCAGGCAAGCAAGAAGGCGGAAACCGCTGCGCCCAAGTCGGCTGAGTCCGAAAAACCCAAAGCTGCGCCAGCTCCTGCTGCCAAGGCAAC
Source organism: Aliiglaciecola sp. CAU 1673 (assembly GCF_029223185.1). Classification (GTDB taxonomy): domain Bacteria; phylum Pseudomonadota; class Gammaproteobacteria; order Enterobacterales; family Alteromonadaceae; genus Bowmanella. The sequence goes on from NZ_JARHUG010000002.1 coordinate 151,715, forward strand.
CAGCACCACAAAGGCTGCGCCAGTAAAACAACCTGCGACGCAAAAGCGTACCAGTGGCACTGCGGCAAAGCCAAGTACTGCCGCCAAGCGCCCTGCGACGAGACGCAGCAAGCCTGCTCAGTCTTAATCGACATCGCCCAATAAAAAATGCCGGGAAATTCCCGGCATTTTTTATTGGCTAGTCCCCGCTCTTACTGTCCACCACTTGCCGCAGTGGCTTGAGCCGCTTTACGCTTGGCAGCCCGATTGGCCAGGATCTTGGTTTCTCTGGCTTTCAGCTTATTCAGATAGAAACGGAAAGTTTTACTGATCTGGGTATTACGACGGATCAGATCCAATTGCGGCCAGGTGGCCTTTTCCGCTTTCTTAATCAATTCTCCAATACCCTTTTCGGTAGGGTTGCTGAGCAGATACTTCAAATTCCCCAGACCACGCTCAGGCAGGATATTGATGTCGCCCACGTATTGCTGGTCGATAATGGAGCGCAGCTTATGAATACCCAGCTTGGTAGCCTTACCGGGTATGATGTTTTCCAGTATATCGAACGCAAAGACGCTGTTGGTTTTGGCCAGATTGGCAAGATGGCGGGTGGTCATATCGATAAGCCCACGGGAGTGATGCTTGCGTCTGGACAAGAAGGGCACTGCCAGGGGATTGGTCTGACTGACAATGCTGTGGTTAACCCCGTAAAGACGAGCCAATCTGCTAAATGGCATGTCGGCCATCAGTGAGCCATCGGCAAACTTACGACTGGGGATATAAGGCACAATCTCGCCGGCCTGGTTTCTGGCTCGCAATTGCACCGGTGAAAACACCCAGGGAATTGCACAAGAGGCCCGCACAGCCTGAGTAATGATGGCATTGGGAGAGGTCTTGGCGTTAAGTAGCCTGGAGTATTGGTGTAAATCGGCCGGAGACACCGTAATAGTGACATGGCGACCAGTCAGGTGATAAGCATCCTCAAACGTCATCAGATCGAAAAGCTCGATCAGCGCATTTTCCAGATTGGTACTGTCCAACCAGCTGCCTTTACCAGGACCGCGCCAAATGCTCCACTTACGAAACTTTTCATAGATAACTTCGGCGGTGAGCATATGTTTAAGCTCATCTTCCCGGCGGGTGGCTGCGAGAGCGGCCACAATAGAGCCGGCACTGGCGCCGGAGATAACATCGGGCAGCAGATTGTGATCCAGCAACGAGCTGACTACCCCACAGTGAAAGAAACCCAGGCCGGCACCGCCGCTTAGCATTAAACAGCTTCTGCCGTAGGCATGTGTCGTTTCTTCAAAAAAGGCTAGCTTCTCGTGGAAATCGACATCCTGCTCATCGGCGTGATAAATAAAATCCAGCGCCGAGCAGACTTCATCCAAGAACTCCTGAATAAGTCTTTTGGTACCGACTTTGGAGTAACTACCCAGTATAGGGTTAGATATATTGCCCAGATTACCGTGGATCCCTTCATGCAGGATAAACATCAGACCGGTGGCATCTTTATTGGCCTTGGCCAGTTTCATCCGCTGTACGCGTTTTTGGATCAGGCGATAATCAAAATCATTGGACTTGTCGATTTGCTTCCATTCTTCGGCGCCAGACAGCCGGTCGTGAGCCAGGCTGGCCTCCAGAAACTCCTGGTAACTATTGGCGTTGGCGATTGCCAAATCCAATGTTCGAAGCTCATCTTTCTTTGCCATTGCGTCATTCACACTGCTAATTATTCATCATGATCAAATGCCAAAACATTTGAAAGGGCAACCTAATTATCGGTTTGTGCCGCGTTTTTCAATATTTTATTGATCCATACGGGTTCGGGGTGTTATTAGATTGACCATTCTAAATTGACCCGTTAGCCTGGCTTCTATTGCCGCCAGGCCTTGCCAACTGGACCGCTTGTTGTTTGATATGGAATGGAATGTTCAAACCCTGACTCTGCTGCTAATCCCCATCATTAGCGCTATCGTTGGGTGGTTTACCAATTATCTTGCGGTCAAGATGATGTTTTACCCCATCGAGTTTGTGGGTATTCGTCCGTTTTTTGGTTGGCAAGGGTTAATCCCGGCCAAACGTCGCGAAATGGCCGAAATCGAAGTGGAGTTGGTGCTTGGTAAGTTGCTCAGTGTAGAGGAGATCGCCCAGCGCCTCGATGCCGATCAAATGACACTGGCCATCGAAAGACGCCTCAAACAGGTCTTACGTCGTATCGTAAACGATGTGATGCAGGAATCGGCGCCGACTTTGTGGGCGGCGATGCCGGTACAAGGTAAAAACCTGGTTTATTACCGCATTGAGATGGATATTCCCAATGTGGTGCGCAAAATGGTCCGGGATTTCCAACAAAATGTAGGCGAAATCCTGAACATCCGCGAACTGGTAGTGGAACAACTGACCAACGATCCTGAACTAATCAATGAGATCTTCCTGCAAGCCGGGGCCAAAGAATTTCCGTTTATTGAACGCTCTGGCCTGTATTTTGGCTTCCTGTTTGGTTTACCCACCATGGTGCTTTGGTATTTCGTGCAATATTGGTGGATTCTGCCTCTTGGCGGCTTATTGGTGGGTTACCTCACTAACTGGATCGCGATAAAGATCATCTTTGAACCCAAACGTCCTACAAAAGTGGGAATTTTTACCATTCAAGGGATGTTTCTTAAGCGCCAAAAAGAGGTGTCTGGGGTGTATTCTGAGATAATCGAAAAGCGCCTGCTAAATCCGGAAAACATTACCCATGCAGTATTGCAAGGCTCAGGCTCTGGGCAGCTGTTGGAGTTGATTGAACTGCATGTAAACGATGCTATCGAGCGTTATGTGTCTGTGGCGCAGCCTTATTTCGCCTTGGGCGTGGGCTCAAAAGACTATTTCCGCATGAAGGAAATGGCAGTAAAGAGACTCTTTGAAGACTCCGATAAGTTTCTGCGCTACGCCGGTGAATATGCGGCCGAGGCGCTGGCAATTGGCGATGATCTGCGTCAGAAGATGGAAGCCTTAAGTCCCGAGGAGTTCGAAGGGGTACTGCGTCCTGCCTATAAGCAGGACGAGTGGAAATTGATTGTAGTCGGGGCGATATTAGGCATGGCTGCCGGTTTTGCTCAGTTGAGCTTTATTTTCACTTAGGTATAAGTTTCAGCGCAATGTGGTCATAGTAGAGCGTCGTGAGCCCTTCATAACCGGAATCAGTGCCCACAAAGAGCCAAACACTACCCTGGCTGTCAGTGGTTAATTCAAGACGATGTTGTGCCGTAGTAGTGATTGTCTTGGGGGCAAATGTGGTTCCTGAACAATCGCTATCCTTAGCCGCCACATTGCCCAGTACAATTGCGTTGTTACCGCCTTGTGCCTGACTACCGATATCCAAATTCAGATAGTAGCCCTGTTGCTTAGGCTCAACAGTCCCAAAACCGAATTTAACAAATACCGATTCGCCAGGGGCACCACCAATGCCCATGCAGCCCTCGCCAGCATTAGACAGAAATTTCACTTCCAGTTCTGCCAGGTAACGGCTATTGGCTCTGAGACCTGTTAGTTGTCGCTTAATAAACATAAACAGGTCATCGCTACGGTTATTACCTGAGAGCATAAAGCCTTTATGGCCGCTTTCATCTGGCAAGGTTTTTACCCCAAAAGCCAAATCGTAGGTATCTGCACTGCCGGCATCGTAGTCTGAGAAGCCTGCTGACCAGTTATCAGAAGTCTGCTCAAAGCTGCTGATTAGTCGCACATTTCCATTTTGATCAAGCCAGGTATTGCCACTCACTAATTCACAGCCACTTAAGGCAATAGCAACACAAAAAGGTAGTAAACGATGGGGGAACATAGTCAATCTCCAAAATACTGAGGTACCGCATCCTAACCAAGGGCATCGTTACAAGATGTGTTAATTGGTTGCTGTTCTGCCACAAATTGCAGCTGTGGTAATCACTTGTGCCCGCTAGTGACTTTGTTACACTCTCGCCCCCATCAAATAAGGAACACTGGTCATGGCAACGACACCTCTTCTTCGGGAACCGCTATTTTGGCCGCTTATCCATCGCTGTATTGCTTGTCTTGTTCTGCTCTGCTGTTCTTTCCTCTGCGTTGCTGAAAGTACCCTTTGGCGGATTTCCAAGGATGGTCATGAACTGTTGATTGGCGGCACTATTCACCTTCTGAGTGACGCCCAATATCCATTGCCAGAAGAGTTTGAGAAAGCCTATCAACAAGCGTCGCGTGTGGTCTTTGAAACTGATATGGTGGCCTTTAAAAGCCCTGATTTTATGCAGGTGATGCTTAGTCATCTGTTGTATCAGGATGAAGGCAAACTGGCGGCGCGACTGCATCCAGATACCCTGGTCAGGCTAACGCAAAGCCTGAAGTCAAAATCACTATCTCCGGCACAGTGGTTGCAGTTCAAGCCGGCGATGGTGTCGATGCAGCTAACCCAGATTGAACTCAAGCGTCTGGGATTTAACGCGCCCGGCGTTGATCAGCACTACTTTGAGAGGGCGACCAAAGATGGGAAACCCTCGCTTGCCCTGGAAAGTCCCGAACAGCAGGTGGCGTATTTGGCGTCGATGGGTGAGGGCATGGAAGATAAGTTTATCTTGTATACCCTGGATGAGATTGATGGTCTGGCGGAGGAAATGCGCGTGATGCTCCAGGCCTGGCAAACCGGTGACCTGAATGTATTGCAGTCACGCTATCTTGTGCCCATGAAAAGCCAATACCCGGCAGTGTACGAACGCCTGATCATGCAGCGCAACCATCTGTGGGTACCGCAAATTGAAAGTATGTTGCAAGAGCCCAGCACCGAGTTGGTACTGGTCGGTGCCTTGCACTTAGTGGGAGAGGATGGCCTGTTGGCTGCGCTAAAGAGCCGTGGCTATTCGGTTACGCCTTTTTAGCAGCCTGTTCTTCCAGGTGTTGATGCAGCTCCAGCAATGACTGAGTCAATTTATGCTTGGGCGCCATACTGACCAGCGGCGTTTTCGCCTGGTGAGATTCGCGCATTTTGACGGATTGGGCGAGAGGGACTGGTAACACCGGATAACCCTCTTCCAACAGCTCATCAATGATTTGTCGGGGTAACTTGGCTTGCTGCATAAATTGATTGGCGATAATCCCCTCTACCTTGAGGTTGGCATTGTGATCTTCCCGAATTTCGGCAATTTGCTGGTACAGGCTGTACAAACCCTGACGGGAGAAGTCATCACAATCAATAGGAATAAGGCAGCTGTCAGCACCAATTAAGGCGGACAGACTATAAAAATTAAGTGCCGGTGCTGTATCGATAAAAATCCGGTCATAATGCTCGCTAAGGGACGATAATGCCTCCCTGAGCTTATAAATTTTGTGTCTGCTGTGTAGCTCACTTTCAAGCTCCGCCAATCGTGCAGAGCCCGGCAAAATATGCAGGTTCTCAAAGGCGGTGGGCTGACAGAATTCCTCTGCTGGGCGGCGACGGATATGAAAGGTGATGGTCTGCTCAAATAATTCGGCAATATCCGTTCCTGGCTGTGCCGACAGATAGGCGCTGGTGTTACATTGGGTATCCAGATCCAGCACCAGGGTTTTGAGTCCCTGCTTGGCAGCAATGGCTGCAAGATTCACTGTCAGGCTGGATTTGCCCACACCGCCTTTCTTGTTGAACAGTACCCTAATCATTGAGCGACTCCTTTTTTGCTACCAGTATATCTTGCTGTTCGCTTGTGCCCAGCGCTTATTTGTTGAGTTTTTTGACTACAGCGCTGGCGAGCGCTCTGGCGGTAGTCCACTTGCCTCCGAAAATCGTCAAAAGCTGCCCCTGGCGCACCAAGCGGTATTCGCGGCTGGCATGGCTTGCATCTTCACTACCCCCTAACAGCGGGCGCACGCCGGCATACTCCTGAAGGATGTCATCTTCGCCCATGTGATTGCTGAAGTAATGATTAAACAGATTGAGTAAGTAACGGCGTTCCTGGTCGCTACAGCGGATGGGCTCGTCTGCACTTTGGCGTACCTCGGTGGTACCAAGCAACGTTTTGTTTTGATAAGGCAGCACAAACACGATGCGCTTTTCCCCTGGGACTTCGAGCATATGGCCATAGCGCCCCATGGGCGGCAGTAAAAGATGGCTGCCTCTGACCAGATCCAGCTGCTGTGGCGCTTGTAATCCAGAGCGCTGCAGCAGTTGGCTGCTCCATGGCCCGGCAGCGTTAACGATGAGGTCAAAGCGCTCCTGTTTACCCTGTAGCTCCAGATGCCCCTCTATATCCACTTTGCTAACCGGGCTTTGTTCAAATATGCCAACGCCCAACTCTTTGCAGCGTTCGGCCACCCACAGTCCCAGTGCCTGATCATCCATTTGGCCGTCAAAAAACAGATATCCTCCCTTAAGTCCTTTTGGATTTAAGGTTGGCGAGCAGTGCAGCATTTGTTGTGGGGAAAGCCAGCGATGGCGACCTATACCGCGATTGGCGGCGAGTACATCATAAAGTGTAAGGCCGAGTTTTAGTTTCCAGCGTGGACGACTTAAGCCTTGGTATAAGGGATAAAGCAGCGGCAGGCGCCGGGTCAGGCCGGGAACCTGTTCCAACCACCATTTTCGCTCCTGCAAGGCTTCATGGACCAGGGAGAACTGATATTGCTCAAGATAGCGCAGTCCTCCATGCAAAAGTTTGGATGAGGCCATGCTGGTGGCGCTCATTAATTTGCCCTTTTCATACAATGAAACCTGATGTCCTTCCTGGGCCAATAACCAGGCGCTGCAGAGTCCATTTATGCCTCCGCCGATAACGGCTATCTTCATTGATTCCACTGCCTTTTCATTGATGACGCTGCCATTGTGCATCTTTTAGATACAGGATACTCTGAGAAGTACGGATTTCACCACCATAAGGTGGGCTTGTGGCAGGCAAGACGGCAGAGCGGATTCTCATCACCAGTCTGGAATTATTTAACCGACATGGTGAAGCAGGTGTGACCAGCGTTGATATCGCGATGGAATTGGACATCAGTCCAGGCAACCTCTATTACCATTTCAAAGGTAAAGATGTGATAGTGGCGGCTTTGTTTGACATGTACCGGCAGCAATTAAACCGAATACTCACCGCCCCGGGCGAGTCCCTTGATCTGGAGGAGTTTTTCTATTTCCTCTATCTGATGCTCGAATGCAGCGCCTTGTTTCGTTTCTTCTACAGGAATCCCTCCGATCTGGTTGAAAAATACCCTGAACTGGCCAAAGGTCTGCGCGCCCTAAATAAAGCCAAGCTGGATAATATTCGCAGGTTGCTCGGTGATTTTCAGCAAAGCGGTCAGTTGGCTTTGGACAGCGATGATTTGCCACAGTTGGTGGAGTTAGTGGGCCTGATTTTATCGCAGGGACCAGACTACTCGTTGCTGATGGGACAGACCTTGGATAACGAGCAGTTTATCCACCAAGGCCTGAGCCATATCTATTTCCTGTTAAAACCCCATATCAATACCGACAAGATATCCCTTGATGGCCTGCAGGCGGCCATAGCCAAAGCGCCACATACCCAAGTTTCGACTTTGCCATGGAGGACAACGGCATGAAACGCAAAATAAGCTTCCTTGACAGGGCGTTTTGGATCACGGAAAGCGTGGACAACCCCAAGCATGTGGCTTGTATGCAAATACTGATGCTGCCAGATGACGCTGACGATAATTACATCGATGAGTTGGTGGCCGAACTGCGCCGCTTCGATAAGCCGACGTCCCCATTTAATACCGTGGTGCAAACTGTTTTAGGCTTTCCCTGGTCGCTTGAAACGGTGGATAGCATGGATATGAACTATCACGTCAAGCTGCATGAGATAGAAGATGTTAGTGATAAAGCGGCACTGCATAAGTTAGTGGCCAAGTTACATGAGCCGAGACTGGAGCGTGATAAGCCTTTGTGGCAGTACCATGTGATCAAAAGCCGTCAGGGTCGTTTGTTCGCTATTTATGTGAAGATCCACCACATGTACGGTGATGGTGCCACCCTGATTCGCTGGTTCCAGGCCGGCTACATTGAAGAAGCCAAAAAAGAAGGCTTTGTACCGGTATGGGCATTGCCACAGCCCTTCAGAAAGAAACGGAAAAAGGTCTGGTACAAAGGACTGTGGGAAAACCTGGTAGGCTTTGTGCTGACGGTGACTGATCTGGTGTGGATCCTGTTCCGCCTGCTGGTCAAGCTGCTGCTGATTAACCCGCATTACATGCCCATTCCCTTTACAGGCACCAAGACTGTACTGACAGGACAGGTAAAACGGGGCAGGGTGGTATCGACCACGGATTTGGACTTTAACCGTGTGCATGCCCTGTCCAAGCGTTTACGGGCATCTGCCAATGAGATCCTGCTGTGCTGTATCGACATCGGTGTGCATCGATTCTTGAAAGGTTACGGTCATAGCTTTGGCAAGGCCCTTTACACCAATATGCCTATTAACCTGCGTAAACCCGGCGAGCAGGTCGCGGGTAACAAGATTGCCATCGTGCCGGTCAAATTGGCCCATGGCGAGACAGATCCTTATCTGCGTCTAAGGCAGATTATCGAGAACCATCGTATCGTTAAAAAGGCAGCCAGAAAGTCGCAACCGGGGGCGTTTAGTTACTACACCATACTGATCCAATCGGTGGCCCTGATATTTGAGATGTTGCGCCTGTCTGATTGGTTTAAGCCCATTGCAAATATTCTGATTTCCAATGTTCCCGGCCCCAAGGAAATGCGCTATCTTAGGGACGCCAAACTACTGGCTGCCTATCCTATCTCCACCATCACTCCCGGCGGCGGTGTCAATGTGACACTTCTGACCTATGGTGATGCGGCAAACATCGGCATAGTCTGCAGCGATAGAAATATCGACTCATTGGACAATATGGCGCATTACTTCCAGGAAGCTTTCGAGCTGTTGGAACGTTGTGTCGATGATCCAAGCCTGACGATTGAGGATATTGGCGAGTACGTGGATGAGGCACCCAAATCCATTATTCTTGATGAGCATCATCAAGAGCACGAATCCGTTATACACGAGTAATTTTAGGAGCAAATCTTGCGTACCCTCTTGAGCACATCGGCCGTTATCCTTTGCCTCAGCGCCTGCACCAGCGTCGAGCGTGTGCCCGGTTCTGAATATGTGCGGCTATTGCAGCCTTCCGAAACCGGTCATTGTGAAAAAGTTGGCAAGGCCAGGACCAAAGTGATGGAAAAAGTCGCATTTGTGGAACGCGACGATGAAAAAGTGGCAGATGAGCTTCTGCAGCTGGCCAGAAACGAAGCGGTGCGTGCTGGTGGTAATGCGGTGGCTATCGATGGCGACGTACGTTACGGCAGCCGTCAGTTTATGGTCTATCGCTGCCCTCAGTGAGGCTTAAGCCGCTAAAAGAGAAACCACAGGTTTCCATCCTCAACTTTGACTTCCTTGCCCAGCCGGGCGAACAAGGCTTCGTCCGGCAGGGTCTCATCCAAGCGATAATGAAATTCACCGCTTTGCGCCAGAGATAACAACTCCTGTTCAATATCATCACGGTGATAGTTGAGTATTTTTTGTTTGCTGCCGGATAAATATAAACTCAAATATCGACGCAAGTCCGCATAGGGCATGGTATCCAGCAGTCCCATTGCGCCGCCAATAGTAACCCCCATCAGACTTCCCAAACCGCCCGGCAACAGCTTCTGAAAGAGTTCAGTACTGCTTTGAATAAGGGCATAGTTATCATTGACTAAATGCAGCCCCAATAAACTGATTTGTTCAGGCAAGAGGATGCGTTTGTGGGGATCGTAGCGGGGCAGTGCTTGTATATCGGCCAGCAGATGAGCCTGATAAAGGCGGGTTCCCATAAACTCTACATGGAAATCGCAGAGCAGCTCGATATGAAGATGGGAGCCTTCTTTGGGCATATGTAAGGTCGCTTGCAAAACTTTAAGCAGACCTTTTACACCGCCGGTGAAGTTAAGCGGTACGCGCATTGGCAGATTAGTGGCCAGCATCTCATTGAGTTCTGCGGCCGTCATCTGAATCCGCTTAAGCTGACCGAAACGCACCATCCATCCGGCAAACCAGAATTTTAAACGGGTTTTCCAACTTAACGGATCGTCGTAGTGCAAACCTTTTTTCCTATCGGATGATCGTCCAAAATGATATCGCTTCTGAGTGTGCTGCTTTAAATGATTTGGCGCAAGAAGGAAGCAAATTTACCCATAAATTGCTTTCATTTTATGCAATTACAGTGGCAATTTGGTCGCTTTACCATAATATGAAATTGCCGGAAAGAAATTCGGCGGCCAAAACGGCCATCAACATTGGATGAAAAAAATCAAAAGAAGCAAAGGGGACTGTCTGTACCATGTTTATTCCAAGCATCCTGCTAAAACAACTCTACAACCGCGGTAGTTTGACCAATTTGGGGCATGGCGTGAGATTTTCGCTAAAGAATCGCCTGAAAGATGCCAAGGTCGAAGAACTGGTGGAGATTCGCATCGATGATAAAGCGGTCCCCACAGACAAGATTTGGTTGCGAACGGCCGACGGTAAACATCTCTCCTGGGCAGAGTTCAACGCTGCCGGCAATCAGGATTTTCCGCTAAGAACCACCCTTGTGATCCAAATTGACGATTGCAAACCCCTACCAAAAGAAAAGCATCGAATTTTGATCCACTTTCGTGCCAGTCCCTTCGGTAGCCTGAAGTTTGAAGTGGAAGATGTGGTGACTGACGATAAGCAGCCCGCGAATAAAGTCCCAAGGGACGACGTCGACGACTACGGCGAAGAAATTATTAAAGAGCGTCAGCGCTATTTTGAAAAGTTCTGCAATGGCAAAATAGAGCACGTAGGCAAGTATTCTATCGATCCCCATGATCTTCGCGGCAACATAGAGCATTTCATTGGTGTAGCCCAAGTACCAATGGGTATTGCAGGGCCCTTCTTGATTAACGGTGAGCATGCCAAAGGCGAATTTATGATCCCTATGGCCACTACGGAAGGCACCTTGGTAGCATCTTATAACCGTGGCATGAAGCTGTTTAATATGTGTGGCGGTGTTAAGAGTACGGTGGTGGATGATGCCATGCAGCGTGCACCAGTATTTGTCTTTGAGGATGCTCGCGAAGCCAGAGACTTCGTGCAGTGGGTAAAGACCAATTTCGAGCAGATTAAGCACGAAGCAGAGTCCACATCCTCCGTAGCCAATTTGACCTATATTGATAATTTCCTGTCTAACAAGTTTGCCTTCCTGCGTTTTAACTTTAAAACAGGGGATGCGGCCGGTCAGAACATGGTGGGGCGCGCCACCTTTGCTGCCTGTGGTTGGATTTTGGATCATTACAAGGGGATCAAGAACTTCTATTTGGAATCCAACTTCGCCACCGATAAGAAAGCTTCACAAATCAATATAATGCGTACTCGCGGCAAGCGCGTGGTTTCCGAAATCACGATCAAGCGTGATTACCTGCTAGAGGTGATGCGTGTGGATCCCAAACAGATTGATTACCATGGACGGGTGGCGGGTGTCGGTTCGTTTTTATCGGGCGTCAATAACACCGGTTTGCATTCACCCAATGGTATTACCGCGATGTTTATTGCCACCGGTCAGGATGTGGCTAACGTCTCCGAATCCTCGGCCGGGATCCTCTATTCTGAATTGACCGATGAAGGCGATTTGTATCTGTCTTTGACCATTCCATCCCTGATTGTGGCTACTTACGGTGGCGGTACTGGTATTGGTACGCAAAAAGAGTGTTTACAACTGATGGATTGCTATGGACGTGATCGGGTCTACAAATTTGCAGAGATTGTCGGCGCGGTGGCCCTGGCTGGAGAAATCTCTCTGGCTTCCGCCATTTCCTCCTCAGATTGGGTATCTTCCCACGAGCAATATGGGCGAAATCGATAGGGTATACCCTTGAAAATAGGGGCGGTTATCCGCCCCTTTTTCGTTCTATGCAAAGCGAACAAATTCCATAACTTTTTGTTTTTCAAGAGTACTTTTCCTGCCCATTGAAGTGATCGCCTTTTTAACTGGCGTTGTATTAGAACAGGTCTTTTAAACAACTGTTTTTTTGGCTACGTCCCAGGCAATGTTCCTGATACACTCACTGGTACGATCTCTTTTTGGCAATGTAGTGCGGCCCATGGCTCGCCAGTAGGTGGAGAAGCAATGACATCAGGCTCCCATACAGAATTTGACTATATCGTGGTTGGTGCGGGCTCCTCAGGTGCGACCCTGGCCAGCCGTTTGTCTGAACAGAAAGACCGTTCGGTGTGCTTGCTTGAAGCGGGCGGCCCTGATCGTAATCCGTTGATCCATATTCCCTTTGGCCTGGCACTGCTGATCCGCTTTAACAGCATCAACTGGCACTACGAAACCGCCCCTCAAACGCATTTGAATAACAGGAAAATGTACTGGCCAAGGGGAAAAACCTTAGGCGGCTCAAGTTCCATTAATGCCATGTGTTATATCCGTGGTGCCAAAGAAGATTATGATCATTGGCATGCCCTTGGCGCCGAGGGATGGGACTGGCAATCGGTATTACCTTATTTTAAAAAATCAGAGGATCAGCAGCACGGTGCCGATGAGTTTCATGGCGTCGGGGGGCCGCTGTCGGTCAATGACCTTCGCTACGCCAATCCCCTGTCCCATAACTTTGTAAAAGCTGCCGCCGAGATTGGAATGCCGGTGTTGAGCGATTTCAACCGCGCGCAGCGCGAAGGTGCCGGTTTATACCAGGTAACCCAGAAAAACGGTCAACGCTGCTCCGCCGCTAAGGCTTTTTTGAGCAATGCCGATGAGCGCGACAACCTGCATATTTATACCCAAGCCCAGGTGCAAAAAGTATTGGTGGAAGAGGGGAGAGCCAAAGGGGTGGTGATCAGGCGCAATGGTAAAATTGAGACTCTTTATGCCAAGCGTGAAGTACTGCTTTGTGCTGGTGCGATAAACTCCCCGCAGCTACTGATGCTCTCAGGTATTGGCCCTGCCGATCATCTCCAAGAGCATGGTATTGAAGTGAAAGCGGACTTACCCGGTGTTGGGCAAAATCTGCAGGACCACCTCGATGCGATTGTACAGTTCAGAAGCGAAGTCAGTGAAGGCTATGGGTTGGCCTTAAGTGCCTTGCCAAAATACATTAAAGCGGCATGGCAGTATTTGTTTCATCGTAAAGGGCCATTTAGCAGCAACATAGCTGAGGGCGGTGGTTTTGCGTCGAGCTCGCTGGCCAATGGCTTGCCGGATATTCAATTCCATTTCCTGCCAGCAGTGTTGCAGGACCATGGCCGTACACTGGTTAAAGGCTATGGTTTTGGATTACATGTTTGTTGTTTGTACCCAAGAAGCCGCGGACAGATAAGGTTGAAATCTGCCAATGCCCATGACGCACCGTTAATGGATCCCAATTACCTCAGTCACCCGGAAGATCGGCAAATTATGATTGAAGGCGTTAAAAAAGCGCGTGAGATCCTGAATGCATCGGCATTTAAACCTTATGCCGGCAAAGAACTTTTACCGGGCAACGATAAGGTAACCGATGAGCAACTGCTTGATTTTATCCGCAATAAGGCAGAAACCATCTATCATCCTGTTGGGACCTGTGCAATGGGTAAGGTAGAAGACAAAATGACGGTGGTTGATCCCACCCTCAAGGTAAAGGGGATCGAGGGGCTTCGCGTCGTCGATGCTTCTGTGATGCCGACACTTATCGGCGGCAACACCAACGCGCCCTGCATCATGATTGCCGAAAAAGCGGCAGATATGATCAAAAACGGCCACTAGGCTCCCATCTAGCTGCCCTTTGTGGCTTGATGCAGGATATTTTGCAATTCCTGCCACAGAGGGTACAATCCGGTCACCGACAACAGGTCAGACCACTATAGAAAAAGAGGATTAAAAATGCCTGCCAGTAAAAATGCTGTCCGCCAGGTCACCACGAGAAATGGCGATCGAATCGCCATTGTGGCCGGGCTTCGAACGCCCTTTGCCAAAATGGCCACTTATTTCCATGGCGTCCCTGCCTTGGATTTGGGCAAGATGGTGGTTAACGAAATGCTGGTCAGAGCAAACCTGGATCCAAAATTAGTGGAGCAACTGGTTTACGGCCAGGTAGTGCAAATGCCTGAGGCACCCAATATTGCCCGGGAAATTGTGCTAGGCACCGGCATGAATGTGCATACCGATGCATATAGCGTATCGCGGGCCTGTGCCACCAGTTTCCAGGCCGCCGTCAATATTGCTGAGTCGATGATGGCCGGTGTGATTGAAGTGGGCGTGGCCGGCGGTGCCGATTCCACCTCAGTATCTCCTATTGGTGTATCCAAGAATCTGGCCAGAGCCCTGGTTGATCTGCAAAAAACCAAGACCCTGGGTCAAAAGTGGGCCGTGCTGAAAAAGCTTGGGCTAAAAGACCTGATGCCGGTACCGCCTGCGGTCGCCGAGTATTCTACCGGTTTATCTATGGGCGATACTGCCGAACAGATGGCAAAGTCTCATAGTATCAGCCGCGAAGACCAGGATGCCTTGGCCCATCGCTCGCATTCCAATGCTGCACAAAGCTGGAATGAAGGTAAGCTTGCCGGTGAAGTCATGACGGCCTATGCCGAGCCTTTTAAAGGCGCCCTGGAGCGTGACAACAACATTCGTTTCGATTCTAACTTGGAAGGCTATGCCAAGCTGAAGCCGGTTTTCGACCGTAAATACGGTACCGTTACGGCCGCCAATGCTACGCCATTGACAGACGGTGCCTCTGCCGTACTGATGATGACGGAAAGTCGCGCCAAGGAACTGGGTTACAAGCCGCTTGGCTTTATCCGTAGTTACGCCTTTGCAGCCATCGATGTTTGGGAAGATATGTTGATGGGGCCATCTTACGCCACGCCAATCGCACTGGACCGTGCCGGCATGACCCTAAACGACCTTACCCTGATTGAAATGCATGAAGCCTTTGCCGCGCAGACCCTGGCTAACGTCAAGATGTTTGCGAGTGATAAGTTTGCCAAGGAAAAGCTGGGCCGTGATAAGGCTACGGGTGAAATTGACATGGACAAATTCAACGTGATGGGCAGCTCTATTGCTTACGGTCACCCCTTCGCCGCGACCGGCACACGTATGATCACGCAGATGCTTAATGAGCTTAATCGCCGCGGCGGCGGTACCGGCCTTTTGACCGCCTGTGCAGCGGGTGGTTTAGGCGCCGCTATGATTGTAGAAACGGAATAAGAGGTGAATGACATGACCGAAAAACAAAGCGCCTTTCACCTGAGCCGTCGTGAAGACGGCATCGCCATCCTGACCATGGATGTGCCTGGCGAGAGCATGAACACCCTAAAAGCCGAGTTCGGTGAACAGATTGGTGTCATGCTGGATGAAATTGAAAGAGACAGCAGCATTAAAGGTTTGGTAATTGCCAGTGGCAAACCCAGTTCGTTTGTCGCGGGCGCCGATATCAGTATGTTGGCAGCCTGTAAATCGGCAGAAGATGCAGAAGCTTTGTCTCAGGGCGGCCAGGAAATTTTCCAGCGCATCGAAGATTTAAAAATTCCCGTGGTTGCAGCCATCCATGGTCCTGCTCTTGGTGGCGGGCTGGAATTGGCTCTGTGCTGTCATTATCGTATTTGCAGTACCGACAACAAGACGGTGATGGGATTACCGGAAGTACAGCTTGGCGTGTTGCCTGGTAGCGGTGGTACCCAGCGTCTGCCCAAACTTATCGGTATTCAAAAAGCCATGACCATGATGCTGACCGGCAAGCAGTTACGCGCCAAGCAAGCATTAAAAGACGGTTTGGTAGATGATGCGGTGCCATTATCGGTTTTGATGGATGTGGCCGTAAAGTTTGCCAAGAAGGGCAAGCCTAACCGTCAGCCTCCCAAGTTGAGTATGGCCGGCAAGTTCCTTGAGCGCACGCCCATGGGCCGCAACATAATGTTTAACCAGGCGCGCAAACAAACCAAAGCCAAGACCCGCGGAAACTATCCGGCACCAGAGCGCATTATCGATTGTATCGAAGCCGGTGTAGGCAGCAGCCGGGGTTATCGCCTGGAAGCCCGCCATTTCGGCCAGTTGGTGATGACGCCTGAGTCCAAGCAACTGCGTAACATTTTCTTCGCCACTACTGAGATGAAGAAAGAGACCGGTGTGGAGGGGGTAGCCCCGGCGAAGGTCAATAAAGCCGCAGTATTGGGCGGTGGCCTGATGGGCGGTGGTATTGCCTTTGTGACCTCAACCAAAGCCGGTGTGCCTGTGCGAATCAAGGATATTCGCAGTGAAGGTATCGCCAATGCAATCAAGTACTCTTATGACTTGCTGATCAAAAAGGTTAAGCGTCGTCATATGCGTAAATCAGAGATGCAAAAGCAATTATCCTTGCTGACCGGTGCAACAGATTATTCTGGCTTCAAAAATGTGGATATGGTGATTGAGGCCGTATTTGAGGATCTCAAGCTGAAGCAACAAATGGTGGCGGACGTAGAAGCCAACTGCCATGAGAAAACCATCTTTGCCACTAATACATCATCTATTCCTATTCATCAGATTGCTCAAGGTGCCAAACGCCCTGAGCAGGTGATTGGTCTGCATTACTTCTCGCCGGTAGACAAAATGCCATTGGCTGAGGTAATTCCCCATGCCGGCACTAACGATGAAACTATCTCTACCACCGTGGAATTTGCCCGCAAACAGGGTAAGACACCGATTGTGGTGAAAGATGGCGCGGGATTCTATGTAAACAGGATCCTGGCCCCTTATATGAACGAGGCGGCAACGGTGTTGCTAAGCGGCGAGCCGATTGAACAAATCGACAAAGCCTTGCTGAATTTTGGCTTCCCTGTCGGTCCGATCAAGCTTCTGGATGAAGTAGGTATCGATATTGGCGCTAAGATTTCTCCAATTCTGTTAAACGAATTGGGTGAGCGTTTCCGTGCTCCAGACGCTTTCGATAAGCTGCTGGCAGATGATCGCAAGGGCAAGAAGAATGGACGCGGCTTCTTCAAATATGAAGGCAAAAAGCCTGGTAAAGAAGTGGATGAAGCGGTTTATACCTTGCTTGGTGTGACACCGTCACAGAAGTTCAGCCATGAGCAAATTGCCGAACGTTGCGTACTGCTGATGTTGAATGAAGCGGCCTTATGTTTGGCCGAAGGTGTGGTTCGCAGTCCCAGAGACGGTGATATCGGTGCCATCTTCGGTATTGGTTTCCCGCCATTCCTCGGCGGTCCCTTCCAATACATGGATACCCTGGGTATCGACCATGTGGTGGCCAGAATGGAACATTATCAGGGCCTTTACGGTGATAAGTTTGCCCCGGCGCCAGTCCTAAAGGACATGGCAAAAGAAGGTAAGCGTTTCTACTGAGAGCAGAATAATTGTCAAAAAGCCGGCTTGTCCGGCTTTTTTTATGTCTTTCGTTTATTTTGAATATTTTTCACGAACAGAGGCAGTGCCAAATTATTGTCGTTAACATAATTTTAACGAATAAAAAACTGGTTCTTTTATATGCAAAATGTATAATGCGCAGCCAGTTGTATCCCTGATGTTGTGAGGACGCCAATGTTTATTGCTCTGATTGTTTCCTTGTGCAGTGCCATATTCTTCTACGTAGAAGCTTTCAGAACAGGCCTTCGTGCCAAGCAGTGGGGAATGGCGGGCTTGGTCTTCGGGCCTTTAGTGTTGCCCCTTTTCAGCGTGCAACAACATATGGCGCTGCGTAAGGTAAGAGGCTTTGGGGCTGCTATTCTGAGGGCCTAATCCTCAGGCAACAAAAAAGAGAGCCATGGCTCTCTTTTTTTCGAGATATTCAATTCCGTAAACGGTGTATGTTTAGGGGATCTTTATAGTCTTAGGCTTCCACATCTGAGTAGACTGGGTGTTATCTTTCACTGGTGTTTTGGCGCCATCAGCGGCTTTATCAGCAACGGGAGCTGCAGTGGTTAGTACTAGAGCCATGGCGTATGCTTTTAACATTTTCGTTATTCTCCTTTAGGGTTAAGTCAAAGTGACAGTCAATTGACTATGCCTAATGGTTAATGCGAAGCCCGTGCCAACTTTATCTTTCTGAATTACTAAGGTTTTTTGACACATCAAACCAAGCCCCTTAATAAATCTGCATGGGCAGATAGTCTGACTATCCACCTACAAAGACTATTGAAAATCCAGGTTAGTGATTGCTTTGTTTAATAAGCTTAGATAAGTGACGGTTTTCATGTAGCAGACGGGTAAAGCGCTCTGCGCTAAGAGGCTTACTGTACAAATAACCCTGAAGCATCTCACACTCATAGCGGCGTAAAATACTAAGCTGCTGTTCTTCTTCCACACCCTCTGCTACCACTTTTAGCCCCAGATTGTGGGCGATGGTAATAATGGCGCTGGTCATATGCCGGTCGACGGCGCTTGTCGCGATATCATCGATAAAGGCTTTATCAATTTTTAAGGTGTTGAGCGGGAAGCGCTTAAGGTAGGCGAGGGAAGAGTAGCCTGTACCAAAGTCATCCAGAGCCAAGTGAATTCCCATATCTCGTAGCCGCTGCATCATCTGCAGAGCCCGATCAGGATTTTGCATTAGTGTTCCTTCGGTAATCTCACATTCCAGATGCAGTGGTGATAGACCCGCCCGGCGCAGAGCACGCTCTATACGCTGGTCCAAATCTGGTAGTTCAAATTGTCGCGCAGAGATATTGATAGCGACCCGACCGGTAAACAGGCCATCTTTGACCCAGCGCTGAGTATCTTCACAGGCCTTGCGCAGTACGATTTCACCAATGTCGATAATTTGGCCGGTTTCTTCGGCAAGTGGAATAAATTGTGCCGGACTAACGATACCTTTTTCCGGATGTTCGAAGCGCACCAGCGCTTCCATGGAAACCAGCTGTCCAGAGGCAATATCCACTTTGGGCTGATAGTAGACGGTAAACAAATCCTCTTTAATGCCATGGCGAATGAGGTTTTCGATTTGCAACTGGCGCACGGCGTTTTGGTTCATCTCACCGCTAAAGAACTGATAACGGTTGCCACCGCTATTTTTAGCGAAGTACATCGCGGTATCGGCATTTTTCAGAAGTTCCTGAGGACTGGCGCCATCTTCTGGGAAGAAAGTAATACCCAAGCTGCCACCGAGAACAAATTCCTGATGATTGATGGTGAAGGGGCGAGCCATTTCATCAAGAATGCGTTGGGCCAGATGAGTGACCTTATGGATATCCATCTTACCTTCAATCAATAAGCTGAATTCATCACCGCCCAGGCGGTAACAAGTGGCATTGGCATCGGCAAATTTCTGCAGCCTGGCGGCAATTTGTTTGATCAACTGGTCACCGGTTTGGTGTCCCATTGAGTCGTTGATCTTCTTGAAGTTGTCCATGTCCATACAAAGCAAAGCATGGGGGGAGCCTTTGCGCACCAGGTTTTTATGGCTGGCCTGGAAAAACGAACGGTTGGGCAAGCCGGTCAGAGTATCGCTGTTGGCCAGTTGCAGCAGGTCTTTTTCGGTTTTTTTACGAGAAGTGATATCAGAAAAAACGCCCACATAATGAGTGGTGGCACCGTCCTCTCCGTGAATGGCATCGATATTCAAATCAATTTCATAGCGCTCACCCGTGCGCCGCATGGACTCTACTTCTCCGCTCCAATTACCCTTTTGTACCAGAGTCTTGCGGACCTCTTCGGTAAAAGCGGCGGGATACTGATGGAAGGTCAGATAACTTGCCAGCGCCTGCTCTTTGCTGTCGCCTGTGTACTTACAATAAGAATTATTGACGGAAATGATCCTGAATTGAGTGTCTGTGATAAAGACACCATCAGAAATGGTCTCAATTGAGCGTTGGAATAGCCTCAGCTGTTCTTCTGCCTGCTTCAAGTGGCTGATATTTTTTAACGTTCCGGTCATCCTTGAAGGCTTCTTATGTTGGTTCCAGGCAACCACTTTGCCTCTGTCCAACACCCACAGCCAGTTACCGCGAAAATCCTTAACTCTGTAAGTACTCTCGAAGTGCTCGCTATCCCCTTGAAGGTGCTCTTCCAGAACCTGTCGTACACGCTGAAGGTCGACAGGATGAATATTGGATTCCAACTCCGTAAACACACGCAGGTTATCCTGGGGGAAATCCATAATGCCCCAAAGATTGGAACGGAAGACTTCGGCTTGGTTTAGGTCCCAATCCCAAAGCTCATCGCCACTCCCCCAGAGTGTAAGCTTTAAGCGCTCCTCACTATCTTTAACCTTCCGTTGAGTCAGCTTGCGCAGTTCATATTGTCTAAACCAATAGCTCAGCACCAGAAAGCCTAATATGCCATATGCTACTAAGGCGTACTGATGCATCCATTTCGGAGGTGCAATTTTAAGAGTTACTTCCCCCGCATCAGACCAAGGGCCGTTGGATTCCCTTGCTTGAACCCTGAATTGATAGGTGCCAAAACCCAGGTTAGTAAATGTTGCTTGTCGCTGATTCGGATCTGCTTCTAGCCATTGTTCAGACAAACCCAACAGTTGATATCGATATGCCAAGGTATCGGGGTTTCTCGGATTTATGACAGCAAAATTTAGCGAAAAGGGAGATGCATTATTGGGTAGATGTATTTCCTTAGACAGATAAACCGGCTTAGTCAATGGTGAATTTGCATCTTTGAAACTTACTTCCCGATTAAATATACTTAACTTAGTCACCTTGGGGGAAGGGAGAGATTCATTTTTATTGTCCCGTACACTGCTCAATCGTGTTGGATTTATATAGTGAAACCCTTGTGTCCCACCGAAAAGAATATTGCCATCTTGTAGCACTAATCCTGCCGACTCGTTGAACTCATTGAAGTCTAATTGTTTTGGTGACACGTGATATAATACTTCTCCACTATCAGCATCGACTTTATTAATGCCTCTAGATGTGGCAACCCAAAGATAGTCATCTTTTTTTAATAGAGTAAATATCGAGTTACTGGCCAAACCGATTTCAGTATTCACTTTTTTTGTGATTTCAAATGTTTCCATGTCAACTTTAAAAAGGCCGCTTCCTTGGCTGGCAATCCAATAGTAATCTTTGTGTTCTACAACCCCAATCGCACTTTTTAAATCATTGTGTTCACCATTGCTTGGGAATGTGACAGTTTGAAATGTCTTATCTAAGAGGTGATAAACTTGAAGTCTATCTTCAGCCAGCACCCATAAGTTTTTATGTGAGTCGAACAAGATTGGCCTGATATGCTGATTGTCCTTGCCGTCTACTTGAAAACTCTCATATTTCAAATTGTCGATAGATATCCAAGAGATTCTTCCTGTAGAAGAAACCCATACTCGGTTATTCGAAATATAAATGCTGTCAACTACCTGATCCGGTATAAATTGCTTTATTTGGGTAAGGGTGTCGTCTTTGCCACGCTTGAACACCAAAACCCCTCGTTCCGTTGCCAGCCATAGTCTGCCATATCTATCAACATCTAGGTCCCAAGTGGACATAGGGAGAGCATTAATAAATTGCTTTATTGTTCCGCTATCGGGTGAAAATAGATTCAAATTACCTGATTGGGTGGCTATCCAAACTTTCTTATCTTGCGTTTCTGCAAATGCCCATACCAAGTTGTCAGAGAGAGAAGACTCTACACCAGGTATGCTGGCATACTGTTTCGAATATGAACTGTATTCAAGATACCTTTGAATATGTACTCCGCCGGCAAAACCGCCTGACCAAATGGTACCGTTTCTATCTTTGAAGAGTTTAAGAATGTAATGAGTTTTGAGGTTTACAGAGTTAATATTGTTCTTGCCAACATTAACTATCTCTGATGAATCATTTGAAAATATACTCAGACCTTCGGTTGTACCGATCCAAATTAATCCATTTCTGTCTACAATAATGCTGCTAACTGTATTTCCAACAATATCGCCATCGGCACTGCCAGAATATAAATGTTTTTGAAGCTCAAACTTGTCGCTAAGGATAAAGACCCCTTGCTCCGTCGCCAGCCAATAACTTCCATCAATTATTGCCAGGTCAAAAAGATAGGTGGCGGGGATGTTTATTGACCAAGGATTGTCTGAATTAAGGGCATGTAGCTTCTGAGATTTTTTATCAAATATGTCTATGCCATAACCATAACTACCAATCCACAAGTAGTCTTGGGTATCTAAAATAACACGTACTTCATTGAAAACATCTTTTCCATCAAGAGTAACGATGTTGAATTGGTCGCTAGCTTTATTATATGCGTATAAATGGGATTCATCTGCCACCCATATTTCCCCATTTAATCCCTGAGCAATTTCTCCAATAACAGGAGTTTTCAGATTGCTATTAGACGCTGCGTAACTAAAGAAACTGTCTGATTCTGGATTATATTTAGCTAATCCATTTTGAGTGCCAACCCAAAGTGCCCCCTGTGTATCAACAAATAACTTTCTTATCAGTTTGTCAGGTAATGTTTGTTGGTCTGTTTGCGAAGGTAGGTAGTGTTTAAATTCGTAACCATCAAACCGATTCAGTCCATCACCAGTCGCAAACCAGATAAAACCTTGAGAATCCTCAACTATATCTAAGACGGTACTTTGACTGAGGCCGTCTGCAACGGTGAGGTTTTCAAACTGGATGTTAGAAACATTAATGAAAGCGCGGCTGGAAAGGGGAAGGGCTGCCGATATCAGCAGTAACCCATAAACCGTCAGTTTGATCAGACTTTGAAGCACGCACTACCCTTGCAGCCTTAGCCGCTTATTGTTGTTATCTGTTTTGGGGCTGTCACTGGCGTGACTTTGCCGTACTGCATCGCAAAGCTGGCGCGCCTTGCGGGGCAAGCAAGTAAGGTAAAATATGTGGCTGGGCAAGTCAAAGGGAATAAGGATAAATTCACATACTTTTATGTGAGAATTTTTGCCTTTGACTTAAAGGTAATCAAATCAAGAATCTCTAGTCTCGAGCCGTCTGCAGGCAAATTGTCCTTTTCGTCACTCACCAGCAGTAACTCACCAAAGTTATGTTCTTTAAGCATTTTTTGGCAGAAATTGAGGATGTCTTGGGGATACAAAGACATGACTTCCTCACATAACCGCTGTTGTTGGTCAAACTGCCAGTCGCGGTTGCCGATTGCCAACCAGAGTCGCTGGCTGCGCATCGATAAACTGGTATCCTTGGCAAGCAGTTGCTTAGCGATACTCTGTTTGACACTTTGCCAAGTCTGCTCGGGCAAAGCCGCCAGCATTTGCTGGCTGTGTTGCAAGAAGTCAAACAAGGCATCCTGCAACATTGATGCACTGGCGTTGGGAGACTGCAGGTAGAAGCCTAATCCTGGATGCTGGTTGTAAGGCATGTAGCCGCTACCCACCAAGTAGCCCAATTGCTTTTCAGTTCTTAACTGATTAAAGAACGGTGCAGCCAGAAGTTGTTCGGTCAGAATGCAGCTGGCAATACTTCTTACCGTTGTATCGGGTGCCTGAAAATATAAGAGTAGGGCGCTGTCCTCATGATGACTTGGGACTTGGTGCAGATAGTTTTTGTCACCGCGATAGTCCAGTACTTGTCTGGGAATTGCATCCTTCAGGCGAGTTTCTACAGGCTGGAATGCGCTCAACTTTTTAACAAAGGGCGTAACGTAGTCCAGTGGCCAATCACCATAAGCGAAGGCTTCTAAGTGCAAAGATAGCAGCAACTGTTGTTGATAAATTTTCATGCTTCCGTAGTCAGCACTTTCAACCACAGGCAACATTTCTAATGGCGCGTGACTTAAAGGTTGTAGCAATACGGATAGACGTGTAAACAGCCGGTTGATGGGTTTGTTTAACAGGCTGTTACGCAAGGCTTGAATTTGCTTCTGTTTAGCTTGTTCGAATTGTTTCTCGGTAAAGCTGAAATGCAAGACACGTTCTAGCATGTCGCTTGCCAGTTCAAACTGTTTTTCACTAAAACCACTGGTGTGCAGAGAGAATCCGCCCTGATGGGCATAGAAGTGAAAATTTAAACCTGCGATCAATGCCTGATAGTATTCCTGGCTAAGTACTTCCTGAACCATGTTAGTCCAAATGCGTTTGTAACAGGCTACCTCGACCCCCTGTTCAACGGCTTTGCTGTCGAAGGAAAGATAAAGCTCTCCTTTGGGTTGTCTAAACTGGTGGTCTTGACCGAACCAGAAAGTGAAACCAGGCTCCTCCAATATTTTTCTTGGGATAGCATAGTGACCTTGGAGCGGTTGAGGCAGGGTACTGACACCAAGATAAGGGTTAGCAGTGGGTAGTTGCAGGGCCTTTATCTTACCAGGATTTAATAACCTTTTGAGCAAATTGCCGTTGAGTGGACTAATGCTGTAAGGGGCGTCATACCACTTGGCCAGGTGTTCAGTATCTTGCTCTGGCAGGATAAGTTTCACTCTCATATTGAGTGGTGACATCATGCTAAGCAGATGCCGCACGCCCTCGGGAGAGAACTCCTGCACCAGGTATTCGCCGCAGAGTAAATATTCATCTGGATAGTCTAAAAGCTGCCCAGACAGGTGGTTCGCCAGCTCAATAGGTTTGGGCTTATCATGAAAGTCGAAGGCAAGTTGCCCAAATTTTTGCCGCTCCTCAAAACGCCACTGCTCGATACCTTTTTGCTTGATCAATTCCAAGCAACAAAACAGGCTCTCTAAAATCTCCTCTACATGCTCTGCTCCGGCGTCAGTGAGTTGCATGCTGACATTAAAATCTTTGAAGTTACGTCCCTGGATTCCACCGCCAGCACTTAAGCTAGTTACCCATCCCTTTTGCTTTAGGTAGCTGAGCAGGCTGCCTTCGCCCTCATCGCCGATGAGATGGCTTATCATGTTAAGAGGTTTACTTTTGAAGTAGGGTTGTATATCCGGCAGGGCAAAGGTAACGATAAGACGTTTGGCACTTTTCAGCGGCACTATTTTTATCAAGGTGCCAAGCTGGTGAGGCAAATAAAGGGCTGGATTTTTTTCTGGCGTCAGCGCTGTACCACGGGGTATGGCCTCCAATTTATCTCTTGCCAGCGCTTCCAATGCATCCAAATCCGCCTCAGACACCAGGCAGGCTGTCATATTGCTGGCACCCATATAGCGGCAAAAGCTCTCTTGCAGCATCTCCTGTAACCTACCTGCACTGAATTGCTCAAAAATCTCTATGTTGCCCACAGAAAATTTACTGAACGGATGGTCTGGATTGCAGGTTTCTTTGTGAACTTGATACAGACGGCGTAAATCATCGCTGCGCTTCAGCTTGAATTCAGCGTCTATGGCTTGTACTTCTTTACTGATTAGCGCCGGATCAAACAGCGGGGCGCGCAGCATGGCAGAAAAATGTGTTAAAGCCTGTTCAAAAGCCGCAGTAAAAACATCAAAATAGAAGCTGGATGTTTCGGTGCCGGTCCAAGCGTTAACATGGCCGCCATGATTGGCCAAAAAATCAGCCAGATGGTTAGGCTGCGGGAAGTCCTTACAGCCCAGGAAGAGCATGTGCTCTAATAAGTGTCCAAGGCCTTGGCAATGCTTAGGATCTTGGAAGTGACCAGCATTAACGGTGATAGATGCGGCCGACTTGGTGCAGTCCGGATCCTGAACCAGTAATAGCTTGAGACCATTGTTTAATGTCAGGAGCCGATATTGGCACTTATCATAGGTGCTGCGGATCACTAAATCGTCCACTCTTCATCAAATATTAAAGAGTATAAAAAAGGATAACGTGACAAAAAGCAACTTGAGTCGCGTATATGTCAGTATTTGCTATAGTTGCGCTCCATTTTTTAGATGCCACACAGTGTTGGGAATTTTTTAATCATGCAGCTTTTTATCATGCGTCACGGCGAAGCGGAACATAATATGTTTCAGGACGCAGCCCGCAAGCTTACGCTTGTTGGTCAGGATGAGTCCCGCAAGGCTGGGGAATGGCTGCGCTCCAGAGTTCCGGAGCTGGATCTGGTTTTAGTTAGCCCCTACGTGAGGGCCAAGCAAACCTTGTCCGCAGTGACTCAAGGGGTGACTGTCGGTGAGACGGTGGAGACGTCGGAGATCACCCCAGGTGGTGAAGTAGTGAATTTCCATCAGTATCTTGACGCGCTATGTGCTGCGCGCATTAACTTGAACTCTGTTCTGCTAGTCAGCCATATGCCCTTCGTGAGTGCCTTGGTGGATGAACTTTGTGGCCATTTCTATTCACTGCTGTTTGCCACCGCTTCAGTCGTGCAGTTGGATTATGATCCAACCACCGGCCGCGCCTCGTTAACCCGGCAGTTCACCCCGGACTAACTGATCCGGGCAAATAAAACCTACAAATTTGCATTTTCTCCTTTAGCTTTATGCTCCGTTAACCGATAACAAGCTGGGAGGAAAGTTAAATGCCGACAAAATCACTGCCAGCTCACTTACAACAAGTGCTGGAGAATCATGTTGCTCAGTCTGACATTGCTCATGATGAAGAGCTGGAAGCGATTTTTCAGCGCTTAAGAAAACTCAATGACAGTGTCGAAAAGATTAAGCAGACGATCAAAATGCGCCGCACACAGGTGACGGAATCGGGCCATCGCTAATTAAGTACCGGATGGCTCGGTGTTACTGATGCTCTCGGCACGGTAAGCCATTGGCATGACTTTCACCGTTTTTACCATATTCTCATTGATTTCAATGATTTCCATCGGATAACCCGCCAAACGACAGCTGATACCCGCAGGGGGAATGGCTTCAAAATATTCTACCAACAGACCGTTAAGGGTTTTTGGCCCCTCTGTAGGGAAATGCCAGCCCATTTCTCGGTTGAGATCGCGAATGTTAGCGCTGCCATCCACCATTACACTGCCATCATCTTGAATGTTCACGTCTTTACTGTGGGTGGGCAAAATGGTGGTGGTAAAATCGCCTACGATTTCCTCAAGGATATCTTCAAGCGTAACTAAGCCCTGAATGTCTCCATATTCATCCACTACCAGGCCGATTCGTTCTTTCGCCGTTTGGAACTTATACAGCAAGGTATGCAGTGGCGTGGTTTCCGGGGTGAAGTAGATTTCCCTGACGGCACGTAGCAGGTTGGATTTAGAGAACTCATCTTTTGCCAATAGGCGCAGGGCATCCCTGACATGCATAAAACCCACTGCATCGTCGATGGTATCCCGATAAAGCAGTACACGGGTGTGTTGGGAATGTACCAATTGCTTCTGGATATCCTTCCACTCGTCATTGATGTCGATGCCCACAATTTCACTGCGGGGGATCATAATGTCTTCGGCGGTGACTTTTTCCAGATCCAGAATGCCCACCAACATATCCTGGTGTTTCTTGGGGATCATGGCACCGGCTTCATGCACCACAGTGCGCAGTTCTTCACGGCTTAAGCTGTGCTCATCGCCATCCTTAGAATTGATGCGTAGCAATGCCAAAATGCCGTTAGTGATGCCGTTGACGATATACACTATCGGATAAAGGGCTTTTAGCATCGGCAACAGGAGGAAAGAACTAGGATAGGAAATCTTTTCAGGATGCAGCGCCGCCACGGTCTTTGGCGTGACTTCCGCAAAAACCAGGATCACCAGCGTCAATACAAAGGTGGCAATGGCGATACCGACATCGCCGTATAAACGCATTCCGATAATGGTGGCAATGGCTGAGGCGGCAATGTTAACCAGGTTATTGCCAATCAATATCAGGCCAATCAAGCGGTCGGGTCTGTCTAAAAGCTGACTGACGCGTTTGGCGCCGCTGTGATTCTCTTTGACCAGATGCTTCAGGCGATATCTGTTGATAGACATCATGCCTGTCTCTGAGCTTGAAAAGTAGGCGGAGAATAGGATCAGAATGGCCAGCAGTATAAAGAGCGTGCCGGTAGAAATATCGTCCAAGAATGGGTTCCTGTATATCTATTGCCTTTTGGCTTACCTTTAAACGGGGCCAGTTGAACAGATTATGAGTTTTTACATGATGTCTGCTTTGGTAAGCAAGCCATCAAACAGGTGTTCAAGTTTGCCAAAGTCTGCCCTACATTCCTAGCAAAACTTCCTTTACGAAGCGACTGCCGAAATACGCCAGGGTGAGCAGCAATGCGCCAACGATGGTAGCAATAGCAACGGGTTTCCCCCGCCACCCCAAGCGATGATGACCTGCCAGCAAAATAACAAAGACCAACCAAGCGACGATAGATAAAACGGTTTTATGGGCCTGGTGCTGTGCAAACATGTCTTCCAGGAAGACAAAGCCACTGATCAAGGACAATGTTAACAACACCGTACCGACCAGCAACAACTTAAACAGAATGCGCTCGACAATCATCAATGGCGGCAAAGAAGAATGCAATAAGGTTTTGGGTCGTTGCTTTAAGCGAAAATTGATATAGCCCAACTGCAGTGCGTACAGCATGCCTATCATCAGGCAGCCATAGGCAAAAAGCGCAAGCGTAATATGGGCAATCAAGCCGGGCTGCATTTCGATATGCATTAAATAGGTGTCAGGTAAAAACTGGGTGATCAGCAAAATAAGCGCGGCAAACCCATACACTACCGGCAACATGATGGCATTTGCCATATTAAATGAGGCGATGGTCATGGCCAGCGCAATCATCCAAGCCACTAAGCACGCGACATTGGTGATACTCATATTTTGGCCGGGCGAGGCGAAGATGGCGTCAATCAGCGCAAACAGATGCAGAACGACCGCGAGGGAAGCCACTGCCGTGGTCAGTTTGCGGGAAGGCCCTTCATGGTGAAAAAGACGGGCAGCGATTTGGGCTGCTGCCACGATATACAGCACACTGGCCAGTATTCCTAACCAATGCATGGCCTTTGCCCCCCGATTACCATGATAAAACGATTTCCTTTCAACAGATTAAGCCAGAGACACAGGCCTCAAGCATCGCTTAAAAACGGCCGTCAGTATAGCCAAAGCACAGTCCTGAGATCCAGAGGACGCGTCTGTTGTTACCTAATGGGGAAAAGCCGGTGCATATATTCGATTGACTCTTGTATAATCCGCCCCCACATACCGTTATCAGATTTGCGCGCCGTGTCCAATGACTCTTGCGGCGCAGAAAAGCCCGATTAACCCAGCGTGGTTTGGATATCAGCCGGGCAACCTAGCAGGACAGAAAGACTATGTTTGAAAATCTCACCGAACGATTAGGCAAAACGCTGAAAAACATCAGCGGACGAGGCCGGTTAACTGAAGACAATATCAAGGACACTCTGCGTGAAGTGCGCATGGCCTTGTTAGAAGCAGACGTCGCCCTGCCGGTTGTGCGTGAGTTTATTAACCAGGTAAAAGAAAAGGCAGTAGGTATTGAGGTCAGTAAGAGCCTTAACCCCGGCCAGGTGTTTATCAAAATAGTACGCACCGAACTCGAAAGTATCATGGGCCAGGCCAATGAAAAGTTGAACCTGGCTGCACAACCGCCGGCAGTAGTGATGATGGCGGGTTTGCAGGGGGCCGGTAAAACCACCAGTGTCGGCAAGCTAGCCCGATTCCTGCGTGAGCGGGAAAAGAAAAAGGTGATGGTGGTCAGTGCCGACATTTACCGTCCGGCTGCGATTAAACAGCTGGAAACCCTGGCCAGCGAAGTAGGGGTAACCTTTCATCCATCCACGATAGAACAAAAGCCGGTGGATATCGTGCGAGGGGCCATCGATGCCGCTCGCAAACAATTCTTCGATGTGCTGTTGGTGGATACCGCCGGTCGATTGCATGTAGACGGCGAGATGATGGAAGAGATCAAGGCTCTGCATCAAGCCATTAAGCCGGTGGAAACCTTGTTTGTGGTGGATGCCATGACTGGCCAGGATGCGGCCAATACCGCCAAAGCTTTCAATGATGCCTTGCCACTGACCGGCGTGATTTTGACCAAGGCCGACGGTGATGCCCGTGGCGGTGCCGCATTGTCGGTGCGTCACATTACCGGCAAACCGATCAAATTTATGGGTATGGGTGAGAAATCCGATGCCTTAGAGCCTTTCCACCCGGATCGGGTCGCCTCTCGTATTTTGGGCATGGGCGATGTACTTAGCCTGATCGAAGAAGTGGAACGCAAGGTCGATAAGGACAAGGCACAGAAACTGGCCAAAAAGGTTCAAAAAGGCAAAGGCTTTGATTTGCAGGACTTTAAAGAGCAGCTCGAGCAAATG
Organism: Aliiglaciecola sp. CAU 1673; assembly: GCF_029223185.1. Classification (GTDB taxonomy): domain Bacteria; phylum Pseudomonadota; class Gammaproteobacteria; order Enterobacterales; family Alteromonadaceae; genus Bowmanella. Next base: position 181,723 of record NZ_JARHUG010000002.1, read on the forward strand.
CGTAATATGGGCGGCATGATGTCTATGCTCGACAAACTGCCGGGTATGGGGCAGATGTCCGAGCAAATTAAAGATAAGGCTAACGACAAATCCTTTAATCAGATGGAAGCCATTATTAATTCCATGACCCCGGCAGAGCGTGAGCGCCCAGATATCATCAAAGGTTCACGAAAACGTCGTATTGCAGCGGGGTCGGGCACAGAAATTCAGGATGTGAACCGCCTGCTCAAGCAATTCACCCAAATGCAGAAGATGATGAAAAAGATGACCGGCGGCGGCATGTCCAAGATGATGAAACGCATGAAGGGCATGATGCCCCCCGGCGGCCCAGGCGGTATGTTCCCGCGCGGCTAAGCTTTTATTGATTTGAGGCGCGTTCCTTTAAACTGGACACGCCTCACGCCTCACGCCTCACGCCTCACGCCTCACGCCTCACGCCTCACGCCTCACGTGAATAAACCTTGCATTAGCCCCCATAATCCGTACAATACCGCGGCCCTTTAGCCTGTCATCCTTTTTGGCTGAGCTTTGGGCAAGTAAGTAATGTTAACGCTTAACGAGTTTGAGGCAATTATGGTTACTATTCGTTTACAGCGTGGTGGCGCCAAAAAGCGTCCATTTTATCAGGTCGTAGTAGCAGACAGCCGTCGCGCACGCGATGGTCGTTTCATCGAGAACATCGGTTTCTTCAACCCTACCGCTATGGGTAAGGAAGAGAAACTGCGTATCGACCTGGACCGCGTTGAGCATTGGGTCGGCGTAGGCGCAAGCCTGTCCGAGCGCGTTGCTCGCCTGGTCAAAGATGCAAAAGCAGCCGCTTAAGCTGCTAAAGAAGGTATAGGATGAGTAAAGCATCAGACACTCTGGTGGTTGGCAAGGTCGGTGCGCCTTATGGCGTTAAAGGCTGGGTTAAAATCACTTCCTATACCGATTACCCTGCGGGGATATTCGACTACAAACCCTGGCTGATTCGTCAGGGCGATAGTCTGAAGGAATTGCAGGTGGACCTATGGCGTGAGCAAGGCAAAAGCCTGATCGCCAAACTGGTTGGGGTTGAGGATCGGGACGCAGCCGACAGGTTGAAGAACCTGGAGATTTGCATCATTGCCGATCAACTGCCGCCGCTGGAAGAAGGTGATTATTACTGGCGCGATTTGGTGGGACTCAAAGTGGTAACCGAAAAAGGTTATGACCTTGGGACTATCAGGGAACTGTTTGAAACAGGCTCCAACGATGTGCTGGTGGTAAAGGCTAATGTTAATGACGCCTTTGGTCAGAAAGAACGCATGCTCCCCTTCCTGATGGAACAGGTAGTGAAGAAGGTGGATCTGGCAGCGAAAACCATGGTGGTGGACTGGGATCCGGAGTTCTGATGACCCGCAAGTTTTGTGTGGTCTCGTTGTTTCCGGAAATGTTCTCGACATTCACTCAGCAAGGGGTGTTTGGACGGGCAGTAAAATCCGGTCTGCTGTCGGTAGAGTGCTTCAATCCGAGGGACTTTACCCATGATAAACATCGTACGGTTGACGATCGCCCTTACGGCGGCGGCCCGGGGATGCTGATGATGGTGCAGCCGCTGACAGATGCCATTCACGCCGCCAAACAGGTGGTGGGAGACAATCCTAAGGTGATTTATTTATCGCCTCAGGGCAAAAAATTAGACCAGCAAGGGGTCAAGCGACTCTCTGAAATGGAGAATCTTATCCTGGTTGCTGGTCGCTATGAAGGCATCGATGAGCGAGTCATAGAAACCGAAATCGACGAAGAATGGTCGATAGGGGACTATGTCTTGAGTGGCGGGGAACTCCCGGCCATGGTGTTGATGGATGCAGTAGCGCGGTTTGTGCCCGGTGTACTGGGGCACGATCAATCCGCCGAGCAGGACTCCTTTACCGGAGGATTGCTGGATTGTCCGCACTATACGCGTCCTGAAGACCTCAACGGGCGCCTGGTACCGGACGTATTATTGTCCGGTAACCATGAAAAAATCAGGCAGTGGCGGTTAAAACAGTCGCTGGGGAGAACCTGGCAACGACGCCCTGAATTGTTAAACGACCTGGCTCTGACTGAGGAGCAAAGACGCCTGCTTGAGCAGTTCAAGCGCGAGTCTTCGCAGCAAGACGACAGTTAATCCAGGATGAGAGGTTATGATGAGCAAGATCAATCAAGATATCATCAAGCGTATTGAAGAAGAGCAGATGAAGAAAGACGTACCTGCGTTTGGCCCCGGTGACACCGTGGTTGTTCAGGTACGCGTTAAAGAAGGTGACAAAGAGCGTCTTCAGGCTTACGAAGGCGTTGTAATCGCTAAGCGTAACCGTGGCCTGCACTCGGCTTTCACCGTTCGTAAAATCTCCAGCGGTGAAGGTGTTGAGCGTGTATTCCAGACTCACAGCCCGGCCATTGCTTCTATCGAAGTGAAGCGTCGTGGTGCTGTTCGTCGCGCCAAGCTGTACTATCTGCGTGAGCGTAGCGGTAAGTCTGCACGTATCAGAGAAAAGCTTAACTAAGAATTTTTATCCCGTTGACATTACTTACGAAAAAGCCCGGCAATTGCCGGGCTTTTTAATATCCGTCAAACCATACCAATAACTCATCTAATTGCTTGATGCGCAGCCCTGTCGGGAGGCCGCCATCATCGCGAGCCGCTACCAAGCAGGATGGCATACCGGCATTGGCTGCGGCTTGCATATCAATCGCATGATCGCCCACAAACACTAACTCCTCAGCCGGTATTTTCCATCGTTTGCTGATATGCAAAAGTCCATCCGGCGCCGGTTTGGGAGCGCAATCTTCGCGGGTTAACACCAGGGAAATCGGAATACTAAGTCGCTGCATTATAATATCGGTGGTCTGGCGTCGATTGCGGGTCAAAATGGCCATCGGAATGTTCTTGCTTTGCAAAGCACCAAGGGTGGTTTGCACACCCGGAAGCAAAATAGCCTGATGTGCAGCATATAACTCATGACGCTCAACAATGGCCATGAGTCCGGCCTGTCGCTCCTCTGGTTGTGAAGCGATATGCTCAAGCACATAGCTGTGCTCCGGTGCGCCTATTTCTGCTTTTAAACGGGGGAAATTCAAAGGGGAGGTGATCAAGGTATCATCCAAGTCGAAGATAATGCCTCTAAAGGACTTTTGTGTTAGCCGCATCTTGGATTAATACTGCATTAAAAGCTGATAAGTGTCAGTTTTCATGACGTTTTTCATGGCTTTATTCAGACGTTTAAGCATCCATGGCTCGGTCTTCAATCCCGCTGCTAAATATAGCTTTCTGGTGAGCTCAGGTTGCTTGAATAACACCTTGATGCGTTTTTCACCCACCCCCAGTTCATTCAGCCTATAACGGATGGCGATCGGATCGGTAAAAAGCAGATCGATACGTTTATTTAGCAGCAGGTTAACCTGCTCCTGCAAGGTGGCTACCAAAAACAGGTTCTTATCATCCGTAAAGCCGGCTTTGGTTAAATATTCGTGAGAATAGGAATCGCGAATAACGCCAAATACATAGGCTTGTGATTGATCCAATTCGGTTAGTTGCAGGTCCTCTCTCTCGGCTAAACCGACGACCGCAACATTGAGCTCTGCCACTGGCCCAATCCAGTGAAAATGTTCAACCCGATCAGGGGTTTGTAGCATGGAGTAGATAAGGGTATTTTCGTTGTCTTTGGCCAGGCTGTAGGCTCTTGCCCAAGGCATGATCTGTATGTCGGCCTCAAGACCGGCCTCTTCCAGCACCATCTTAAGGATTTGAGTTGCCGAGCCGGTGATCACATCCTCAAGCAGATATTGCACCGGAGGATGGTGCTCTGTGACGATTTTAAGATCGGCAGCACCAGCGTCTTTCAAAGACAGGATGAAGGTAAAGGCTAAAAAGAAAAGTGAGGCTCTCAAGGTATCCATCGATACTCAATTGGGACAGATTTTTAGCCTAACAGAAGAATGTTTTTCCTGCCCAATTTGAAACAATAATAAGAGAAATAATTACTAGTTTCTGGGGGTATCTGTATAGGGGGATGTGAAGGCTCTTTACCCGGGGCGCTTAATTCTCGCCAGAAACCTATCCAGCGCCCCGCCAAAAGCCTGTTTTTCTCTGGCGCCTAAGGGGGGAGGACCGCCGGACTGAATGCCACTGGCGCGCATTGTATCCATGAAGTCGCGTATATTCAGGCGCTGGCGAATATTTTCTTTACTGAACGTTTCCCCTCTTGGACTGATAACTTCGGCACCTTTGGCTATCACCTCTGCCGCCAGAGGGATGTCCTGAGTAATCACCAAATCGCCGGACGAGACCCTTCTGACAATCTCGTTGTCAGCCATATCAAAGCCTTTTTCAACCTGTAGTGCACGTACATACTTTGAAGCCGGTAGTTTTTGCGCTGAGTTAGCAACCAGCATGGTCAGCGTGCCTGTTCTTTGCGCCGCCCGGTAAAGGATTTCTCTGATTACATTGGGACAGGCATCAGCATCCACCCAAATGGTGGGACCTTGTTCACGCTGTTCTGAAGAGACCATTTCGTCCTTAACTTGCTAATTTCACTAGAGGCAGTTGAATATCGGATGCTATGTTATCAGGCACAGCCTTCTGACCAAAGCCGTTCTTATGGTAGTCCAGCAAAAAGCGCTTTCATTAGCCACTATCAAAAAGGGTCTGACCGACACTTTGATTCTGGTTGCGACAGCTTTAGTGGGAATCGCTATCCTAGCTTCTATACTGCGGATCCGAGAATTTGGGTTCCAACCGGTGATGTATTTTCATGTTGTCGCCGGCACTATCCTTACCGCCCTTTACCTATTTCGTCAGCGCATTCCCCAGACCGTCAGTGCACATATTTTGTGCGCGATTTTTTTCCTTGCAGGAGTTGGTGGGGTGATCAATTTCGGCCTGTCAGGCGGTGGGATCCTGTTACTGATAGGTGCGGCTTTCTTCGCTTGCTTTTTATTAAGTTTCAGAACCGCAGGGATTTATGCAACCTTGTCGCTGCTGGTGTTGATGACCCAGTGGTGGTTGGCTTTCAAAGGGGAACTGAGCTACGGCTTGGACATTGGTGACTATGCGAAAAGTGGCTCGGCCTGGCTTAACGTGGCGATGGCCTTCACCTTTTTAATCACCATGATCCTGTATCTGACCCGCCGATTTTTCGATTATCTGATAGATCTTCTGGCTCATTACCACGAAAAAGTACAAGACCAGTCCCGTTCCCTGGATGATTCCAAAGCACTTATCGATGGTGTAGTTAACGCTATTCCCATGGGTATTCTGTGGAAAGACAAGAATGGGGGGTTTTTAGGCGCCAATCAGAGCTTCCTTCAGGAAGTGGGCAAGAACAAGGTTCAAGATATCTTGGGCAAGACGGATTTTGATATAACCGATGCCACCACAGCTAAGCGGTATCGAGCCCTGGATATTGAAGTAATAACATCCGGGAAAGCCATTATCGACTCCCAGGAGAAGACGGTAAAATCAGGCAATACACATTACATTTCCACTGATCGCATGCCTTTGGTCGATCATGCCGGCGATATCGTTGGGGTTCTATGTACTTATCATGACATCACCCATTTAAAACGGGCTGAGATGCTGATGCATGATGCCAAACTTCAGGCTGAACAGGCCAATGCTGCTAAGACAGCCTTCTTAGCCAATATGAGTCATGAGTTACGTACGCCCATCAATGGAGTGATGGGGCTGCTAGAGCTTTGTCTTAATACCGAGCTAAATAGCAAGCAGCAGGACTATCTTAGCAAGGCCAAAGTATCGGCCAAAACCTTACTGGATATTGTTAACGATATTTTGGATCTGGCCAAAATTGAGGCAGGACAACTCACTTTGGACCGTCATCCCTTCGAATTGGAACAGATGCTCGAAGTATTACAAGAGCACGTTACTCCCCTGCTGGAAGGTAAGGATGTGCAATTTTATTGCAAGTCAGATGCGCCTAAAGGACTGTTGTTGGAGGGCGATGATACCCGTCTTAAACAGATCCTGCTGAACCTGTGCGGTAACGCTGTTAAATTTACCAATCAAGGCAGCGTCAAGCTCTCCTGTACCTGGTGGAGCCGCGGCAAAAAGGCTGACTTAGTCTTTAAAGTAAAAGACACTGGTATCGGCATCGCAGATGAGGCAATACCGACCTTGTTCAACAGTTTTACCCAGGCAGACACCAGCACTACCCGTAAATTTGGCGGGACCGGCCTGGGACTGAGCATTGTTCGTCAACTGGTTGACAAAATGGGCGGAGATATCCGCGTGAACAGTGTGCTTGGAAAAGGTACAGAGTTTGTGGTCAGACTGACATTACCGGTGGTGCAGTCTGCGACAAACACCAGTGTGGAGTCAGTTCAAAATGCACCGGAAGGCTTGCAAGACATTCAGGTATTATTGGTGGAAGACAATGCCATCAATCTTGAAATATGTCGTGAAATGCTGACTCAACAGGGCGCGCTGGTTCACTGTGTCGAGAACGGTGCGAAGGCATTAGAGGCGATTAAGGCGCGCCCTTTTGATGTCGTGTTAATGGATATTCAAATGCCGGTGATGGATGGTTGCGAAGCCATTGAGCATATTCGCGCCCAGCCAGAATACGCCAAGCTACCGGTGATTGCGGTCACTGCCAATGTGCTTGCCAGTGATGTCGAACGTTATTTGAAATTGGGCTTTAATGCATGCCTATCTAAACCCTATGAGCGGAAAAAGTTGCTGGCCTTAGTCACGCAATATGGCAAAGTTGGGGATTCAAGTTGTGAGGAGTTGACATCACCCCAGCAAGCTTGAAAAAGTTTTGCGGCTGGCGCAAGTTAGCCCCTCACATGAATTAGCCTTGCATGGCGCATCGCAACAACAAAAAGGAGAACGGCGATGACAAAACCAAATTGGACCAGCAGAGCGCTGGATTGGATCGAAAGGGTAGGGAATAAGCTACCCGATCCTGCCATGATCTTCCTGATCAGCCTGTTTATAGTTTGGGCGCTATCTGCCTTGTTAGCGGATGTCAGCTTCAGCGCCATCGACCCCCGTACCGGTGAAGCGGTGGTGGTCAACAATATGTTATCCGGTGCCAATCTCGCCGATTTCCTGTCCAGGATGGTGACCATTTTTACCAGCTTTGCACCCCTTGGCGTGGTTTTAGTTGCTATGTTGGGGGTGGGGGTGGCTGAGCATTCCGGGTTTATTAATGCCGGTCTTAAGCGCATGCTGGATGCGACCCCGAAATCCTTACTAACTCCCTCTATTATTTTGGTGGCCATTGTCAGCCATACCGCCACCGATGCCGGTTATGTGCTGGTCATTCCGCTGGCCGGGGTGATTTTTTATGCCATGGGGCGTCATCCCCTGGCAGGTATTGCCGCTGCCTTTGCCGGTGTCAGCGGTGGCTTTAGCGCTAACTTTATTCCTTCTGGCATCGACCCGTTACTGCAAAGCTTTACCCAAAGTGCCGCGCAGATAATCGATCCCGCCATCCAAATCAACCCGCTCAATAACTGGTTTTTCACCAGTGCTTCTAGCATTTTAATCATTCTGTTGGGCTGGTATCTGACCGATAAAGTGATCGAACCAAGACTTAACAACACGCCAGTAGATGGTGACCCTGCTGAGATCCCCAAGTTTGAGGAGTTGGGGGATAAGGAGCGTAAAGCTTTGCGTATTGCTTCTTTAGTGATGCTGGCCGGTATTGGTTTATTGGTGGCGGCCCTGTGGCCGGAGGATTCTCCTCTGCGCTCACCTCAGGGGGAGATCACCTCGTTTAGCGCGCCGGTAATGCGCAGTATCGTGCCACTGATTTTCCTGTTGTTTGTGCTTCCGGGCGTTGTCTTTGGTTTTGTAGCCGGGACCTTTAAAACCAGCAAGGATCCGGTTAACGCCATGAGTAAATCCATGGGTAGTATGTCTTACTATGTGGTAATGGCCTTTTTCTGCTCTTTGTTTATTGACGCCTTTGCCAAGTCTAACTTGGGAGCCTTGCTCGCCATCGAAGGAGCAGAAGTACTGCGTAGCTTGGCCCTGCCCAGCATGGTGACCATCGTCGGTCTGGTGTTTTTGACTGCCTTTGTGAATCTGTTTGTGGGCTCCGCCTCGGCTAAATGGGCGCTGCTTGGTCCTATCTTTGTACCGATGTTGATGCAACTGAATATTTCGCCGGATCTGACACAGGCCGCATACCGGTTAGGCGATTCCGGCTCCAACATTATTACCCCACTGATGCCTTACTTCCCGCTGGTGGTGGTCTATTGTCAGCGCTACGTGAAAGGCACCGGTATTGGTACCTTGTTGGCAATGATGCTGCCGTTTTCTATCTGCATTTTGGTGGCCTGGACCGCCTTCCTGTTGCTTTACTGGGCGGCGGGTATCCCGCTTGGACTACAATCCAGCTATGTCTACCCCGCGCCCTGAACAACACAGCAAAAGCCCGGATTTTTCCGGGCTTTTGTATGACATTCTGAGGCTGCATCCAGAAGGGATCAGTGAGTTCGCCCTTATCAATATGCTCAAGGCGGACCCGGCGGGGCCTTTCTCACCTGATCTGTCGCTATCTGAACCGTTGCCGCTTTTCAGGGCACATTTCGCGCTTTTTCATCATCTTTATCTGTTACGAGATAGATTACGTGCTCAGCACTTACACGAGCTTGAAATCAGCGCTTCTAACATTCGGCTAAATCCATATAAATCTGGTGAATACGCACTTGGACAAGAAGATAAATTGCGTAGCTATTATTTGGATTGGTCACAGTTTGACAGCACTCTTGAGGAAGATGTGAATGAATTGCTGGAGAGCTTTTGGCGAGGATTTGATGGCGTGGTTTCAGATCAGCAACGCACCGAGGCTCTGACTGTTTTGGGGCTGGAAGCAGATGCAGACGAACAACAAATCCGGCGTCGCTACCGGCAATTGATGCATCAACATCACCCTGACAAAGGGGGAGACAGGACCTATTGTCAGGCCCTGACAAGCGCTTATCAAAAACTGCTTTAAAAGGGGGGTTACCCCGCAGGCTGGCTGTAGGTTAATGAAGCCACTACCTGATGCAGATTGGTTGAAGCTTGCTTAACGGCGTCGGACACATCTTTACGTGCAGCCAGTGTCATGTAGTCCTCTGAAGCTCGAAGGACTTGTTGTACAGACCGTTGCATTCTGTCTAATACAGCGGTTTGTTCATCAGAGGCTTGGTTCAAGTCAGCGACAACTGCATTGATACCTGCCACATCTTCAACCAACTCGTTCAGTCTGGCTAACGCGTTGTTGGCTTCTTTGGCATTGCGTACACAAAGTTGTTTGCCGTTATTCATGGCGGTCACCGCCTGAGCAGAGTCCTGCTCAAAGCTTTGCAAAATGGCTTTGATTTCCTGAGTGGAGCCCTGTGTTTTGGAAGCCAGGCTGCGGACCTCATCGGCGACGACAGCAAAGCCCCGGCCGTGTTCGCCGGCACGCGCTGCTTCAATGGCTGCATTTAGCGCCAGCAGGTTGGTTTGGTCTGCAATCTCATTGATCACGCCCACGACCTTTGTAATGTTACTGCTTTTACGTTGCAGATCTTCTATCAGTGCGGTGGTATGTCCGGTATCTTCAACCAGACTCTCAAAGCCCCGGTTGGCTTGATTAAAAATGCTAAAACAGGCCTCCACATTCTGTGTTGCCTTTGCAGTCGTATCTGAGATGGTCTGCGTTACCTGCATCAGCCTTGAGACGATCCGTGATAGTTCCTGCATACCATCATCCAACTGGCTGCTGGTTTGCTGTTGGATAGTGGCCCCTCTGCTGATAACGTCACTGATGTCATGCAAACTGGCGAATGCGTGATTCACTTCTTCTTCTGCCTGACTCAATAGTTCTCTTGAGTGTTGCATTTTACCTTGCATGCGGCGGGTAGCATTGGCCAGTTCGCCCAGTTCATGCTCACTTTGATAGTCAATAGGATTGTCATAGCGACAATTTGCCAAATCCCGCACGGCTGCTGTTACCGCTTTGGCAGGGCCAATGACCTGTAATCGTAACACCCAAATCACCACGGCAACCGTCACCAGAAACAACACAATGCTCAGCAGCAAAATAGAACTGTTGCTGGCGCCGGCCTCGGCGTTTAATGTTGCCAGTTGCATGCGGGCATGCTCAGCGATGCGTTGTTCTACTATTTTGAGTTTTGCAGTGGGCTCCCTGTCCATGCCTTTAACCGCTTTGTCGCCAATGTAGGGATCAAAACCGGCTTGTGAAAATTGCGCCAATCCCTCTCTGTATTGATTAGCCATGGTTTGATGAGACTGCGCAAACGCCTGGATATCGGCCTTGATGCTGTCAGGCAACGCGTAGCTTGTGGTCAGTTGATCCAGGTTTTTTTGGATCTGCTGTTCTTTAGCCACAAAGCTTTGCCAGTATTTGTCGAGGCTTTCAGGATCTCGGCCGCGCAGCAGCACATTTTTCCACTCCTGCACCTGAGTCTTGAAATCTGACAAGATGGTGGCTGTGAGCCGCTCTGCCGCCACAGTGCGCTGTTCAAGCAAGTCAAACTCTTCGAGCAATTGCTTGTTCTGATGTAACGCAAGGACATTCAGCATAATCAATACCAGCAAACCAAACAGCACTGGTAAGAAGACGATAAGACTGAGTTTTTTGAACTTCATAGGATCACCTGTTGGCGCGCGTGGCGGCATCCTAGGTGATGGTTATGACAAGCTGATGACAGCTTATTTGCCAGCTGAAGGGGGGAGTTGTGCAATATATGACACTAGGGCAGGGTTAGCCGTTAAATGCGCTTGCAGGTAGATTCTGTAAATGCTAAAAAGTCAATATTGTGATTGTCATTATTGAAATCAAATTGGTAAAGAAAACGTTACATCAAGTTGATTATCCTGAATCTGACAAACAAGTTTTCTGCTGACATTGCCAAGCAGTGCCATACTTTTCTAAATTTTTTAACTCCGATTTATCATAGGTGCCCACCATGCTGAGAGATGCCATTCACAACGTCCACGTAACCGGTGAGCAGGTATTAGTAACACCGGATGCGTTATCCAAAGAACTGCCGGTCAGCGAACGCGCGCTGAAGGTCATCGAGCAGTCCCGCGCAACCATAGCCGATATCATTCATCGTCGCGATCATCGCCTGTTGGTGGTGTGCGGGCCTTGCTCCATTCATGATGTGGAAGCCGCCAAAGAATATGCACTAAAGCTAAAACAGTTGCATGAAGAAACCAAAGACACCTTGTATATCGTGATGCGCGTATATTTTGAAAAGCCGCGCACTACAGTGGGTTGGAAAGGCCTGATTAACGACCCCAATATTGACGGTACCTTCGATATCGAAGCCGGACTTCGCAAAGCCAGGGAATTGCTGATTTGGTTATCAGAGTTGGAGTTACCTGTGGCAACCGAAGCGCTGGATCCCATCAGCCCGCAATATCTGGCCGAGTTGTTCAGCTGGTCAGCCATCGGTGCCCGTACCTCCGAATCCCAGACGCACAGGGAGATGGCCAGTGGCTTGTCGATGCCGGTCGGTTTTAAAAACGGTACCGATGGTAGTCTGGATATCGCCATTAATGCGCTGCAAAGTGCGGCATCCCCCCATAGCTTTATGGGTATCAACAAATCGGGGCAGGTCACTATTATCAAAACCCAGGGTAATCCCGACGGCCATATTATTTTACGAGGCGGCAAGCAGCCTAACTATGATTCGGTCTGTGTCAGCGAATGTGAGTTGCAGATGCAACAGGCGAAGTTAGAAGCCGGATTAGTGGTGGACTGCAGTCATGCCAACTCGAATAAAGACTATCGTCGACAGCCCCTGGTTGCAGCCAACGTGGTCAATCAGATTTTGGAAGGTAATCAGTCGATTATTGGCATCATGTTGGAGAGCCATTTGAAAGCCGGCAATCAGAATAACAGTGGCAAAACGCTGTCCGAATTGGAGTATGGGGTATCCATCACCGACGGTTGCATTGACTGGACAAGTACCGAAAAACTGCTGAAACAGACCCGGGAGAGACTGATCACGATATTGCCCATGCGTCTTAACAAGATCAGAAGAAGCCACTGAAATGCCGAAGGAAATGCATAATGGTATGACTGATAAGGACGATGAATTAGCTGCATTACGTGCGCAAATTGATGCCCTTGACAGTCAGTTGGTGGAGCTGTTGCAAAAGCGCCTGCAGATCACCCGCAAAGTAGGCGAGTATAAAAGCCGCACTGGCTTACCGATTTACGTGCCGTCCCGTGAAGCGCAGTTGCTGGCCAAGCGACGTGAAGAGGCCGAGCAGCGGGGCTTGTCACCGGCCTTAATTGAAGACTTACTCCGACGCATTATGCGCGAGTCCTACCAAACCCAGAATATGCGCTATTTGTGCTGTAAACCTGAGCTTAAAAAAGTGGTCGTCATAGGTGGCGCCGGCGCATTGGGGGGCGTATTTGTGGATATGCTCGAGCGCAGTTGTTATCCCGTAGAGATTCTGGAGAAAGATGACTGGGATCGCGCTGATGAGATCTTTGATGGTGCCGGGCTGGTATTGGTTTCTGTGCCCATTATTCTGACCGAATCGGTGATTGCCAAACTGACCAATCTGCCTGCCGATTGTGTGTTGGCCGATATAACCAGTACCAAGCGTGGCCCGTTAAAAGCCATGCTCGATGCGCATAAAGGGCCGGTGCTGGGGTTGCACCCTATGTTTGGCCCGGACGTGTCCAGTTTGGTCAAACAAGTGGTAGTAGTATGCCATGGACGCCAACCTGAGGCCTATCAGTGGTTGCTCGAGCAAATGCGCAGCTGGGGGGCCATCCTGCACGAAAGCACCGCCAAAGAGCATGACGATGCCATGAGTTTTATCCAGGTCATGCGCCACTTCTGCTCTTTTGTGTACGGCGCCCACCTGGCCTGGGAAAGTCCCAATCTGCAACAACTTATTCAGTTCAGTTCACCCATCTATCGCTTAGAGCTGGTGATGGTTGGCCGTCTGTTCGCACAATCACCGGATCTGTATGCCGACATCATCTTTAATAATCCGGACAGTATTGAACTCCTCAAGCGTTTTCGAAATCGCTTTGACACGGCGCTAACCATGTTGGAGGAAGGTAGGAAAGGGGAGTTTATCAAAGAGTTTTTCCACATCGGACAGTGGTTCGGTGATTTTGCCAAGAAGAGCCTGGTAGAGAGCAAGAAATTATTGTTAAAAGCTGATGATGATCGTAGCTAACCTTTCCGCTAATCTGTTTTTAAGAATGTAACCTGATCCAGCGCAAAGGTACCGAAACATTAAGTCACTAGAATGCGCCCTGTTCCCGCCAGCGTCATAGGAGTTGTGGTATATGACCAGATGGGTCTGTGCATTATCTTTACTTTGTCTGTCAGCAAATCTGAAGGCCAATGCCGTTGAGCCATTGACCAAAATAAGTCTGTCCTATCTCGAACATCCCAGTGTCGTCACTCGCGCTATTCCAATTGTACGGGATGCCTACCAGGCGCTGGGTATTGAGCTAGAACTGGTGGCCATGCCGGCCAGCCGCCTGATAAGCTCCATTTTGCAAGGGCAGCTCGATGGCGACGTGGTGCTGGCGGAAGATATTTTCTATCCGTACCCGGACATTATTGCAGTGGGACCGCCGCTCTCTTCTGTGACCTTTGTATTGCTATGCCAGCCAAGAGTGGATTGCACCGCAGAGATTCTGGGCAATCCCACCATTACCATTGCATCGACCGATGAGTCATACAACAGCGTGGTAAGACGAATTCCCAACGCCGCCGGCTCGCATATCTACAAAGTGAATTACCTGGGTAAAATGCCCGAGTTGGTGGCAAGCGGGCATTTTGACTATGCCTTTTACGTGATGTCCAACGATTGGCCCGTGCCAGAGGGCGTTAAGAAATTAAAGCGTCTGCCGCTGTTTGAAAGCTACGCCTATCACGTATTACATAAGAAACATGCGGATTTGGTCCCCAGACTTCATCAGGCCATCGCTAACGTACTGGCTTCAGAGCATGAAGGGGTGACGAGCCGAGCCTTTACCGACGTGCGTGCCGACAAGCCGTTACTACCCATAGGTCCTGGCTGCTAGGGGTTGGGAGCGACATTTTTAACGTCTTAACAGCCCGTGCAAAGTGAAAATGGGGATTAACAGTAAGCCGCACAAGGTATGCACGATGGCGCTAGATACTTGCGTTTCGATGCTGCCAGCATAATACAGGCCCAATGCACTGGCACCGAGTAACAAGAAGGTGATGGCGTTCACTGTGCCAGTGAGTCTGTGTTTTGCACGGCGCCAATTGTTACGCATATGCGCCTGCCACAAGGCACCAATCAGCATGCTGATAATCCAGCCTGTGGCTGCATGCAGGAAGAGCACCGGTACACGCAGGTCACGCGGCAACTGCCAGTCAATAAGGATATCCAGTTTGAATTCGAGCATGGCCGGGATCAGCAATAAACCAGAGACCAGCACAGCCAGTACTACAAATAGTAAGATGGGATAAAAGTTGTCTGGATAACCTTTAATTCTGCGCATGGTTTTGGTTCTTTTTCTACTCGCCGCCATGTAGGGCGGGCAGTTTACCCTTTAACGACGCAATAATCTCTTTTCGCGCTTGTCCCTCAATGCCGACAAACACTTTCGTCAGGGCGTCGGCACGCCAGGCAAAGCGGCTCTGCACGCTGATAATTTCCTCTGTCTGTGGCGAGGGAATGCCGTCTTTGGCGATGATGGCACTGGTAAAGTCCTGCACCTGAAAACCGGCGTATCGGGAGCTGGCCAAAGCACAATTATGCAGCTTCAGTGGTTGTTGATAGCCATCCACATCACGGATTTTGACTGCAAGGCTTTGCTCGCCAAATACTCTGAGATCGCCCCCGGCATTCACCCAACCGCCTTTAACACCGGCCTTTCTTAATGCGCTTACCGCCATATCGACCGCATAGCCTTTGGCGATACCATCCAGGGTGATAACAACGGGACGCTTGAGTCTGACCTGATGGCCTTGCAGTTCGATATCCCGTGCATCACCTCTATCGAGATAGTCATGTTCGACGAAGCAGGGTAGCAGGCCCTTTCGGGTGAGCTCTCCGCCCACGGTGACATTAAATCTGTCCTGAGTCTGTTGTCCCAGTGCTTTCGCCAGACGAAGTACCCGGCGAGTATGACGATGCAGCGACAACCAGACTCCCGGACGCCGGTTTAGCAGCGTCAGTTCGCTGTCCGCTGCATGGCCATTCAGCAACTGCTCAATATTGGCAATAGCAGCAAAAGCTCTTTCCAGACAAACAGCCACTGATAAACTGCCGACCTGGTTTTGCTGAGTAAATCCTACTTCAACAAAGGTACCGAGCAGTGGCTTAACGCGTCTGTGGATCAAAGGCGCCACCGGCAATCTGGTTACTGGCCAGGAATTGTTGGTGAACTACTAACAGGCGCTTAACCCCGTCGGTTAAGTTGCGACAACTTAAGGTGGCACCGCTGATATTCATAATATCTTCGTCCAGCTTAAGCTTGGCATTCACGTCCTTGCCTTCAAACTGCTTGCGCCAATTGGCTTGCCTGACCTTATCGCCGTGGGTTTCACGGTAACTCATGATTTCCATGCCAAGCACTTTGCCCTCGGGGGAGAGCGCCAGGGCATAGGTGATATATTCATGTTTGCCGACCACATCATCGACGATAAACCAGCCTTTAAACTGCCCTTGGGCTTGGACGCGCCAGATGGGTTGTTGGTCTTGACGCTGTCTGACGCCTGCCAGGTCCTTGATACGATCTTTGTCATCATCGCTAAAGGGCAGCGGGCTCTCGATAAAGGTGTCGGCGCCGGGGAAAAGTGCCTGCTGTGCATCGCTAACTGAGAAGTAGTTGACTGCATAGGCCGGCACTGACAGTGCCGCCACCGGAAACAGCCAGAGGCTGTTAAGACCATCGAAATGCATTGTGCTATTTCCTTTGTTAAAATGCCTGGGACAGACCCGGGCAGATTTCTCAGAAGTTGTAAGCCACCACCAACTTGACTTCATTTTTTGTTTTTTCTATCAGGTGCAAATCATCGTCCATCTGGTTTTCATATTGCTCACCGCCTCCGGAGAGTTGGTTGAACCAGGTCAGGGTGGCCCACCAATCGGCCGTACCGTAGTGCAGGGTCGGACCGGCAAAGACAGACCAGCGCTCCTGACCCACTTCGGTTTCAAACTCGGTTTCATAGAAGGTCTCAATACCGATAAACCATTTAGGGGCGAATCGGTAGCTAAGTCCGGTGCCAAATTTCAGCTCGATTTCCATTTCAGGATCGGTTGGCCACTCGAAGTCTTCGGGTAAATCGTCAATCTCGGCGCGATCCGCATAGGTGGCTTCCACACCGCCGTTGGCTGCCCAAATCAGCTCTCCTTCAAGGAAATATTTTTGCAAAAGTAGTTCCGATTCCAGGGAGTAGGTGTCTTTGTCCTGGCCGGAGTGGGGGTCTATCCAGTCATAGTTGAAGCTCATATAACCAGAGAGGCCGATATCGTCCTTGGCCGGGCTTAAGAACATATATTTCATTGAAGCTTCGACACCAGAAAACTTTAATCCGTTGTCTACCGCTTTGGGAAGGTAACCATCGATAATCAAGCCGGACGTTTCCAGGCTTTGCATTTTCAGAGCGACACCTGTGGAGAATCTGTTGCTGACACCATATTCCAGTTCAGTGGCCAGGTTGTAGGCTGTGTAATCGCCTTGCCCCTTGTCGGAGCGACGCTTGATCGCCTGATACAACTCGATGGCCCCCTCAGGTAAGGTCTCCGCGCCTTTTACAAAACCAAACAGGCTTTCGGTGGCCTGAGCGGGAAGTGTCAGCGCGCTGCTCAAGGCAATCGCGGTGGCCAGAGGAGAGAGGCGGGTGATAACAGACATGCATTGCTCCATTCAGTGTTATTGGTGTATTCCAAAGAGGAGCCGAACTATATGCGCATGCGGATATAAATGCAAATGATTATCATATGCTTTGGTTGAGGGTGAGAATTCGCAAATACGGAAGGTAAAATGATCAAGCCATGGGCAGTTGCAATTTGGCTACGGCGCCTTGCGCACCTTGGCGGGTTGACAGACTTAAGCTACCGCCATGGGCTTCGGCAATCTGACGGCTCAGCACTAAACCAATACCCGAACCAGAAGCTTTGGTGGTGTAAAAGGGGGTAAACAAATTCTCTGCATTGCTGATCCCAGGCCCGCTGTCCAGCACTTCCAAAAGCAGCCAACCATGTTCGGTATGCCATCGGATCTCCACTCGCGCCTCAGGCTTGTCCACCATCGCCTCAAAAGCGTTCTTCACCAGGTTAATCAGAAGCTGCTCCAATTGGTCCGCGTCCAAAAGCAATTGCACATCTTCCCCCACCAGGGAAAGACGCTGACTACCAAAAATAGCGGCGACTTTATCCAGTATCGGGCGCAAAGGCTGATAGCGCCGCTGCGGCTCAGGCAGATGGGTAAGGCGACTGTAGCTTTGGGTAAAGCGCTGCAATGATGTAGCTCGCTGGCTGATAATCCCCAGGCCCTCGAGCACATCGTCCTGATGCTCAAAGTCTTGATTGGCCAGCAGCCGTTTAAGGCTGTCGCTTAAGGACGCAATGGGGGCAAGACTGTTATTGATTTCATGACTTAACACCCTCACCAGTCTTTGCCAGGCACGGCGCTCTGCAGCCCGCAGCATTTGCCGTACATCGGTGATAAACAGCAGATGATGACGGCGGCCACCAGACTGGTAGTGATCGCGATACAAACGCCATTGGCCCTTGGCACCGGGAAAATCCCAGTCCAGCACTGCGCCGGCGGGGGCATCGGCCAGATTGTTAATGCCAAGCTGATTCAATGTTTGTCCCTTAAGATTTTCAGCCTCTTGTTGTAGCAAGCGACAGAAGCTGCCGTTTATAAGCTGAATCTTGTGCTTGTCATCGTAAGCCAGAATAGCCACGTCAATTTGGCGGTTGATTTTGTCCATCAACAGCGCCGTTTCATGCACCTGCGCCCGCTGCTGACTGAGGGTGTCGGCCAAGGCATTGAGCTGGGTAAGCAAGGCTGTTTGCGCATTTTTGCCGGCCTTTTCCCGGCCCCGTAGACTTAAGTCGCCTCTGATCATGGCTTCCATAAGGCTGGAGAGGGTATTGAACTGCTGATCCAGGCGTTCATGCAGCCTATACAGGCTGTACAAAATGGTCAGCGTCAGTAGCAGACTTAAGAGTACTGCCAGATAGACTGAAACTTCTATTTGCCAGAGCAGAATCAGAAAGCCTAAGGCGGCAGGCAGACTAGCCAGCAAAAAAAGGCCCAGCAACTGGCGATACAGATTGCTCACAGCTGGTATTTCTCCAGGCGGCGGTAGAACGCGCTGCGGCTAAGGCCCAGGGAGCGGGCACACTCTTGCATATTACCCTGGTAGTGGCTAAGCCGGGCCTTTATCACTTGCCGTTCGATATCATCCAAAGATTGCTCTTCAAATTCCATAGTCTCGGTTGCTAAAGCTTTCACCGGGCTTAACTGCAAGTGCTCTGGCTCAATGCTTTGCCCCTGACAAAGCACCACAGCGCGCTCGATACAATGAGCCAGCTCTCGGATATTGCCGGGCCAGTCATATTGCTCCAAGGTCTTCTGCGCCCCTTCGCTCAGTGTTAGTTGCGTTTTCTTGTAGCGCGCACAGGCGCTTTTCAGGAAAAGCGCCGCCATGGGGGCAATGTCCTCTACCCGCCTGCGCAGAGGGGGTATTTCCACTACCAGGCTGTTAAGCCGGTAGAGTAAATCCTGGCGAAACTGTCCCTGGCTGACCATGCTGTTGAGATCGGCGTTAGTGGCGCAGATCACCCGCACATTCACCTGCTGAGTTTGCTGGGCGCCGACTTTTTCAAAGCTATGCTGCTCCAAAACACGTAACAGTTTGCTCTGCTGGCCCAATGGAATATTGCCAATTTCATCCAGGAACAGGCTGCCGCCATCGGCCAATTCGAAGCGACCGATGCGGGTTTGCTTGGCATCCGTAAAGGCGCCTCGCACATGACCGAACATCTCACTTTCAAACAGATTTTCCGGAATGGCGCCCATATTGACCTGGATCAGCGGTCCGTCGCGCCGGGCCGAGTGCTGGTGAATATACTCCGCCAACAGGCTTTTGCCGGTGCCGTTCTCGCCCAGGATCAAAATATTGATATCCACTGCCGCCGCCTGCAACAATTGTTCGAGCAGACGCTTCATCAGGGGAGATTCGGCTACCAGTTGACTGCTGCTACCTTGTTGCAACTGCTTTTTCAGCAGTTGATTTTCTTCCTGCAGACGGGCCGACTGGCGGCGTTGTCCGGCCAATTGCAGCTGGTTACGCAGGGTCGTTAGTAAGCGTGTGTTCTCCCAGGGCTTTTGTACAAAATCCCCGGCGCCATTTTGCATGCATGCCACCGCCAGTTCAATGCTGGCCCAGCCGGTCATGACCACTATTGGAAGCTGTTCATCCAGCTCTCTGAGTTTGGCTATCAGGGCCATGCCTTCCTTGCCAGAGGTGGTATCCATGCCGTAATTCAAATCCAGCAGGGCCAGGTCCCACTGCTGTTGTTTGACGTAAAATTCGGCCTCGGCCGGGGTGGAACAGGTTTGTACCTCGAAGCCTTCGCTACGCAGTAAAATACGTAGAGAGGAAAGAATGGCCTGATCATCATCGGCCACCAAAATCTTGGCGGCCGCTTTGTCGTTGCTTTGCATTGGCATTATTGCTTTTTTGGAATGGCACTAGCCTAGAGCTTTTTTATCTGGCAAGCCAGGGGCAATCGCCCCTGAACTCGTTTACTCATAGCGAAGGGCTGCACTGGGATGCAAACGCAGGGCTTTGAAGGTAGGTACCAACGTAGCCATCATGACTACCACTGCAATCAGCAGAGGAATGCCGATAAACAAGCCAGACAGAACCCAGTCCGGGGTCCGCAGCATTTCTGCCAGGGACAAGCCGATAGCCATGGCCAGTCCCAGTCCAATCACCAGACCAATCATCAGTTGCTTGGCACCTTGCCAGGCGTAGAGCTTAATCACATCGCTATCCTGCGCGCCCAAGGCTCGGCGCACGCCAATTTCCTGGGTCCGGCGGGTGATTGTATTGGACATAACACCATAAATGCCGCTGATAGCCAGTAGCAGCGTGACAACCCCAAACACCAGGAACATTTTGCTGGCGAAGCCAATGCCTGCGGTGTTGCGATCAAGCACTTGTTGGTAACTTTTGATGTTGTAGGCAGGGATCTCACGATCCAGGCGCTTGAGGGCGATATCCAACTGTTTCAGGGCTTGCTGTTCGTTGCCCTGATGTTCAATCACCACTGACAAGAAGCTGCTTGGCGATTGTGCAACAGGCGCATAGATGCTGGGCATGGTCAGGGCATGGCTGGTGGGCTGACCATGGATCACATGTTCAATCACGCCCACTACGGTGCGCCAGGGGGTATCATTGCCATTATCTGCAATTTGCAGGCGCTTGCCGATGGCGGATTGACCCGGCCAGTATTTATCAGCCAGAGACTGGGTGATAAGGACTACATCAAGGCTGTCAGCGTTGTCGGTATCTGTCAGGTAGCGGCCTTCAATCAGATCAATGCCGACCGGTGCCAAAGAGCCGGGCAACACACTGACGAAGTTGTATCGGGGATAGTCCTTGCCGCTGTCTTCCTGATCTTCAATCCTGACGTTTGGCCCCCAGGCGTAGTTGCCGGGCAAAGTGCTGAACAAGCTGACAGCCTTAATGCTGGACTGGCTCTGCAGTTCCTGCTTCAGGCTTTCAAAGAATCTGACTTGTGCCGTTGGTTCCTCATAGAGGTCAGTGGTTAATCCTATGCGGGCGGTCAGACGATTATCTGTTTGTACTCCATAGTCGATATGGGTGGCAAGATAAGTGGAAATGATCATCAAACCCGCCAGAATAAGTACGGCGCTGGACAGTGCGACTTCCATGGTCACCAGGATCTTGGCAGCGCGACCTTCTTTTTTGCTCAAGGCGCCGCGGGTGCCGTCACGAAGGGCACTATTAACATTGCTTTTGCTGGCTTTTAAGGCTGGCAGCATGCCGGTCATGAAAATGGTAAACACAGTGATTAACGCTGTCGCAATCATGGTGTCGCTGTCCAGGCCAAACTTCCACCAGTAGAAGGGTTTGCCATCGACGAAGGTGGTCACCACCTCGGTGGAGATATCCAATGCCCAGCCGGCCAGAAGTAATGACAAGACTGCACCACTGACACAGATGATCAGGCTTTCCCACATCATCTGCATGACCAAACGATGACGGGGAGCGCCAAGGGCGACTCGGATGGCCACTTCTTTTGCACGCTCATTGGCACGGGCCAACAACAGGTTGCCCACATTGATACAAGCGAGCAGCAGAATAAAACCCGCCACGCTGAACATCATAATGGTAATGATGTCACCGCCGCTACCCTGCACTGACATGGCATAGGTGGTGACGTACCCACTGCGACCCGCATTAGTTTGAGGGAATTTGGCTTCTACCTCTTTAAAAATGCTACGGACCTCTTCATTGGCAGCCGCCATACTGACACCGGGTTTTAGTTTGGCAAACATGGCCACGGAGATTTCACCACGGTTGGTGTTGAGGACGGTTTTTTTCAAAGGCAGCCAAAGTTCAGTGCGCTCCGGGAATTCGTAGCCAGAAGGCATGACACCTATGACCTCGGTCATCTCACCGTTGATCTTTACCAGTCGTCCAAGAATGGCAGGATCACCGGCAAAGTGGGCCTGCCAGGTATCATAGCCCAATACCACCACAGGTTTGGCTCCCTCGAGCGCTTCCTGCGCGGTAAAGGTACGGCCAAGTAATGGTTGAGTTTGGGTAAAGCTGAACATATGAGGCTCGGTAAAGGTACCCAGAAAGCGGCGCGCCGCATCATTGCCACTGACATTGGCCGTGCCGTTAAAATACAGGCCCATTTCATCCAGACTTTGCAGGCGGCTTTTTAACTCTGACGCATCATGCAGCTCCATGGAGCCACCGTTGAACTGTGTGCCGTTGACCAAGCTATCTACCACTACCATGCGCTCGCCTTCGGCAAAGGGCAGTGGCTTAATCATCATGCTGTTAAGAAAGGAATACAGGTAGATGGAGATGGCCATTCCGGCGGTTATCACTAGCAGCGCCAATAGGCTAAAGCCTGGGTTGCGCAACAACAGGCGCAAAGCGTATTTAAAATCCAAAAAGCTGTTCATTATGCCTCCTAGGCCGCAGCCATCTGAGTGACATCATCGGCTACCACCTTGCCATCAAAAAGCTCCACCTTGCGTTTGGCACGTTCGGCGCTGCGCGGATCGTGGGTGACCATGCAAATAGTGGCGCCGTCCTGATGTAATTTATCCAGCAATGCCATTACCGCTTCGGCATTCTTTGAGTCCAAGTTGCCAGTCGGCTCGTCCGCCAGCAGGATGGCCGGACGACCGGCGATAGCCCGGGCTACGGCAACACGCTGTTGTTGGCCACCAGAAAGCTGCGACGGGTAGTGTTTGGCTCGATGGCTCATATCCACTTTCTCAAGGGCCTCTGCCACCCAAGCTTTGCGCTCGGCTTTGGAGAGATCTTTACGATAGGTCAGGGGCAGTTCTACATTCTCTTCTACCGTCAGATCGCTAATCAGGTTAAAGGCCTGGAATACGAAACCAATATGCTGATTGCGGATAACTGCCTTTTCACTGTTGCTAAGGCTGCTGACTTCGTTGCCCTGAAGCTTGTAACTGCCGTCGCTGGAGTCATCCAACAGGCCAAGCAAAGACAGTAGGGTTGACTTGCCGCAGCCGGAAGGACCGGAGATAGAGACGTACTCACCCTTCTCAATCACCAGACTAATATTGTCCAGGGCATGGGTTTCCACTTCGTCGGTGTGGAAAACTTTTTTAATTTGCTTTAGTTCCAACAGGGGCTTATTCATGATTTTATCCTTAGTTGATACGAATGGTTTGATAGCTTTCCCAGGCGCTGGGGTCGGACAAAATGACCTGGGCGCCAACAGGGAGGCCTTGCTTGATTTCAATAAACTGACTGGAGCCAATGCCAAAGGTCACCTGAACCCGCTCTGCCACGCTGCCATCAGGCGAGAGGCGATATAAAGTTCCGGTGCTGTGGCTTTGTGCAAACAGTGGGCGGGGGACATACAGGGCATTGTCTAACTCGCTGATGGCGATGGTGCCTTCGATACTGAGATCCGGCCGTGCATCTTTTGGCAGGGTGCCGGGTAAAGCGACGTCTACCTGCACGGTACCTTTGTCTACTGCCGGATCAATGCGCATGACCTGGCCTTCTATCTTGCTGTTGCGGGTGTCGATTTCCACTCGCTGACCAATGCGTACATCGCGAATTTGTAATTCTGGGATCTTAAGCTCAGCCAACAGCACATCCTGGCGTGCCAATTTGGCAATATTGCCACCCAGCAATACCTGCTGACCGGGCTCTAAAGGCAGCGCTTGTAACACACCGTCGATGGAGGCTCGCACTTGTAACGAGTCCACTTGTTCCTGTGCCCGCTCCAGGGTCTTTTGCAATTTGGCGACCTTGGCTGCCTGGGCGCTTAACTGTGCCTCCAGGTTTTCCTTCATCTTGGCCAGCCGTGCTTTTTCGATATCCCAGCGCTCCAGAAATTGCTGGGTGTTAAGCTGACTGTTTTTATACTCCAGCATCGATACCGTGCCCATGCCCTTATTGAGTAGTTCGGTTTCCGCTTCGAGCTTAAGCTTGGCGCTTTCATAATTCAGCTTGGCATTGAGCAGGGAGGCTTGTTGGTCCAACAGTACTGACTCGAGTTCCACTTTCAGCGCATGACTTTGCGCTTGTAGTGCCTCGAGTTCCCACTGTGTTTCTTCGGCCAGCTGGTTCAGCAGCGGGTTGCTCATTTCAAGCAGCATTTCACCCTTACTGACCAGTGCGCCGGGCTTGACTAAAATACGCTCCACGCGCCCTTCTACGGTGGCCGCGATCCAACGCACATCGCGAGGCACCAGTACACCTGCGCCACGCACGGTAACCTGCATGGGGCCCTGCTGCACTTCGCCAAGTAGCAGGTTGTCCTGTTTGACCATATAACCGCCGGTTAAATAGGACTGACTTGCCCAATAAATGCCGCCGAGTAGGCACAGACCTGCTGCCGGCAGCAGAAATTTGCGCCAGTGTGCGGGTTTAACGGTTTCTTTCCTGATATCCATGGTTTGCCACGTTCACTGCTAATGATGATGTGTCTATCGCAGTATTCGTGCCAAAGGTTATCTGATTGAATTATAAGGTTATTTAAATTTTTGTCGGTGACAGGCATCCCATTAATGGGACGCTTTTTGAATTGCACCTGTACCATTAATGGGACGTCGAATGTTTAGGGGGCGGAAGCTTGGGTGACTTGTAACCAATCCACAGCGCATGGAGGATACTGATGGCCCAGTTGGCAATCAAAAGATAGGTGCAAAGTTGTAGCATGGTGCTATCGGCTTGTTGTGACTGTTGCGCCAAGGCCTCTGCAATGGCCGCAGAATCAGGTGCTATCTTGCCTTGCAGGATCTGATTGGCTATTTCCTGCGCCTGCTCCAGGGCCGCAGAAAGAACTACAGTCACTGAAAACAGCGCGATAACAATAAAAGCCACGCCAGTAAAATAACGTTTTAGTAACAGTTGTCCCGAACCGGGAAGCAACAGGGCACTGAGCAGAACAGCTTTGGTGGTTTTGGTCATAAGGGCGGCAAATTATTCAAAGTACTCAGTCTGACATGAGGTCTTGGCAATTGTCCCCATATCCCCAAAATTTTTATTAAATACCTGATAGCGCCTTTGTTGACTCCTCTTTATCCGTCCCATGGCTTGCTATTTCTCTGCCTATCCCCATTTATAAGGAAGCACAATGGCATTATTGGCTTGAGCACTGACCAAGGATTTAAAGATGACGAAACCCCTCAGTATTTTTGCCGCGATGATGATCGCGACCACGGCACAACTATGGGCGCCATCATTGATGGCTGAACAAAGCACCTCCAACCTTGAAGAAGTCAGAAAAGAAACCGAAGAATTAATGCAGGCCATCAAAGCGTATTCGGCCGAACAAAAAGAGCAAGCCATTGCCAAAACCGCTGAAGCGCTGGAAAAGCTTGATGAGCGCATCGACAAACTGGACAAGCAATTAGCGGAACAGTGGCAGGATCTGGATGAGTCAACCCGACAGGAGCGCCAGGCCTTTTTGGATAAGTTGAAAGTCCAACGGGCCGAATTAGCCGATTGGCTGGCTAAGATGAAAGACAGTTCAAGCGGGGCTTGGGGTGAACTCAAAGCCGGCTTTGCCGATGCTTACGAAAAACTCGCTGAGGCCTGGGAAAAAGCCAAAGAGAAGTTCTAATGCGTGATCGTATTTCCGTTTCGACGAAGTGTAGCTTTTGGAACGGGGTCAGGTCTTGAAATTTGCAGCAATACTGCAAATTTCAAGACCTGACCCCTAATGTGACCCCTAATGATTCTGCCCCCCAATGATTACTGCTGCAGGGCTTTGGCGGCGGCCACACGGGTGGGGCTAATCTGCTCGCTGGGGTAGCAGCCCAACACTTTCAGGTAGCGGGTCATACCTTTCAGTTGCTCCAGGGCTGTTTGCATCGGACCGTCCTGCAGATTGCCCTCCACATCGATATAAAACATTTCTTCCCAAGGGTTACCGGTGATTGGCCGGGATTCCAGCTTGGTCATATTGATCTGATTGTCCCTGAGAACCAGCAGGGCTTCCACCAGGGCACCTGGCTTTTGCACGGTACTCATCACCAAGGTGGTTTTGGCCGGGATCTGCAGTGGCACGCTGACCGCTTTTCGGGCAATAACAATAAAGCGGCTATGGTTTTCTTTCTGGTTAGCGATATTGGATTTAATCGCTTGCAGGCCGTACAGGCTACCGCCTGCGGCGCTGGCGATGGCGGCTACGCTGGGATCTTTGAGTTCGGCTACCTTAGCCATGGCGGCAGAGCTGGCATCCATCACTTTATGTTCAAGGCCAAGACTCGACAGATACAAACTGCACTGTGCAAATACCTGGGGATGGGCGTACAGGGTTTTCAGCTGGCTGATGTCGGTATCGGTAGCTACCAACAGCGCATGCTCCACCGGGTGGGTCAGCTCACCGATAATGGACAGACTGGTATGCTGCAGCACGTCATAGACTTCGTTAATACTGCCAGATGAGGTGTTTTCAATGGGCAGCACCGCATAATCGGCTTCACCGGACTCCACGGTATCAATGATTTCGCTGAAACTCTGGCAGCCAATTTCATGCAGTTCGCCGGGACGACGGGCAAAGTATTTCTGTGTGGCTAAATAGCTGTAGGAGCCTTTGTCACCCAAAAAGGCCACGCGATTAAGGGGCTGGGCATTGTCAGGATTAGCGCGCTGGGCCAGCAGCATCTGTTGATTGAGTACCGAGTCTTCGATAATCACATGAAACAGTGCGGTGACATATTGTGGGGTAAGGCCCAATGCCTGTCCTTGCTGGATAAGCTTGATCAGCAGCGCTTCTTCACGCGCGGCATCGCGCACCTGCATATGGGCTTTGATTTTGGTTTCTGCTACTTCGTTGGTCAGGCCCTGGCGTTTGGCCAACAAAGCCAACAGCTCGCCATCCAAGTGGCTGATCTGTTGTCGGATCCCGTTTAGCTGTGCTTGGTAGTCTGTCATCATGTCCCCTTGATTATTTTCTTGG
Source organism: Aliiglaciecola sp. CAU 1673 (assembly GCF_029223185.1). GTDB lineage: Bacteria > Pseudomonadota > Gammaproteobacteria > Enterobacterales > Alteromonadaceae > Bowmanella. Next base: position 208,394 of record NZ_JARHUG010000002.1, read on the forward strand.
CCCCAAAACGAAAAAACCTCCCGAGGGGGAGGTTTCTAACTTATGGCTTTTACCCAGCCATTAACCTCCCGAGTCGGGTGAGGTAAAAAACAGGGTAAAGGCAAAATTTGTCGCTTTCATGCTCTCGAATCTATTGTGCCCGTCGTAGCTTGTCAACTGTTGTTCGGCATCAGTTGCAATTTATGGGTAACCGGGCCAGGTAACAGTGGTTGCGAAGTACCGCTGCGCCAGGCTTCGTGGCCTTTGCCAAAGAAAGGCGAAAGGGGATGCCCACTTTGGCTGGACGGCATATGGAATATGGCTTTGTCTTCATGCCCAGGGGAAACCACCAATCGCTGTGACGAGCCAAAATCCCCGCGCGCGACTCTTGGCATAAAAGTATCGCCAGCCTGTGGCTCTTGCGGCATATCGGTAAGCTTGCCCAATAGCGGTACAAAGCGGCTCATGGGGTGTTGGATTTGTACCTTGTTAAATTCACCCCAGGTCAGATCCCGCCAGTCGCCATATTGCTTATCCAACTCACTTAAGCTTCGCCCCAGGGCGTTTTCCAGTAATTCATTCCAACTATCGTAATCAGCCGGGAGCAGATGATTGGGGCGCTCCGACACCAGTTGCCAAAGCGGTGCTTCCAACTGATTACGCACGGCATTGAAGTTAAAATGCTGTGATTGGTCAGTCATGGCGTTATTCAGTGGACGATAAACCTTATCGCGCACCTGCAAGCGGAACTGACGCACCACCAGATAGCCCAAATCTTCTATGCTGGCATGACCCGACCAGTTTTCCAGTACCTGTGTAAGCCGTTCTTTGTGCCGATGGGAAGAGCGGGGCAGTACTTCACGCAGCAACAAATTGCGCCAGGGCGTGAGAAAAATGGCTTCATCGTCAAGCTGGATGGCCAGTAAATCCTGTTCGGTAAAATGTTGTTTTTCGAACAAGTCATCACGGATTTGTTTGCTACGTGCCCCAAGGGCATAACCGCCATTGCCAATTTTGTCGTACATCTCGCCACCGACTACCCGTGAGTTGCCGGTCCACAGGCGATGATGCTCAGGGTTAATGATCCTGGGATACTCATCTTCACTCAGATAGCCGTCCCAACGCTGACTGCCATCGCTCCAATCGCTGATGTAGTCGCCGCTGTAGCCAATTCGGACAGGCATTGGTCCGGCAATGGTCCAACCGATATTGCCCTTTGCATCTGCCATCATCAGGTTTTGTGCGGGAATACCGGCACTGGCACCGACTTTGGCGCCTTCATACACATCTTTGGCGGTTTCCAGGTTCATCAAGTTCAGATTAGCGCCCTGCGGATCATGGGCTACCCAGCGATAGGCCAGCAGATTGCCCGAAGCGTCTTCTCCAATTACCGGGCCCCAGATGGTTTCTCTTACCACATGCTTGAAGGCAGGTTGATCTTTAACGGCGATTTCCTCTTCTGCCAGGGTAAAAGACTGATATCCCTCAGGGGTCAGATACTGCTGACCGCTTTCATCCAACTGTAAACGGATAAGATCGCTCCAATCCCCATAGCTGTTGGTAAATCCCCATGCCAGTTTTGTGTTGCTGCCTACCACCATCAACGGCGTGCCCGGTAAGGTGACACCGGTGACCTGATGTTGCTGGCCATCTTGTTGCCAGTTGAATTGGGCTTTGAACCAGATATTGGGTACACGAATACCCAGGTGCATATCGTCTGCCAGCATGGCACTGCCATAGGGGGTCAGTGCCCCGCCTACAGCCCAGTTGTTGCTGCCGGGCAAAAGATCTTCCGCTTCGCCGTCCATGGGAGGGGAGGTCTTGGCATTGAGGTCACCCTGCCGCTTAGGCCAGGCGCTTTGCGGTAGCGGATTGATGCTGGCGTCGCTGCCATCAATGGTAGCATCCCACTGACTGCCTGCAGGATGCAGGAAATGATAGAGATCATAGGGCAGGGCGTCTTTCATCAGACTTAAGGAAAACTCTCGTCTGCCATCGTGATATTGCAAATCCAGATACATGGCAAACAGGCTTAGCAGGCTGTCAGCGGGTTGCCATGGCGATGGGTTAGTGCCAAGCAGGAAATACTCAAAGGGTCTGGCGTTAAGGCTGGCAAGTCCTTGGTTAACCCCTTCGGCATAAGCCTCAACCAATCGCAAATGCTCACCTGGCAGGCGTTGTAACTGATCTTGTGCACGATGACGGAAGCGATGCAGACGGATCTCTTTATCTCTTTCTAATGCTGCTTCGCCAAATAATGCTGATAACTCACCGGCGGCGCTGCGCCTTAGCAGATCCATCTGAAAGAATCGGTCCTGTCCATGCACATAGCCAAGGGCCCGGGCTAAGTCGATGCGATCCTCGGCATGCAACACGGCCATGCCACCGGCGTCCCGCTCAATGCTGACTTGTCCTTGCAAGCCCGGTAAGACTTGCTCACCTTCCAATTGCGGTAGGCTGGCTCGCAGTACGCCATAGCCTGCCAATATCATCAGTATCAACAACAGCAGAAGAGCCAGGGCGATCTGAAACAATCGCTTGGAGAGCTTAGCCACAGTGAGTTCCTTCTTTTGAATTAAACCTCTAGGTTTTACCTGCACTTAGCAAGTTGCAGAAGTCATCTTACGAAGGATTAATAAGGTTGGCTAGTAAAGGCGCCCCACAGTGAGGGGGGCGCTTATAAATCAGACATGCCCGAGCAGGGTGGAGAGCATCTTACGTACTTCGGCAGGCTCGAAGGGTTTGTCGCACAAGGCATTGACGCCGGTTTGCTGGATATTGGCCATATGCGCGCTGTTGGCCTCGGAGGTAACCATAATGATGGGAATATGGGCGGTATCGGGATTAAAGCGCACAAACTCGGACAGTTCGCGACCATCCATCTCCGGCATATTGTAATCGGTGACCAGCAGATCGAAGGTAAAATCTTTAAGCAGAGTCAGCGCCTGAGCACCATTTTCCGCTTCGGTGATTTTCTCCAGGCCCATGCCCTCCAGCACCCGGCGGATATGGTTGCGCGCCAGGCGGCTGTCGTCCACTAACAGCACCCGCACTTCGGCGATATCGAACAACTCCAGTTCCAACTCTTCGGTATTGATCAAGTCCAAGGTGGCGTTCACCGCACGGTTAAGGTGAATGGGCTCGAAGGGTTTGGGCAAAATGGCGACGACGCCCGCTTGCTTAAATTCCTCTAACTTGGCTGGGCGAAACTCACTGGATACCAGCATAAAAGACACCGATTGGGTCTTGCTGTCTTGTTTAATCTGGGTCAGCAGCTCCAAGCCCGTACCATCTTCAAAGTACATGGCGCTGACCACCAAGTCGGGTTGATGGGCGTGGATCTTATCCAGCGCATCTTTAACCGAGCCTGCGGTTTCGATACGACCAATCTGCTCTTTGGCGAGCATATTGCTGATGATCTTTCGTTGTGTATCCGATGGCTCTACCAACAGAATTTGGAGCTCGGAGCGGGAGATGGAAACCATGACTTATCCTTTACTAAATGTTAGCCACCGGCCAGTTTGACCTGCAGGCCCTTCTTCTCCAGTGCGGCCTTGATTTTGTCACGGTGGTCGCCCTGGATTTCAATTACATTGTCTTTCAGTGTACCGCCGGTACCGCAGAGCTTCTTGAGTTCGGCGCACAGCATTTTAAGCTCTGTTTCCGCCATTAACACACCACTGACAGTGGTTACCCCTTTACCTTTGCGGCCTTTGGTTTCGCGCCGGATGCGGGCGATCCCATCGCCACTTGGCACGGCGTTGGTGGGGGCTTCTGATTTAATACGGCCTGTCTCGGTAGAATAGACCAGATTGTTCTCTTTCATGATCCAAGCACTGTTGAAAATTTGCGGCAAGTGTACCAAGAAACCAGGTTTTTTACAGGGTATCAATAGGATAGAATCAACCCACAACAACGAACCAATGTTCCATATGACTACGTATTCTATTCGCGCCGCAGTGCCCTCCGATCAACAAGCCCTTACCCAGTTTAATCAGGCTATGGCCCTGGAAACCGAAGGTAAACGCCTGGATGAAAATGTTTTGGGTAATGGCGTGGCCGGCCTGTTAAATCAACCACAATATGGTTTCTATCTGGTGGCCGAACGCGAGGGACAGTTGGTGGGTAGCTTGATGGTGACCTATGAATGGAGCGATTGGCGCAACAGTCTGTTCTGGTGGATCCAAAGCGTTTATGTGCGTCCCGATTGCCGCCGCCAGGGCATTTACTCCGCTTTGTATGAGAAGGTCAAAGAAATGGCAACAGAGCAGGGCAATGTGTGTGGTTTCCGTCTGTATGTAGAGAAGGAAAATCTGCCTGCCCAGGCTACCTATCAAAAGCTGGGGATGGAAGAGTGCCAGTATTACATGTATCAGAGTAAAAAAGGCTGAACCGGGTTCACATGTCTATTTCCTGCGGTTAATGCACTTGAGTGATATTGAGAATGGTTCGCATTGGCGATAGTATGCTTGCCATTCTTTGTTCTAAATAAGGATCATCATGTTAAAAAAATTCCTGGCGCTGACGATTTGCTCTGTTCTGGTTGTCCCTCTGGTGCAAGCCAATGAAGTCAATTTGTATTCTGCCCGCAAGGAAGCCTTGATCAAGCCGGTTTTGGACCAGTTCAGTGCTCAAAGCGGTATTAAGGTAAATTTAATCACCGGTGATGCCGATGCCCTGATTTCCCGCATTGCCAATGAAGGTAAGTTCAGCCCTGCAGATATGCTGGTGACCACAGATGTTGGTCGTTTGGTGCGCGCCAAAGAGTTGGGCTTACTGCAAGCGGTGCAATCTGAAGAGATTGAACGTCAGGTACCCACCCACCTGCGTGATGCCGATCAACAGTGGATTGCCCTGACCATTCGTGCACGCCCCATTATGTATGCGCCTGAACGCGTGGATGTAAAGCAGCTGACGACAATGGAAGAACTCACCGATGCGCGCTTCAAAGGCCGTATCTGCGTGCGTTCCTCCAGCAATATTTATAACCAGTCGATGGTCTCTGCCATGATTGAGCAGCTTGGTGAAGAAAACACCTTGAACTGGGCTAAGGGCCTGGTTGCCAACTTTGCCCGTCCGCCCAAAGGCGGCGATCGGGATCAGATCAAAGCCGTGGCGGCCGGGCAATGCGATATTGCCATTGCCAACACCTATTATCTGGCTGGGATGCTAAACAGCGCCGACAGTCAGGAGGTGGAAGCTGCCAATAAGGTTAAGGTGCTTTGGCCCAATCAGGGCGATCGTGGCACCCATATCAATATCTCCGGTGCGGGGATCACCCGTCATGCCCCAAACAAAGCCAATGCCCAGGCATTGCTTGATTTTATGCTGAGTAAAGAAGCTCAGGCCTGGTATGCCGAGCATAACGGCGAATACCCGCTACGCAGTGATGTTGAGCAAAGTGATGTCCTTAAGTCATTTGGAGAATTTAAAGCCGAAAACATCCCTCTCGACAAAGTCGGGGCGCAAAATGCCACTGCGCTGAAACTGATGGACAAAGCCGGTTGGAAGTAGGCTTGTCTTGATACTAAAACGCCCGCACTCAGGCCCCGGGCTTTGGGGCATGCTTACCATCGGGCCAGCCTTAGTGCTGGCCCTGCCTGTATTGGTGGTGCTGCTTAGTCTCCTACAGCCACAGTGGCAGGTGTGGCAGCATCTGGCCGAGACCGTGCTCAGTGACTATGTCAAAAACAGTCTCATATTGGCTTTTGGTGTCGGTGCGGGCACCTTAGTGCTGGGCACCTGTTTAGCCTGGTGTTGCCATCATTATGAATTTTGGGGCCGCCGACCATTACAGTGGTTGTTGCTACTGCCACTGGCCATGCCAGCCTATATCATTGCTTATTCTTACACCGGCCTGCTGGATTTCGCCGGACCGCTGCAAACAGCCTTGCGCGAGGTTTTTGGTTGGGGCTATGGGGATTACTGGTTTCCGGAAATCCGTTCTTTACACGGCGCCATATTGATGCTGGTGCTGGTGTTGTATCCCTATGTGTTTATGCTTGCCAAGACCGCCTTTCGGGAGCAATCGCAAAGCCTGCTGGAGGTCAGTCGGGTGGCGGGACTTTCGCCCTTTGCGCATTTTGTAAAAGTGGCTGTTCCCCTGGCGAGACCGGCTATTCTGACCGGTACTGCCTTGGCCATGATGGAGGCGTTGGCCGACTACGGAACTGTACAGTACTTCGGCATCAGTACTTTTACTACCGGCATTTTTCGCACCTGGTTTGGTTTGGGGAATGGGCTGGCCGCCGCGCAGCTTTCAGCGTTGCTCTGCAGTTTTGTCTTACTCCTGTTGCTGCTCGAGCGCTGGTCGCGGCGCAAGGTACGCTATTTCCATCTGGGTGGACAGCATCAGGTTAAACGGGTACCGGCTTCGGGCTTCAAAGCGCTGTGGCTGTGGCTATTTTGTGCTTTGCCTGTCACGCTGGGTTTTTTGCTCCCGGTCTGCATGCTGATCCACTGGGCCTGGTTAACCGCAGAGGGGCACTGGAATTCGCGCTTCTTGGCCTTGGCTTGGAATAGTTTTTCGCTGGCGGCTCTGGCGGCACTGGTGATCTTGTTGGTAGCGCTCATTTTTGCCTACGCCCGTCGCCTCAGTGCGAGCCGTTGGGTACATGCTCCCGTCACGCTGGTGGCCATGGGTTATGCCATTCCCGGCACAGTTATCGCGGTAGGCACCATGGTGCCCCTTGTCTGGTTTGACAAAACCTTGGATGCGCTGATGCAATCCTGGCTGGGAATAAGCACTGGCCTGTTGTTGTCAGGTACTGTATTTGCCCTGATATTGGCTTATGCGGTGCGCTTTTTAGCAGTGGCCTTGCATCAGGTTGAAGCCGGTCTTGAGCGGATAAAGCCCAGTATGGACCAGGCCGGACGCACATTGGGCCTGAGTCCCCAGGGCGTGTTAACCCGTATTCATTTGCCGCTGCTAACGCCAAGTCTGCTGGGTGCGTTATTGTTGGTCTTTGTGGATGTGTTAAAAGAGTTGCCTGCCACGCTGATCCTGCGTCCCTTTAATTTCGATACGCTGGCCATCCGTGCTTATGAAATGGCCTCCGATGAACGCCTCGCCGATGCGGCTTTGCCCGCGTTGACTATTTTGCTGGTGGGCATATTCCCCGTGATCATCTTGTCCCGTGCCATCGAAAAAGCCACATCCATGGAGACTGCCGATGCTTAAGATCGATGGATTATGTCTTGCTTATGGCCAGCATCAGGTGGTTTCTGATGTGTCGTTTGCCATTCCCAATGGTGGCATTGGCTGCTTGTTGGGACCGTCTGGCTGCGGTAAATCCTCTATCTTGCGTGCCATCGCTGGTTTTGAAAGGCCTGTAGCCGGTGAGATCCTGTTGCACGAACGTCTGGTCACCAGCAATGAAACCATGCTGGCGCCAGAGAAGCGGCGTATCGGAATGGTCTTTCAGGACTTTGCCTTGTTTCCTCATCTTACCGTGGCGCAAAACGTGTCCTTTGGACTGAAAGATAAGGGCAGCGGTGCCAGCCAAGCCAGGGTCGAACAGTTGCTGGAAATGGTGGGCATGCAATCGCTGGGCAAGCGCTACAGTCATGCGCTTTCCGGCGGTCAGCAGCAACGGGTTGCGTTGGCCAGAGCCTTGGCACCCAAGCCTGATCTGTTGCTGCTGGATGAGCCCTTCTCCGGCCTGGATTTGGAGCTGAGAGAGAGTCTGGCCTCACAGGTAAGGGATATTCTGAAGTTGGAGGGGATCAGCGCGTTATTGGTCACCCATGATCAAAACGAAGCTTTTGCCATAGCTGATGAAATAGGGGTGTTGCACCAGGGCAGATTACAACAGTGGGGCAGTGCGCAGGCCCTGTATGAGCGACCGGCAAATTCCATGGTTGCCGGGTTTGTAGGCAAGGGTACGTTGTTACCCCTGTGGCAGGAATCTGGCGCCTGGCATTGTGTGTTGGGGGGCTTGGGCAATAAAGACATACAAAAGGCATCCGTTTGTCTGGTGCGCCCGGAGGATGTGTTAATGGGGGATGACGGCGTGCCAGCCACCATCGTTTCCATCAGTTACCAGGGGGCGCAAAGCCTTTGTCGGGTTGCCCTTGAGGATGGCACTGAGCTGCTTATTCGTTGCCACGGCAGGCAGTTTGTACAGATTGGCCAGGCCGTTAACCTGACATTAAACAAAACCGATTTGACGCTACTGGCGTAAGCAGATGCTTAAGTGTCCCGGCTGTGGCAGACTTCAAGACAATAGGTTGATGAGGAAGTTAAATGCGAAAGTGCAGTAGCAAGTTGGTAGTTGGGGTATTGGCGTTGTTGGTCAGCGCCAATGTCTTTGCCTGGGGACAAACAGGACACAATCTTGTTGCAGCGATTGCCTATGAGCATTTGACTCCCGAGGTGCGCACTAAGGTTGATGCGCTGCTTGCCCATAAAGGTTTTAAAAACCTTGGCAGCGCCGCCAATTGGCCGGATGTGCTGCGGGACACCAAAGCCATCGGCTATGAGCACACCGGTCCCTGGCACTTTGTGAATCTGCCCAGAGATGCCCTTAACTTTGACCGCGCGCGTGATTGTGTTAAGCCCTGTATTGTCAGTGCCTTGGAAGACATGATTAAGCAGCTCCAGGATCCTGATCCCGACAAGCAATTTGAAGCCCTGGCCTTTGTCTCTCATTTGGTTGGCGATATTCATCAGCCATTGCATGTCAGCTATGCCTTCGATCGGGGCGGCAACGACTATCAGGTCAAAGTGGATGAAGAAATGATTAATCTGCACCACTACTGGGATACTGTGGTGCTGCGTGGCGCTGGCACTGAAGAAAATATGTTGAGTCGCCTTTCTGCGCGGGTGAATGCCTCTAACCAGCAGTCCTGGCAACAGTGGCAGGTAGCATCGGTCAATCAATGGATTAACGAATCCTATGACATCACAAGGCGTATCTACGTTGGTAAAGTCAGTAAAATCTCCAACGCCCGTCAACGTCAGGATCAGAAACTGGCTCTTGAGCGCATCAAACAAGCCGGCGTGCGCCTGGCCCACCTGCTCAACAACCAACTCTCTAAGCCCTGATCCCTGCGCTTGTTCCGACGTATTGCTTTGCTCGTAAAATCAGGGGGCGAAGTATGCAGATTGCAGTGGTAGGTGCGGGATTTAGCGGTAGCCTGGTTGCCCATAGGCTCAGGCAGATGGGGCATTACGTCAGCGTGCTGGAGAAATCCAGGGGTTGTGGCGGTCGCAGCACGCATAAGCGTCTGTCATGGGGCGTTGCCGATATGGGCGCAGGGCTGGTGCGCACCAACGATCAGGCATTTATCAATTTTCTATCCCAGTTTGAGGCTGAAAAGCTGGTGCAGCAATGGAATGTGCCTGCCTACAGCAATGATTCTGGCTGGTCTCCCCTGAAAGATAACGCCAGGCACTATGTTTTCGCCCCGGGCATGAACAGCCTTTGCCGGCATTTGCTTGAAAACATAGATGTCACCACCGAATTCCGAGTGCAACATCTGCAGCAAAACAAAAAGGGCTGGTTGCTATGGGATGATCAGGTGCGTTTTGAAGGGCCTTTTGACTGGGTCATACTGACCGCACCCTGGCCGCAAACCTGTCCGATTTTGGCGCCGCATATTGCGGATTTGCCTGCGCTGGACGAGCAGCACTGGTTAAGTTGTTGGTCGGTGGCATTGCAATTGAGTAAACCATTGGATACCCCCATCCAATTGGCTTATCCGGCGCACGGCAAAGTACAAATGCTGGTAAAAGACAGTGCCAAGCCCGGTCGCAAGGGTGAAAATGAGGTTTGGGTGCTGCAGTTTGCTCATGATTATTCGGCGTACCTGAGAGAAAACGCCAAGGAAGATGTCTGGCTCTTGGCAGCAGAGGCACTGACATCCCTGTTCGGACTGAAAAACCTATCAATAGAAGGTCATTACCAGCACTACTGGCACTACGCCAGAGCCAGCAGAAGTGCACCTTTGCCGGGTATTGTGATGCATCCGCAATTGGGGTTGGCGGCGCTGGGCGATTGGTCTACGGGCGGCTCCCTGGATGCCGCCTGGCGCGCCACAGAGGGCTTTTTTGCAAGATGGCAGGAACTATCCTGAGACTATTCCACCTCTTTCATGAGCAATGCCGACAGCGCACCGATAAAGCAGAGTAGCCCCAATAATAACACCACCATGGGTACAGACCAGGCCGCCAGAAACGATGTGATTGCGCCCATACATAACAGCAGCAGCCCAATGATGCTGTTGCTGACGGCGACATAATCTGTGCGTTGATTACCCTCAGCCATATCCACCAGATAGGTTTTTCGCCCGATCCGCACACCGGCATGGGCGATGCTGAGCAAAAAATACAGCAGGGCAAAATGCCACACGCCGTCAATAGCCAGCCAGTATTCAGACACAAATACCAGCAAACAGCAGCTAGCAGCGGCCATGGCGGCTTTAAACAGCACCAATCGACTGGAGTTGTCGGCCATAAAGCCCCAAACAGTCGCGGACAGACTGCTACCCAGGCTACCGGCCAATAAAAACGCACCAAAGGTGGACAGTGCCTGATCTTTGCCTTGTGCCAGCAGGATAATAAAAGGAGCCGACAAGCCTGATCCCATGACGAGTGCACGGGACAAAACAAAGTGACGAAAAGTAGGGTCCCGCCCCAAAAGGGATAACCCGTTCTTTAATTGCGCCATAGGGGCCGTTTTTTGATCTTGCTCCCCCGCGGGCTCACGGATTTGGTAAAAGAGGGTGGCGGCTACAAACCACAGGGAAGCGGCAAAGAGTAATAACAGCAAATACTGATGTTGTGCGTTGTCTTCCTGGTGCTGCAAGAACACTAAACTTACGCTAACGGTAAGCAGACCGGCAAAGGTGGCGGCAATGCCTGAGAGCCGCCCCCGGCGCTTCTTGGGAATGGTTTTACCAAGAATGTCCTTGCTGGTCAGGGAACAAACGCTCCTGGCCAGGCTAAACATGGCCAGTAGCGTCAGCACACAGATGCCGGCAATATCAGCCGGTAAGGCCCACACCGACCAGGCCATGCCAAGTACGCTGAGCCCCTGCAATCCCGCGCCCAAAACCCACAGCTGTCTGCGGTAGGCAAAGCGCTTAACCCAGGCCTGGACAAATATTTGTGGCAGTAAGGAGCCGGATTCGCGCACCGGCACCAAATAAGAAATGATGGACGCAGACACACCAATACTGCCCAATAACCAGGTCAGCACGATTTTAGGCGAGGAGAGCAGGTCACCAAGCTTGGTCAATATCTGGCTACAGACAATCAACGAGAAGTTAAGGCCGAGCGCCTTTTGGGCTGGGGCTTGCAAATCATTGTTGTCGGCATCGACTTTAGCCTGGGCCAGCAATCGATAAAGTCGATGACTGAAGGGTGGGCTGTTCATTCGTTTGTGCCGTAACATAGTGTAATATCTTTAAAAAACAATATATCAGCTTGCACATGGGTTCCATGCTTGTTGCAGAACTTGATAAGCTGGTTGCAAAGTTCGGTGGAGCGAAAATCATGTCCAGTTGTCAGCAGTGCGAGTGCGAGAAGGCCTTAGGCTTTGAAATTGCCATGGCCTTTCAGCCCATAGTGGACATTCAGCAGCGCTGTATTTTTGCTCACGAAGCCTTAGTCCGGGGCCCCAATGGCGAAGGGGCAGGGACGGTGCTATCCAAAGTCAACGATGAAAACCGTTACAGCTTCGATCAAACCTGTCGGGTCACTGCCATTCGTATTGCCAGTAGCTTGGATAGGGACGCCAAGATCAGTATCAACTTCTTGCCCAATGCGGTGTATGAGCCGGCGGCTTGTTTAAGGGAAACACTCAAGGCGGCCCATGAATATGATTTTCCAAGGGAAAATATCATCTTTGAAGTGACCGAACATGAGCGCATAGACAGCAAGAAGCTGATCGAAATTTTCTCCACTTACCAACAACGTGGTTTTTTGACTGCCATCGATGATTTTGGTGAGGGCTTTGCCGGATTGAACTTGTTGGCGCAATTCCAACCCAACATTCTGAAACTGGATATGCTCTTGATCAGAGATATTCACAAAGACAGTGCCAAGCAGGCGATCTTAAAAGGGATCGTACTCACTTCCAGTCTGCTCGGTATCACCGTGCTGGCAGAAGGAGTGGAGACCCGTGAGGAATACCTGTACCTCAAAGATCACGACATTCGCTATATGCAGGGCTATTACTTTTGCCGACCACAGTTTATGGCTTTAGCCAAGACCGAAGAGGTATTAAAGGTCCTTAATGATTAAAGCATTCTCTCGCTGGATCCAGGAAAACCTGGCACAGCCTGCGACCACAGACCAGCAACAGCGCCTGGATCTGGCCGCCGCCGTGCTCTACTGCGAAATTGTCAGGGCTGATAATGTGCTTGCTGAGGAAGAGCGAAGCATGATGGTCAAATTACTGAAGCAGCAATTTGCTCTCAGTACTGAACAAGCTGATACGTTGGTAACGCAATCTTCTGAAAAGGCTGAACATTCTGCCGATCTGGTCAGCTTCACCCGTCAAATCAATGCCAAGTGCGATGTGCCGCAAAAAATCCGGATCCTTGAAAACCTCTGGCACCTCGCCTTTGCCGACAATCATCTGGATGCCCATGAGGAGCACCTAATCCGCCGTATCGCCGATTTGCTGCATCTTCCCCATAGCCAGTTTATTAAAGCCAAGCTGGAGGCCAAGCCAGAGGCCAAGTCTTCAGAATAAAGTGGTTTGTTCGCTCAGGGAGGGGAGATCCAGCTTTACTTGAGCCTGTGGCCAATGGTTGAAGAACTGCTGGGCCAGCCAGGGAGCCAAACCGTTATCCGGCATATGAAAAAACATAAAGGGCTGTTTGCCTTCCTGGATCCAGCTTGCCAGTTTGGCGCGCCAGGGATTAAGAAAAGCCTGATTTTGGGCAAGCTCAGGATGACCGACAAAGCGCACGACAGGGCGATTGCCAGTGGCAATCACATTCACCGGCACTCTGGGTTTTTTCTGTTTCACTTCGGCTATCAGCCCGCTGTTTTTCTCGCTGGCAAACAGCCCGCGGGTATCCATTATCACCCGATTAACGTCCTGCTCCATTAGCAAGCGATTAAGAGCTATCTCAGCTTCACCTTTTTGGAAAAAGGCCGGATGGCGTACTTCAACGCCATAGTGAAAGTCCTCTGGCAGATGCTGCAAAAAAGCGGATAAACGGGACAAATGCTCAGGACCAAAGTGGGCAGGCAGTTGCAACATCAGGCATCCCAGCTTCTCCTTAAAGCCGGCAAACAACTGCAAAAAGTCATGGGTTTCCGCTGCCACGTCGACAAGTAACTTCTGATGGCTGATGTGTTGATGAAACTTAAAGCAAAATTGAAAGCCATCGGGTACAGCCTCCATCCAGCGTGTCATCTGTTCGCGGCTTGGTACTTGATAAAAGGTGGTATTGCCCTCCACCGAATTAAAGGTGCGCGCGTATTCTGACAGCGTACTGTTTTTTACAAACCCTTGTTTGGCCCAAAAGGGATGTTGCCACATGGGGCAGCCATAAAAGAGCCTGTTTTGCTTGTTTGAAGCGGTTGGATTGATCGCAAACTCCTTTAGCTAAATTGCAATAATACGCTGATGTTAAAGGCACTAATCAAGCTGTGCTTTAACCGCGATTTGTTTATACTATGCGGCCTTTATTCTATTGCCTTTCGCCGCTGGAAAAGAAGAGCCCGCCAGCGAAAGGCACGGCAGGTAAATGCCTGCCGACATCAGCCAAGACAATTAACTAGGTAGGTTTCATGCGCACAGACTATTGCGGCAATATCAATGCCTCTCATATCGGACAAGAAGTCACTCTTAGAGGTTGGGTTAACCGCCGCCGCGATCTGGGCGGCGTGATCTTTTTGGATCTGCGCGACCGCCAGGGCATTGTACAGGTGGTGTACGATCCCGACCTGCCTGAGTTATTCGACATGGCCAACAAAGTACGTGGTGAGTTCTGCGTGCAGATCACCGGTCTGGTGCGTCCCCGTCCAGAGGGGCAGGTTAATAAAGACATGAGCACCGGCGAAATCGAAATCCTCGGTAAAGGCCTGACCATTTTAAACAAAGCCGCGCCATTGCCGCTGGACTTTAATCAGGAAAACTCCGAAGAGCAGCGCCTGAAGTACCGTTATCTGGATCTACGCCGTCCGTTGATGACCCAGCGCCTGATGTTCCGTGCCAAAGTCACCGGCGCCGTGCGTCGCTTTATGGAATCCCAGGGCTTTTTGGATATCGAAACGCCCATCCTGACCAAGGCCACGCCGGAAGGTGCCCGTGATTATCTGGTGCCAAGCCGCACCCACAAAGGCGAATTCTTTGCCCTGCCACAATCGCCACAGCTGTTTAAGCAGCTGCTGATGATGTCCGGCATGGACAGGTATTATCAAATCGTGAAGTGTTTCCGTGACGAAGATCTTCGCGCCGACCGTCAGCCTGAATTTACCCAGATTGATATTGAAACCTCTTTCCTCGATGCCGAAGGCGTAATGGCCATTACCGAGGCCATGATCCGCGATTTGTTCCAGCAAATGCTGGAGGTGGACTTAGGCGAATTCCCGCGTATGACCTACGCCGAAGCCATGCGCCGTTTCGGTAGCGATAAGCCGGACCTGCGTAACCCGCTGGAGCTGACCGACGTGGCCGATTTGGTCAAAGACGTTGAGTTCAAGGTGTTCTCCGGCCCGGCCAATGATGCCAAAGGCCGTGTGGCGGTGATTCGAGTGCCGGGTGGCGCCAGCTTGTCCCGTAAGCAGCTGGATGACTATGGCAATTTTGTCGGCATTTATGGCGCCAAAGGCCTGGCCTGGATGAAGGTCAATGAACTGGCCAAAGGCGCCGAAGGCATTCAGTCTCCCATCCTTAAATTCCTCGGTGAAGACGTGGCCAAGGCCATTATCGAGCGCGCGGGTGCACAGGATGGCGATATCCTGCTATTTGGCGCCGACAGCAAGAACGTGGTCACCGAAGCCTTGGGCGCCCTGCGTCTGAAGCTGGGTGAAGATCTGCAGTTGCTGCAAGGTGAGTGGCGTCCGCTGTGGGTAGTGGATTTCCCCATGTTCGAGGAAATCGACGGTCAGTTGCATGCGCTGCACCACCCCTTTACCTCTCCCCGTGATATGACCCCTGAGCAGCTGGTCGCCGACCCGGTAAACGCTATCTCCAATGCCTACGATATGGTGCTGAACGGTGTTGAACTGGGTGGTGGTTCGGTGCGTATTCACGACCAAGCCATGCAGGCCCAGGTGTTTAAAATCCTCGGTATCAGCGACGAAGAAGCCGAGCTGAAATTCGGCTTCCTGCTCGAAGCGCTGCGCTACGGTGCGCCGCCGCACGCCGGTCTGGCTTTCGGTCTGGATCGTCTGGTGATGCTGATGACTGGTGCTACCTCGATTCGTGATGTGATGGCCTTCCCCAAGACCACCACCGCCGCGTGCCCGCTGACCGATGCACCATCCCCGGCCAATCCGGATGCACTTAAGGATTTGGCTATCCAGGTCCACAAGCCTGCCTGATGCCCTTTAAACGGCCAGAATCAGTATTGGTGGTCATCTATGACGATGACCACCAGGTACTGATGTTGCAGCGTCTCGATGATCCTCACTTCTGGCAGTCGGTCACCGGGTCCCTGGAGGCAGGGGAAACTCCCTTTCAGACCGCCCTGCGTGAAGTCAATGAAGAAGTGGGCATCGATATTGAAGCCCAAGGCTATGCTCTTGTGGATTGCCGCCTGGTCAGCCAATACGCCATTCGTGAAGCCTGGCGCTATCGTTATGCACCCGAAGTGACAGTTAACACCGAATACCTTTTTGCCCTGAAGGTCAAAAAGGGCCAAGCCGTCGAGCTTTCCGAGCATAGCCAATATCGCTGGTTGCCGGCTAAAGAGGCGGCGGCCCTTGCCTGGTCACCCACCAATCAAGAAGCGATTCTGCGTCTGTTAAGCCAAGAAACACAGGAGTCGTGAGCATTGAGCATTATCCTTGGCATTGACCCAGGCTCACGGGTAACCGGCTATGGCATTATTCGTCAGCGCAGCGGCGTTTTTGAGTACCTTGGCAGTGGCTGCATCCGGTTATCGGGCGAGTTGCCTGAGCGCTTAAAGCAGATATACGATGGGGTAACGGAGATTATCAGCCAGTTTGGCCCCGATCTCTTTGCCATCGAACAAGTGTTTATGGCTAAAAACCCGGATTCAGCGCTCAAATTGGGGCAGGCGAGGGGCGCGGCCATTGTGGCGGCAACCAATCAGCATCTGCCTGTCGCGGAATATTCGGCCAGGCAAATTAAGCAGGCGGTGGTGGGTAAAGGCAGCGCCGAGAAAAACCAGGTCCAGCATATGGTGGCCTATTTGTTAAAGCTTCCGGGCCAGCCCCAGGCCGATGCGGCCGATGCCCTGGCCGTGGCCTTGTGCCACGGACAAACCCAACAAAGCCTGATTCGTATGGCCGGCCAGGCCAGCAAAACCGTGCGCGGCCGACTTCGTAAGTGAACCTTAGAGAATAAGAAAGTGAACCACGGAGACACAGAGAGCACGGAGATCTTAAGGGGTTTAGCTATTGCTCTCTCTGCGTCCTCTGTGTCTCTGTGGTTCAAAAAAATTAAGAACATTAAACCGATGACAAAGACATGTCAGTAAAACCGCTAAGGCTGTAGTCGCAACAAGTAGGTAAGGACAGAAAACCACAGAGACACAGAGAGCACGGAGATCTTAGGTTGTGTTATTTTTTGAATCTCTCTGTGTCCTCCGTGTCTCTGTGGTTCAAAAAATTAAGAACATTAAACCGATGATAAAGACATGTCAGTACGACGGTTAGAAGCTGCTTCATAATGTAAGCAAGAGAATAAAAAAACTAACCACAGAGACACAGAGAGCATGGAGATCTTAGGTTTTGTTGTTTTTAGAATTCTCTGTGTCCTCCGTGTCTCTGTGGTTCAATCAGAGTTTTAAAAACGCAGCTGCATGGAAAGTACGAAGGAGAGGAAGTGGATCTGGATGAGCTGACGGGCAAGATTATTGGTTGTGCCATCGAGGTGCACCGGCATTTGGGGCCTGGCTTATTGGAGTCGGCCTATGAAGCCTGTCTAAAGCTGGAATTGGACTCGTCAGGACTGGCTTTTGAGAGTCAGTTAGCATTGCCCGTTATGTACAAGGGGCACAAAGTTGATGCCGGTTATCGGATTGATTTACTGGTTGATAAGGAAGTAGTGGTGGAGCTAAAAGCAGTAGAATCCATCCTTCCAATACATAAAGCGCAACTGCTGACGTATTAGAAACTCAAAGGACTTAGATGCGGATTGATACTGAATTTCAACGAAGCCCAGTTAACCAAAGGCATCTGCAGACTAATGAATTGATATTGGTTACTGAATAGAACCCCTCCCTGCCCTCTGTGTCTCTGTGGTTCAAAGAGTAAGTACATTGACCCAATGACAACGACATGCCAGTAAGACGGTTAGGTGCAGGTTAAGAAAGTAAGCAAACGGGATTAGAAAAATAACCACAGAGACACAGAGAGCACGGAGATTTTAGGTTGTGTTATTTTTTGAATCTCTCTGTGTCCTCCGTGTCTCTGTGGTTCAATTAAGAAAGAAGTTCACTAGAAAGAGATATCCGAAGGTGATTAAGGGGAGTCAAAATCAGGTTTTCAAAAACTCTGTGCTCTCTGTGTCTCTGTGGTGAAAAAAAGAAAAATGAAGGTAAAAAATGATAGGCAGGATTAGAGGTATCGTCATTGAGAAGCAGCCGCCCGAGGTGCTGATAGAAGCTTATGGGGTTGGCTATGAAATACAGATGCCGATGACCAGTTTTTATCAGCTGCCGGCCGTGGGCCAGGAAGCGGTGATCTACACCCACTTTGTAGTGCGCGAAGATGCCCAGCTGCTGTTTGGCTTTGCCACTAAAGGCGAGCGTGCGCTTTTCAGGGAATTGATCAAAGCCAATGGCGTGGGACCGAAACTGGCGCTGACTATCCTCTCCGGCATGTCGGCCAGCCATTTTATCTTCTGTGTGCAGCATCAGGACGTCAACGCCCTAATAAAGTTGCCTGGCGTGGGGCGCAAAACCGCCGAGCGTCTGCTGGTGGAGCTTAAGGACCGCTTGGCAGACTTTATTCCTGAAGGTAATAGCGTTTCCTTGCCCATGCCTGAAGGCAAAAGTATCGAAAACACTTTTGTGGTCTCTGACAGCCCCAAAGACGAAGCCGTCAGCGCGCTGCTAGCCTTAGGCTATAAGCAGCCGATAGCCAGTAAGACGGTCAACACTGTCTATAAAGACGGCATGACCAGCGAAACCATAATTCGTGAAGCCTTGCGCTCCATGCTTTAATAGCCAAAGGCAAGCTGAGAGTAACCTATGATTGAAGCAGACAGGCTGGTACAACCCGGTGCCAGGGGTGAAGATGAAGTGGTGGACAGGGCTATACGCCCCAAATTGTTGGCCGATTATACCGGTCAGGACCATGTGCGCGCGCAGATGGAAATCTTTATCCAGGCTGCCCGAAACCGTCAGGATGCCCTGGATCATCTGCTGATATTCGGTCCTCCGGGCCTGGGTAAAACCACATTAGCCAATATCGTCGCCAATGAAATGGGCGTGAGTATTAAAACCACCTCGGGGCCGGTATTGGAAAAAGCCGGTGACCTGGCTGCGCTACTCACCAATCTTGAAGAAAACGATGTGCTCTTTATCGATGAGATCCACCGCCTAAGTCCGGTGGTGGAAGAGATCCTGTATCCGGCCATGGAAGACTACCAACTGGATATTATGATTGGCGAAGGCCCGGCGGCACGCTCGATCAAGCTCGACCTACCCCCTTTTACCCTGGTGGGTGCCACCACCAGAGCCGGCTCACTGACATCACCGCTACGTGATCGCTTCGGCATAGTACAGCGCCTGGAGTTTTATAATGTCAGGGATCTGACCACCATAGTGCAGCGCTCGGCCAATTATCTGAACCTGGATCTGCAGCCACAAGGCGCGGTGGAAGTGGCTCGCCGCTCCCGCGGCACGCCTCGTATCGCTAACCGCCTGCTACGCCGTGTACGGGATTATGCGCAAATCAAAGCCGATGGCCTGATCGACCAAGCAGTGGCTGCCAGCGCCCTGGATATGCTGGATGTGGACAAGGAAGGCTTTGACTATATGGACAGAAAGCTACTGACCGCCATTATCGATAAATTCAGCGGCGGCCCCGTAGGCCTGGATAACCTCGCCGCCGCCATCGGCGAAGAAAAAGACACCATCGAAGATGTGATAGAGCCGTTCCTTATTCAACAGGGTTTCTTACAGCGCACCCCCCGTGGCCGTATTGCCACCCAGCGCGCTTATTTGCATTTGGGATTTGAGGTGCGGGAGTGAGGCGTTAGGGGTGAGGAGTGGCGGGTTGTGTATGACCTGGCGCTTTTCCTTCGAGGTTTAGAGCCAATCTGACTGGTTGCCACGAGCGAATAGTTGATATTCGCTGCTGTACAGGCATGCCGGACTAATATAAATACCAATTCTCGCTTTCCCCACTGCAGGTTATGCGCAAAGCGCTGGTAGCTGACTCCAAGCTATTGTTAGTATGGGAAAAATAAATAGAAACTGTGAATAAGCGGCACTGCGTAGCCTGTAGCATACCACGAATTCATGGTAATACACTGTTATGTGATTACCTGACTCTCCAAGCAAAAAAGTAATTATGACAAATTCCTTAGAGTTAACTCGAGATCTATTTCTAGAATGCAACTGGGTTTATGACGTTCCCCAAGATGACCGCTATGGGTATTCTTCGGTTATGCGGTGTCTGCAGAAGTATTCAAAGGAAATGTTAGAGCAGGGAAAGAAAGAGCATTCCGAAGTTCTCGAACTGCTAGCACGATCAGCGTCAATGATGATAGTGCCGAACAGTATCAACGAACCCTTCAAAGCGTACTTTCAAGACTTTCAGGCAGGGCGTAGATCGGCTCTGCCTGATGACTTTACGCAAGAAGAGTTGGTGTTTTTTGAGGAGATTCTGAATGACGTCAATGAACCATGGTTAAAGGCAAGGCTTGCTGATCTTCTTTGGCTGTTGAGAAAACCAAAAAAAACAGAGCATGCGAAGGCGGCAATAGATTCATATGTTACCCAACCAATTGACGATGAAACGTGGCATCGCGATGTAAACGGCTGTTGGGAACGAGCTGCACGGCTGTGTATGCAAATCAGAGACTTTGATCGCTTGAGCGCAATCAAGAGGCAGCTATTTTCAGCCTTTTGTTCTGAATATCCAAGAAGCAAATTTATGACGCTTTGGATAGCAGATTTATTGGATAATCTTAAAATTGATAGTGATTTTAGAGAGGATATAGCGCCTTCTCTCCACGGAAAAGCAAAAGACTTGCTGGGAGATGGTGACTTCCACTCTGCCAGATCGTACTTTGAATTGGCTTCAAAGAAGTACCAGCAATGCGATGACAAGAATGGCTGGCTGGAATGTCTAATTGCGATAGCTGAATGTTTTGAGCTAGAAGCAGATTCGCGATCTAGTGGGAGCAATATGGTGGCTAACTCTTTCTATGAAAACGCAATTCAAGCATATCGCCGTATTCCTACTAAGCATCGAGCTAATTATGGCGTCGATGAAAAGATAATATCAATTCGTGACAAAATAGTAGTCTCAGGAAAAGCGTCCCTAGACGAAATGGGTATGATAAAGACCCCTGGGATCGATATTTCCGACATGGCAAAGCAATCTATTGAACATGTCTCTGGGAAGCGAAGTTCAGAAGAAGCACTGATATATTTCACGGGATTATTTAGCGGCCCAAAATACAAGGATCTTAGTGAAAGCGCGAAAGAAGTAATGCAGAACAGCCTGCTTGGCAGCTTGTTTGGATCAAGCCACATGAGCAGTGATGGGCGTGTGATCGCAAAAACTCCTGCCATGAATTTGGGGGCTGGTGAAGATGACCCTGCTAATCAAGCAGCGCTCCATAGACAAATTCAACAACAGCTTTCTATTGAAATTCAGCTTGTGGTTGAAGGTCAAATATTGCCAGCACTTAGACAATTACTAATGGAGCATAGGTTTACAAAAGAGCTTATGGTGGCCGCTTGTCATCACTCGCCTATAGTTCCCCAAAGTCGAGAGCAGCTACTTGGATATGCGCTTTGGTTAGGTTTTGAGTACGAATTTGGAGCTGCAATTCACTTACTTTGTCCGCAGGTTGAACATATCGTGCGTTCACAGTTAAAGGAAGCTGGTGCCCATACGAGTAATATTGATAGGGAAGGCATTGAAAATGAAAATGGATTAAGTACATTGATGGAGATGGAAGAAGCGCATAGATTATTCGGTGAAGATTTAACCTTTGAGATAAAGAGTGTTTTTACAGATGCGCTTGGATTTAATTTGCGCAATGAAGTTGCCCATGGTTTGTTGGATGATAATACTTCGTCATCAATACATACCATTTATGCTTGGTGGATGATTCTTAGGTTGGTGATTCGCTCACTCGTGGATGGAAAATCTAAGGAGTAGCTGTATTTTCAGTTTCACAAAATGCAAAGGGGCATAACAAGCGGCTGCACCGGACAAATTTTCGGTGTCACCTTTTGTGTAAAAAGGCGCATAAAAGCCGCCGTCAAAAAATTGCTCGGTGAACAGGGCGTTAGAATTTGCAAGGGGTATCTATGACTGAAGCGCTACAAACAGCCCTACTTACCCTAGCCGGCGTAGCGCTCGGAGGTCTGCTGACAGGCTGGTTCCAGCGATCGAATACCAAGACCCTCATTGTTGCTGAGTTAAACAAGCTGAGAGTGCAGCTTGAAGGAGAAGCTAGAACCCGCTTTCTCGCGCGAAAACAGGACGGCCTTCTCGAAGCAGTGCCCAAACTCCTGGCCGCTGCGGACCCAGAATTACACACCACATTCAACTATTCAGAAGTCGTAACTCTTATCCATCGCATCGAACTTCTCATCGACCCAAGTAACTCTGATGAGGAGCGGCTGAACAAAGCTATTGGCCAACTCGGGTTTGCGGTGCAAGCAGCTGAAACAGGCGACCGGAACGTTCACCGTATTCTGGGAGCGCAAGCCGAAGTAACAAAGGCAGCACGTGTAGTGCTCAGAAATGCATTCTAACAAGTGCTTGTGGTCCTAAAGCAATATTTTCACCCTTGCTTGGGGTCTTTCTGAGGGCCCCTATTGGCACTAAACTGCCCTTACCGTTCACAGACAAACTGCCTTACAAGTTTTCCCTCGTGGCACTCAGCACCTCGCTTAAAAAATGCCCGCCTCACGACTCACTTTCTGCATCCCAAGAAAAGCCCACCAATAAGGCGGGAAAAGGTCAAAGCCAATGCGGATGCTTTTTTGTGCTAACCTTTTCACAGCGGATAACACAGGTGCCGCAGCACCGGGAGAGCGCTGTTGGCGGACGTTTTCATTTCCTACTCTCGCATTGATCAACCCATTATTAAACGACTTTCTCAAACACTGGAAGACCAGGGCTTTTCTGTGTGGTGGGATCGCGAGCTACTGGGTGGGGATAACTTTGCAGATGATATCGAACGTGAATTAATGCGAGCCAAGGCCGTGATTGTGGGTTGGTCTCAGTCAGGCTCAAAAAGTCGATGGGTGAGAGATGAAGCGTCTGTGGCGGCCGATGCCGGCACCTTAATTGCGATTTCCACTGATGGTTCGATTCCCCCTATTGGCTTTCGGCAGTTTCATTGTATCGACTTGTCTAAGTGGCAGGGAAAGTCTGATGATCCAGCCTTTGTCGATATCACTCGCGCCATCAGTGCCAAACTGTCACCAACGCAGAAAACACAGGACTTGTTTGACGCGTTTGCACAGTCTGCTGCCGTGCCTAAAAATCGTCGTTCGACGGATCGCACCCCACCGTTATCGTCAAATGCGAAGATCGTCGCTGTATTGCCGTTTGCCAATCGCAGTCCATTGCCAGACGATGCATTTTTCGCTGACGGTGTGCACGAAGAACTGCTCACCCAGATTTCCAAGTTAGCGGCCGTTCAGGTCATTTCACGCACATCGGTGATGGGCTATCGGGACAGTACCAAAAGCATTCCTGAAATCGCCTCTGAACTCGGTGCAATGGCAATTCTGGAAGGATCAGTACAACGTGCAGGCCAGCGTGTCCGCATTAACGTGCAGTTAATCGATGGCAAAACCGACACGCACATTTGGGCGGATATCTACGACCGGCAATTAACACCAGAGAACATCTTCGACATTCAAAGCGATATCACCCGGGAAATTGCCGATGCCTTGCAGGCAGCGCTGTCCCCGGAAGATGAGATGTTGCTGAGCGGCAACGCCCCCACCAATAATCTGGCGGCTTATGATGCCTTTTTGCGGGGCAAACAAAAAATGCGCTCGGAAGCCTCGGGAGAAGAGGATTTTCATCTGGCCATCAAGGAATTTGACCATGCCATTGCCGTGGATCCCCAATTTGCAGAGCCCCACGCCAACAAGGCCCGCGCCTATTTAACACTATATTGGTTTTTCGGGTGGGATACGCGTTGGCTAAAGATGGCGAAATTGTCGGTTGAGCGTGCGGTGATGCTTGCCCCAAATTCAATCGAAACACTGTTAGCGCAAGCCTACTGCTATTACTGGGGCGAGTTGAATTTAGAGCAGGCGGAGAGGGTACTCAACCGGATCCTGGATATCGCCCCGCAAAACACCGAGGCCTGGGCGTGCAAGAGTTACGTGATTCGTCGCACAGGCCGCTTTACCGAGTCGATTTCTGCGTTGAAAAAAGCCATGCGTTTGGACCCCATGCTGGTCGATCTTCCGATGGAGCTGGGCAACACATTAGGGGCTATCGGTCACATCGGGCAAGCCATGGAAATGGCAGACCGGGTTCGAACCTTAGCGCCAAAATCTAACTTCACCGCCATCGCTGTAGCCGATATGTTCCACTTGATTGGCCAGGCGCAGCAGGCCTATGAAGCTGCCAGCGCAGAAGTAGACCGTGAAGACTTTATTTATTATTACCGCCGCGCTTTTCATGCGCTGAATACCGCCGATCCACAACTTATTGAATCATCCTTTACAACCTGGCCAGAAAAATACCGGGGCACGCCCATGTTTCCGGAAACGTTCAGCCTGTATCAGGCCAAGGCGTACAAAGTGCTCGGTAAACAAAACGAACTCGCGGCAATACTGCCGCAAATTCAGCAGCGGCTTGGCGCACTGGACGACCCTTACCCTGGTGGCTGGCTACCTGAAGCTGCCTATTATCCAGTCACGCTGCCAGGTTTGATGGGTAATCTGGAAGAGGTAAAAGCCGCGGTAGAAGACTATCATGCCCATGCAAAGCGCGATCAGTTTGCCACCTTGTACCATTACCACAGCATCAGCACGGCGTTCTTGTTCTGTGATGATACAGACAGTGCTCTGACCTATCTGGAAAAACTCGCCACTATATTTGGACCCGCCAGTTATTTAGCCATCTCCATCATGCCTCAATATAAGGTGTTGGCATCACAACCCCGTTACCAAGCGATGCAAAATGTGTATCAGCAATGGCAGGCAGCAACAGCACGGTGAGATGACCGCCTCAGGCCTTAGGCCTCACTTTTCTGCAGCCAAAAAAAAGCCCGCCAATAAGGCGGGCAAAGCAACAAGTGTTGAAGGAAAACCTTCCAGGGAACATGTCAACAGGAGATGTGACAAGTGCATCTGGCTAAGAAAGATGAGACATCGTGCGCTAGCTCAGAATACGGAGCGTATTTTAGCGATTAGCCCTTAAGGCACAATTGAGAAATTTTGTGATTTCACATTACTAAAAGTAATGTGTGAATGAGTTGTTAGTTTATTTGCTTGTCATATTCTCGTAATAATAGCGCTGTAAACCAGTAAAAATGCGGCTTGGCCGAATTGATGCAAAAACAAACAATAAAATATTGTATGGCAAGGCCGCTGACTGTGGTCTTTATGCAGCTAAAAGTTCATTATCAGCGTCCCCAGCGCGTATTGCTCTCCTTTAAACTCGGCATACAGGAATCCCTTTTTATCCGCCGTATGCACCAGCTCCTGATAGAAGGGCTTGGTGATCCTGGCCATATGCCTGGCTTTTTCTTCCAGGGTCATGGCCGCAGGATCTTTCTCAAATAGATCCTTATGTGCCTTATAATCCTGTTTAAGGATTTCCATGGCAGGCTTAAGCTTTTTGACGACCTTAGGTCCATATTTCTCAACCAGGTCTGGCCTCCTGGCTGCGACATCAATCACTTCACCATCAAAACCGTATTTAATCACAATCTGATGCTGTAGCTTCATATATTCATCTTGCTTGTCCGGCCGCACCGCTCTCTCTCCGGTCGACGGTGAGGTCAGTGCCAGGCCCCTTTTTCCGTCTACCACCACATGGATGCCTTTTTCACTCAGACCTTTTGAGATAATGGCCACCAGGCTGCTTGATTCGTCTTTGGCTTTTTCCGGGAGGCCGGCGCTACAGGCAAGCACGATAACGCCAGCAATATGAGCGGGTACCGCTTTCCCTTCCTTGGTAAGTATTTCGACTATTTTGCTTGCGCCAAAGCTCTGTATTTTGCCCGGTGAGCCATGCTCAAGCAGCATCAGTTCTTCACCGGCTTTCATTGTGCTGAAATCCGCACTGGGTCCAAAATCAACAACGGGCCCACCAGCGTAGCTGAGGGCATATTGCAAGTTGGTCATGATCACCAAATCATCTTCTTTATCTTTGTCATTCAGTGCCAGTGCCACCATTCGCTGGGTGGTATCATCTCTTACCTGAGGCGTTGCCACTGGTCTGTTATCGCCAGCGTTTAATGCGGATTTCATCTGCAAGGCCTTGGCGCCCATACTGTCTGCTTCCTGCTCGAGTGCGGGGCTGTCATTCACCGGCGCACCGCCCACATTAATGGTCGGGGTCACCCGCCCCTGTTTTTGCTGCACCACATGCCAGGCCTCATGAGGAAGGTGCTTTTCCTGACCGGGGGCAAGATGAATTTGATTTCCCTGGGCATAGGCGTGGGCTTGCAGGGCGGCAGGTTTTGAGGAATTAAAATGAACCTTCACATCATCCATAGCCAGTCCGGACAAGGATTCCAGACCCGTTTTAAGGTTGTCGGGTAAGCCGGTGCGATTGGCGGCGGCATCGTTTGGCTGACGTTGCACAGGAACTTGGTCAGGCAACAGCTGATTAAGCTGCTGTGCCTGGGCCGTCGCCCTGGGGCCGGTATTTAGCTGCTCCAATGCGGCAAATTGGGTTAACTGCCTGGGGCTTGATGCAAGGGGATTGGCGATTCGCCCCTTCTTGTCGGTTGATGGTAAGAGAGGCGTCTTGTCCAAAGCCGACCTGGCCATCTTCATGTTCATCTCCTCCTGGCATCCATTGAGAGCTAAGGCCGTCAGGTGCTTGCTAAGTATAGAGAAGACATTGGTTTTCAGCCCCTGTCTGGCGAAATTTTAATAGTGGCAGGAACAAATGAATTTGGCAGTCACTTTCGGGTTGAACTAACGTTGAATGACAGCCTTTCCATCTGCCGTAAAAAACAAGATTGCTAACGGTGATGGGGCAGGGGCTTTGCTCTTAATTCTTGTAAAGGACAATGCAAATGATCACTTATGCCGGTAAATCTAAGGATAGCAATACCAAGGATTCTTACAGCGAAACCAGGCAAAGGCGAAGCAGTGGTGAGGCCGGGATTCAGGATGGCAGGCTGAATGCCGGTTTGCTGTCGCGGCAACAAGCACTGGCCGATGATAGTGTACAATCCCGGCAATTGCTCAAATGGCAGAATATGGCCGATGGGCATAATGGGGCGACGCTGCAGCGTTACACCTTGGGCACCGGCACAACCAGAAATGTCACTCTTACCGGCGCCAACGGCAACCGTACCTTCGAAGAATGCACTTACAACTATGTGGATTACAAAAACGGCGATGCCAAACAAGCGGGATCATCAACCAGCAGTCCCGCTTCTTGGGCAGACTGGGTGACAAACAAAAAAGGTGGTCGCAATGCTTCCCAACTTCATATAGTTAACAGGCGCTGGGGAGGTTTGGGCGGTCAAAACGATAAAAATATTGTGCCGGGCTCGCCGGCGGAAAACAGCCATCATCTGCATGAGGCAGAGAAAAAATTCGATCAAATTGCCTTTAACAACGGCAGTAATGCAGTTCAAGACGCGAAATACGAGTGTTGGGCTGCTCCCAAATACGGCACCGCTGTGAATGTCAGCGGCGGGAATATTGATGTTGGCGATCCAAGCCTAAACGTTACCATCACAACGGGGACTGGGGCGCAAAATTTCAATGTAACCGATGGCTCTGATGGCCTGACCATCAAAGATGGCAGCTAATAGCCTTTAGCCAGTTTATTTTTTCCCCTAAGGATACTGTTGCTGGGCTTTGCGTCTGCTGCGAAAGTAATTGAGCAAGAAAATAAAAAACACCAGCGTTATCACCAGGATCAGTTCCTGGTAGCGATGCCAGAAAGGGTCACACCACAGCAGTGTCAAAATGGCAAAAGGCAGCACACACAAAAAGGCAATAAAGGCTGTCTTGTCATATAACTCTCTCAGTTCGAACAGCAGCAATGACACTGCGCCGTAACCGGCTAACACTGTTAGCAGGCTGAATAATACCAATCTCAGTGGCCAGCGATTGGGACAGATCAGGGCGCACAGCGATTGACTGGCATCCAGATAGAGCTGATAGAACAAACTGGCTGACTCGGGCGGTGGATTTAACACCTGGGACAGTAACCTTTGTTGCTGAGCTGTCAGGGGCAAGGGCCATAGGGCTGCACCACTGAAATTCCAATCAGAAAATAATAAGGCATTATTGAAGTCTTCTGCCTTGGCAAAGTGGGCGAGGGGGAAAACAGGTAGCATTTTGGCCAGTAAGCGCCTGCTCTGAGCGGCATTGTCATGGCTGTCGATGGCGGCCTTAAGCTCCTCCATACACTGGCGAAAGTGGGCGGCATCCTGATGGCACAAAAGATCTTGTGAGCCTTGCTTGGCCTGTTGCCAATTTTGAAAATCCACCAGAAATAAATTAACAAACGGCTCGATGGTGGCCAGATTGTCAAAACTGTAAAAACCTGGATTAAGGTCCTGTGCTTTATTGTCGTTTTGAGCAATCAGCACTTCCACCGGGATCACTAAGTTAACGTAGTACCGGTCGGTATTAAGGGAACAGGCACTTGAGTTCGTCCGATTTAAATCCTTTCCGGGGAGGGCCTTAAGGGGTGAGAGCCCCTGAGGCAATGGTGCAGCATCCTCTTGCTGACAAACTTGCAGCCGGCCCTCTCGTTTAGCAAATGCCTGCTTCAGGGATTTGATAAAGCCGATTTGCGCCTGCTGCTCTTCATTGCCCGAATAGCGCCAGTCTAAGTCCAGGCTAATGCCCTGGGCCATGCTGGTTCGCTCGCTAAAACCAAAGGAAATCCAAGGCTTAAGATTGTTTAACCAAAAGCCGTCCAACGGCTGACTGATAAGTTGCGCCAGCTTGTCGGTTAGTTTTTGGTTGGCCCGGCTGTCCAACCAGTTGCGCTTGCCCTTATCGCTTTGGCGCAGGACCAGATCCACCTTTGTGTCATAGGTCTGACTGAGGTAGATAAAATCGGAATAAGGTCGCTCGTTTTTCCAGTTAGGAGGCGGGCTAATATCGTCATCGGATTCGAGGGTAAAGGAGGTTAAGCCGATACGGTTTAGGGCGCCAAAGTCCAGTTGCTGCGGCTCTGTCTGCCAGCTGGGAAGCATGCCGTAACTATAGCTGGTGTATTTGTCCTGCTCCGAGATGGTAGGAGAACAGGCGCAATCTTCTATGGCTTGCCAGTTAAGGGGGGCACCTGTCGGCGGATCGCCGGTCTTGGCGGCCGCTTTTCGGATACTGGGTAAAGCCATTGCTGAGTTTTTTGGAGCGCTCAGATGCCAGGCCATTTTCAGTTGGTACTGATGGGTAAAGATCTTATCCTGCAGTGTGGACAGGGCGGTTAGCTGATCAGCTGTCAGCGCATATTGTTTATAGTCCTTTTGCCATGTTTCCAGCCGCGCTTTATTGACCGTAAACCCTGTCAGGGTACAACTTAGCGGCTCCTTGGTCTCACAACCGGGGCTGCCGGCCTGAGGCGCACAGGAGGCAGGCTTTCCCTGGTCGTCGTTGCATACAGGACCAACCAGGGCTTCTACCTGGTCTTCATAATTGTCATTGAGCGGGCGCAGCAGATCCCTGAGATTGTTATCAAGCACATAGCGCTCTGGAAACAGCGCGTCTTGCAGCGCCAGCACCGCCCCGATCTGTTTGGCCTGATCGGAAATCCTCTGGATATCCTTTTTCAGAAGCTGGTAATAATCAGCGTAAATACCATCAGTCAGTGCATCGGCGGGCAAGGTTAAATGGGCTGGTTTGAGCGCTGCTTGGCTGTCGATTGGGGCGGATTTTTTCTCCTCCTGGGAGATTGGTGTGGAGGTGTCCTCCTGGGCATAACTGGCGAAAGTCAGTAACCACACGGACAATACCGAAAGCCAAATAGCCATTGAGCTTTTCACACCATGCTTCCTTCTTTGCGTTTTTCCCGGTTGATGCCCTGCAATAAGTCTTCGGCCCGGATCCGTTCGCTGCCTTGTTGCAGAGCACGAATGGCGGCGTAGCGCACAATATTGGTAATAGCACCGCCGCTCACTTCATGTTCAAAGGCCAATTGGCGAATATCGACATCCTGCGCCAATTGCACGGGCCCGGACAGGATCTGCTGCCACAGGCGCAGCCTCTCGTTGGCCTCGGGCAGTGGGAAATACAGCAGGGATTGAAAACGCCGGGCAAAGGCCTCGTCAATATTGACCTTGAGATTGCTGGCCAGGATCACCATGCCGGGAAAATCTTCTATCCGCTGCAGCAGATATGACACTTCCTGATTGGCATAGCGGTCATGGCTGGAGTGAGTAGCCGTGCGCTTGCCAAACAGGGCGTCCGCTTCATCAAAAAAGAGGATCCAATTTCTTGCTTGGGCCTGATCAAACAATGTGCTCAGGTTCTTCTCTGTCTCACCAATGTATTTGGATACCAGGGAGGATAAATCGATGCGATAGACATCGGCCTTGGCCCGTTGTCCAATCAGGGTAGCGGTCAGGGTTTTACCGGTACCCGGTGGACCGTAGAACAGGCTACGATAGCCGGGGCTGATATTTCGGGACAGCTGCCAATGGCCCATAATCTGTTGCTGATGCTGCAGCCATCCGAGAATATGTTCCACTTCCTGCATCACCGGCACCGGAAGAATCAAATCGTTCCAGGACAGGAGACTTTGCAGACGTTTTGCCGGGAACTGCATATTGTAATCCGGCATGTTCCTTGAGCCGGTAATAAGTAGTTGCAGCCAGTCGGCACTGACGCACAGGCTGGCGCTTAAAAAGGGTTCGTGGCCGGCGGGGTGCTGAAGGTGCAATAACTGCAGGCGTCGCAGTGCCCGCTGGGGCCGTAATAGCGCCATGGTACGCAAGCGGCCGTTAAGATCGGTACCGGCCAGCAAAAAAGCCGCTGTTTGCGCCGTGGGAAGAAAGCCCTGATGTTGACTGCTGGTAAGTCCACCAAATTCGGTGAACGGGCGATCCAAATTGGTATTCTTTACGAAAAACGTATCCAGTATTTCCGGCCGTAAGTGGGGGGCAAGGGCCAGGATCAGGAGCAAACGCTCAGCGTCCTCCAGGCTATAAGGCCTGAGCAACTGGCCGTAATCGCCTGACAGCGGCGGAGCAGGCACCTGGACCAGAATATCGCCGGTTTCTGTAGCCTGAAAGTAATGGGTTAGCCGGTATTCAATGGCGCGGGCTAACCAATCCAGCTCCTGATTCAGTCCCTGGACAATATCCTGCTGCTGTTCATGGGCCAGGTTAACGCCACTGGACATTGATAGTCTCCTTCATCCAAGGTAGACGTATGATCGAGTAAGACCAGGGCAGGCTGTCCAGCAGCATGTCGAAAGGTCGCTTTTCTACCTGCAAGCGCCAGCTGTTATCTTGCTTTGAAAGCAAACCAGAACGTTGCATGAAAGTCTCTCTGAGCGTGCTTACCGAGCTGTTGGCCATGTTAGGCCAGTGTGTCAGCAACGCCGCCAGCATCTCATCGGCGATGCCACGCTCTGCTTCACCCAAACTTAGATTGTCCGCGAGCGGCGGCGTGACAGCACACAACAGCATGGTCAGTTGCAAGGAGGGGAATTGCTCAAAGGTCAATGCCCTGATGCGACCCAAAGCCAGATAATCAAGAGTCAGGCAGGCCATTCCTGCAGCCCGGCGATCCTTAAACAGCCCCTGTTCCGTCAAGCCAAGCAGATTGAATAGCCGGCCAAGATAAGGGGATAGCAGCACCAGACCGGCATGTTCCACCACCTGCACCGACTCGTCCTGTATAACCTTCTGCCGGATTGGCAGCGAGCGTTGATTGCTGAGGGTTGACAGCTGTTGTAGTAAAAATACCGACGCCGGTCGACTTTGCGGTAGCAGCCCCAAGGTCAGTTGCTGTGCCAGAGCCTGGAGTAAGCCCTGGGGAATCGATGTTGCTGATGTGCGGGATTGGGCAAGGCTAAAACGGTCTAATAGCCGCTGTACCAAGGCGGCATAATCCTGCGGTTGTTCGTGCAGGGCATGCTCAAGGGCAACTTGCCATTTAAATTGTTTGTATTGCCTGGGCTCGGTGAAAAGGGCGGGCAGTTGCTCCCGGCGCAAACCCAAAACTGCTATGGTCAGGCTCTCAACAATATCCAAAATGTGTCCGCCGTGGGCTCTGCTCAGTGTGCTGAGCAGGCGACATAGCCGCTCCTCTGGCAACTCATCGATTAACAGCCGGATAAGGTCTGCTCGTAGTTTGGTATCGCCAAGTTGTGTAAACCAGGCTATCTCTACCTTTCCATTATTACCCTTAAGATCTTGCGCCAGGGCCTCACAAAGTGCGGGGAGGTCGGCGTTTGTCAGCGATTTTTTTGAGCTCAGATGGCGAGTAAGCTTAATTCTGTCGGCAACACTCATAACCACGCCATCATTGTCTGGCAATATTGACGCTTCCGCAGTTTGAGCTGGCCAAGTTCTCTCGGACTCGGTTTGGTCTTTGCCAGACTCTGCGAGGGGGGACTCCAGGTTTAAAGGGGTTATCGGGCTGCCGTCCAACAGGGATTGAATCAGTATCCGCCATGTTCTTGTCGGAGCAAGAGTATGTGGTGCCATGGCGGCGCTCAGTTGTTCCTGCCGCTGACCAGGCTGGCTTAGCATCAACAGCTCCAGCAGGGCATGCAGTTCAGGTGCTTGCCAATAGGCCAGACTTTGATGATGGGGAAAGTGCCCAGCCTGTAACTGGCGAAGCAGGCGCAGACAAAGGGGGCGGCATTGGATTAACTGCCTAAGCCATGAACAAAGTTGGCTGTCAGGCGCGGTTGTACGGCTCAGATTAGTGCATATCTGTTCATACAGGCCAAATTGCCAGTTGATGGGAGACCAAAGGACGTGAGGAATGTTGTCGCCCGCATACGGGGCATGCAGTTCGTTTTTAATGGCATCAACCTGTTTTTTCAGCTTGCGCTGGCTGATATGGGGAATCGATAAGGCCAGTTGGATGGCCAAATGTCGCGCAAGGCTCTTATCTGGATCCCCTTTCGCAATACTTTGTAAGCTAATCAGTTGCTCAAGCAATTTAGCCGCCAGTTTTTGTGGCGCTATATCGACATGATTGGCCAGGAAAATAGCCACCCACCATTTTACCTGTCGATAGTCTTTGGCATTGAGGCTCAGACCATTGACGCTGTCTGACAGAACCGTTGCCAACGCCAGGGTATTAATGTAGTTGCTCTGGTAGATGGCTCGGCAATGCCTGTCCAGACAGGGGTCCGGATGGGCATCAATCCACTGGGTGCGCAGAGTCTTATCTTTTAGCGCCTCCTTTAATTTCGAGCAGAACCACGGCAAATGGTGTTGGAATAAATAGTTTTGCAGTTCCTGGGCCTGTGCCGGGTTCCCCTCTTGTAGGGCCTTAACATAGCGCTGCCAGCAAAGGCGGGAACTAAGGTGGCTGGACAAGGTTTTCAGTGCGGGCTCTGCCTGGGTGGCCGCCTGAGCGTGCCGGTGAGGGGCATGGGCGAGGCTGGCGATTTTTTGTAAATCCAATAGTCCCCCTTTTTGCACAGACTCGAGGACCGCCAGGTAAAATTCCGTGGGGGAAGTATGCTGTTTGGCCTGCTGCTCGATGGCCTGATGAAGGGCCGGGGTTATCGCCTGCATCTGCATCAACCAGGTAAGCCATTGCCTTAGGTGCTGAGTGTTAAGACCTGCACTCAGGCGCCAATAACCGCTTTGATATTCCCTTACCAGGATCCTTGCCAACCATGGGGCTTGTTCTTTTAGCGTGACCAGCGCTTTTAAAATATCGCTTTGTGGATGCCCGGCTTTGCTGAGCTGACTTTGTAACGCCATATACAGCTCTAAAGGGGCATGTTGCTGGCTTTTGAGAGCGGGCAAAGAGACGTCGACTACTGGCGGCGATGACGCTTCATCGAGCAACAAATATAGCTGATTGAACAGTGTCGAACGCTCTCTTAGGGCAAGGAGTTTTGTTTTCATGACCCTTCTGAGGGTTCCGGCGTCCTGGTTTTCATGGCGGGCCAATTGGCTCAACAAGGTATTCAGAAAACTCTTGCGGTTAAACTCGCTGCCCCTGTCGTTAAGCAGATAGCTAAAGCTTAATTGCCACAGCAGGCGCTGCTGGAAAGTGAGCGGAACAGTCTCGGTGGTGTTGGGTTCCTCTTTGGCAGCTCCTTCAAACAAGGCCAGGATAAACTGGTCTTCACCCGGAGCCAGCATGGCCAAAAGTTGTTGGCCCATAGCCGGGCTGAGTTGCGCCGCTAAGCGATGACCAAGATCGCTGCGCCGGCGACCCAATATTCGCAGTTGCTGCACCAGCAATTTGCCCTGCGCTAGCAGCGCTTCCCAATGCTTATGCAGGCTGGTTGCTGAGCCATAAATCAGGCTGTCCAACTGCAACCAGATGGCTTGCTCTGGTTCATCAAAGGGGGAGGCGGTTGACGAAGGTTTTTGCTGCCATCGGATCGGCAGGGCGGCTCTTAAAGCTTGCTCAAATTGATCAAGCCACTGGTGACAATCTTTAGCCGGGTCAAAAGGAGGTACCTGAACGGTCAGTTCCTGCAAATTTACTTCTATGTCATCCAGTGGACCTACATAGTCATCAAATATTTGCTCGGTTCTTGGCAATAGTGCCGTTAAAAAAAGCTGTTCGCCGAGCTGTTGAAACCACTGCGCTGCCCTGACATCGCTGCAGTCGAAGTCCAGTTCCACTTGCCGGATCTTATGCATCAGCATGCTCCGGCAAGTCACCGCTGTAGCGGGCAACCAGGTCGGCCAGATGTCTGGCTTGTGGCGCACAGTCACCCTGGCCTGCCAGGGCGAGTTTCTTGGCGCTGCGCCAATACTTGTAGCGTTTTTCCAACTGATACATTTGCTCAAAATCCAGAAAGTACAGATCTGCACGCAGATGGGCTGGACAGCTGAGCAGCACCGTTTCCATGGCCAGTGCCTTAAAGCCCTCGTCGACAAAGCGCACCGTCCAATCCGGCATAAACAGACTGATGCGCCCGGAAAAGAAACTGTCTGGCAGGACATTGTCCTTTGCCTTGGGGTTCTTTAACAGAAGGTGCTCAATGACATGCAGCCCCTCGGACTGTTGATTTAACTGGACTAAAAAATGGACCAGACAGTTGGCCATTAGCACCGCAGCACGTCGGCTTTGAAAGTGGCCGACCAGGTACCAGTCGTAAGGGGCGTCGGGCTTGGGCAGCAACAGCAACTGATAGCCACTGGTATGTTGGCCTATGCGGTAGTTCTCAAGTCGTATACCGCTTAGCAGCACGTCTTGTGGCAGTCGGTTGCCACGAAAGCACAAGGCATGACGAAGCTTGGTTGCCAGCGTCTGGCTGTTCATGGAACCGGGAAGCTGAACATAAGGTACGGTCTGTAATTTGTCGGTCTCTTCCAGATACAGGAGTTCCCGATCATCCCTGGGCAGCAATTTCAGGCGTTGCTGTAAAAATGGCAGGGTCATGGAGCCGCCCATAGCCCCCAAATCGAGCAACAGAGAGACCTTGCGTACAAAACCACAGGGCGGTTCACGCCACACATTTTGATGATAATCCAGAGCACCTATACGGTCGCGGCCCAGTTGCACAATGTCGGCCAAAAAGCGCACCTTGTTGTGCAACTGGCGGGTGGCGGCATGGATCTTTCCCTGATAGTCGTAGTGGCGCAGGGAATGTTGATTGAAACTCTCACCATATAGCGCCAGCAGATAGTCCAGCAGACGATGTTTACGAGCGATGTGATTGTCCAGTCTGGCGGTCAGGGCGCCGAGATCCTCTGCATAGTCTTGCTGTACCAGTTCACTCAGACCGGCAAATTGTTCGTCTTTCAACGCGTGGTTATAATAACTCTGCTCCAGTGACTGTGGTGAAAACAGCGAAGGTAAGTGACTCAACTGGGCTAGGGCATCGCTTAGCAACTGCTCAAAAACCAACAGATACCCCTTTAGCTGAAGAATTTGAGAATAATGTTGGGGATTGTGCTTCTTGTCCGGAATGTCCAGCATCAGATAGTTTGCCGGCAGTAAGGCCTGGATAGAGTGGTATTGACTA
This sequence comes from Aliiglaciecola sp. CAU 1673, assembly GCF_029223185.1. Lineage (GTDB taxonomy): Bacteria > Pseudomonadota > Gammaproteobacteria > Enterobacterales > Alteromonadaceae > Bowmanella. The sequence goes on from NZ_JARHUG010000002.1 coordinate 244,017, forward strand.
ACTGACCGGTATTGCCCCTTTGGCACCGGTAACCAATGGCGGAAATCAATGGTGGCAGGCCCCTGGCTGCGCTTCATTTTCTGTTGCTCATAAAAATGAAGGACGCTTTCAAGATTGGCTGATACTGTCTTGTTGCCAATCTGCATCCGAATCTTCAGATCATCAGGCTGTGATGGCAATACCAGTGTGTAGACATTACGCATGGCGTCTTGTGGCAGGCTGTGATGACAGGGCTGGCTATCCACCAACAGGTAAAATTGCCCTAAGGACTGAACGCCCGACAAATTCTGGATGGGTAAAATAAAATCTCCCACCTCCGGCGCATTTTCGCTTAACTTGTCCCTGTCTAGCTTACCCCTGGGGGTGAGCGGACCTTCAAATAGCCGCTCTGGCGTTATGCCCTCGGCCAGCAGCTGTGAATAAGGCGTACTTGCGGTACTTCGGGTCAGCAAGGCTTCACAGGTCAGGTAGAGCTGCGCAACTAAGGACGACGGATCAACATTGGACTGGATGTCGAGTTCGGCAACAATCTGGCATTGATAGGGGTGAACAAAATGAATGTCACCGAGATCTTCACCCAGATTACGATTGGCGCCAAAGCATTGACGTAAACGCTTGGCCATGGCTTCCTCGCTCTGGCCGGGGTCTCGCAGCACGGCTCTGGCTTGAAATAAACCTATGGGCGACCCGGCATCCACATCTGATTGTGGTCTCAATTCGATATCGGCAAGCTCGGGTAAGGCATCCAATAGCAGACACCGATAGTCTTCCAACGTTGTTGGCCGGCAGGGGAGTATGGCTTCGGGAGGTTCAAGACCCAACAGCCGGGTGTCTATCTGGCCCCTTTTATCGCACAGCAAATCGGCGATGGGCATATCCAGCTTGTAATCTAATTCACTGAGGCTGAAACAGAGCTGTTCCAGCAGGGTGACGCCGGGATCATGCAGGTTGAAATCCGTCCAGCGCTTGCCGGCCAGCGCCTGGATCTCGGCCAAGCCTTTCTCCCGTAGTAGCGAAAAACGGTTGGCCTGTTCGCTGGGACGACGTTTGATGGTCAGGCTAGTTTTCATCTTTATTTTCCGACTGCCAGCACGTTGTCATGTCCTCATCAAACCACAAGTGAGTGAGGTGGTAGCCAATTCTGATGTTGTCGCCAAGGTTGGTGCGTGAGCGAATCTCCAGGCAATACCCTTTTTCCAGGGTCTTCCAGCGCAGTGCCAGCTTGCAACTGCGGGACAGGAAGTAAGCTTGGTGCACCTTGATGCACTTTTTGAGGTTGAGGAAATTAAACAGCCAGCCTGTGGGATTAAAGGTGTTAAGGGCGGTGGCATACATCAGCGCATAGCGTCCAGTGCCTTTATTGCCAGTACCGGCCACGACTTCAAATCCCTGGCACCCGTTCAAAGTCCCGGTGATCGGGTGCCATTTGCCATCGGCAGGCACTTGACGAATGCCTGGAGTTTGATAGCCCTGACGACCGGTCATGCTGACTACGCCCTTTACATCCAAGGTGCTGCGTGGCTGTTTGGTGTTGATGCCTAGTTTTTGCTCAGCACTGAGAAACAGCAACGGATCTTGGTGGCTGTCCTGGCCGATTTGCAGATCAGTGGCTTTGCCGTCGAAACGCACCGACCAGTTAGGGAGTTCCTGCAAACTGTCGCGATAAAAGCTCAGCAGATGATCATGGTTGCCCAAGGCGGTGATTTTGTAGCCCCATTCAGGGGACTTGTCCAAGCCATCTTCCAGAGTATTCAGCGAGGAGTCGATGAGGTCGGAAAATGCCTGGCTTCCCGGCATTGCCCCTTCCTGAAAAAACTGCTTTAGCGTATTGCGGTTGCGCTTAGCCATCAATGATATCCCGTTGCAAGATAAAGGTACGTCCTATCTCCAGTTCACCGATACCTGTTGGTTGGGCCTCAATGCTATGCCTGTGGTCGATGTAACTTAAGGCATGCTGGGAAGAGGGCATCAACAGATTCCAGGGGAAACGCGGTCGGATGGGACTGCGTATATCACTGTTTCTGGCCGTGTCATCCAAATGGTAGTAATGAACTGCAGACTGGCTGATATGCAAAATGGAAAAGTCGGTAACATAGTCCACATAAGCCTGCTCCTGAATATGGGCCTTGATAGCGTCCGGACGGATCTGAGCAGCAAAACGTCCGCTTGGTCCTTCTGTTTGCCAGGGGCATAGGTACTGGTTGATGGTCTGATTCAGTTGCTCAAGATAATTGCCCTGGGTCAGGGCCTGTTGCAGCTTTACCGCACAACGGATCTGAAGTTGTTCGAAGCCGGGCAGTATCACTTCAATATGGGCAAAGGGCGATGCCAGCGCGCTGACAAAATCCTTCACTGCCTGCAACAGTTCCACCCCCGTGCCCAGGCGTGCACAATCCTGATGATTGCATTGACCTTGTTTGGGGACCAATGCCAGCACCAGGTAACCCGGGTGAGATGCCGTGCTGCCGGATTTAAGATTCGGGAAACACTTGACCTTGTGCAATTGGGGAAAAGCTTGTAATACCAGGCGTTCGTAATCCCAGATGGTGGCGGCTCGCTGCTTGTGACATAGGCGTTCGGCGATTCTTTGCAAACGCTTATCACCCGATTCTGCCTCCCTGGGTGGATGCGGACTGAACCAATGGTGATATTGGCTGATGCTGCCCTGGAATTGGCTGCTATGCCACTTGATCTCGGTTTCTTCTGTGGGCAGCCGGGTCGCCCTGTCTTTGGCGATAAGGGCAAACGCATTGGTCCACAGGCCCCGTAATTTCCCCCTTTGCGTTAATGGGCCGCTGACAGCTGTACGCAGCCAGCCATAGCCACTGGGCATGGCCTGATGGGATGTGGGCAGGTTCATCGGCAGTTTGAGTCGCACTATACCGCTGGTGGCAAGGCCCAGTGTGCTATCCATCAATAAGGCGCCGGGAGCCACATCATGCCAGCTATCCTCTTTTAGATATTGCCAGCGAAGGGGCAGGCTGGAAAAGGAATGGGCACCCTGCGGTTCGGTATCAAGTTCAAACAGCAGGCTCAGTTGACTGGCATTGGCTCTGGGCGTTACGGGCACAAATAAATAGGCATCGTCGGTAAAGGCCGGGACCAGGTTTATGCCCTCCATACTGGCTTTAGGGTAGAGGGGGCGGCAGCCGAAGGGTAGCAGTTGCACCAGGCGATCTGCCTGGCCTGCCTGGCTGTCTTTGGGATCCTGGCATAAGTCCACGCGCTGTGCAGCGCAGTAGTCCAGGCTGACGCCTTCCAAACCCGGCACATAGGGCGATTTGGGCAGAGGTCGGGCATTTTTATGCTTGCTATTGTAAATCAGGGCCTGAGCAAGGGCATTCTGGTATTCCAACTGTCCAAACCCCTGCACAGGGTGGCTTAACCTCAGGCGCATAAAGCCTTGTTGCATGCTTGCACTAAGGGCTTTGCTGGCGTGCTCTGCCCTCATCTCAAAAGACAGTGTGATAGGCGTTGAAAGTTGTTGTTTGGGACTAAGACGCATGCTCATGGGCTGCTCGGCAAAAAGCTTATGCGCTGATTTGATGTCACTGTCTAAGCAGGGATGTTGCCATTTCCCCTGATAGAGCATTTCAAGTTCTGCCTCGAAGGATTGATTATCCGGGCGCTGCGGATAACCTGCATAGTGATCGGCGAAGCCGTTCTCATCATTAGGCAGATCGGCCCAGTGCAGAGTGAGCCCGACCTGATTCAGGGGCTTACCCACCCAATCACGGTGGTTAAAGGCTAAAAAAGCCCCTGCTCTGGGGGCGGGTCCAAAGGGCAGAAACGCCTTGCTGCCATCTAAGGTGCCGAGTTGATTACTCAGATTCAGCTGCTTTGCCCCCTGCACCTGCACCGACAGGCTATATGCAATGCACTGTAACTGGGTTAGCAGACTATAGCCGCAGAGTTTGGCGGTAGGGTTAAGATACAATTGCAGTTGAGGCAAGTCTTGCAAGGCTGCAGACGTCTCCCCCCCCAGCGGCGCTATGGCTGGAAAGCTACTGTCGAGCTTAATGCAAATTCTAAGGCCCGCTACTTGGGTGGGACAGGGCAGCATGTTGTAGTTGTGAATCACCTGCAGACCCTGTGCCGTGGAAAGACGGCAACCGAGTAGATCACTGCAATAGCGGTAAAACACCGTCATCGGATCAGTGGTCAGCAGTTCCTCTAGGGTCTGGCCACGCAGTTGTTCTTGTCCTGTGAACAGGGCCTGGATTTTTAACCCTAATACTTGCTTTGCTTGCACCGGCAGAAAGTCCGCAGGGCCAAGCAGATAGTAGCCGAATAACCGTCCAAATAGAGGCATAAAGGTGGTGCTGCTTTGGCACAATTGCAGCTGCACCAACAGAAAATCGCGATAGACCAAGCCCGGCAGTTGGGTAAGTTCGGTCTGGCTTTCATAGCTTTCGGCCACCTGCTCAGCCAGCTGATTTTTATCCGTGCAAGGCAAGTCGAGCTCAGTGCCAAGTTGATATATCAGTACCGACAGGGCTTCGGCCAATCGTACTTGAAGGGGCTGATCCGGCTGCTTCCAGGCGGCGATGATTTTATCGCCCCATTCTTGGGGCAACGCCAGTTCCAGATCAACCTGTATGAAGCGGTTGCCTTCGCTTAAGTTAAGCATGGGGGAAAGAATGGCGATGCCCATATCCTGGGCGCGGTTATCCTGCTCCTGTGGTCGGGAAAACAAGGGCCTGTCGGCATGGATGGCCCGACGGCCATGAATCAAGGCGACATAGCCCAGTTCCGTTTCTGGCGAAATGCGTGGGTCTTTACCAAGGCGTAAACTGTGCAAAGGACCAAGGGTTATGCCGTTGAGTTCGACGGGCTTTTCGGTGTGGAAATATCGCTCCTTACCCGCTTCGTCTTTTCCTGCGACAAACTGGCTGTCCGCCGGCAATGCCAGCACCGCCGACTTATCGTTTAGCTCAGTCGCCATCCATAGTCGCTGAGGTTCACCCGCCAGATGCTCTGAGCGCAGATAATCATCGTAATAAAAAAGCAGGTGTTTATGACTGAGACGATCGAAGCCCTTTTGCACATCCAGATATAAATGAATAAAAGCCATCAACAAGGCCAGGGCAGGCTCGGTATCCAAGTCGTCCTGGTGAGTGGCCAGGTGCGATGTTAACTCTTCCTGCAAGATGCGCAGCAGCGACAACAACGCGCTGAATCCTTGCTCGATCATTTGACCCAGCCGGGCACTTTTTTGAGGGGGAACTGAGCCTGGTTTAAGCTGAGCCAACCAGGTCCCTTGGCGATAGGGATAGGGAGCGTCCAGGGTATCACCTGCCTGCAACAACTGCTGCAGAGGATTGGACAGGCTGTGTCTGAGGATAGCGCTGGATTTCTCTACCAATTGCAATGCCAACGGCGTGCCTAACTGCAGCAGACAATCATGCCAGTGCTCAATTTCCTGCAACAATTGCTGTGCCATCTGCAGGCGTCGCTGATGGCCCTGATGGTGTAACTGTTCAAATTGCTGCTTCAGCAGCGCGGTGTCCTTGCTTGCTAAGATTGCCAATAACGCGGTTTCGTTATTGTCAAACAGGGTGCGCCAATTCCCTTGAGCCCTGCCGTCCTCGCCGATAAATTGGATTTGACCGGCAACGTCCCGGCAATAGGCGAGCAGCTGCCCAAAGTCCCGCTCATCGGTGCGGAAATACCCGCTCTGCAGCGCCTGCATCTTGCGCTGGGCTTGGCTGGTGCCGTCTTGATAGTAGGTCAGGGGCCAGGTGCGCATGATGCTATGTCCCTCTTGGCAGGTGAACGCGGGTGCCTTCCTGCAAATAGAATGGGTACACCATATTGTGCCTGCTGTTGGTGGCTTTGATTTGATAGGTGAGTTCAAATCTGAGTACGCCTTCGAACAGATCGTCCAATTGTGGGGTGATGCTGAGTAATTTAATCCTCGGTTCAAAAAACAGCACGGCCTGGCGCATGGCGTCCAGCATGTTAGCAATGCTGTGTTCGGTGATAGCGTCGAATACGTAGCGATGCAGATGGCAGCCATACTTTGGGTGCATCAGGCGCTCACCGGGGCGAGTGGAAAACAGGATCTGCAAGCTTTGCAGGATGTCCTGTTCATCGCTAACCGTACTTATCCCTCGTGACGAAGACAAGAATGCGGGAGGAAAAGACCAGCCGGTTCCGAGGAAATCATCATGTTGTCCATGCTTTGCCATGTCAGCCTCCGATAATCACGGTCGGGGCACCCAGCACTATGCTGCCACCATGGGCGCAGGTGTCGCCCATGCGGGCAGCTGGCTTGTTGTTGATCATCACGGTGCTGGAACCCATGGCGATACTGTCCGGCGGCCCCACACACAGGCAATTGTCGCCGATCACCGCCGCCGGCAGCTTTTCAATCAGCACTGTCGGTACACAAGGGCCGAGGATTGGGCCTCCCACATGGGGGATGGGTGGCAGCCCGGGTGTGACCTGGGGACAGACATGCATATCGGTAAGTCTGGCGGCGGGTGGCATGGTTGCTCCTTAATTAATCATGACCATGGCGCCTTTGACCGTGGTCTGGCCGGAAGCCGATAATTCGGCACTGGCATTGCCCTTGGCGGTAAACCCGGTCTGCGCAGTGTGATTGATGTTCATGCCCTTGGAGGTGCAATCGCCGGTGGCTTCAATATCCACATTGCCCTGGGCTTTGAGGCTTATATTGCCCTGAGCCTTAAGCTGAATGTCTTTAGGGCTTTGCAAACTGATGCCGGACTCATTGAGCTCAATTTGGTTGTCGTTCTGATCCTGGATCAGGATGCGCTTGCCGTCTTCGTCCAGAATCAGCTGGTTATTGGCCGGGGTGAGCAGGCTGATGCGCTTGTTCTGTTCGTCAAATTCCATCTTCAGGCCGGCGCGGGTCACCATGGCCTTGATATTGTTGTCGGCCTCCATTTCATAGGGGGCCGGATGGCTCTTGCTGTAAAGGCTACCCAACACCACCGGGCTGGTTGGGTCGTCATTAAGATAGCCCAACAGCACTTCATCGCCGATTTCCGGCACACAGAAATAGCCAAATTGATTGGAGGCATAGTGGCTCAGTAAGCGGGCCCAGATCCCCGGATTCTCTGTCTGCATCAGGGGCACTTCCACCATAATGCGAAAGCCTGCCTGGGGATCCTGATCCAACTGTTTAACAATGCCGATATTCAGGCCGCTGATCCCCGGTAGCAGTCCTGCCGCCGGTGGGGCTTCTATATCGCGGTTTTGTGCCGACCACTGGGGCGACATGCCGAAGCTGACCTGGCACAGCCAGTTACCCTGCTCAAGTCGGTGTTCCACCCGACTGACAAATACTTTGCCGTTAAAGCGCTCGCCCAATCCCGCCAGCTCCAACAAACACCCCGGCTTCACTTTGGACTGTCCCTGACAGCGCAGTTCGCCGCGGATCCTGGCCAGGGCCGATTTCAGTTGCTGTCCACCGGCCCAGCTTTTGCACTGTTCCTGGCTTAAAGGGCCGGGATGCTGCAGGCGAAACTCGGACAGTTTGCCAATTTGGGCCAAGGTCTTGGCATCGAGATTGCCCTGACTGGTCAGGGCGTCAGGATCGGCGCTTTGCGACAACACTTGCTGGCTGGCAGGATCCCAACTGTAGCCGCTTACATTTTGATACTGATGGCCGGCCTCCAGATTGGCATTAAAGCTGATAAGATCTTCACCATAGGTCAGCTTATAGGTCGGTGTGGCACCGGTGTCAGGCGCTTTGATACTGAGTTTGCCGTCGTCGACAAAAACCAGCAGGCCGTTGACCTCGGCGCGAGTGAGCATAAAATCCCAGTCACAGCAGTAATACTGCACTACCTTTTCCAACTGCGCGGTGGTGGCGTCCACGTCGGTGCTGTCAGCGTATTTGCCGCCAATCAGACTGAGAATGTCGCTGTCCTTACTGTCCTGGTAGTTGGCATTCTGGCGGCCCAAGGTAGCGGCAAAGATTTTGTCTTTGCATTCCAGCACCAATCTGGCCTGTTGATGTTCGCTGAAGGATAAGCCATGACGGGTGATAACACCGGCAAAAATCTGCTCTTCCTGCTGATCATAACCCGCCTTGATCACCACCTCGGCGCCGGGCTTAAATAGGTCCTGATTGCTCAGCGGAAAATCCTGGCTCGGCATATCACCATCGGCAAACGTCAGGGTGGCTGACGGGATGCGGTTGACCGCTTTGATAACTTCCACCGAAATCAGGCCAATGCTGTCGTCGATGTCCTTACCGTTGCAACTGATGGTGATCCGCAACGGTCCGTCACTGTGGGTTAAAATGCTATCTGCCATCATGACCTCAATGGCGGAAAAGACAGCGTGGTGCCAGGCTCAAGAGGATGGAAACGGTCAAGACCGTTGGCCTTGGCCACCTCCAGGTAATAGCCGCTGTCTTTGTAGATTTGAAAACAGAGATTGGGCAGGGTGTCACCGGCTTTTACTACCCGCCTGTGAGTCAGGTCAGGGGACTGGCGATCGGCCTCTAATGATTCCTGTTTATTGGAAAGATAACTGCCAAAATCCAGCTTAAGCTTTGCCCGCAGCGGATCGCCGTTTGGCTTGAAAAGATTGTATTCGACAGACAGGGAATTAAGGCGGCCGATAAAACTAAAGGCTTTGCCCCATTGTACCTTGACAATACTGGGTTCATGTTCGTCGCCCTGGTAATCGTAAACCACGTCCTTTAGCTGCTTTATCTGGGTGCTGACATCCTGGCTTTGGCTCTGTGGCAGAGGGATCACGCCGGTGCCATCCAGAGTCAGTTCGAAACTAAGTTTCTCCTGCTGATACTGATTGAATTTACTTTCGATGGCCGATTTTCCCTGTACCTTGTCATTGTCGTAGCGGATCCCCAACTGATGACTCAACGACGAGGGATTGACCATCGCCGTAAAACTTGGCCCGCCGGACTGAGGTTGGCCGCTTTCGTCGCAGCCGCTGATGGTCAGCAGGGATTTGCTGCCGGTACTTCCTGAATTCATCAACGCTCCCTGACTTCACGGTGTTGCTGTTCAATCAACCGCTGACATTCACGTAACAACTCTTCGCGTAAAGCCTGCAGGTCCTGAGGCGTGTTTTGATCGAATGGCTCCTGCGGTGCGTCCTGCAACCGTGAGCGGACTATCAGGCGGGTAATCTCAATGGGCATTTGGTTATAACTCCCTGCTCATATATTGGTAACTCAATTCCAGCTTTTCGATGGCCACTTCGTTCTTGGTGGATTGAAAACTCTCTATTTCCCAGCTCAACGGGTAAGCATTGGCAAAAGACCAGGCGCGCACAGGAATGCCCTGGTCATTCAGCAAAAACACCATGATATTCATCGGCACAATGACAGAAGACAGGCCGGACTCGAACACCTCTTTACACCAGTGCACCAAAGGAGAACTGGCATCGGCAATCCCGCGTTTCAGCACCAGATTGTTATGCTTAACTGCTTTGGGCAGTTTATGTACAAAGCGGTTTTCGCCGCCTTCTACCAAATCTTCGGTATCGAACTGACTGCCGATACCGGAGACTTCCGAAAAGGCGGTATCGGCCATGCCCATTGAAGCGGCAAAGGCGACTTTGAAGTGAAAAGCACTGACCGGGTAGGAGGAAAGCTGCGACATCAGCCAGCTCCCCCCCGCTCAGTTCCTTGAGGAGCACTACGCATTGTCAATGGTGATCCCTTCGTGCGCGATCTCTATGGTTTCGATGGCTACTTCGTTACCGTCAGATTTGAGATCGGTTCCGGTGATCTTGGTGGGCCAGGCATTCGCCAGTGTCCACACCATGGTCGGTGAGCCCGCCTCATCCAACAAGCTGATGGTGACGGGCACCCGTTTGATGGTGTTCATTTTGATTTGGCTGAACCAGTCCCAGAACTTGTTATCGGACTTGTACACCCCCTTTTTCATGGTGACATTGCCGGATTTCTTGATCCCCGGCATCTTAATGGTAGAAAACACCGGATTGTCGCCGCTCCGGTACTCGATGATCTGGGCTTCGATATCCAGCCCGGATACCTCCTGAAAAGACATCACCTGAGAATCCCACTTCACCTGAAAGTAAAACTTGGGAAGGGGCCACACCGAGGTGGATTGTGCTGAGCCGTCGTCTGCCATGGGAACTCTCCTTTATGCTAAATGGCTAGGATTTCTGCATCTGTTGCTGGAAGGTGATCTCGATAAATTCGGCCGGACGGATCAATGCCACCAGCACTGTCACCCGTAGGATCCCCTCGAGAATATCTTCGCCGGTCATGGTTTCGCCCAGACCGACGCTGACGCTGAAGGCATCTTCCGGGGATGCGCCTGCCAGGCCTCCCCGTTTCCAAATGCCTGTCAAAAAGTTGCGGATCATGCTCTTAATGGTGGCCCAGGTATTGGCCGTGTTGTTCTCAAACACGTAGGCCTTGGTGGCCAGGCGAATGGATTCTTCGAGCATAATCATGGTGCGGCGCACATTGATATAGCGCCAATCCAGGCTGTTTCCGTCCAGCGTACGGGCGCCCCACACCAAGGTACCTTCGCCGATATAGGTGCGTATGGCATTGATGGATTTGCCCGAAGTGGTGACGTTGAGATCTTCCTGTTCGTCATGGCTGATATTGACAGCAGGGGATACCACTGCGCTGAGGCTGACATTGGCCGGCGCCTTCCAGACACCAAGGCTGTTATCCACCATGGTATAGATGCCTGCCATGGCGGCAGCCGGCGGCAGCAGATTCAGTTGTTGGCGAATATGGGCCAATACTTCCACATAGGCGGGGCTTAACGCTTTTAGAGCCTTATGCAGCTGCAGCTTTTCGGCCTCCACTTTAGATTTAGTCCTGGCCTTATTCTCATCTTCGGATTCTCCATCCACCGGGTCGGCTTTGACCGTGCTCCAGTCTGTGCTCAATCCGTTAACCAGTTTTATTTGCTGGTTGAGTTTCAACAGCTCGGCTTTTTTTGCCGCCGGGGCATCATCTGCGATGGCGACTTCGGCGTCGGCAATGCCTCTTTCCTGACGGATCACCTCCTGCAAAATAGCCAGACTGCTGATATTTTCAAAGCTTAGGTCCCGGTCCAGCACTATGGTGGTGTTAACCCAAGGATAATAGGCACTGGCGAAGTCCAGATAGTTGATGCCAAGCTTGGAACGGAAGTTTTCGATACAATCGCCGCTTTCATCCTGGCGATCCTTATATCCGTCATAAATATCCAGGATAGCCACCCGGTTGCGCATCTTGCCGCCACAATGGGCCAGCACCGCCTGTTGCACGCTAATGCAATCCGCTTCACCGAGTAAAATGGCATCAGGCACCAGGACCATGGTGGGTTCCTGTTCTTTGAGCAAGGTATCGACGCCGGCCGTAAGTTTGTCCGGTGCGACGGCGTTCTCCTTGCCATCATCCCCAAGGTAACTCCCTACCGACACCACATAGCAGGGGCCACCACCATTTTGGTAAAACAGCATCATCGCCCTGTACAACTGGAACTTTCCGGCGTCCTGTTGCAATTGATAGCGTTTATCCTTGCCCTGGAACTGCACGCCTTTGGGATCTTTTTCCGCTTCCGCCAGACTGAATTGGGAGGTAGCAGCAAATCCAAAGAACTTGTGGAACTCCGCCATGGAGGTTATACGCATCGGCGTGTTGTGCAGTGATTTCTTACCGTTTTGCGCAAATTGGGTGTAGCCGATAAAGGCCGGTACCGCAGTGGCCACCTCGACGATGGAGTTGGGAAAGGCGTTCTTCTCAACGATATAAACGCCCGGCGTTTTCATTTGCCCCATGATGGTTTCCTTTTTGGGTTAGGTGTGGATATAAATTTCAGACATGATGCTGCTGACTCCATTAACGACTTTCCTTTCATACTGTCCTGCCGATGCAATCGGCAGGCGTTTGATCAGGATTTTCTCTCCCCCTTCGCCTTCACTGAACAAGGTGAATTTGAAAGGGCTATGCTGCAAAAGCGGCAGCGGCGCTTTGGAATAAAAGGTCTTGGCCATCTGCCCGTTGGGCAGGACGGTATCTGCGGCCTGCTCGAAACTGACCTTGTCGTCAAGATCACGTATTTCCAGGACTTTCTCGAATGTCCGGCCAATCAGGTAGTAACACCAGATGCTGTGCAGATTGGCAAAACGAAGGTGATAGTGGGGGGGATTACCGTCCAAAGCGCTTTGCAGCATATTGGGGGTGAGCTCCAGATGAATCAGCAGCACCGGGGCGATGGTCAGGTCGGCTTCACCTGCTTCTTGCAGAGCCTGGGCGGCGATCTGACTGTCTTGCTTTTCCAGAAAAACTCCCTGATGCAATCTCTGGCCAAGTTCGGTTTCCGGCAAAGGCTGTTGATTGCCGCAGACATACAGATTCTTTGGCCATCCCAAAAGCGGTTGGGTGGCATAAAAAAAGTTCTCATTAGCAAACAGCATAAAGGTTAGCAACAGGGGACTATCTTCACAGCAGGCCCGGCAAATAGGCAGATCCTGTTGGTTCAGTATCAGGCAAAATCCCTGCTGGGTTTGTTTATATAACAACCTGGCATTGTTTAAGGCCGCTTTGGTGTGTCGGGTCGGACGCAGGGCCGGATTGTCGAGATAGCCGGAGCTGAAAAAATCGTGATGCAGGCTGACATCCAGCACAATCATGGCGCTCATCCACGGCTCCCTACATCGGTTTGCGGCGAACGGGTCAGGTGCACACGTCCACTGATGTCGCGGCCGTTAAAGCAGATCATCCTGACCTTGTAGAGTACCGAGGGTTGGTAGTGGCCGTTGAGCATGCCCCACAAATGGCTGGTGTCTTGCAAACTCAGATTTTCCATTTCCAGGGTCAGTCGTTCTATGGAGGCGTCCAACTCCGGTAAATCCTGTCTGCTGAACACCGGATGACGCTGGAAAAAGCCGATGCTGGCGGATAGCAGGGTCAGGGCGTCACTGTAGTTACTGCCAGTGAAGTTGGCGGTCAGCAACATATTGATATTCAGGTAAAGAGGAGATGCATGCAAGGTAGCGCCTGCAAAACCACGATCGGGTAACGATGGCCTGCTGGCAGATGCGTTTTCTTTTTCCAGTCCTACCACCATCAGCAATATCTTATTGTTGGCCCGGCCAACTGCATTGCCATCGGGGTCGCTCAGGCAGGATACCAATCCTATATCCTCATCTAATTGGAAGCTCTGCTTCAGATGACGATTAAGGTGTGTGGCAAGTTGTGTCAGGGCGTTCCCAATCATCGCTTTGCATCCAACCAAAACAGACAAGAACAACGCATGAACAGGCAATAGCCTACAGGCGAGCAAGACATTGTTCGGTTCAGGCACGCTCGTATGTCGAGCCCGCCGGGATAAGCTATTGGTGAAGGAAAGGGGACAATTTGCCTAGCAAAGGGACAAATTCCAACGTGTCATTAACTGCATCCATCACATTAAGTCCCAAGGGTGGCATTGCCGTTTGGAGTAAACTGGCCTCGACCTTATCCATAGCACACCCAAAAGTGGCTGGGACCTCCCTAAAACGTATAGCAGCTTTTTTAAACAACGGGATGTTGTCGGCAAAAATATCTTTGCAATGGAAAATGATGAGGCTTTGGTTGATAACCACAAATTGGTTGCATTACCCTGAAAAGACTGGCTTGCGGGCTCTTTTGTTACGAAAGCTGAAAAATGTTACTTTTATTCCGCCCACTAATCATCAGCAAATAAATTGTTACCAGATAAGGGACAACATTATCGACATTGAGCTTTTGATGCATAGAGCCCGTCAGGATACAAGCACTTATAAAAAATTTGGGTTTCAGCGGATCGCCCCATTTCGATACCTCGCGCGGCTTGCTATCCTATGGCGCCCGGAAGGAAGTACATGGATTTTTTGATGACCCACGCCCACCCAATTCGTGTCTACTACGAAGATACGGATGCCGGCGGCATAGTTTACTATGCCAATTACCTGAAATTTATGGAACGCGCACGCACAGAATGGCTGCGGGATTTGGGTATTGATCAGGATGTGTTGCTGGAACAATCTGTGGGTTTCGTCGTCAAACGGGTGGAATTGGACTATCAGGCGCCGGCGCGCTTCAATCAGTTGCTGACGGTAAAGTCGCAAATGTCAGAGTGCAAAAGAGCCAGTCTGGTATTCAAACAAGAAATCGTTAATGACAATGACAAATTATTAGTAAGTGCCACTGTGGTGGTCGTCTGTGTTGACCTTATGCAGATGAAAGCGCAGGCGATACCGGCATTTATTTTAGGGGAACTCTCTCGTGCACGCTGATATGTCTTTCTTTGGCTTGTTTATGCAAGCCAGTCTGGTAGTAAAACTGGTTATGCTTCTGTTGATGGCCACCTCTGTGGTGTCCTGGGCCTTTATATTTCAGCGCAGCAAGGCGCTGAATGAAGCGCGCACAGAAGTGCGTAAATTCGAGGATAAATTCTGGTCAGGAGGCGATTTAAACCGCTTGTATCAGGAGATTGCCGCGCGCCAACAGGTATCCGGTATGGCCAGCCTGTTTCTGGCCGGATTCAAGGAATATGCCCGTCTGCGTAAAAGCGCCAGTGCCAGCCCTCAGGCAGTGATGGACGGTACCTATCGTGCCATGCGCGTGTCCTTGTCCCGCGAAGTGGACAGCCTGGAAAGCAGCTTGCCGTTTCTGGCCACCGCCGGCTCCATCAGCCCCTATATCGGTCTGTTTGGTACGGTTTGGGGTATTATGAATTCCTTTATCGCTTTGGGGCAGGTACAGCAGGCTACCCTGGCCATGGTCGCGCCGGGCATCGCTGAGGCTCTGATTGCGACGGCCATTGGCCTTTTTGCGGCGATTCCTGCAGTAATTGCCTACAACCGTTTCAGCCACCAGGTGGAAAAGCTGGAAAATAGCTACGCCAACTTTATGGAAGAGTTTTCCAGTATCCTGCATCGCCAGTCTCATGGCAGCGACGCCAGCCAATAGGAGGCCATGCCATGTACGAGAGAAAGCGCCGCCGACCGGTATCGGAAATCAACGTTGTTCCCTATATCGACGTGATGTTGGTATTGCTAATTATCTTTATGGTGACCGCGCCTTTGATCACGCAAGGCGTCAATGTGCAGTTGCCCAAAGCGTCCTCTGAGCCACTACCTCAAGACAGCAAATTGCCATTGGTGGCCTCTGTGGATGCCGAAGGTCGCTATTTCCTGAATGTGGGTGACACTCAGGATAAACCCATGTCGGCAGCTGATTTGGCGACCTTGGTGGCGGCTCATATGCAGGTGGATCCAAAGACCCCGGTGGTGGTTAAAGGAGATGGACGGGTGCCTTACAACGAGGTGGTACAGTTGATGGTGCTGCTGCAAAAAGCCGGCGTGCCCTCAGTGGGGCTGATGACGGAAGATCCGGAGAGCTAAATGAAGAGCTTGAAGGCGGCATTCATTAAATCCGGCGCGTTCCATATAGGCATATTGATTTTCCTGCTGGTGGGGGTACAAATCACGCCGCCAATGGAAGTACCATTGATGCCCGATGTGGATGTGGTCGAAGCCGTGGTGGTGAATGAGTCTGCGATTGCCGAGCAGGTGAAGCAGATTGAAGATAAAAAGCAGGCTGAGAAACGCAAAGAAGAGCAGCGCGTGGCTGACCTTGAACGTCGTGCCAAAGAAGCCGAGCAAAAGCGCAAGCAGGAAGAGGCGCAGGCGGCCGACGCGCTGCGGCTGAAGAAGCAGCAGCAGGAAGAAAAGCGTAAGGCTGAAGAAGCGGCGGCCGAGGCCCGTAAAAAACAAGAGCTGGAAAAGCAGAAAGCCAAGAAGCTGGAAGAGGAACGCAAGCTGAAAGAGGCGGAGCGTCTGAAAGCCGAAAAAGCAGCTAAGGAAGCCAAAGAGCGTAAGGAAAAAGAAGAAAAAGCACTTAAAGAGGCTGAACGTAAGCGTAAAGAAGCCCAGGAACAGGCAGAGCGGGAAAGGCTGATGGAAGAGCAGCTTAAAGCTGAGCAAGCGGCCCGTGCCAAGCAGCGTAGCCGAATGGTGCTGACCGAGATGCAGAAGTACACTGCATTGATTCAGCAAGCGGTGCAGCGTAACTGGATTGTGGATGACAGTATGATAGGCAAGCAATGTCGCTTGAACATCAGCCTGGCCACGAACGGCTTTGTGAAAAGCGTCAGGATCTTAGGCGGCGATCCCAATACGTGCCGCTCTGCCGAAACTGCCATTTATAAGACGGAAACCCTGCCGGTGCCGTCCGATCCCGATGTAATGAAAGAGTTTATGAACTTTAACTTGTTGATGGTAAAGAACGAATGATGACAAAAACCCGAATACTGTTTCTATCGACATTATTACTGATCCAGGGACTGTGGATGCCAAGCCAGGCATTGGCCACTTTGGAGATTGTGATCACCGACGGGGTGGATACGGCCAGACCCATTGGTGTGGTGCCATTTAAATGGAAGGGGCAGGGACCGATGCCCAGCAACCTGACCGATGTGATTGCTGCTGACCTGCGTCGAAGCGGTAAATTCAATCCGATAGATTTTTCCCGGATGCCACAGTTACCCGGCACCGACGGTGAAGTAGATTATGCCGCCTGGGCCTCAAAGGGCATTGAAGCTATTGTGGTGGGTACCATTGAAGAGCAATCGGTCAACCGCTATTTAGTCTCTTTTGAGTTGATTGACGTGGTACGTGGACAAATCACAGGTGGTCGCAACCGTGGCTCGCAGCTGGTAAACAGCCGTGATCACATTTTGGAAGGTCGCCAGCATGTAGTAGGCGGAAATAACTTTCGCCGTCATGCACACCTTATCTCCGATATCGTGTATGAGAAACTGACCGGTGAACGCGGCGCATTCCTGACCCGCATCGCCTATGTGATTGTGCGTGATCGCCAGCGTGAGCAGTTCCCGTATCAACTGGTGGTGGCCGACTACGATGGCGCTAACGAAACCGTATTGCTGCGCTCCAAAGAGCCCTTGATGTCGCCGTCCTGGTCGCCCGATGGTACCAAGCTGGCCTATGTAAGTTTTGAAAACCGTCGCTCACAGATTTATATCCAGGATATTTATTCCATGAGCCGTACCCGTCTGACCGACTTCCCCGGTATCAACGGTGCGCCCAGGTTTTCACCTGATGGCAGACGCTTGGCCATGGTACTGTCAAAAGACGGTAACCCGGACATCTACGTGATGGACATTGCGAGTAAGCAATTACGTCGCCTGACCGACAGTTTGAACATCGATACCGAACCGAGCTGGACACCGGACGGGCAAAATCTGGTATTCACCTCAGAGCGGGGTGGTAAACCTCAGATTTATCAAGTAAATTTGTCTTCAGGCAAGATATCGCGCATGACTTTTGATGGTGAAATGAACCTCGGCGGCACGGTCACGCCCAACGGTAAAGATTTAGTGATGGTCAACCGCACCAACGGCAACTATCATATCGCCAGACAGGACATAAAATCATCCAGAATGCAAGTGCTGACCAAAACATATTTAGATGAGTCGCCCAGTATCGCGCCGAACGGGAGTATGATAATTTACAGCACCCTGCATAATAACATGCAGGTCCTGTCTCTGGTTTCGCTGGATGGTCGATTCAAGGCAAGATTGCCGGCGGCCAACGGACAGGTAAAATCACCAAGCTGGTCCCCATTTTTAAATTAAACACCCTTTGACACCAATTAAGGAACACGAGGATGCAATTCAGTAAAGTATTCAAGGGCATTGTTGTAGCCCTGCCGATCGTAACCCTGATGGCTTGTTCTTCAAGCAGCCAGGTAGATGATCAAGCGTCTACTAACCAAGACGACTACAGCACCATTCAAACCGGGCCAGTTGAGCGTGTAAGAACCGCCGAAGAACTGATGCGTGAGGAAATGAACTCTCTGCGTAACGAACAGGTTATCTTCTTCGATTTCGACCGTTCTGTGATCCGCAGCGAATTCTTCCCTATTCTGGACAAGCATGCTGCCTTCCTGATTAAAAACCCCAGCCTGACAGTGACCGTTGAAGGCCACACTGACAGCCGCGGTACGCCTGAATACAACATCGCCCTGGGCGAGCGTCGTGCCAAGTCTGTTGCCACATACCTGCAAAACGCCGGTGTAAGCGCGATGCAGATTTCTGTGGTTTCTTACGGTGAAGAAAAACCTGCTGCCATGGGTTCTGATGAGTCTGCAATGTCTCAGAACCGTCGTGGTGTGCTGGTTTACCGCTAAGTCGCCGGGATGATGAAACGCAGCCTCGCTGTCGTTTGTTGTCTGAGTGTCGGAGCCGCCGCTTTCGCGGCTCCTGCACCGGTAACAGACGTATCCCGTGGGAGCGTCGATAGTCGTTTGACCGCCTTAGAGCGAATGGTCGAAGCCCGTACCGATTCACAGCATCGTATTCAGCAACAACTGGACGTGATGCAGCAAGAGGTCAACGAACTTCGCGGCGCTGTAGAACTTCACACTCACAAGCTTGAGCAAATCCTCGAGCGCCAGCGTGAGCTTTATCAGGAAATTGACCGACGCATGGAAGGTTTACAGGCGCAACAACCTGCTCCTAACTATGACGTTGCCAACGATATGCCTGCCCCGTCTCCACAGGATATGTCATCCGGTGGTGAGGCCGAAGCTTACGACAAAGCCGTTAATCTCATCTTGCGTGATAAACGTTATGATGATGCCATTCCTGCCTTTGAAAATTTCTTGCAGACCTATCCAAGCTCCAGCTATGCGGCCAATGCCTATTATTGGTTGGGACAACTGCAATTCAACAAGCAGGCATGGGACAAGGCAACCCAGCAGTTTGAACGGGTGGTCAATAACTATCCCGACTCTAACAAACGTGCCGACTCGTTGTTGAAAATGGGTATGATTGCGCAAAATCAGGGCAACCTGGCCAGAGCGCAGCAGTTGTTTGAACGTGTGATCAAAGAGTTTCCCAATTCCTCTGCAAGGAAGTTGGCCGAGCCTCGCTTGAACGCGATTAAACAACCGAGATAGAAAAATCCTCTTTTAGTGGTGTTCAGGTAATCACTGTCGAAAAAGCAATAGTAATCCAGCTTTACTATCGCTTTTTTGACAGATCTTCACCTTTTTTAATGTTTTTTTGCATTTCTCTACCCCTCGTTAATTAAGAATTTTTTTCTGAAATCTGGGTATTTTTGCCGCTCCTTGGTGCTATATTTAGACAACTTGAGCATTAATGCGGCACTCAGTCACCGAATTGTCATTTTCTTCGATAATTTGGTTGCACCCAATCGATATTTGAGTATTATATGCCGCCGTTGCGACAGGCAACGTAAAGCGAACGGGTCGTTAGCTCAGTTGGTAGAGCAGTTGACTTTTAATCAATTGGTCGCTGGTTCGAATCCAGCACGACCCACCACTTTTCCAGGTGGCTTCGCTTAAGGATTGCAAAATCCAACCCTGTCATCACTTCCAAGATTGTGGGTCGTTAGCTCAGTTGGTAGAGCAGTTGACTTTTAATCAATTGGTCGCTGGTTCGAATCCAGCACGACCCACCACAATCTCAAAGTCCAAAGTTACTCTCCCAAGCAAAAAGTAAAACCAAAACTCAAAGCAGACTCGATAGGGTCGTGTGGGGTGAGAACCAGCTAGGTTCGATTAAAACGCCTGGAGCGTTTTAAAGCATCGCCGCCTTTGGGCGATGGCCCGCAGGGCGAAGGGCAGGGAGCCCGGAGTAATCCAGCACGACCCACCACAATCTCCAAGCTCCGAAGTTATCTCCCAAGTAAAGAATTAAACGAAATCCCAAAGCAGACTCGATAGGGTCGTGTGGGGTGAGAACCAGCTTGGTTCGACAAATTTGCCCGGAGCAAATTTGAACATCGACGCTTTTACTCACCACCTCCCTGTGGTTCGTCCTACGGACCAGCTAAAGCTGTTGATGGTTGCTCCAGGCAACCATGCTGTCGATGGCCCGAAGGGCGAGGGCAGGACAGCCCGAGTAATCCAGCACAGTCCAGAGCCAACCCAAGCTACTCCAAGCACCAAGTTACTCTCCCAAGCAAAAAGTAAAACCAAAACTCAAAGCAGACTCGATAGGGTCGTGTGGGCTGAGACTATTTTACATCCTTAGCTCCGTAAACGATGCTTCCCTGCATCACTGCTGCCTGGAGCAAAATATTCACCACCTTTTCCTCCTGCATCCTGCCTTTGGAAAAGGCCCAGAACAGACATCCTTGTCTGTTCGTATGCTGCGAAAATTGTTGCGCGCTCTCACAATTTTTCATCGCAGCATACCCATGTGGTTCACCTGCGAGCAGGCCAGCGAAAGCTGTTCCAATGGGTTCCTTACCCGTTGGTAGAACGCACGGTAGTGCGGCCTGAAAGGTGAGGGCAGGATGGCCCGAATAGCCTGCTAGGTTCGACAAATTTGCCCGGAGCAAATTTGAACATCGACGCTTTTACTCACCACCTCCCTGTGGTTCGTCCTACGGACCAGCTAAAGCTGTTGATGGTTGCTCCAGGCAACCATGCTGGCGATGGCCCGAAGGGCGAGGGCAGGACAGCCCGAGTACAAATTCTTCAGGAAAGAATTTGAACGCACGTCAGGGCGGCCCGCAGGGCGAAATACAGGACGTATTTCGTAATCCAGCAAAAGCTAGCGATGGAATTACACCTTCAAAGAGCAGCGTTAAGCAGTCGGTTACCTACCAGTACCGCTCCACAGTAATATGCCCAGGCTCCCGCTTAAGATTCTTTCGCAATCCCCGCTCCAGCAAATGTTGTTGGATATCCGCCACCATCTCAGGATTGCCACACAACATCACCTGACTGTCAGTATCGATTGTCGCCTGTGCAGACTCCTCAAGCTGTCCGGATAACAATGCATCAGATAAGCGGCTATCCAGCTGTCCACAGCCTTTTTGCCGAGTGACGCTGGTAATCAGCTGGAAGCGATCAGGAAAGGCGTTCTGGAAGCCTTGTAGCTCTTGAAAATAGGCCAGGTCCTCTTGATAGCGGACGCCATAACACAAGATTATCTTTTCAAAGGCAGTCCAAGGTTGCTCGGTGCGCAGCATGCTGATGTAAGGACCCACCGCGGTGCCTGTTGCCAGCATCCATAGTTGTTTAGCGCTGGGCACTTCATCCATGGTCATAAAGCCTCCGGCTTTGCCGCTGACCAGTACCTCATCCCCGGCATTAAGGGCGGCTAACTCAGGTGAAAGTTTGCCATTTTCCACACTGATCAGAAGGACTTCCAAAAGCGGCTCATGAGGGGCACTCACCAGAGAGTAGGCCCTGGGCACTTTTTTCTGCTCTAGTTCCAATCCCAGCTTGATATATTGACCCGCCTTAAAGGTCTCCACATCGGCCTCAATATGTAAAGAGAACAGCTTGTCGTTCCAGTTGGTACGCTCAATGATCTTGCCAGTAGTCCACATGCGTAATAGTCCTTTTTTCAGCTACCACCAAAGCATAAAGATTTTGCTGCTGGATAAAAAGTGTTCTGTTTGTGTCTAAGCCTTCGCTTGACAATATATTTGAGACAATATCGACAGATGTCATTTTTCAGACACCCAATGTATAATGCGCGGCCTTTTAGCCAAGCCGAGTAGCGCCATGACAGAAACTTTGAGCATTGATACTCTCGACTATTCCTTTCCCCCTAAACCTCGTCCTTTAAGCGACGGGCAGAAACAGGAATATCGAGAACGCATCAAACGCTTATTGAAAGAGCGTGATGCCGTGTTGGTGGCCCATTATTATACCGACCCGGAGATCCAGGCCCTGGCTGAGGAAACCGGTGGTTGCGTTTCCGACTCATTAGAAATGGCGCGTTTTGGCCGTGATGCCAAAGAGCAGACCCTGATTGTGGCCGGGGTTAAATTTATGGGCGAGACCGCCAAGATTTTAAGCCCGGAAAAGACCGTGCTGATGCCCACTCTGGAAGCCACTTGTTCATTGGACCTGGGATGCCCGGCGGATAAGTTTTCCGCTTTTTGTGATCAGCATCCAGACCATACGGTGGTGGTTTATGCCAACACTTCTGCCGCAGTAAAAGCCCGTGCTGATTGGGTCGTGACCTCCAGCATAGCCTTGGAAATCGTCGAGCATCTGGATAGCCAGGGCAAGAAAATCTTATGGGGACCCGACAAACATTTGGGTAGCTATATCCAAAAGCAGACCGGTGCCGACATGCTGATGTGGCAGGGGGCTTGTATCGTGCATGATGAATTTAAAGCCAGAGCGCTCAAAGCCCTTAAAGAGCAATATCCCGATGCCGCCATTTTAGTGCACCCTGAATCACCGGCCAATGTGGTGGCAATGGCCGATGCGGTAGGCTCTACCTCTCAGCTTATTAAGGCTGCGCAGACCTTGCCCCATCAACGGCTGATTGTGGCCACCGATCGCGGTATCTTCTACAAGATGCAGCAGGCGGCACCCGGCAAGATTTTCCTTGAAGCGCCCACCGGTGGTGATGGAGCCACGTGCAGAAGCTGTGCCCATTGCCCTTGGATGGCCATGAATGGCTTGCAGGCTATTGAGGAATCGCTAACCGATAAGTCTGGCCATGAAATTTTTGTCGACGACTCCCTGCGCCAAAAAGCTCTGATCCCGCTGGACAGAATGTTGGCTTTTGCGGCCGCCCATAAGATGAAAGTCAAAGGCAACGCCTGATGTTTTGAGTATCGAAACAAATCCCCGCTGCTGCGGGGATTTGTTTTTCTGCCGCTTAAACTGCACTTTTAACAAATTGTCACATAAGGCTGGCAAGACCAAGACAATGGGTCTAGTGTGTAGAAAGCTAAGACAAGGAGTTTGTCATTGATGCAGGAAACGTCGCAAAAGTCTCTCCCCCCGGTAGAACAGCAATTGCTTTTGAATTGTGCCCATCATGCGTTTAAAAACGGTTTGGCTGAAAAGGACGGCGCTAAGATAGCGAAAACCTTTCATCTGGTTTATGAAGCCCACAACGCCAAGCTCTTGGGCAAGGTACCGGATTCTCACGTTAGCCTTCTTAAAGCCGCCAAGGAATTGGTGGGCTTACAGAGCAAAACCAATCAATTCTTCGGTGAAGCCATTGTGATGCTGACCCTGACCGTTCTCACCTCTTTAAAACCCGCGGCCTGAATACGTTACTGCTGCGAAGGAGGAACGTTCTCCTCGGGCGGTGCTACTGCGTTATATCTGGGTACACAGGGCTCCACGGAAAACTTCACGCCAAGGGGAGAGCTGTCTTTTTCGGCCACAAACATGGAGTAGTCGTCAATAGTCAGGCTGTGTTGCTCAGGTTTTTTGGCACAGGCCGAATGGGGATAAGTTTCAAAGTGATAGATAAAATTCGCCACCATTTGATCTAAAAAGCGCACTGGTTTTGTGCCTGGCGCTTTGGCTTCTTGTGAGGCAGCATTGATTGCATTATCTGTCTGCTGTTGTTCTTTGATGGATTGCAACAAGGCAGTGATTTTTTCAGGATCGGTATTGCGCAGATCCTTCAGTTGGGCAACTTGCTCTGCTGTGAGAGACTCGTCCAGGCCTTCCATTCGTGGTTTGAAGATATCCAGTTGTTCTGCATAGGGTTCAATCAGTTCCAACAGGCCGACAATCACCACCGGGATGATGATGATCCTTAAGATCATAAAACTGATTACAAAGGATTTGTCTTCCCAATGGATAGGCAACCTGATCCCTATCAGCCTGAGTAACAGTGTGATTAAGAGCCAAAGATTACCGGCTACCAGGGCCAGGGAAAAGAAAAACACCGTGGCAGCCACTAACCAGAAGGGCAGCGTCAGTAAGGTGGTAAAGCCAAGGGTAAATACAAAGGGGGAGGGCTCTACCCCGGCGATGTTATTGATTTTCAGGGCTGCCAACGCCAGCGCAAAATTAGCCGTTCCAGCGTAAAGCACCAGTAACAGGCCTTTGCCCAAAGTTTGCTCCCAAATCTTATGGAACAGGTGCCACATTTCCCGGCCAAGCCCGACACCGGCTAAAACAATGACCACCAACTGTATATCCCGGTCTTCACCCACATCCTGAATTGTGGCAAGTAGCGCCACAAAAGCTGCCAGATAAGACCATTGGGAAAGGGTGAGCTGTCCTACCTTTTCTTTAAAGGAGAGTCCGTTGCGCTTTTTATTGGGCAAACCCAGTTTGTATCTTATGCGCTGCCATAGCGTTGTAGGGGAAGGGAAGTCCTCGTCTTTCTGGGATGTATCAGTCAGCCTTTCCATTGCTCAGCCCGGTGCTAAATAGGGGAATTAGCTTATTACAATACGCAATCAAATGCGCCAGGGCGACTGCTAAGTTGTGAGGATGACCTTGAATGTAATTAAATTACATTAAATTGTTAATTTAATCGTTTCAAGTCGAAATAAAGCTGTAAACAGGCCTAATAAGTGTAATAAAATTACATAAAGTGCTTTTTTTGATCGCTTTATCTCGCTAATATCGGCCTAATTCGGTAATTAACTTTCACTTTTTATATCGAGGTCATCATGAAAAAGTTTGTATTTGCAGCATTGGTTGCAGCTTTTAGTGCGAGTTCCCTGGCATCCAAAGACAATGTTCGTTTTGTTGCGGTGGATGACAGCCTGTTTTCAAATATTTGTGTGGTAGCCGCCCAGGAAGGTGTTATTGCCGCGCGTAAAGTTGCGCCTCGTGAGTTTAACGAAAGCATTCGTTGCAATGGCCAGACGATCAATACCTTCGCCCGTCAATACACCAAAGCTGATAGTGCGCCGATAGCCTACAAGTTTGTGCTGGCAGACGAGCGTCCTGAGTCGATGCTATGCAAACAAGCGGTATCTGAAGGAGTTGAGTCGCTGGGGCTTACCCGTGGTGAGTTGGACAATATTTTCTGCAACGGTGTGCGTTTGACCACCTTTGCCAAAGCCTACCAGGCAAACTGATTGACCTGCCGAGCAGTCCTTTCATGGACTGCTTGATGTTGTCTGGAGCGGTTGGCGTAGCCTGACGCATTAAAAAACCCGCCGAAGCGGGTTGAGGGTTGAAGGGTGCAGGCCGCTCCAGCTTAAGTTGTTAGCCGATTATCCGGGCTGTTATTTGCCTGTACGGCGACTTCCTATGCTGAAAAGGCCTGACTAGGCCTAAGTAAAGCACAAATTTTCCAAGTTGCTCAAAAAACGTATGCGATAGTATCAAGATAATAAAGCCGTCCGTTTTTGCCCGCAGTTGGGCAGGGCTTTTCATGAGTTGGCTAGAAAGCCAGCAATTAGGTTGAGGCATTTAGATTTTGCTTGATAAAGCCTAATGAATTCCCTAACATACGCCGCGCTGAATCGCCCGGGAAACCGCTGCTGATATAAGCAACGAGCACACCGCAGTGCTCCCGCACACAAGTGACAGAAAAATAAAGCGGCAGAACAATGTGAATTAGGGTGAAGTCCGGTCACGAAGTGATGAGGGGTGACTTAACGTCACGCCGAAAGGGCTGAACGAGAGGCCGTGGACGGCCGAACTGGGCAATACGCCATGGATGGATACTAAGACCCAAAGTTTAACGAGCACGCCGCAGTGCTCCGGCATGAAAGTGGCAGACAAATAAAGCGGCAGAACAACGAGAATTAGGTGAGGTGTCCGAGTGGCTGACAATTTTGTCAGGAACAAAATTGGACATCCGCAGGATGGCCCCGAAGGGGCGAAGGACAGGAGTCCGAAGCAACGAGCACGCCGCAGTGCTCCGGCACGAAAGTGGCAGACAAATAAAGCGGCAGAACAATGAGAATTAGGTGAGGTGTCCGAGTGGCTGAAGGAGCACGCCTGGAAAGTGTGTATACGGCAACGTATCGAGGGTTCGAATCCCTCCCTCACCGCCATATAAAATGAAAAAGCCCCGTCCAAAAGACGGGGCTTTTTCATTTTACGCGGTGAGGGAGGGTGAGAACCCTCGCGGTTCGACAAAAATGCCAGGAGCATTTTTGAACGTCGCCGCCGTCCGGAGACGGCCCGAAGGGCGAAGTACAGGAAGTACTTCGTAATCCCTCACGTTTGTTCCCACCTGAGAGAGTTAAAGAGTCTCAGCCCCTGTTCATTGCGATGTGAAAAACCCGGCTTAGGCCGGGTTTTCTGCTTTTTGGCGTCCGGTCGCAAACACCAGGGATGGGCCAGAGCCCATCCCGAAAATTCGGGACAAGCAAAATTGTTTGCTTGCCTTTGTTCGAATTTTCCCCTCACCGCAATATAAAATGAAAAAGCCCCGTCCAAAAGACGGGGCTTTTTCATTTTACGCGGTGAGGGAGGGTGAGAACCCTCGCGGTTCGACAAATTTGCCAGGAGCAAATTTGAACGTCGCCGCCGTCCGGAGACGGCCCGCAGGGCGAAGTACAGGAATTACTTCGTAGTCCCTCCCAAAAGCTAGTTGCCAGTAACAAACAGTCCAAAAGACGGGGCTTTTTCATTTTACGCGGAGATGGGAGGGTGAGAACCCTCGAGGTTCGACGAATTTGCCTGGAACATTTTATTCACCACATCCCTGTGGTTCACCTGCTCCGCAGGCCAGCTAAAGCTGTTCCAATCGGTTCCCTACCCATTGGTGGAACGTCACCGCCATAGGGCAACGGCCCGCAGGGTTAAGGGCTGGATGCCCGGAGTAATTCCTCCCAAGAACCGGTGATTAAGAAGCATTTCTGCTATACAAAGAGGTTTATCAAGTCCGCAGCCCTGCCTGTCAATTACTGCCCAATCACATCACTGAAGTACGATGAACTAGGAGCGCGCCACGCAATCTTCCGAAAGCCAGCACGCCCCCCAATACTAATAAATACAAGTACAGGGTTGCCGGCGCGTCAATCTGCCCGGTTGATGGCGTCCTTGGTGCAACTGTCTGATTAAATTCATAAATATCTGATGTGAATCCAAAGTTATTGGTTGCTCTTACGGCAATTTTTTGGATCCCTGAAGAAGTAAATGTGTGTAGGTTGCTGGGATTAAAGACACCATCATTGTCAAAATCCCACTCCAGGTATTGCATATCACTTGGCAGCGCAAACACATCATGTAATGCGTCAAGCAGGCTGGCGTTGAAGGTGGCGGCGGTACCCACTTGCACTGTCGCTGATTGGCTGGCCG
The DNA here is from genome assembly GCF_029223185.1 of Aliiglaciecola sp. CAU 1673. Taxonomy (GTDB): domain Bacteria; phylum Pseudomonadota; class Gammaproteobacteria; order Enterobacterales; family Alteromonadaceae; genus Bowmanella. The sequence goes on from NZ_JARHUG010000002.1 coordinate 271,000, forward strand.
CCGAGGAGACTTGTGGACCATTGTAATGCAATGCCGTTGTGATAGCCGCCGCGCTGTTATGTTCGGCCTGGCTAGTACTTGCCATGATCCCAGATGCGGCATCACTCAAGGGCACACTGCCGATATCCTGTTGAACCTGACCACTCAGATAACTAAGTCCGAATACCCAATCAAATCGGCTAAAAGCAAAATTGTGGGTCGGGGATTGGTATTGCAGCGTGCCGCTGGAGCTATTGAAGTTTAAGGTCGCGCCGCCAAGGGTTACTAATCCATTGGTGAGTATTGTGCTATTTAGCCACGCCTGTCCAGAAGACAAGAACCGGATGCTGTTGCCGCCTATCAGTAAGTTTATGCCTGTGGTGATATTTACATCAGGACTCCCCATGGCTAGGCCACGACCCACTTCTCCGAGTAAAACAAAATCTGATGTTTTCGCATAGACATAAGCTTCACTTGCAGTATTGACCGCAAGGTTACTGGTAAAAGCGCCGCTGAAAGTATTAAAGTGAGGGCCGTCAGAGATAAATTGAGCCGATATTACAGTTGCTTGACTGGTGTGCGGTAGTATTAGTGAGGCCAATAGAATCAAAAAACGCGCAAGACGAGGTGGGCACAAGGCGTTGCCGGTCATGAGTATCTCCACAATAGATTGATGGTCGATACTGCCAACCATATTAATATTATTTTGTAGCATCACCTGCAAAACCGCAGCAGTTGAGCTGAACTATGCAAGGTATGCGCCGCAACTTTATTTATGAATTAATACAATGAGATACCTGGATTTTTAATGAACTGCTTTGTAGTCCCATCGGCATTTTGTAAAGATTCCCAACAGCCAAATTTCTAATAGTCAGCTGATTGGGTATGGATAAAAAACTTTGCTGTCTCAGAAATGCGCTTAAAGGTTTGGATTGGTGAAGGTGAGTAATTCACTTAAATACATTATGAATCGTTCGAGCGATGGCCAAATGGCCGGCCGAGGTAAAAGCCAAATATGCATCTACAATGTTCGGTGTGAATCACAAACCTTCAATATCACTGTTTTCCTAAATTTATATCACACAGTTTAACGAGGTCATTTTATGGAAGTGGTCAGCAGCCTTCGCTCAGGCATTTTTTTGTTTATGTTGGCGATTGTCGCCATTCCTGCTCAAAGCGACAGCATCAAAGTAGTCAGTGAGGAATGGAAACTTGCTACTGAGTCCAGTGGGGTTGGCCTGTACTGGGATATTTTACGTAAGGTATATGAGTCACAGGGCATTGATTTGGAGTACCAAATTGTTTCCTACGCCCGTGGTGTGAAACAGGTATTAAGTGGTGAAGCCGATGCCTGGGTTGGTGCGTCTTTGGGTGAAGAAGAGCAAGCTTTATATGCTGCCTTACCTTTAGACATTGACCTAACCTATGCGCTGTACAAACCGGGCACTCTGGGAGAATGGAAAGGGGCGCAGAGCCTTGCCAACCGCAAAGTAGGCTGGGTAAAGGGCTATGACTATCAGCAGGATCTTGGAGTCCCGATGCAGGTGACAGAGTTTGTTACGCGCAAAGTCGGCTTTAAACGACTGGAGAGCGGAGAAATAGAGGTGATTGTGGATGCCAAATACGATTTGGAGCAAGAAGCTATCCAGCTTGGCGTAGATCTCTCTGGCTATCAGTTATCGCCGGTGATGGAGCAGCCCATCTATATTGCCTTCAACAACAGTGAAAAAGGGAAACGTTTTAAGTCTATCTTTGACCGTGAATTGGCACGCCTCAGAGATAATGGTGAGTTAAGAGCCCTTTTCGACAAATATCAGTGGCAAACTTACCCATTTAATTAAGCAAAAGATAAGGCTATCCAGCCTGAACAAGGCCCCGTTGATGTTTTGCGGGGCCGGTCAAAAACCTAAAACTTATCTACATAACATCCAGAAGATTCAACTCCCAAGTGCACGCTATGTCAAACATCCTGCAGTTCCAAACAACTAATCAGCTTTTTCAAGCACATTCTTACTCAAAGCCCCAGCACCCCTAGCCACTGCAGGATCGGTATCAGGATCAGGCACATTGTGCTTACCAAACCTGACGCTAAATGCCGGCGTTTTATGTACCAGCCAATAGGCAATGCTGGCGGTGATCACAAGCGCGGCCAGACCGAATAACTCCAAAGGGGCAGTTTTCTCCATATCAAGAATGATGACTTTCCGGGCCACGGCCATCAGCGCCGTGGCAATCACGATCTTAACGTGAATCACATCCTCGCGAAGGTAAATGGTGATATTGATAAAGATTTCTATGGCAATCAGTACCGCCATAAATGCACCGAATGTGGCCAGTATATCCGGGATGGTCAGGATAAAAGTCGGCGGCTCGATGATGCGTTGATACAGTGTCCATACCACATCGACGACACCCATAATAATCACCGCCACCATCATGATGGCCAGCAGGCGCACAGCCCAGTGGATCACGCGCTGCAGCGCGACTATCAAAGGCTCCTTATCCGGACCGTGGTCATGCATTGTTGTCCTCGCTCTGTGCTTTCAAACGTGCGACAGCTTGTTCGGCTGCGTCATAAAAAGGAAGCAGGATCAGACTTGCGCCTTTTTCCTTGAGCAAATCCTGATCATGAGGCTGTTGGGTTGAAACGGCAATTCGCCCTTTATAGTGTTGGCCCTTTAAACCCTCAATCAGCGCTAGCCTGGGATCTTCATGGGTGATGCCAACATCATGCTGTGGCATCGCCGATACTACCCATTTCACGCCGGTTAAGGGCAGGCTACTGACAAAAGCTGCGTCTGTTGCATCGCCATAGATGACGTCATTACCCTGCTGACGCCAATGTTTAACTTCATCAGGATTGAAGTCCACTGCCAGTAGTTTAAATCCTGCCCGTAGCAAGTAGTGAGCTATGGCCTTTCCATATCTGCCAAGGCCAAACAGCACCACATCATATCCGCCAGTGACAGACTGCTGCTGTTCCAGTTTTTCTTCCCTGAAGGCTGTTTTACGTTCAAATATATCAAACCAGCTCTCCAGAATTGCATAGAGGCTGTGCGAATAGGTGATCATATAAACGGACAGGGAAATACTGATGAGCCCGACTAAGGTCACCAGACCCAAAGAATCTGCAGTTACATGGCCGATGGTCAGGCCCATTGCCATAAAAATCAGAGAAAACTCACTGATTTGGGCAACCGTTAATCCGGCCAAAAATCCGGTGCGTTTGCGGTACCCCATCCAACCCATAATTGCCATCACAATTAATGGATTACCGATCAGCACGAACAGCGACAGCACGATCGCTGGGACAATTTGTGTACCCAACAAGCTCAAATCCAGTTGGGAGCCGAGGGCGATGAAAAAGAATAAAAGCAGAAAATCCCGCAAGGAAGAGAGACGGGCGACAATAGCCTCACGAAATTGTGTAGAAGCCAGCGATATGCCAGCGAGCAGGCCGCCAAGCTCTTTGCTAAAGCCAAGATGACTGCCAATCGCTGCCAGTAAAGCGGCCCAGGCAATAGCGAAGGTAATCAACAATTCCTGAGAGTGAGCGATGCGGCTGACCAGTGGCGTCGCCAAATAGCGAATAAAGAGCAACACAAAGCCGAGCATCAGCAGACCATAAAAGACAATGGAAGCAATACGCGTGATGGGGGCGGTTTCTCCTCCATCTTGCGCGCCTAAACCAAAAGCAGAAAGCACCATCATTGCCAACACCACCACCAAATCCTGGACAATCAGAAATCCGATGGCAATGCGTCCATGCAGTGAATCCACTTCGCGTTTGTCAGACAGCAACTTGACGATAATGATAGTGCTGGAGAAGGTCAGGGCTACTGCGACATACAGCGCTGTAATAGTATCCAGTCCCAAGGCCAGCCCGAGTAAAAAGCCGATCAAGGAGGTGAATGTCACTTGGCCCAATCCCGTTGCTAAGGCAACAGGTCCCAAGGTTTTGATCAGCTTTAAGTCAAGTTTCAATCCAACCAGAAATAACAGCACAGCGATGCCGAGTTCTGCCAGCAGTTGAATATGCTCATGGGATTGCACAATTCCCAGCGCTGATGGTCCTGCTAAAACGCCCACAGCAATAAAACTGACTATCATAGGCTGGCGAAGTTGCAAGCCTAAGAAGCCGACAACAGCGGCCAATGCAAGTAGCGCGGTCAGCTCATAAAAGGGGGATGTATGGATCCAGTCTTCCAACACATGCATGTGTATTTTCCTGAATTGATGAAATTCCTAGCGGTAAAAACCATAGCATCAAAAAATAGTCAGACGGTAAGACAATACAAGAAGCGCGAAAACGAAAAATAGATACAAATCAAAAGCCCCGCTTCGGGGCGGGGCTTAGCTAATTTGGCTGACAGTGATTGTTTAAAACTTATCCACCTCAATCTCATGCACTTTCCACTGCCCGTTAATATTTTTCAGGCGGGTGGTACGCAGATCCTCTTTCTTCTTGCCATGGAAGGTGCCGGTAAAGAAGATGATCACTGTGGCTTCATCGGAGTACTGGCCGCGGACGTTGTTATTGCCGCTATCCACAGCCAGTTCTACCTTGTCATAAGACAGGTTCATCACATGCCGTTGAAAGTTGCTGTTGGTATGATAGTTACGCACCAAACGTGACATTTTGGGAGAGCTCAGTCTTAACACTTCTTCCATGTCTTGATCATGATAAAGATGGTTAAAAAACTGGATGGCGGCATATTCTGGGGTGCCGTCATCCATCATGCCGTATTTGCCAACGCCTTCAGATTCCTGTTTGGAACATCCCATCACCAGGCTGGTCAGGATCACCAGCAGAGTCATCATCAACGCTCTCAAAGCTCTCAAAGCTCTCGCTCCTATACTTGCCAAGAACAGTTATCCCAATGTCGCGATAACTCAAAACCTGAAAAAGAGTGTGCAAGGTAGGTGAAAAAAAGTAAAGGTGGTTTACTGACACATGGCTGTCTGCGCTGATTGCTTATATAAAAGCATACAAATAGGAACCTGGGACTAAAAATATATTAGTCAAACAGATCAATAGGTTAGCAATGTATTATAAGGTGTGTCCCGGCCAGACTGGTGGTAAACCGGTCTGGCTGGGGGAAGAAACGCCATAACTGAAGAAGGCGTTTCCTGAGGCTACTGCACCAGTTCCGAATCGGAGAAGGCGCCGGCAAATAAGGGGCTGCTCAGGTAACGCTCTGCCGAGCTTGGCAGGATCACCACTATGTTCTTATCTGCATTTTCCGGCTTCTCAGCCAGGCGCTTAGCGGCAACCACGGCGGCACCGGAAGAAATACCGGCCAGAATACCTTCTTCTTTCATCAGCTTATGGGCCATTTCCATGGCTTCATCATTGCTGACCAACTCCACGTGATCGACCAATTCCAAATCCAGGTTGCCGGGGATAAATCCTGCGCCGATGCCCTGGATTTTATGCGGCCCTGGGGTCAGTTCCTGACCAGCCTTCGCTTGGCTGATGACGGGGGAATCCACTGGCTCCACCGCCACGCTTAGGATGTTCTTGCCCTTGGTTTTCTTCAGATAACGGCTAACACCGGTGATGGTGCCGCCAGTACCTACGCCGGCCACAAAGATATCAATCTGGCCGTCGGTGTCATTCCAGATTTCCGGTCCAGTGGTCTTCTCGTGGATTTCCGGGTTGGCCGGATTATCAAACTGCTGCAGCAGCACATATTTTTCCGGATCCGATTCATAGATTTCCTGCGCTTTAGCAACGGCGCCTTTCATGCCTTTGGGGCCTTCTGTCAGCACCAGGTTGGCACCCAAAGCTTTCAGAAGCTTGCGACGCTCCAGGCTCATGGTGCTTGGCATGGTCAGGGTCAGCTTATAGCCGCGGGCTGCTGCCACAAAGGCCAGGGCGATGCCGGTATTGCCGCTGGTGGGCTCGACCAGTTCTTTGTCTTTGGTCAGGATGCCGCGTTTTTCGGCGTCCCAAATCATATTGGCGCCAATACGGCACTTCACGCTAAAGCTGGGATTGCGGGCTTCAATCTTGGCGAATACTTTGCCGCCGGTGACTTTATTCAGTTTGACCAGCGGGGTTTTACCGATGGATTCAGAATTATCGAGGTACACTTGCATGGTGATTCCTTGCGGTTAACGAAGCGCTCTACGCTACTTCACAAACTAGACCTACTAAGATTACGGCCAGATAACTAAAAACAAAGTGTTTTTTCGCTATATCATATTGTAAAACAAACCTGTGAACGTCGAAGGTAAGCCTTATACACGAGTTTGTGTGAAGGTATTCGTTTCAGTCTTTGAGGAGTCCCATGTCTTTTACCGGAACCGACCAATATATTGCCAGTCAGGAATTACAGCTTGCGGTGAACGCCGCGGTTACCCTGGAACGCCCACTGCTGATCAAAGGTGAACCGGGCACAGGTAAAACCTTATTGGCCGAAGAAGTGGCCAAGAGTCTGAATACCGATTTAATCGCCTGGCATATCAAATCCACCACCAAGGCGCAGCAGGGCTTGTATGAATATGATGCGGTCTCGCGCCTGCGCGACTCACAATTGGGTGATGCCAGGGTCCATGATATCGGCAATTACATTGTCAAAGGCAAGCTGTGGCAAGCCTTTGAAGCGGCCAAGCGTCCGGTGCTGCTGATTGATGAAATCGACAAAGCCGATATCGAATTTCCCAATGATCTACTGCTCGAATTAGATCGCATGGAGTTTCATGTGTATGAGACCCGTGAAACCATCAAAGCCGCGCAGCGCCCCGTTGTGATTATTACATCCAACAATGAAAAGGAGCTGCCCGATGCCTTTTTGCGCCGCTGCTTCTTCCATTACATCCGTTTTCCTGATGCCGATGAGATGCGCCGCATTGTTGGCGTGCATTTCCCCACTCTGAAGCAAGACTTGCTCAATCAGGCCTTATCCAGCTTCTTTGCAGTGCGCGATGTACCGGGATTGAAGAAGAAACCCTCCACCTCGGAGCTAATCGATTGGCTCAAATTATTGGTAGCCGAGGATATTCCGGCTGAAGCACTGCATAGCAAGGACAGTAAACTGGTGATCCCGCCGCTTTATGGTGCTTTGCTGAAGAATGAACAGGATATTCAACTGTTTGAAAAACTGGCCTTTATGGCGAGACGTTAATGCTGGTTGAGTTTTTCTTCACCCTTCGCAAATATCAGGTACCGGTCAGCTTGCGCGAACTGCTCGATTTGCTGAAGGCACTGGAAGCCAATCTGGTGTTTGCCGATATGAACGCCTTTTATGAGCTTTCGCGCCTCACCCTGGTCAAAGATGAAAGCCACTTTGACAAGTTTGATCGCGCCTTTGCCCATTATTTTCAAGGGGTGCAAAGCCTGGATCTGTTTGGCGAGTCGTTGCCGCAGGAATGGCTCAGAAAAGAGCTGGAGCGTCATTTCACGGAAGAAGAAAAGCAGAAAATTCAAGCTTTAGGCGGATTGGAAAAGTTGCTGGAAACCTTGCAGGAGCGACTTCGCGAGCAGCAAAAGCGCCATCAGGGCGGCAACAAATGGATAGGTACTGCCGGCACTTCACCCTTTGGCGCCTATGGCTTCAACCCTGAAGGGGTGCGAATTGGACAGGATGGCAATCGCCAGTTCAGTGCGGTTAAAGTCTGGGATAAGCGAGAGTTTCGTAATCTCTCTGCCGATGTGGAGTTAGGTACCCGCAACCTTAAAGTGGCGCTTCGAAAATTGCGGCAGTTTGCGCGCACCGGCGCCACCGAAGAGTTGGATATGGACACCACCATCAAAGCCACCGCCAACAATGCCGGCTTGTTGGATATCCATATGGTGCCAGAGCGGCACAATGCGGTAAAAGTGTTGATGTTATTTGATGTGGGCGGCTCCATGGATGCCCATATTCGTGATTGCGAAGCGCTGTTCTCGGCCGCCCGGGGCGAGTTTAAGCACCTGGAGTATTATTATTTCCACAACTGTCCTTATGAAGCAGTATGGAAAGATAATCACCGGCGACGGGATGAAAAGATCCAGGTACAGGATTTGCTTCACAAATATGGCCCGGACTACAAACTGATTTTTGTCGGTGATGCCACCATGGGCCCCTACGAGATCACTTATCCTGGCGGCAGTGTTGAGCATTGGAATGAAGAGCCCGGTGCAGTGTGGATGCAGCGGCTACTCAAGCACTTTGGCAAAGCCGCTTGGTTATGCCCGCAGCCACAGCAATATTGGCAATACTATCAATCTGTTGGCATCATTAAGCAGTTGATGGAAGAGCGTTTTTTTGCACTGACCTTGTCGGGGCTTTCTGAGGCTGTCGACAGCTTAAAATAAGGAAATCAGGGTGTCACAACCGCATACCGCCGATCATGCTTTTACCGCCGAAGAAACCCGTGCCTTTGTGACCCCTTACGCCTTTGGTGTGGCACCGGATTTACTTGGTACCCCCCTGGCCACACCCTTAAAAAGAGGCCTGGCCATTCTCGTGGATTTGCTGGCCATCGCCATGTTAACTGAGGTCAATAGCCTGTTTCTGGCGGCACTCAGCGCTTGGGCATTTATGCGCGCGCAACAGCGCATGCGCAAAAGCGGCCGTTTTCAGTGGGGAAGGCGCATACTGCGGGGATTGGCGGCCCTGATGATCTTTATTCTGGCGCTGGGGCTATTTGAAGCCATCAGGCCTGACAATCCCTACTACCAAGCAGGTGATGGCTACACTATGGATGAAGACAAGGTGGTCACGGGTGTTGAGGGAATAAAGGTGTTGGGCTACACCGCCAAACATATCAGTCGTATCACCCAAACCGCCAAACAGATTGAAGACGGCAAATGCCCTGAACCATTGCAGTGCTGGTCTGCCTCCGCCGATGAGTTAGCCGACGATCTGGTCGACTTATCCCTGTCATCAAATCAGGCACACGAATTGATGAAAGGCTTTGCCGAAGAAACAACAGGACTGACTGAAACGCAGCAACAGCAGCTGCTAACGCAGATGCAGGAACGCTATGAGGCTGGTCGGGCGACCATGGCAACACCCGTTGTTGAAGAAAGCTCGGTCAACAGCGACATTGAATCAACGGAAACGGTCGTCGAAACGGATAAGCCAGCACCTGCGGCAAAAGATGAATCCTCATTGCCCTTTAGTGTGGTGGCCTGGGCCAAGAGCATTGCCGCCGATTTGGGCATTGGTGTAGGTTGGGCAGCGTTTTACTTTACTGTGTTTACCGCGTGGTGGCAGGGACAGACGCCTGGCAAGAGAATGTTTGGCATTAAGGTGATCAAACTCGACGGGAACCCCCTAAACCTGTGGGAAAGTTTTGGTCGCTATGGCGGTTACGGTGCAGGCATTGCTACCGGCTTGATGGGCTTTATGCAGGTGTATTGGGATGCTAACCGTCAGGCGGTCCAGGATAAGATTTCCGAAACACTGGTGATTGATACGCGCAAGCCTAAACTGGTGTTAAGTCATCAGCAGGTGGAGATTCTGTCTCACCAGGCTGAAGAAGAACAAAAAGCAATGAACGGATAACCGATGTCGCCGTCCAACAGAAGAACGTATAGAAGAGTGATAACAATGAAATGTGTGGGCCTGTTGCTGTTAAGCGCAACCTTAAGTGTACAAGCCGCTTCTTATGTGGAAGTAGTGACCCAAACCGAGGGGAAAATCCGGCAAAGCCAGATTGTGGTGGATAAGGGCAGGGTAGCGATGCTGTCTGGCGGTAAGACGCAAATGGTGTACGAAGAGGCAACCGGACAGATCCTGCTGTTCTCCCACAAAGATAAGTCCTACCGGGTCATGGACAGCAAGAAGCTGGCCGCCATGGCCGATGGCTTAGGCGATTTGAAGCGCCAGGCCATGGCCATGATGGAAAACCAAATGCAGGGAATGAGTCCCGAGCAGCGGGCGCAGATGCAGAAAATGCTGGGTATGAATACCAGCGAAGAACAGCCAGCGTTTTCGTTCAGCGCCGACGGCAAGACCGCCGAGGTGCACGGCCAACGATGTCAGTGGTTATCGCAGTACCAAGGCGAGCAACTCTATGCCCAGGCCTGCACGGCTCCATTAAAAGACACCGCGATTTCCAAACAGGATTATCAAACCTTAAGCGGCTTTTTTGCCAAAGCCCAGTCGATGGCAGGCTCCTTGGGTGTGCAGGAGATGGATATGGCGCTAAGCGAATATCTGCTTAAAAACGACAAGGTGCCACTGCAACTCAAGGAAACCCGCGATGGAAAACAACAAGTGCATAGCCTTAAGATCTCCAAACGCGAAGCTAACGAGCAGTGGTTCAGCGCACCAAGAGATTATCAGGTACAAAGTGGTATTTTCTAAATTGGCGCGGCGCATTGCTGCTGTATTTCAGGCTTCCATGGTATAACCAGTGATGTCAGGGTGTTTTGGTAGTCGCTTTTCCATATGAATATTCAACAGAATCTCGCCATTCGCCTGTTGCGGGTGCTGAGGTATAACAAAGCGCGAATTGAACGGGCCATGGCCTTGATGCCAGAGCAAAAGCGGCCCTTGTTCAATGTGTTGCCGTTTCTGTTGCATATTAATCACCCTGATTTTCCGGGCTATGTGGACGATGACAGGGTGCCTTTTGGCATCAATAACTATTCCTTTCGTCCAGTGGTGGCTGAATCGCTTTACACCCTGTTTCCTGCCAACAAAACGCTGCTGGATGACATTAAGCAAATCTGGCCCAGGCAACGGCAAATAGATGCCTTGGTGCTGATGGGCAGTATAGGCAGCATTGCACAAACCGAAGATTCCGATTTTGACTACTGGGTCTGTTTTGATGGCAGTCAATGGGTGCCTGAGCAAATCTCCTTGCTTGAGGAAAAACTCAGGCAAATTGAGCACTGGGCCGAGCACGAGTTTGGTCTGGAAGTGCATTTCTTTACTTCTGAAATAGAGCGGGTCAGGCACAACGATTTCGGCGAAGCCTCAGGTGAAAGTTCAGGCTCTGCGCAAGCCCTTTTCCTCAAGGCTGAGTTTTACACCACCAATATTGTGGTGGCCGGAAAAGCCCCCTTGTGGTGGTTGTTGCCGGATAAGGTCAGTGATGAGCAGTACAATGAGCTGATTGGTTATCTTAAAGAGGGCCAATCGCCCGATCCCAGCTGGTTTATGGACTTGGGCAACCTGCAGCGCCTCGACCCCAGTGAGATATTCGGGGCCGCTATCTGGCAGATCAGCAAGGCCATGGACTCCCCCTTTAAATCGGTACTAAAACTGGCCAAGCTGGAAGTGTTTCTGGAAAACATCGAGCATGGTCAGCCGTTGTGTAATCTGCTCAAGAGAAGAGTACATACCGGCGCGCATATGGAAGGCAATGAACAGTTGGTCGATCCCTATGGCCTGATGTTCGATGAATTAATGCATCACTACGATGCCATAGGCGATCAGGAAAGTATCGACCTGCTGCGCCTGTGTTTGTATATCAAATGCGATTGCCGACTCAGCGAAGCGGGAGAAGAAAACTTTAAACGCGACATTCTGCGAAGCTATGTCAAAAGCTGGGGCTGGTCCAGGCAGCGTATCGAAAAGATTGATCAACTCAGGCAATGGAACTTCCAGGAGCTGATTCAGCTTAGCCGCCAAATTCACGGCTTTTTAATCAGTTGCTATCGACGTATCTCCGGCCGCATCGGCCAATACACCAAACAGTCTGTCAGCGAAGAAGATATGACAGTGATAGGCCGTCGTATTGAAGCTTTTTATGCCAAAAAGCCGCATAAGATTGAGTGTCTGCGTAGCGCCTTCGAGCAAGAGCTTTATTGTCGTACCGTCGCCATTGAAGCCGAGACTGTGGCCGGCAAAAAACGCCGTTGGAGTTTATATGATGAAAGCCCGATGGCGTCCAAAACCGCCGTGCAAGGGCAGATACTGCTGAAATCCGGTGACGATCCTATTGAGCTGATGCTGTGGGCAGTGCGAAATCGCATTATCGACAGCAAAACTGAGATTCAACTTGGCTATAAGACCGAGCCGGTCACCGAAGTGGACCTCTACAAATTGGTGCGCCAGTTTGAAAAGCAGTTTGCATCGGTGCGGATTGCTCAGTTGCCTCGCCAAGATTTACTGTCAGCCCCTCGCATTACCGCCTTTTTGGTGATTGCCAACTTTGAAAGCCGTCGCACCAAGCCGGAAATCGACAGCCTCAAATTGGCTTATCTCACCAGTTGGGGAGAGTATTTCCTGATGTCCGGCTTTGAAGGACTGGAGAGCATTTGGGCCAGGCTGCAAAAGAGCCGTCCGCGCCCGCCAATGGTGATGTATGTGCCAGAAGGGACCCTAAGACAGCGCCTGGAAGAGAACTTTATTATGCGCAGCGGCTTGGCTGCAGATGTCGTGGTTTAACAACCCTATACCGGATTACTATTTCACCAAGCTGTCCGGGGGACCCTGTCATACCAAGTCCATTAATGATGTGATCACTCAGCGAGGAGCAAAATGCTCCGTGGCAAGGCAGGGGCCTGCAGGTTTAGTGGGGCTAAATCAAAGGTCCCTAACACCGCCAGGGGGCATTTTGACCTCGCCCGCAGGGAGCGGCCAGAAGGGCTTATCCCCGCGTTTCCGCTTTTTGACATAGACACCGCTATGCCTGCAAAGCGGCGCCTTGACCTAAGCCCTTCTGACCTGCTCTGAGTTGACCAGATCATTAATAGACTTGGTATCACTTGGGGCGCGCTTTGCCAGCGATGGCAAAGCGTAACGGGGTGCGCAGCACCAGCAGATAATAGCTAAGGGCAATTAAGGGAATGGCAATCGCGAGGGTCGCGACATATTTGATCACAGCCGGTACATCGAGAACAGCAACCACCCCGGCGGCGGCAACAACAATAGGATAATGAATAAGGTAAACCCAGTAAGACGCCTGGCCCATTACTTCTGCGTTTTTGATGGGCTTGTTGAGACGAAGATGAAACCAGCCTAGCAGCGCAATGGTCATACTAATCCCCAATACGCCGTTGCTGACACCGGCCAGCATGCCCACAACAAGGTCGATATTACGCTCATCAAACAGGCGCGCTCTGCTTGCCCAAACGCACAGCGGCAGCACAAGCATTGCCGCTACAAATGATACTCGCCAGCAAGATTGCCAGCTGCGGATGATTTCTTGATGCCAGAACAGGAAAAAGCCTAGGGCAAAATAACCAAACAGGGTAATCTGCATAGACCAATGGGTCCCGCTGCCGCTTTCAAGAATGTAAGAGGGAGTGGTGGTTAAGACGGCCAAGACTGCTAGACACAATATACCGCTGTAACCTGTCAAACGCCTTACCGTCCAAGCGCAGAGTGGTTTGCTCAAACCAAAGCGCCGCAGCAGGGAGAGTCCGGCTACCGCCAGACCGGTAAACAAGAGCAGGGACAGCAGAAACCAAAGGTGATAAAGCTTGCTCCAGCGTATCCACTCAGCGCTTAAAAACACGATCCAGCCAGCGGCAATTGAGTCGTATTCGACCACTGCCTTGGCAAAATCATAGGCGCCGCGCATCAATGGGGACATCAGGATATAAGCCACTAGCAGCGGCATAAATATGCGGCTAAAGCGGTTTCTCCACAGGCCAGCAATGCCCTTTTTCTCCAGCAACAGCGCGGCGGCAAATCCGGCGGTGACAAAAAAGGCCTGCATAGCAAAGGCATACAGAAATATCGCCACAATATCAAAACCGAAGTGGGTACTGGAGTCCTTGAATGATCGCGGTATGCTCACATAGGGCAAAAGGGGATGCCCTAGCATAACCACAAACATCATGGCCGTGCGCAGATGATCAATGGCATAGTAACGAGGGGTAGTCATGCCTGAGCCCATTTTGTGGGTGAGATGCGCGGCTTTACTCTCTCAGCCGACGCGGCGCAATGTTGCATTCAAAGCAGCATAAATAGCACCGCCGAAAGGTGCAACATGCTGTTGGTGTATCGCTTGGTTTTTGCTTCGACGCCGTTCTTGGCTGATTTACTGAAATCCGGTGAAGATCTTGTTGGACTGGAAAGCAGAGAAACTGTCCACGCTCACCGGTGCAGATATTCTTACCGGAGGTGACTCTAAAGCAACGGCTGGAAGAAAATTTTATTTTGCGCAGTGGTGTGACGCCTAATTTGGTGGCTTAGATTGTTTGTCATTTATTACTATGGCTTGCTGAGGTGTCTTCTGTTCATTTGAGTAAAAGCTAATAGAGCGCAATTCGCTGGAAAAACCGAGCCAATTTGATGAAATTTAACTAAGAAAAAAGCCGCTGTTTGCGGCTTTTGACATATTTGTAGACAGGGAATAGATTTAAACCCCTCTCGCACGTCTCACAAGAAGCAACAAAGACAAACCAAATAGAGCTAACATGCTTGGCTCAGGCACTTCAGTAGAAGGCGCTTGTGGTGCACTGGCCAGCCCCCCGAAGCGGGCAGTTTGACTGGCTGTCCAGAACCCAACATTTCCTGACATAAAGGTTGTATCAGTGAATGACTGAGCGACTGTTGTGGTAACGCCACCAATTAAGCCTGTAATGCTAAAAGAGATGTTGTTGCCTGAACGGCCGACCACAAAATTGTAGTCTTCATTATCTTGCCAAAACAATTCGGATTGAAACAGTATGCTACTGATTCCGCCCAGTTCTCTTACCAAGTAAAGTCCGCTTGCACCGCTGATATCGTTATAGCCACCTTGCTCCCAGCCCAAGCGATAATGGTTTGATTGGTCTGTCCAACCAAATACAAGACCTAACAAATCATTGTCATCGAAAGAAGCGGTAGTTGGCGTCATGGAGCCGGAGAAATTGAAGTCTCCAGTGAATGAAAAGTCTGAGACAATAGTTCCGTAAGAGTTACTATTTTGAACGGCTTGGTTGCCGCCTGCAGAAGTTAATCCAGTTGGACCTGAACTATAAGAAGGGTCGGGGAAAAGTGACCAAAGGGATGTATCTACAATGATTGAGGCATTTGCCGAGCCAATTGCTGCCAACAGTGATAGCGAAGCCAATATTTTTTTCATTTTTTTTCCTTTCAAGAGCCGTTACAAACTTCCAAAAGACATAACAATCTTTTTACACATAAAGCGTAAAGCAGTTTTCGGGCCACTCTGTTATTATCCTTTAATATCATTGCTTTGCGTTACTTTTGGTGTCATCTTTATGGTCTTTTGTAAATTAAATTGACACTCTTTTCCAATTTTTCAGTTGGTGTTGTAAATTTATTCAACAAGAAGGCGTATGTTGAGTTAGCTAATCTGCACGCTCGCAAATTCTTGGCTCCGCTATCCCGTGAAACCCGAAAATTGAACTGCGTTTTGCCACCGGCATAAGAGGAGTGCTAAGCGACACGTCCTTGTGTCTGCGGTCCAGCCTTGCCATCCACGGCCAGTCGTTTTTGGGCATGATAAGCCTCCATGTGTGAACATCCCTGTCGCGGGTGCCCAAGGTTTCTTTCTCCTCCGCGTCCTGCTTCGGAAAAAGTCCAGGTTGGATATCCTCTATCCTCCCGTAACTGACTAAATTTACTGCGCGCTTCCGCAAATTATTGACGTCACTTACCCACGGCCAGTCGTTCATCGCTTGGCGAGTGATGTTACCAATTCGCCAGGAGCGAATTGGGACAGCTTTGGCTGGCCTGCGCAGCAGGTGAACCTCAGGGACGAGGTGAGCAAATCACTTACCATTGCCTCTGACAACCGCATGACGAGCCGAGTGTACAAACGTCCCTGTAGGGGGAGCCCAGGTCGGACTTCCTCTGCGTTACTCCAGGCTATCCCTGTCTTTCGCCCCCGCATCAAGTGCGGGGCAGGCTCTGCGGGCCAGCAAAGCTGTTCCAATCCTTTCCTGAAGGATTGGTCCCGTAGATGGCTAGCCGAGCTGCGAGCTCTCGCTCGTCTCGAGACGCCATCTACCCCGTGTTGCGCATACCCACGGCGATACCGGCGATAGCAATCATCATGGCCCGCTCGATGGTGTCTTTATCGCCTTCTTTTTCATGCTCGCGTGTGCGGGCTAAAAGCTCAATTTGCAGTAAATGCAGCGGCTCCAGGTAGCCGGCGCGGATTTGAATAGACTCTTTGCCTTTGGGATCCTGCTCCATCACGCTGCTTTGCTTCATTATCTTTAACAGCAATGCCTGGCTTTCGGCCAGTTCCTTGCGCAGGCCCTCGCCAAAATGCTTGAGGTTATCCGGCACCAGACGGGCGTCATATTCGGCGGCGATCCGGGGGTCGGCTTTGCCAAATACCATGTCCAGCATTGACAGGCGGGTTTTGAAGAAAGGCCAGTCGCTGAGCATTTCTTCCAGTACCTTTTCATGGCCCTGATCCAAAGCATTTTGCACAGCTTTCATCACCCCCAACCAGGCGGGGAGCACCATGCGGTTTTGCGCCCAGGCGAAAATCCAGGGAATTGCGCGCAGACTTTCTACACCACCTTCGGGCTTACGCTTAGAAGGGCGGCTGCCAAGTGGCAGTTTGCCCAGCTCTTCTTCTGGGGTGGCGGCGCGGAAGTAGGGCACGAATTCGGGATCCTGGCGGATCACTTTACGGTAATTATCCCGCCCGGCTGCAGCCATCACCTGCATGACCTCTCGCCAATGCTGTTTGGGTTGCGGCGGTGGCAACAACATGGCTTGCAGTATGGCGCTGGCATAGAGCTTCAGACTGCGTTTGGCCAGGGGCGGCATGCCAAATTTATAACGAATGGTTTCTCCCTGCTCGGTAACCCTGAAACCGCCTTTGAGTGAGCCGGGGGGCTGCGACAGTATAGCCGCATGGGCCGGCAAGCCACCGCGACCAATGGTGCCGCCACGGCCATGGAACAAGGTCAGTTCGATGCCTTTGGCATCAGTCAGGGCAACCAGCTTTTCCTGTGACTCATACTGCGCCCAGCCAGCGGCAATGGCTCCGGCATCTTTGGCGGAATCGGAATAGCCAATCATCACAAATTGGCGGCCCTGGATATAACCCCGGTACCAATCAATTTCCAATAATTTGCCCATCACGCTGTGGGCATTATTTAAGTCGTCCAGGGTTTCAAATAAAGGCGCAACCGGCATCGGCCAGTCGATCCCCGCTTCTTTGAGCAGCAGCTGCACACAAAGTACGTCTGAGGGCTGGCTGGCCATGGAGATAATATAAATGCCAAAGCCGTCTTTATCGTTATTGGCCAACACTTTACAGGTGTCTAATACTTCTTGAACGGCCTCGGAAGGTTGCCATTTACGCGGCAATAGCGGGCGTTTGGATGTCAGCTCCCGGAGTAAAAAGGCCTGCTTGTCTTCTTCGCTCCAACTTAAGTAGTCGCCCAGTCCCAGATAACGGGTCAGTTCGCTGACAACCTGACTGTGGCGTTCAGAATGCTGTCTGACATCCAGTTTAAGCAGGTGAATACCAAAACAGTGGGCACGACGAATGGTATCCAGCAATTCGGCATTGGCGACCTTTTCCAGACCGGTTTCCATCAGCGATCGATAGCACAGCATCAATGGCTCAAGCAGTTCGGATTGGCGGCTGATCCAATGGCTCTGATCCACGTCCTTACCGGCCAGATAATCACTGATGCCGTCATGGGTAGCTTCCAGTCTGTCCCTGAGCTTTCTCAATAAATGTCGATAGGGCTCACGGTGGTACTGACTGGCCATCATCAATGCCTGATTGCCATGCCCCATTGAAAGTTCGACTTGTAGTTTATTGACATCACTAAAGAACAGCCTTGCTGCTCGCTTACGGGCCAAGAGCAGCACTTCTTCGGTGATCTTGGCGGTAACAAAGGGGTTGCCGTCGCGATCTCCACCCATCCAGGAGGAAAAACGAATAGGGCAGGCATCCAGTGGCAAACCCTGGCCAAACTGCTTTTGAAACAAGTTGTCCATATCCCTCAGGCAATCGGGCACGGCATCCCACAAGGAGTTTTCAATGACCGAAAAGCCCCATTGTGCCTCATCCACCGGAGTAGGGCGCACAGAGCGTATTTCTTCGGTATGCCAGGCCTGGCTGATCAGCGCGGAAATGCGGTCGATCAGTTTTTGCCGTTGTGCTTCATCCGGGGCCTGGTGGTTCAGGGTAGCCAGGCATTGGGCCAGTTCACTGTATTTGTGGATCAGGGTACGGCGAGTCACTTCAGTTGGGTGTGCGGTAAGCACCAGATCGATATCCAATTGCTCCAAAGCATCGCTGATACTGGCGCTGTTAAGACCCTGCTCCTCTAGCTTTTGCATCAGCAAGGCCAAAGGATCTTCTCCCTGATGACTGCTGTTGTATTCTTGTTCGGCAATATTGGCCAGATTTAAAAACTGGGCAAAGGCGCGACCAATGGTAAGCAATGAGGGAGTATCCAGTGTGGAGAACAAGGATTTCAACTCTGATGCAGCTCGCTCATCTCCCTGACTGGCCCGCCGGCCTTGTTTGCGAATGGTTTCAATCCGCTGCAGCCATTCATTGCCTAATTGGGCCTGGATGGTCTCACCTAAAATTGTGCCCAATTGGCGCACGGTATCCATCAACTGATGATCAATGGTATCTGCCATAGTGCTCTCCTTCTATAGATGGGGCGAGGAAAACGCGGGAAATCTGCATTGCCGCCACTGTAATTTTATTACAATATCCTGAAAGGGATGGCAGTGAAAGGCCTAAAGTCGACCATCAACAGCGTTTTACTGTAAAGATATGGCTTGTCTTTGTGTTCGACTTCTATGTAATAAAACTACAAAAAAGGTGAGCGCAAGGCCCACCTGTTTGGTCGCCAACAGTATTTTGTCAGCCATAGTCCGATAGATTAAACCCGGATAACTGAATTGTCGTCAAAGGACACCGGCGAGGGAATATATTGATCTGCGTTCCAGTCATTTTCCCAGGTTTTACCATCTAAAAGGTAACGGAATTGGTACTGATGATCTGTAGGCAATTCAACGGTTGCCGTGAAGTCACCGTTCTTCAGACGTTTCAGTTCGGTTGCTTTGGTGTCCCAATGATTGAAGTCGCCGACCAAGTACACCGATTCGGCGTTATGTGCTTCTTTTTTGGTCAGTTTAAAGGTGACTTTGCAAACGGGTTTTGATTTTAAGTACTGTTTTTTAAAGCTCATTGGTCTTTCTCCTGTGCGCCATTGCTGTAATTCAATTACAAAACTACTACAGTTATACCAGCGTAGAGCAAAAAAACAGCAATCAATGCGGCATAACTTTAAAACACTTGGCTATAAGAGCTGAATGTTCCCTTATTCCGCGAGCCGGGAAACACCATGCACATAGAAACAGAATCAGGCTTTGCTATATGTTGTCATTAACAGATAATGACCCGCTTATTCTCCGTTTCGGTAGAGGACATAAAATTTAACATTATCTACCAAGCGCTTAGAGCCGCCTGTCGGTAAAATGGCGGCAATCTGTGGTATCCGTGGTCTTTTTTGACTCGGGCCTCCCATTTCAGAACATGCAGTATAAGGAAGGATTGAATGAGTTCTAAGCTGAAAAAGGTCGGCATTCCCGTGGCGATTATCGCCGTCGCCATTGCGGTTGCGGCTGGTATGATTGCCGGTCGTGAACCACCAGAAAAAACCGTTCAGGAAAACAAAGCCTTTCTTGTAGATACAACCGCGGTCTATAAGCAGGACCTGAATTTTGTGGTTAACTCCCAGGGTACGGTACTGCCGAAATACGAAACCACGCTGAGCAGCCAGGTTTCGGGAAAGATTATGTCCTTGTCGCCTAACTTTATTGAGGGTGGCATGTTTAAAAAGGGCGATGTTCTGTTAATGCTGGAACAGGATGATTACCTGACAGCCCTTAAGACCGCCGAAGCGGAATTGGCCCGCGCCAAGGCTGCTTATGAAGAAGAAGAAGCGCGCGGTAAAGTGGCTGCCGAAGAATGGAAATCGGTAAAAAATAGTGTTGCCCCAGAGCTGGGTCTGCGTAAACCACAGTTGGCAAAAGAAAAGGCCAATGTGCTGGCAGCCGAAGCGCAGTTGGAATTGGCCAAACGTAACCTGGCAAGAACGGAAATCCGTGCGCCTTATGATGGCATGGTCAAATCCAAGTTGGTGGATGTGGGGCACTTTGTGACCACCGGCAGCCAGTTGGGTGTTATCTACGGCACCGAAGTCGCCGAGGTAAGGCTGCCGCTGAGCGATAACGATCTGGCCTACCTGGAATTACCCAGTGCCGAGGGCGAAGCCTCAGTGGTCCTCTCAGCCAAGGTGGCCGGTCAGCAGATGCAGTGGTCCGGTAAACTGGTGCGTAACGAAGGTGTGGTGGATCAGCAAAGCCGTGTTATCTACGCCGTTGTTGAGGTTCCCGATCCCTATGCCCGAAATGCCTCGTCTAACCATCTGCCATTAAAATTCGGTCGCTTTGTTAAAGCGGAAATCCAGGGTAATCACGCCGAAGATATGGTGGTACTGCCACGCAGCGTGCTGCGACTGGATGGCTCGGTGTTGGTAGTGGATACCGAACGCAAGCTGCGCATTCGTGAGGTGCAGGTGCAAAAAGCCGACGAAAAGTTTGTCTATATCCAAAGTGGTTTAGAGCAGGGCGAATTGGTCACCACCAGTGCGGTGCCCAATCCGGTTGACGGTATGGCCGTGCGCTTGCCCACTGATGATGATAGCGGCGATGAGAACGAGCCCGTTGCTACCGCCACCGCCATGGCAGGAGACGCCCAATGAGTCGCATTGACACGCACTCTGGTGTGATTGCCTGGTTTGCGCGCAATTCGGTGGCCGCCAACCTGCTGATGTTTATCCTTATCCTCGGTGGCTTGCTGGGCGCTTTTAGTATTCGCAAGCAGGTCTTTCCGACCTTCGATCTGAATATCGTCAATGTCCGTGTTCCTTACTTAGGAGCTGCGCCACAGGAAGTGGAAGAGGGGGTCTTGGTTAAGATAGAAGAGGCCATCAAGGATCTGGAAGGCATCAAAAAGATAACCGCCACCGCCAACGAAGGTATGGGCACCGTCAGTATTGAGGTGGAGGATGACTACGATCCGCTGCTGCTGCTCGATGAAGTTAAGGTGCAGGTGGATGCCATCCCCAGTTTCCCGGAAAACATCGAAAAGCCGGTTATCTATCGTGAAAAGGCTACGCAGACAGTGTTATGGGTCGCGCTCTATGGACAGGCCGATGAACGCACCCTCAAAGAGTTAGCTAAAGGCTTGCGGGATGATATTGCCAATCTGCCCGGGGTTACCAATGTGCAGGTGGTGGGTGCCAGAGACTACGAGGTGTCGGTAGAAATCTCTGAAATGCGCTTGCAGGAATACGGCCTGACCTTTCAGGAACTGGTGGATGCGGTCAGACGCAGCAGTATCGACCTACCCGGCGGCGCCATCCGCTCTGATGATGGTGATATTCTGCTTCGCGCCAAGGGCCAAGCCTACCGGGGAGATGAGTTTGCCAACCTGGTATTGCTGACTCATCCTGATGGTACTCGCCTGACCTTGGGTGATATTGCCACTATCAGAGACGGTTTCGTTGAAGATCCTGAGTTTGCAGAGTTTGATGGTAAGCCCGCTGTAAACGTGCGCGTTAACGCCATCGGCGACCAGAATGCATTGAAAATATCCGAAAGGGTAAATGCCTTCTTGAATGACAAGGCCGATAAGTGGCCACCGGGGATCTATGCCGATACCTGGGGAGACAGCTCTTTCTACCTGGCCGATCGCCTCAATATGATGCTCAGCAACATGGCCATGGGCGCACTACTGGTGTTTTTGGTGCTCTCCTTGTTCCTGAAAATTCGTCTGGCCTTCTGGGTCATTGTCGGCCTGCCGGTGTGCTTCCTGGGCACGCTGCTGCTGATGCCCATGGGCATGTTTAACCTGTCGATCAATATGATCAGCCTGTTTGGCTTTATCCTGGTGCTGGGGATAGTGGTGGATGATGCCATCATCATGGGCGAATCGGCCTATTCGGAGATAGACAAGAAGGGCCACAATGCCGATAACGTCATTGCCGGGGTCAAAAAAGTGGCCATGCCTGCAACCTTCGGTGTGTTGACCACTGTTGCCGCGTTTACCCCCATGTTGATGGTCCCTGGTACCTTCGGAGTGATTTGGAAGACCATTGGTTGGGTTGTGATCCTATGCCTTATCTTTTCTTTGATTGAATCCAAGCTGATTTTACCTGCGCATTTGGTGCATATGAAATCCGGCCCTTACGATCCGGCTAAGGCCAATCGCTTTCAGCGTTTTCGCGACTTCTTCGCAGAGGGCATTAAGACCTTTGTGGCCACTAAGTATCAGCCGCTATTGGAAAAGGCCATTCGTAACCGCTACACCACATTGGCGACCTTCTTTGCCGCTTTGATCCTGACCATCGGTTTGTTCGGCGGTGGCATGGTGCGCTTCGTGTTCTTCCCCAATGTGCCCAGCGATTTCATGACCGGTTCGGTAGAGTTGCAGCCAGGCTCATCTATTGCCCAGCGGGACCAAGCGATTCGGGCTTTGTTGGATGCCCTCTACAAGATGGATGAAGCGGTGAAAGAGGAAACCGGGCAGAGTGTGGTCAAACACTCTATGGCTTTCGACCGCGGATCATTGAATGGTCAGGTCTTTGTCGAATTGTCCAAAGGTGAAACCCGTGAGTTGGATGCCTTTGCTATTCAGGACAGATGGCGTGATTTCGTGCCGGAAATTCCGGGCGTGAAGAGTATCGATATCGGCGACCCTGGCGGTCCTGGCGGTGGCGAAGATATTACTTTGCAATTTAGTGGTTCCAACCTGGGGCAGTTGCGTCAGGCTACCGACGAAGTAAAAGCCTTTTTGGCCAACTATGACGGCGTGGTCGATATTCACGACAACTTCGCTGGTGGTAGCGACGAAATCCGTCTGAAAATCAAACCCGAAGCAGAGGCCCAGGGCCTGAGTCTGGAAAACCTGGCTCGTCAGGTCCGTCATGGGTTCTATGGTGCCGAAGCACAGCGTATTCAGCGAGGTGACGAAGAAGTTAAAGTTATGGTGCGTTATCCCAAAGAAGAGCGAAGCTCCGTGGGCTATTTGGAGAATATGCGTGTACGCACTGCCAAGGGTGATGAGATCCCGTTCTCTGAAGTAGCCGATATCGAACTGGCCCAAGGCTACGGCTCTATCGTCAGGATCAATGGCACCCGCGCCATCACGGTATCTGCCAAGGTGGATAAAGGAAAAGTCGAGCCCACGCAGGTGGTCAACGAAGTGACCGAAAACTTTATTCCAGATTTGCTGGAGCGCTACCCCAGCGTTGATTTCGGTCTTGAAGGCCAGTCGAAGGAAG
Organism: Aliiglaciecola sp. CAU 1673; assembly: GCF_029223185.1. Lineage (GTDB taxonomy): Bacteria > Pseudomonadota > Gammaproteobacteria > Enterobacterales > Alteromonadaceae > Bowmanella. The sequence goes on from NZ_JARHUG010000002.1 coordinate 294,167, forward strand.
AAGGTGAAGCTTTGATGAGTCTGGCACAGGGCGCACTCTTTGCACTCTTTGCCATTTATGCGCTGATGGCAGTGCCCTTGAAGTCCTACGCACAGCCGCTGATCATTATGTCGGTGATCCCCTTCGGTATCGTCGGTGCTATTGTCGGTCACTTGCTGCTGGGGCATGCGGTCAGTGTGTTGTCCTTATGCGGCATTATTGCGCTGTCCGGGGTGGTGGTGAATGACAGCTTGATCATGGTCGATTTTGTCAACCGCGCCAGGGCAGAAGGACACTCATTGCTCGAATCTGCCATTCAGGCCGGTACCCAGCGTTTTCGCGCTATCGTGCTGACTTCTCTGACCACCTTTATGGGACTGATGCCTATTGTGTTTGAACGCAGCCTGCAGGCGCAGATTGTGATCCCTATGGCCATTTCCCTTGCTTTCGGGATCTTGTTTGCCACAGTGATCACGCTGTTGTTGGTGCCTTGCCTGTATTTGATCCTTCATGATATCAAGGCCCTGTTTACCCGGCGTAAGGCTGCAGTGGGCGGCGATGTGCAAGAAGCCTGATAATCAGCACTAACAAAAAGCCCTGGTGATTACCGGGGCTTTTTTATGTAGAACACAGAAATGAAAAAGCCCCGGTGAAGGGGCTTTAAAAGGCCTAGATGGCTGAATCATCTAAGCAACTGAACTTGGGGAAAAACTGCACCCCTTGGTCAGAGACGCTAGCTTGTGCCACCGACTAATGTCGCCGGCACTGAATCTGGATCTAAATCAGAAACGGCCGCGAGGATTGGAGCCAGTTCTTGGCTTAGGTGGACGAGCTTCGTTTACCACGAGAGCGCGACCGGAAACGTCTTTACCATTGAGGCTCTCAATGGCAGCTTCCGCTTCTGAACGGTTTGCAAACTCAACAAAGCCAAAGCCCTTAGAGCGGTTGGTTTCACGATCAGTGATGATCTTGGCAGAGCTTACAGTACCGAAAGCTGCGAAGGCGGCTTCCAAATCAGCGTCTGTCATTTGATATGACAGGTTTCCAACATATAGTTTCATTTCAAGTTTTCTCACGGCCGTTGTCTATCTACGCCATCAAGGAGCCAACAGCCAGAATCGCCCGATGTCGTGTAAAGGGCAACCATACCCTTTACTTAGTTCAAGTCTAGTTTAGAGGCAAAGATCAGCCTAGAGCAACAAGATTCTGGTAAAACCGTGATTATTTTATGCTCAGCTACGCATTTGTGAGAAGAATCGTGCGAAACGATCGCTTTGCCTTTACTGTCAATGGCTTTTGCGGAAATATTTTCATCTGAAACGCGGTTGCCTGGGCTTCAATTGACTCAAAAAATGGTCATTACATCGCCGTTGAGGTTTTTATCTGATAAACCCGAGGTTATCCTAGGCGCTGATAACCAAAACAATAATAAGGATTTAGCCCAACGATGCGAAGAATCAGTCTGACCCTTTTGGCTGGGATGACCATGTTTGCCAATGCCGACGAAGGCATGTGGCAACCTCACCAACTGCCGCAATTGGAATCCATTCTCAAGCAAAAAGGCCTTGAGATTGATCCCAAAAATATTTCAAAACTCACCGAGTTTCCCATGAATGCGGTTATTAGCTTGGGAGGCTGCACGGCGTCTTTTGTTTCCCCTAAAGGTCTGGTGGTAACAAACCATCACTGCGCGTACGGCAGCATTCAATACAACTCCACGCCAGAGAAAAACCACCTTGAAAATGGATTTCTGGCCAAGTCACTGGAGCAGGAACTGCCCGCCGCGCCAGGCTCCAGGATGTATGTCACCGAGCAGGTAGAGGATGTGACCTCTCAGGTAAACAAGGACCTTGAAGATACAAGAGACGGACAAGCCCGTTATGCATTGGTTGAGGAACGTCAGAAGGCCTTAGTGGCAGAGTGTGAAAAAGACGCCGGCTATCGCTGTGAAGTGTACAGTTTTCATGGTGGATTAGAGTATTTCCTGATCAAGTCCCTGGAGATCCGTGACGTACGTCTGGTGTATGCACCAAGCATGTCGGTAGGCAAGTATGGTGGTGATGTGGACAACTGGATGTGGCCGCGTCAAACCGGTGACTTTTCTTTTTATCGCGCCTATGTGGGGCCTGATGGAAAACCGGCAGACTTCAACAAAGCTAACCAGCCATTTACGCCAGCGAGCTTCTTAAAAGTATCTGCTAAAGGCGTCAGTGACGGTGACTTTGTAATGGTGGCCGGATACCCTGGTAGCACCAACCGTTACCGTACTGCCAAAGAAGTGGAAGATGCTTTCACTTATACCTATCCCATGGCGAAGGCCTATCGCGAGCAGATGATTGAAGTGATTGAGCAGACTGCGCAAGAGGGTAGCGATGCCAGGATCAAATACGAGAGCACCATCGCCTCGTTGGCCAATTACGCTAAGAACTACGAAAGCATGATTGACAGCTACCAGCGCAGCGGCTTTTTAAAGCGCAAGCAAGCCTTTGAAAATCAACTGATGGGTTGGTTGAATGAGGATGAAGCACGCCTGGCCCGTTTTGGTGGCAGCCTGGATGCCTTAGCGGCGCTGGTGAAAGAGGATTCGGCAACCAAAGAGCAGGAACTGGCCCTTGGCTACATTCATCGTACGGCATTGTTGCCTGTGGCCGAGCAGCTTTATCGCCTGGCCCATGAACGCACCAAGCCGGATATGCAAAGAGAGCCCGGATATCAGAAGCGGGACCTTAAATCTATCGAAGAGTCTATGCGACGCTTGTCGCGCCGTTTCGATGCTGAGGTGGATAAGGCCGTGCTGCTGCATTTCCTGAAAACCTATCATGCTTTGCCGCAAGAACAGCATATCGCCGAGCTGGATGCCTTCTTCGAAATGGGTGACAGCTGGAATGAAGCCAGGATGCGTCAGGTATTGGACAAAATGTATCGTCAAACCAAGCTGGGTGATGAAGAGACCCGTCTGAAATGGATGAAAGCTGGGGTTGAGGCCTTCCAGACAAGTGACGACCCTTTTATTCAATACGCGGTGGCTATGTATGACCGCAATATGGCCATGGAGCAAGCAGACAAAGAACTGGCCGGTCGTTTCCAAACCATGCGCCCTGAATATATGCGTGCAGTGATCGCCTACCAGGAAAGTCAGGGCAATCCGGTATACGCCGACGCCAATAGTACGCTTCGCGTGACCTACGGCAACGTACAAGGCTATTCACCAAAAGATGGTGTACTGAATATCCCATTCACCAGTTTGCGGGGATTGTTGCAGAAGGAAACCGGCGTCGAGCCGTTCAATTCTCCAGCAAAGCTACTGCAACTGGCAAAGGCAAAGGATTTTGGTCGCTATGGTATGACGGAGCTTGATTCTGTGCCGGTGAATTTCTTGAGCACAGTGGATACCACTGGCGGTAACTCAGGGTCACCTACATTAAATGGACGGGCTGAACTGGTGGGGCTGTTGTTTGACGGCGTTTATGAAAGCATTATCGGCGATTGGGATTTTGACATCCGTTTGAATCGCTCTATCCATGTTGATAGCCGCTATATGCTGTGGATAATGGAAAAGTTGGACGGTGCTGACAACCTGTTATCAGAAATGGTGATCGTTGAGTAACAATAAAGCCGGCAATTTGCCGGCTTTTTCCTTTGATAAAGGGCGAAGTTTACCCTTGACGGCTAGACTAAGGGATCAGGCCAATGATGGTGACAGAGTAAAGTGTAATGTGGTCGTCCCGCGTATGTGGCTGCCGACGAGAATAAATGGATAAAATAATGAATGAGGCCTCAAAAAAAGAATTTTTGCGCTTTTTCCAGCAAAGCACTCAGCCCATGTTGTTGCTTTGCCAGCAGCGTGTGAGGCATATCAACTCTGCGGCCAGAGAATTTCTTAATTTGCCGGTGGAGCTTGGTGATGGCCAAAGCGTGACCCAACTTTTTGAGCAAAACGGCAATCAGCATATCCTGCCCGTTATTCGGGAGTTTTTGGCAAACGGAGGTGGCCAGGCCAAATTAAAGATCAAGCAAAATGGCCTGGGTCACGTCAAAGCGCAGTTTTATTGCTCCACAGTCAATTTAGGCGAAGAAGCGCTTATTCATGTCGGTATCTCACCTATCGGCGTATCCGCACCCAGCGCCGACCAGGTATTGAGCCTCTATAGTCAGATTTATGAAGCATCCACCGAGCCGGTGATGATTGTTGATCAGGATGATCAAATCCAGTTCGTCAATAATGCTTTTTGTGAGATGACCGGGTTTTCCACCAAAGCTTTGTTAGGAAAAAGTGCGTCTGTGCTCAGGCCTGCCCGGCATACCTCAGAATTCAATCAGCAGATCCGCCAGCAGCTTAATCAAGAAGGCAGTTGGAGCGGTGAGTTGTGGAGTTTGAATCACAGTGGCCAGGCGTTCCCCCGGCATGTGCGCTTGCGTAATATCGTCGATGAGGAAGGTCAGCCTGTCTACATCGTCGGTGTGTATACCGACTTATCCAGTCAAAGGAGTCGCCTGCAACGCTTGCAGGAGATGGCTTATCATGACGAACTCACCGGGCTGGCTAATCGTTCGCTGCTGATGCAAATCATTCCGCACCAAATTAATCAGTGTCGGCGTGACAATAGTGGCTTTGGCCTGATGTTTCTGGACTTGGATAAATTTAAGCAGGTTAATGACAGTTTGGGCCATGAAGCAGGCGACATTTTACTCAAAGCTGCGGCTCAGCGCCTAATGAATGTGTTGCGAAGTACCGATACGGTGGCTCGCCTCGGCGGTGATGAATTTATTGTGTTGGCTAGCCAGGTTAGCGAAAACGAAGACTTGGTCAGGGTGGCCGATAAAATAGTGGATGTATTGAGCAAGCCTTTCAAGATCAAGGATCGCGATGTAGAGGTTGGTGTCAGCATTGGTATTAGTCTGTTTCCACAAAACAGCGATGATGGTGAGAGCCTGATGCACCTGGCGGATATCGCCATGTACCGCGCCAAAAAGCAACAGAAGGGCAGTTACGTATTTTACTGCGAAGAAATCAACCAGGAGCTGGTCAGTTATCGTCAATTGGAAAACGATATCCGCCGGGGCCTCAAACTCAAGGAGTTCATTCCTTATTTCCAGCCACAGGTGGACAGCCGTACCAATAAAATTGTTGGCGTCGAGTGCCTGGCCCGTTGGCAGCACCGCAACCGCGGTATCCTGGCACCCTCAGAGTTTATTCGGGTGGCGGAACGCAGTGGTCTGATCCAAGAGGTGTTTTTACAGGTGTTGGAAAACACCATCGAGCATGTGGTGGCCTGGAAAAAGGAGCTGGGTGTTGAGGTGCAGGTCTCGGTGAATTTGTCTGGTCATCAGTTTGCCAATCAACAGAATATCGAACAGATGTCAGAAATGATGCGAGCTTCCGGCATTTCCCCAAATGCCCTCAAGACGGAGATTACCGAGACGTCGCTGTTAGACAGCGGCCATTACCTGTTAGAGCGTTTAAGCTGGGTCAAATCTGCAGGTTTTCGTATTGCCCTGGATGATTTCGGCAGCGGCTATTCTTCTTTGAGACAACTTCGGATCTTGCCAGTGGACTCCCTTAAAATAGACAGTTCTTTTGTAATGAATATGGAGCAGGAGCCTGGGGATAAGGTCATTATCAAGGCCATTATTCAGCTGTCTAAGTTATTGGATGTGGACGTAGTGGCCCAAGGGGTAGAAAAGCCGGAGCAGGTGCAATTTCTGGAAGAAAACGGTTGTCACATTATGCAAGGATTTCATTTCAGCCGGCCCGTCCCTGCTGAACAGTTGACGGGCCTGTTACGTCGCCAGTCGGACTAGCGGCCGACCATTTCTCCGCGAAATTTATCCACCCACATGGCGGTAGCGCCGCAGATAGCTACCGGCATCACCAAGAAATTGATAATGGGCACCATGGCAAATAGGGTCACGGCAATACCAAAGCCAAAGGTGCTGCCTTTACTGTCCGCCAGGCTCTGACGCATGCGTCCAAAAGGCACTTTGTGATTATCAAAGGGGTAATCACAATATTGGATAGCCATCATCCAGGCGGTAAACAAAAACCACACCAGCTGGCCTGCCACCGGCAGCAGAAAAAAGATCAGCAAGAAGCCGATAGCCCGTGGAAGGTAATAAACCAGTTTGATCCATTCTCGCCCCAGCGTACGCGGGATGTCTTTGATGACCGCTAGCAGGCCCTCGTCATTTAACGGTTGACCGGTCAGATGCTGCTCCACCTTTTCAGCCAGCAAACCATTGAAGGGGGCGGCAATCCAGTTGGCGATACTGTTAAAGATAAAGGAGAAGGTGACCAGGATAATGATCACAGCTAATGGCCAGATGAAATAGGCCAACCAATCCTTCAGCCATTCCAGCCAATTGGGAATTAAATCCAGTAGCCACAAAATGGCGCTGTCGATCTCCTGCAACAGGAAATAAAAAGCGACAGCAAACAGCAAGAGATTGACGGCCAGAGGCACAAATACAAAACGGCGTAGCCCTTTGGTTTTAATCAGCTCAAAGCCTTTAAAAAAATAGCCCACACCGCTAGTTGGATCTGCTTGAGACATTGTTATCCTTTTCAATCAGTTACAGGTGCCTGGGTTAGGGTACCCCAGGCAACCGACCTGTGTGAATTCCTCAATTGTTACACTTCTTGAGTTCTGTTAGCATCAAAACCGCACTTAATGTCGGATTTTATCAACAAAAGGACTCATGCGGCTTAAAAAGATAAAACTGGCAGGTTTCAAGTCCTTCGTTGACCCCACCAGCATTCCATTCCCAGAGGACATGACCGCCATCGTCGGTCCCAATGGCTGCGGAAAATCCAATGTGATTGACGCGGTGCGTTGGGTGCTGGGCGAAAGTTCGGCCAAAAATCTGCGTGGCGATGCCATGACCGATGTTATCTTCAATGGCTCCAGCGCCCGCAAGCCGGTGTCTCAATGCAGCGTCGAGCTGGTGTTCGACAACAGCAGCGGCCGCATTCAGGGCGAATACGCCAACTACAACGAATTGGCGGTCAAACGGGTGGTGACCCGTGATGGACAGTCGTTGTATTACCTTAATGCCAGTAAATGCCGCCGCCGGGATGTGACTGATTTGTTTCTGGGCACAGGATTAGGCCCTCGTAGTTACGCCATTATTGAACAGGGCATGATTTCGCGCCTGATAGAGTCCAAGCCGCAAGAGCTGCGGGTATTTATCGAAGAAGCGGCCGGCATCTCCAAATACAAAGAACGTCGCCGGGAAACCGAAAATCGCATCCGCCATACCCGTGAAAACCTCGAACGCCTCAACGATGTGCGGGGCGAATTGGCCCAGCAGTTGGAAAAGTTGCAGCGCCAGGCTCATGCTGCCAAACGCTACAAGGAACTGAAAGCCAAAGAAAGGCAGTTAAAAGGTGAGCTGGCCGCGATTCGCTGGCTTAAGCACAGCAACAAGATAGCGCAACTGGAGCTGCAAATCGCCGTCCAGGAAAACCAGATTGAGGAAGTCATTGCCCATCAGCGCGGCGAAGAGAGCGGTATGCTGCACTATCAGGAGCGTGAGCAAGACCTGAAGCAGCAACTCTCTGACGTGCAAAATCAATACTTTCAGGTGGGTAACCAAATTACCCGCCTGGAGCAGTCACAAATCCATGCTAAAAAGCGTCAGCAGCAACTTGCCGATGAATTGAGCAGACTGTCTGTGCAGATGGAAGAGCTGTCGCTGAACCTGACGCAGGATGAAGAACTACTGGCGCAGGCTAATGCTCAGCTGGATGAGGTGGCGCCGGAACTAGAGATTCGGCTTGAACAAGCCTATCAAGCCGAAGAGGCGTTAACCCAGGCAGAACAAGACTGGCAGAGCCAGAGTCAGGCATGGCAAGCCCGGGAGCGCCAGTATCTGGATGCCCAACAGCAGTTAAAAAGCCGGCAAAGCCAGGTTCAGTCTCAACAGACCTTGATTGCCAGGGAGGCGCAGCGCATTAGCGAACTCAGGCGCGAGCTCAATGATCTGTCTGATGCACAGTTGGAGCCGCAACAAACTGCTCTTTCGGAGCGTGCCCGCGACGCCAAAACCGCCTTGCAAAACGGTCAGACAAAACTACAGGCCCTGCAGGCAGATTACGAGCGTCAGGCTCAACACATCAAAGCGCTACAGGCTCAGCAATTTGAGGCTAAAGGTCAGCTTCAACACAGCCAAGCCAGACTGGCTTCTTTGCAGAGCCTTCAGCAAGGGGATGTCGAGCAAAGTCAGGCACTTGAAGACTACCTCGGTAGCTTACCAGAGTCTCCCGAAATTGCCTGGCATAGCCTTGTCGCAGAGCCCGGTTGGGAAAAGGCCCTTGAGACGGCGCTGGGCCATTGGCTTAATGCGCCGCTGGTGGCGGTAGGGCAAATCTCTGCGATTGAAGGAAGCCGTTGGCTACTCAAAGACAAATTCAGCCCTAAAAAGCCCGCCGATAGCCTGGCTGCCAAAGTAAAAAATGAAAAGGTGCCAGGCTGGCTGTGTGATATCCAAGTGCTGGAAAAGGACAGTGAGCTGGCGATGCGACAGGCAAACCTCTTGCCACATCAAAGTCTGATTACCCAATCCGGGCATTGGTATGGCCCTGACTGGCAGTTACTGGGCCCAAGCCAGGGACAAACAGGCGTTTTGGAGCGGGCAAAGCAGATCCAGGAACTGGAAGAGACGTGCCGCGAGCAACAACAGCTGACCGTTTCCCTGCAGCAGCAATTGCAAAGCGCCGAAGAGGAACACCAGCAGCTGGCAATAGCCTTGGAACAGGAGCGCAGCGCCACGCTGACCCTTGAAAGGCAGCTGATGGCGGTTGAGCAAGAGCTGTCAGTGCTCAGACAGCAAAGCCAGGCCATGCAGGTGCAACGGCAGCGTTTGTCGGCGCAAATAGAGACACAGGTACAGCAACTCGACGAAGACCAGCTGCAATTGGCGGCACTGATGGAGGAATGCGAATCCCTGCAGGAGTCCCTGGAGAATGAACAGGATCCACTGACAGAGATCCATGCGCAGCGTGAGCAACTGAGCCAGCAGCTCAATCACAAGCGTAATCAGGTTCAGCAATTGAAGGACAAGCGCCATCAATTGGAGTTGAACGTGCAGGGGTTAAAAGCCCAGGTGCAAAATCTGTCGCAAAACCTGCAACGTCAGAGGCGTGATAAAGAAGCCATGGCAACTCGCCAGGCCCAGCTACAAGCTGAACAACAAGAATCGACCTCACCGCTCAACGATCAGGGTGACGAACTGCAACAATTGCTGGAACAACGACTGATCATCGAAGAGCAGCAAGCAGATTTGGCCGCAAAACTGTCCGAAGTGGATGATTGGCTTCGGGCTGCACAAAAAGGGCAGCAGGGCACGCAGTCAAAAATCCAAAAAATGCGGGATGAACAACAAAGCCTGCAATTGGAATGTGAAGGTTATCGGGTCAGGGCTAACGGGGTGCTCGAACAACTCGAAGAGTCGGGACAGTCTCTTAAGCCTTTGCTAGAGCAACTGCGACAAATGGCGCAGGAGCCCGATGAAGACAGTTGGCAGCAGGAGCTGGATAAAACTGTGGCTGCGGTTGGGCGTTTAGGCGCCGTCAACCTGGCAGCGGTGGAAGAATATGATATTCAGGCACAGCGCAAGCAGCATCTGGATGAGCAACATGAGGATCTTAGTGGCGCCTTGGAAACCTTGGAAGGAGCCATTCGTAAAATCGATAAAGAGACCAAAACCCGCTTCAAGGATACCTTTGAACGGGTCAATGACGATTTGAAAATGCTCTTTCCCAAGGTCTTTGGCGGTGGCTCTGCCTACCTTGAGCTCACCGATGATGACCTGTTAGAAACCGGGGTCAGCATTATGGCCAGGCCACCTGGTAAGAAAAATAGCACCATTCACCTGTTAAGCGGTGGAGAAAAAGCCTTGACCGCTTTATCATTGGTCTTCGCGATTTTCCGCCTCAATCCGGCACCTTTTTGTTTATTGGATGAGGTGGATGCGCCATTGGATGATGCTAACGTTGGACGTTTCTGTAAATTAGTGTCAGAAATGTCCAGGACGGTGCAATTTATTTATATCACCCACAACAAGATAGCGATGGAAATGGCAACTCACTTAACCGGCGTCACCATGGCTGAGCCAGGCGTGTCGCGCATGGTTGCAGTGGATGTTGACGAAGCCGTCGCACTGGCAGAATTATAAAGTCAAAAATGGAAGAACTACGCCTCACCTTTCTGATATTTGGCGCCCTGGCCATCGCCGGCATACTGGCTCATGGTCTGTGGACGGTGCGCAAAAATCGTAACAAGCAAAGCCAAGAGCGCCCGGCACCGGCCAATCTGCAGCACAGACAAGCAAATTGGGATGAGCAGGACTCAGATTTTGAGTTGCCTGATGATGAACCCACTTTGAGTAGCTCATCAAAACAAGATGATTTTGATGACTTAGGGATCGGCAAGGTTCGGGTGATCCGTGGCGAAGCGCCAGCAAAACCTGCTGCTCCGGCGCAACCTCGAATGACACCGATTGTGCGCGATGAACCGCGTCCGCCGGTGCGTGAAGAGGCACCGGTGATTGTTACAGCTAAAGAACATAAAGAGACGCAGCTTCAGGACCCTAATATACCTGAGCCACCTGCATTCCTGCTTCGTCGCGATGCACCTGCAACGGTAAGAGCCAAAGTGACAGAGCCGGCACCACAGGTTAAAGAACCCGAGCCTGAGCCTGAGGCAAAGCCACAGCCTAAAGAAGAAAATATGGGCTTATCTGGCCTGGCCGCACAGGCCAAAAACCTGGTAAAGCGCAAAAAAGCCGAACCGGTAAAACGTAAAGAGCCGGCGCTACGCAAGGAACCTACCGTCAAAGAAGACCAGATGCACATGGACTTTGAAGAGGCTCACGAGGTTGGCGAACCTGAAGAGGATAGGGTAGACAGCACGGTTAAAACCCCGAATCAGGAAGTGCTGGTGCTGAATGTAAAAGCGCCAGACTACAAACCTATTCCTGGTGCGTCCTTGTTACCTGCGTTGTTGACCCTGGGCTTTAAGTTTGGCGATCAGGATATTTTTCACCGTCATGTTAACAGTAACGGTAAAGGCCCGGTACTGTTCAGCCTGGCCAACATGTTTAAGCCTGGCGTATTTGATATCGACAATATGGAAACGTTCTCAACGCAGGGCTTGTCGCTATTTATGATCTTGCCGATCGAAGGTGATCCCCACCAGGTATTCAATATGATGCACAATGCCGCCCGTAAACTGGCGGACGAATTTGACGCCCAGGTTCTGGATGGCAGACGCAGTGTACTGACCAAGCAAAGCTTGCAGCAGTATGTTGAGAAAATTCGTGAATTTGAACGTCGTCGTATGATCAAAAAAGCCAACTGAGGCTGGCGCGGTTTGTCCTGTATAAGAGGACAAACCGCTTGTTCGTTCCCTCTAACTTCAATCGATTCAATAAGCGCAGATGCAGACAGCTAATAGTCCCCGCCTGGAACAGCTCAGGCGCCAACTGAACGAATACAATTATCAATATTACGTGCTGGACGCACCCTCCGTGCCTGATGCCGAATACGACCGGCTGATGCGCGAGTTACAGGCCTTGGAATCCGAGCATCCGGAATGGATAACGCCAGACTCGCCGACCCAGAAAGTCGGTGCACCGCCACTGAAAGCTTTTGCTGAGGTAGAGCACGATGTGCCCATGTTGTCCTTAGACAATGCTTTCGATAACGATGAATTCTTTGCTTTCGTTAAGCGTATGCAAGACCGTCTGAAAACGCGGTTGGACAGCGCATTTTGTTGTGAGCCTAAACTCGATGGTCTGGCGGTCAGTCTGCTGTATGAAAATGGTGTGCTGGTGCGCGGTGCTACTCGTGGTGACGGTCGCACAGGAGAGGATATTACCGCCAATGTACGTACCATACAAAATCTGCCCCTGAGATTACGCGGTGAAGATTTCCCGGCGCGGCTGGAAGTGCGCGGCGAGGTATTTATGAGTAAGGCCGGATTTGAAAAATTGAATGCGCTACAAGCCGAGCAGGGCAAAAAGACCTTTGTAAACCCCAGAAATGCCGCCGCTGGCAGTTTGCGTCAGCTGGATTCCAGGATAACGGCGGCCAGGCCCTTATACATTTACGCCTATTCGGTCGGCTTAGTGGAAGGGGAAAAAATCCCTCTTGCCAATACCCATTTCGCCCGTCTACAGCAGCTTCGCGAGTGGGGACTGCCCCTTTGTCCTGAGAGCCGCCTGGTGGAGGATGCAGAGGGTTGTCTTCAGTACTATCAGGATATACTCCAGCGCAGAGCGGATCTCGCCTATGAAATCGATGGTGTGGTGGTCAAAGTGGACGAGCTGGCTGTGCAGCAGTCCTTGGGTTTTGTGGCCAGGGCGCCACGCTGGGCCATTGCCTGGAAGTTTCCTGCCCAGGAAGAGATGACCCGTCTGCTCGATGTGGAATTCCAGGTGGGCCGTACCGGGGCTATTACGCCCGTTGCCAGGCTCGAGCCGGTGTTTGTCGGTGGAGTGACTGTTTCCAACGCCACTTTGCACAATCAGGATGAGATCAATCGCCTTCAAGTGAAAATCGGCGATACCGTGATTATCCGCCGGGCCGGGGATGTGATCCCGCAGGTGGTGTCGGTGGTGGCAGAAAAGCGTCCCGATGATGCTAAAGATATTGTCTTTCCAGAGCATTGTCCCATCTGTCAATCGGCGGTGGAAAAGCTCGAATCGGAAGCGGTTGCACGCTGCACGGGAGGGCTCTATTGCGCTGCTCAGCGCAAAGAAGCGCTAAAACATTTCGCTTCCCGTAAGGCCATGGATATTGATGGCCTTGGCGATAAGCTGATTGAGCAACTGGTGGATCTGGGTTGGGTAGAAACCCCCGATCAACTGTTTAATCTGGATTTGGCAAAGCTTGCCAGCATGGAACGCATGGGGGAGAAATCGGCTGTTAACCTGGTTAATGCTCTGGAGAATGCGAAACAGACCACGCTGCCGCGTTTTCTCTATGCTCTGGGTATACGTGAAGTCGGGGAGGCTACCGCCGCCGCCCTGGCGAATCACTTCCTGACCCTGGATGCTTTGCAAAAAGCCGATATCGATACATTACAAAGTGTACCAGATGTGGGGGAGGTAGTTGCCCGCCATATCTACAACTTTTTCGCCGAACCCCATAATCAGCAGGTAGTGGAAAAGCTTTTGGCGGTGGGAGTGCATTGGCCTGAGATTGAAGTGATTGAACAAGCGGAACAACCCCTATCCGGCCAAACCTATGTGCTGACCGGGACGTTGTCGAGCATGGATAGAAGCGAGGCCAAGGCCAAACTCGAGCGTTTGGGGGCAAAAGTCTCTGGCAGCGTGTCGGCCAAAACCCATTGTGTCGTGGCCGGTGAAAAAGCCGGGTCGAAGCTGGCCAAAGCCAATGAACTTGGTATTAAGGTACTGAGCGAAGATGACATGCTGGCCCTGTTTGCTGAGCACGGTGTGTGACGATGCAAGCGTTATTGTTGCAGCTGACACAAGAATTGGCCCCGTACTACGGTGAAATTGCCCTGACCTTAGTCGCCACTGTGATGGTGGTGTACGGCGACTTACTCAATAAACAAGTGAAAAGGGCACTGGCCCCATTTCATTTTATCCTGCGCACCCTGGCCTTTGTGTTGATTTGTGCCTTTGGTTACGGGGCATTGTTGCTGTTTGTGACGCCCTTTACCAAACAGCTTTTATTGATGATCCCATACGTTTATCAGGGGATCAGTATCGTTGCTATCTTTTTGCTGCTGGGCTATCTGGCAGAACAGCGTCGGTATATTTAGGTTGAGTTCAGCGAAATTTACCCGGCCTATCGTCCCCCTTCGTCACTATGACGAAGAGGGACGTATCAAGCCACCCTGGCCGGTGTTTGCAAGCCTTTTGTTTCTGATGCGCGGCTACCTTATCTTTATCGCCTCGGCCTCTTATTTGGCTGATGGAAGCCTTCTGTTAAAGGTGTTTTATCCAGATCGGGCGTATTTCTACGCCAGTTTGTTTTTGGGATTGCCAGCGCTGGTGTTATTGGCGCTTTTAATGTGGCGGCAGAAGCTGTTGGACAGTGCCTGGCGGGGCGTTTTCAGACTACTGTGGCCGGTCACCGTTATTACCTTGCTGGCTGACCTGTCTTTTCATGTGCATATGGCGTGGCAGAGTCAGTGGCTGTTTTCATGGCCTTTAGCCCTGACTCTGGTCCTGGATGGCTTATTGCTCAGCTATTGGAGCAGAAGCCGATTGCTAAGCTTGATGCTTGCCGATTGGCAGCGACGTATTCACTGAACGTTATTGGATAGGGCCTGATCGAAATAACGTTTCACACTAATCTGGCTGTCGTTAACCAAACGCTGATAGCAGATCCCGGCAAAGGCATAAGTATGACCTGCATACTCAAGCACGATATAGGGGGCTTCAGGATTGCTTAGGTCATAATGCCAATGCCCTCCCACCAGCTTACGGAATATTTCACCCACGTAGGCACCATAAAGATTACACAAGGTGAACACGGCTTTTTCCTCAAGAGCCTGCCCTTTATACTTTGCCAGCCATTTATGCAGCACTTCATCTACTTTGGCAATGCTGTGCGGACTGTTGTCCAGCTCAACACCAAATTCTTCTTTGGTAGTCAGTACCGCATTATGGGCACTGTCGGCCATCAGGCTTTCAAGCTCTTCTCTTGTCATCTCCATCAGCGTTCCTTTTTCAAATTTGGCGGTGTTTCGGTTGTATGCTTGTGACCCAGGATCAAATCCGACAGCAGCCGACTACCGGGACCCAGGTTGTCTGGCCTGGGGTGGATCAAAAATAATCCACCCTTGCGATAACTACTGCCTTGTATGTCCAACCTTACCAATTCACCACTGTCTAACTTGTTATGCACTTCATGGAAAGGCAGCCAGCAAAAGCCGATGTTTTGCAACAGCAAATCGATGGCACTTTGGAAATGACTGACCGTCCAGCGCATTTCAGCGCGCAACCAGCCCTGCTTTTCCTGGGGGCTCTTAGCAGTATCCTTGATCACTATCTGCAAATGATGCAAGAGTTCGTTGGGATCCACTTTTCCTTCGATGGCTGCCAGCGGGTGGGAAGGATGACACACAGTGACAAAATAAATGTCGGCCAAGGGCTCCCCCAAAAAACCTTTGGGCACGCTGGTGCTGATCACAATATCGGCCCAGCCTTCCTGCACTGCTTCATCGGAGCCGGTCAGCACGGTATCGATAATTTTAAGCCGGCTACCACGGCTTTGTGGATAGAAAGCCTGAAGCACGGGCAAGATACAGTGTCGGGGATAGGCGAGATCCAATGCCAGGGTAATTTCAGGCTCCCAATCCTGATGGATATTTTCCGCCAGGGCTTCCAGGTCATGCACATTCTGGGTCAGATGCCGGGAGCGGCGCAGCATCACTTCGCCGGCTTCGGTCAGAAAAGCCTTGCGACCGCGCACTTCCAGTAGCTGAACATCCAGCTGGCTTTGCAACTTGGCTACCGCATGATTTAGGGAAGACTGACTCTTATTGAGTTGGGCTGCTGCTTGGGCATAGCCGCCGAAATCGACGACAGCTTGCAATATCCGCCATTGTTCCAGGGTGGTTTTGGGCCTGTACACGGGAAAGCGTTCTATTTTTTAGATAAGTCTAGCCATGCTAGCGCTGGCCAACGGGAAAAGCAATTTCCAGCTGTGCTTAAAGAAGGGTTGTTAATCGCATTATTTGATTAGCAAGATTAATCCAATCAATTGTAATAATCAAAGGCGCTTGGCTAGACTTGCTCCTGTCTCGAATGACAACCCATTTTTATCAAGGAGAACCGTAAATGACACAATCTCTTATCAACACCAAGATCAAGCCTTTCAATGCCACAGCTTTCCACAACGGCGAGTTTATTCAGGTCAGCGATCAAGACCTGCTGGGCAAGTGGTCTGTGGTGATGTTCTACCCAGCCGACTTCACTTTCGTTTGTCCTACTGAACTGGGTGACCTTGCCGACTACTACGACAAGCTGCAGGCGTTGGGTGTAGAAGTGTACTCCGTTTCTACCGATACGCACTTCACCCACAAGGCCTGGCATGATACTTCCGATACCATTCGTAAGATCAAGTTCCCCATGATCGGCGACCCAACCGGCCGCATCACCCGTAATTTCGGTGTGATGATCGAAGAAGACGGTCTGGCCCTGCGTGGTACCTTCGTGATTAACCCTGAGGGTGAGATCAAGGTAATGGAAATCCATGATCTTGGCATTGGTCGAAGCGCTGCCGAGCTGTTCCGTAAGGTGCAAGCGGCTCAGTATGTTGCCAGCCACGACGGTGAAGTCTGCCCGGCCAAGTGGCAGCCAGGTGAGGAAACCCTGTCTCCATCTTTGGATCTGGTCGGCAAGATCTAACCTAAAGCCTTTCCGGCAAAAGGCACGGGAGGGATCTTCCTCCTGTGCCAACCCAACCAACGTTAATGGTGCGAATCCCGGTTCGTAGGGCTGTTGTCGTGCCAAAAACAAGTGTTCACCGTCGACCTGACAAGATATATCGGAGTGACCATGTTAGACACTAAGTTAAAGAATGAATTAAAGGCCTATCTGGCCAATCTGAAGCGTCCCGTCGAGTTGCAGGTAAATGCCGATGACGGTGACAAATCGAAACAGTTGTTGGCCCTGGCAAACGAAATTGCAGAGCTCTCTGAATTAGTCAGCGTTAAGCAGCAAAGCAGTGCTGACAGTCGCACGCCTTGCATGCGGGTAACCAGTGCTGAGACGGGCACGGCCATTACTTTTGCCGGCTTGCCGATGGGCCACGAATTTACTTCACTGGTGTTAGCGCTGTTGCATACCGGCGGTCATCCGGTGAAGCAGGAGGCCGCGGTTTTAGAACAGATTAGGGCGCTTCCAGGTCTGCTGGATTTTGAAATCTTTGTTTCTTTAAGCTGCCAAACCTGCCCAGGTGTGGTGCAGGCCCTTAATTTAATGGCGGCAGTGAATCCCAATATTCGCACCACCATGGTGGACGGTGCCTTGTTCCAGGATGAAGTCAGCGAGCGCAATGTGTTGGCGGTGCCGACCGTATTCCTTAATGGTGAGCAGTTCTCCCAGGGGGCCATTACGCTGGACAAAATCTTATCCAAGGTAGATAGCAATGCGGCAGCACGTCAGGCCGAGGCTCTGAAGAGAAAAGCGCCGTTTGACATGTTGGTGGTGGGGGCAGGCCCAGCCGGCGCGTCTGCGGCAATTTATGCCGCCCGTAAAGGCATTCGTACCGGTTTGGTTACCGAGCGCTTTGGCGGACAGGTGGCCGATACCATGGGCATTGAAAACTTTATCTCGGTCAAGGCCACTGAAGGGCCAAAGCTGGTCGCTCATTTGGAAGAGCATGTGCGCGACTACGAAGTGGACATTATGAGCAACCAGAAGGTGAAGTCTCTGCGTGAGGGCAATATGCTCGAAGTGACACTGGAAAACGGTGCTGTCCTGCAAAGCCGCAGCCTGGTGATTGCCACCGGTGCCCGTTGGCGGGAAATGAACGTGCCCGGTGAGCGCGAATACCGAGGTCGCGGTGTGGCTTACTGTCCGCATTGCGATGGTCCATTGTTCAAGGGGAAAAAGGTAGCAGTCATCGGTGGCGGTAACTCCGGCATCGAAGCCGCTATCGACCTGGCCAATATCGTTGAGCATGTCACAGTGCTTGAATTTGACGCCAAGCTGCGAGCAGACGATGTACTGGTGCGTAAAGCACGTTCCATGGGCAATATCCACATTATCACCGAGGCGCAAACCACCGAGGTGCGTGGCGATGGCAAGCGCGTCGTGGGGTTAAGCTATAAGGATCGAGCCAGTGGTGAAATGCATGAAGTTGAGCTGGCCGGTATCTTTGTGCAGATTGGCTTGGTACCCAACACAGAATGGTTGAAGGGCTCTGGATTGGAACTGACCCCCCGCGGAGAGGTCGTCATAGCCGCTAACGGCGAGACCAATATTAAAGGGATCTTTGCCGCAGGCGATGCCACTACCGTACCTTTCAAGCAGATTATCATTGCCATGGGCAGCGGTGCGACGGCTTCGCTGGGAGCGTTCGATTACCTGATGCGTTCATCGGCACCGGCATAAAACCTGCCACAAGCCCAAGAAAAAAGCCCGGTCTATCCGGGCTATTGAATGAACTTGGAGCTACCACTGATTTCAGTGGTAGCTTTTTTATATCTAAACACCTATAACATCAATAAATATAATGCTTTATTTTCTTCAGGTTGGCATACTCTAAGAGGGCTATTTTACAATTAGTCTTAATTTGTCAACTATCTGTAGTAGCTTTCTTACAAGGATTAGTGATGTCTCAAATTAGACATGTTGAAATAAAGAATTTTAGAGTGATTAAACATTTGGTTTGGACACCAAACCCCGGATTAAACTGTTTAATTGGAGCTGGTGATTCTGGCAAGTCGACAATTCTGGAGGCTATAGATTTGGCCTTGGGCGCTAGACGTTCTTATTCGTTTTCTGATGCTGATTTTAATGGATTAAACACAGATACTCCTATCGAAATATTTGTCACCCTAGGACTGCTAGCTCCAGATTTACTAAATTACGAAAAGTATGGGAAATTTCTAAGAGCATTCGACTTACAAAATAAATTACTACATGATGAGCCAAATAATGGTTATGAAACTGTTATAACAATTAGGTTAGTAGTAGACAAAGATCTGAATCCTGACTGGCTGTTATATTCTGACAGAGCACTTGCAGAAGATATTGAAAGAAGACTTCCTTGGAAGCACCGAGAGCTAATATCTCCAGCCCGTCTTGGCACAATATCTTCTCACCACTTAGGTTGGAGTAATAGATCTGTACTAAATAAGCTTTCAGAAGATAGCATAGACGTTTCAGATACCTTGACTCGATTAGGTAGAGCTACTCGTGACTCGTTTCGTGAGCAGAAAATAGATGGTATTGATGAAATACTTGCTAAAGTTAAGACAATCGCAAATAAGTTGGGAGTTGCCGTTGAACAATTAGAAGCTCAACTAGATGTAGGGAGTATTTCTTTTTCAAATGGTGCTATCAGTTTACATGGAGACAATAACACTCCACTGAAGCAATTAGGCACAGGCTCATCTAGATTGTTGATTAGTGGTCTTCAGAAAGAATCTACTAGCTCTAACATATTTATTATTGACGAAGCTGAATATGGTCTTGAACCATTCAGAATAACAAGACTGTTGAATGAATTGGGCTCAAAAGATGCAGAACCTCAGCAACAAGTATTCATTACTACTCATTCACCATATGTTCTGAGAGAGTTACAAGCAAAGCAATTATTTGTAGTCAGAAAACTGCAAGTTCCGTTGCCTCCACCGAATCCATCGTATTCGCATATTATTTACAGCTTAACGAGCAGCTACGAAGATCAGTCAACGCTGAGGGTTTGTGCGGAAGCTTTCTTTAGTAAAGTTGTTATTGTGTGTGAAGGAAAAACTGAAATCGGCTTAGTTAAAGGTATTGATTTATTTAGCCAATCGTTAGGTAGAGATAGTATTCAAGCGCAAGGTATCTTTTGTACTGATGGTGGTGGTGACTCAATGTTTACTAGGGCTTTAGTGTTCAAAAATCTAGGATATCACACCGTGATACTAAAGGATTCAGACAAGGATACTGAACATCAACAACATGTTCAAACATGCATAAATCATGGTATAGGAATTTTTTCATGGGGCAATAACTTCGCTACTGAAAATGCTTTGTTCTCTTGTTGTCCATCAACGTGTATTCCTCTATTGCTGAATTATGCTGCTTCGCTGAAAGGTGAGCAATCAATAAGTCAGCACATTTCTGAAATGTCTCAAAATAGGTATAACTTGCAGACTGCATTAGTTACTGACACCCCCGATTTAAGAGTAATTTTAGGAAATGCTGCAAAAAAGAAAGGCTGGTTTAAAGATATTGAACCAGCAGAATACATATCTCGCTATATTATTGGTCCAAACTACAGCTACTTTTCATCCCAATTTACTACACCAATAAATCAACTCTTTCTAAATGTTCTTAACCCGCAAGGCTAGTATATGATAAAAACTGTACTCGATAGCGGTAATGGAGCGGTAATAGCGCCAGCGGGTTGTGGCAAAACTCACCTTTTAACAGAGATTTTAGGGCAAGCTCTACCTGCACCATATCTGGTTCTTACTCACACCACCGCAGGCGTAGCAGCGCTAAAAAAGCGGCTAACAAAACTTAAAATTCCTAATAAAAATTGTGTTATTACTACAATTGATGGTTGGTGCATTAAGTTTGCTAATTCCTTCAATAACTCTTGCCCGATTAAATCTAGTGTCTATGAACCGGGAAAGTTCTATCCTGAGTTAAGAAAATCGGTTTTAAGTTATTTAACCTCTGGTGCGGTCAATGAAATCATTATTTCTACATACTCAAGGCTATTAGTTGACGAGTATCAAGATTGTGATTTTGATCAGCACAATATTATTTGTACTTTATCGAACATATTGCCAACAACAGTGTTTGGCGATCCAATGCAAAGGATATTTAACTTTAGAGGAGTGAAGCTTCCCAATTGGGAAGCTGAGGTTTTAGTCAAATTTCCACTTATCTGTGAGTTAAACACGCCTTGGCGGTGGGAAAATGCTGGTACTAGCGACTTAGGAAGTTGGTTATTGGAGAGTCGTAGCCTATTGGCAAAAGGAAACAAAATAGATCTAACTACCTGTCCAAATTATATATATTGGAAACCGCTAACAGGTGACGACCGAGCGGATCACCAGCAGCAGGTCGATTCACAGTATGAAATTAGAAAGAACAATAATGACTCTCTTTTGATTATTGGAAATCCATATCGAGCTGAGTCTCGCCATAGCTTCGCTAGCTCAGTTAATGGTGTTGATGTTGTTGAAACTGTTGACTTGAAGGATGTGATCTTTCTGGCAAATATTTTGGATAATTTCAAAGGAGAAACTTGTTTAGAACAGTTTTTGACTGTTATAACAACAATGATTTTAGGTGCAGAGAAGGCTAAATTAAAACAAAGAGCAGAATCAATCACTAATGGTCGAAATCGAACTCCAGCCTCTGCCATCGAATTAGCGTATATCAAAATGCGTGATTCGTTCTGCCCAGAAGTAGCTAATTCATTAGTCCGTGCGCTAGAAGAATCGGAAAATACCAGAGTTTTTCGAACATCAGCTTTCAGTGCTGTCAAAGAAGTGTTGCAACTAAAAGTTTCTAACCCAGCCTATACTTTTATTCAATCGGCAGAAGTAGTTCGTGAATCGAGAAGGAATAATGGTGAAAACAGAGTTCCCTATAGGGCAATAGGAAGTACACTGTTGCTGAAAGGCTTAGAATCAGATCATGTTTTAATTCAAAATGCTGATGATATGAATAGCCAAAATTTATATGTGGCTTTATCTAGAGGCGTTAAGTCTATAACCGTATTTTCTCGCTCTCCAATTGTTGGTTAACTAAAATTACTATTTAGCTTTTTTGTTGTCAGCTTTAAACCACCTCCTATGGAGTTGTGATCGTTCCTCAGGGGCTCAGCCCGGATAGCGCTCATGCTAAAACACCATTCGTTTGTTACCAGCAAATGAAAGGAGAAATAGCATGAGCCGATATGGATACGCATCACACGTATTCTATCGATGTCAGTATCACATCATGTGGACGCCCAAGTACAGGTACAAAATCCTTAAAGGGCAAGTAGGAAATGAGGTTTACCGTAGCATTTACGTATTCTGCAGCATGAAAAAATGTCATGTAGTGGAGCTGAATGTGCAGGTGGATCATGTTCACTTAGTTGTCAGGACCCCGCCGAGTGTAAGCGTTTCGGAGTTAATGGGAACGTTGAAGGGACGAACAGCAATAAGATTGTTCAATAAGTTTCCTTACCTCAGGAAAAAGAAACTCTGGGGAAATCACTTTTGGCAGAGAGGGTACTTTGTGGATTCAGTAGGAGCGAATGAGGAAATCATAAGGCGCTACGTGAAGTACCAAGATAAAAAAGCCAAAGAGGAAGAAGAGAGGCAACTAATATTGGAAATGCCAAGATAACAAGGCACCCTTTGAGGGTGCCTCTACTCAAAGCCACCTTCTATGAAGGTGGATTTTTACTAACCGTTATAAATCTCTCCACCATGTTTTACATAGTCCTGTAAAACCTGATTGGCTTGTGTACGACAAACCTGTCTGACGACCTCTAAACCAGCCTCTTTGAGATAATCGAAAGATTGCTCAAATACCGGTCCTTCATCAAAACCAATGGCCCTGGCATCGTCGCCAGTTGCACCGCAAACCAGGCGTTTAACACCGCTCCAAAGCGTTGCCCCCAGGCACATGGCGCAGGGTTCGCAGGAGGCAAAAAGCTCTCTTTCCTGACCATTGGCACCTAAGGTAAATTGCTGTTCAGCACTTTGGCTTAGCATAATGGCTAATACTTCCGCATGCAGTGCAGAGTTATTGCAGGGCATTACCCGATTGACGCCAACCCCGACCAATCTACCGCTGGGTCTATCGAAGATAGCCGCCCCAAAAGGGCCGCCGCTTCCGCGCAGTACATTCTGCTTGGATAGCTCAACAGCCAGCAGCATTTTCTCTTCATCGGTGTGATACTGCTTATGCCAATCCACCACCTCGTCAACCCAGGCCGGGAGATCGGCAGTTACCGTGGTGGCATGTTTATGGGGTACGCCTGATGCGCACATAATTAACCTCCAGAAATCGATGCCGGGAAGCAGTCGCTATTTACATTCTGTTCGCCGGGCTTTTTGGGGCGGCATTCATATCATAGCTGCTTGGGGAAATGCCAGCGCTAAGGCATTGATATTTTCAGGCCTGAAGGGCGTTGTGTAGCCGCCACTGTTCATGGGAAAGGGTAAATATCTGCTCATCAAGCCATTTGCCATTGAGCCTGACCTCGTTAGAAAGCTCTTTTTGCAGGAAGAATCCGGCCTTTCCTAATAACATCTGACTGGGGTGGTTATCCTTAATGACTTTGGCTAGCACCTGCTCAAGGGCCTGGTTATCAAAAGCATATTCCAGCACCGTCTTCAGGCTCTCAAGGCCGTAACCTTTACCCTGAAATTGACTGCTGAGAATAAAGCCCACTTCGGCCTGTTTATGATCATCCTCACTGCAAACCAGGCCAATGACCCCAACAGGTTCATGGCTGGTCCTTTCGCTGATAAGCCAGTTTCTCTGAGGGGCGCCTTGGCTGCTTAGGCTTGCGCATTTGCGTTCAAATTTATGGCGGATTTGTGTGTCATCCAACGGATCGCAGACAAATTGCAGTAATTGAGATTGCTGATGCAAACTGTAAAAAAAATGCCAATGACTCTGTTCAAGAGGCTGCAAACTGAGACGAGGACTTATCAGCATCAAGAAACTCAGGCTTCAGGCAGTTGATAATCAAATTGGTAGAAATGTTTGCCGGCTTCAATCTGAATACTCATTAAGCCGCTTATACCCTGCAATTCGCCGGTACCGGTGCCAGGCACCACTTCCAGTACCAATCGCTGAGCGCCTTCGTGCATCATGCCGAAGTGTTGCAACACAAAAGTGCCCGATTTACCGGCCAAGCTGCCACTGACTTGCTCAATGGCAACATAACCAGCCGACCCTGGTACCGGGGTCATGGCACTGAGCATTTCGCCTTTACTGGTGGCAGACAAATCACCGCTAAAGGTTTTATCAATAGACATTCTGCCCAGTTTCATTCCTTGCTGGCCCTGTGCATAGGCTGACATGGGTTTCAGACTGACTTCAAAACTTCCCGTGGCATGCATCCCGCTATCCTCTTGCTATGTAGTTGTGTGGTATAGAAAAACCGGCAATGCCAGGCGACTGTTATTGTGGTTTATGCTTACCTTATGACAGGATAAGAAAAATGAAAAGCGTGGAAAGCGGTATGCAGCATTTGGTGTTTGGCGCCGGGCTTATCGGCGGCTATGTTGGCGCAGCCTTGGCTCATCAGGGGCAGAGTGTCGGTTTGATTGCCCGCGATCGTATCGTGCAACGTTGGCAAGATGGCTTGCGACTGAGCGATTACCGCGGCAATAAAAGTATGGCACTAAAGCCGCTGCTGTTTGGTGAAGACTGGCGCAACCATGCTTCCCCCTGTGACGTGCTGTGGTTAACGGTTAAATGCACGGGGGTGCAGGACGCTGCCGAAGAAATGGCGCCACTGATTGCCCCCCATACCCTGATATTATGTTGTCAGAATGGCCTGAGTGCCGATGCCATCGTTAAACGTATCTATCCTAACAACAGAGTGCTTAGGGTCATGGTGCCGTTTAATGTGGTTGAGGAGCGCCCCGGTTATCTGCATCGTGGCTCCGAAGGCGCCCTGAATATTGAAAAACCAGTGGACGCAGAAGATATCGCCAGGCTGGTCAAACAGCTAAACAACAAGTTATTACCGGTAAAGACCTGCAAAGACATGACCGCGTTGCAATGGGCCAAATTACAGTTGAATTTGGGTAATGCCGTCAATGCCCTGGCCAACGTACCAGTGCACTATATGCTCAGACAGCGCGGGTATCGCATGGTACTGGCAGCCCTGATGGCTGAGCTTCTAAGCGTTGCTCAGCATAAGTCGCTGAGCCTCCCTCGTCTCACAGCTCTGCCCCCAACCTGGCTGCCAGGTCTATTACGCCAGCCTGATTGGCTATTTAAGCTGCTCGCTAACTCTATGCTAGCTATTGATCCTAAGGTACGCACATCCATGTGGTGGGATTTGCATTTACAGCGTCCCACTGAAATCGCCTTTCTCAACGGCGCTTTGGTGGATGAGGCCGTCGCTTTGGGACTGCCTTGTCCCGTCAACAGGGCTATTGTTCGCCTGATTGGGGATGTGGAAGCCGGGCGCAGTCAATGGGGATTGACGCCTTCGCAGTTGCAAAGTGCGGTGGGATTATTGTGAATCTTCTGGAGGAGGAATGGGTTGGTACCAGAAGGCACTTTCCGATAACGGCGTTTCTTTGGGTAATAGAGGATTGTGAAGGTGAATGATCCTGCGTCTGTGGATGGCCGCCTGGTCTAAATAGACTTGATGATGTTGCCTGAAGATTTCATCGAATTTGCCGATTTGGTGCAGTTGCATCAGGCATCTATCTAGCGTGTCGGCTAATTCAGTGTTGGTCTTGTTGACAAAAAAATACATCGCACTGGGGTAATGCAAGACCAAGTCTTTCTCAATGGCCAGCGAACTGTCGCCTTGGTAATGTCGCTTTTCCCACCAAATTTCCAGTACCGAACGTGGGAACAGTACTCCTCGTTTGCTTTTTAACATGTTAAACAGGGAATCAAAGCTGGTTGAGGTTGCCACTTGCAATCCATTTGCACGTAAAATCGCGGTATCAGGCCAGTCATGCCCTTGAATGAAATCGAATGCTTTTAGCCCCTTCTGTGTTTTCACTTTCTGAAGCATCTGCTGATTGGCAGACAGTATTAGCAATAATCGCCAACCATAAAGACCTTTGTAGATGGGGATGCGTATGGGAAGTAGCTCCTCTTCGCGTTCAACACTGGTCATGGTCCACATAAAATCAATGTTGATATTTTGCTGTAAATCCCTGATTGCTCGGCTTTGCACCATCACGTCCCGACTTGGCAGTAACTGGTGTGGGATCTCACAATGATGCAGTGCCTCACTTAGCAATTGCACTGGATAAGAACTGTCAAAGTCCGCATCTCGCATAGGGCGTGGATAGTGCAAAACAAGGGGGAGCGTTCTGAGGGAGGAAGACAAAATTTTGTCGGCCGAGACATGACTGTTTGCTATCAGCATGCCTAACAGACAAAGTGCATTAAGCCAGTTGGCTGTCGTTGATTCCCTTTCTCGCTGCATTTTGCAATCTCAAGTCCACAGGCTAATGGTCATTATGGTGCAGGTTGAGTAGACTCTCCCCACTTTACGTCAAAACAACAATAACATGCTGCAAAAAATCAAAGTGCCTCACACCTTAGTGCTGCTTCTCGGTATGATGTTTATTGCCTATCTGGCTACCTGGTTGGTGCCCCAGGGCTTCTTTCAAATGATCGCCACCGACCATGGCCGACAGATGGTGGTCCCGGGAACCTTCGCGTTCAGTGAGGGTGCCAGCTATCTGAGTCCTTGGGATCTGTTGATGGTCATACCGCGAGCGCTGGGCTCGGCGCAGGATGTGATCTTTTTCGTTTTTATTGTTGGCGGAGTCTTGTCCGTGGCTCGCGCCACTGGCGCTATCGATGCCATGATCGGGGCATTGCTTGAGCGCTTTGGGCATAGTCCCAACATGCTTATCTTCATGGTGGTGTTTTGCTTTGCCATGGCCTCTGGCGCCATCGGTGTGGCGGGTGAGTATGTGCCGTTTGTGTTGATTTTGGTGGCTTTGTGTAAGGCCATGCGCCTCGATGCGATGACCGCAGTTGGAATGGTGATCACAGGCTATGGTATCGGCTATGGGGTTTCAGCTTTTAATCCCTTTACCGTGCTGATTGCCCAGCAAATTGCTGAAGTGCCTGTATATTCCGGCCTGGAATTGCGTCTGGCCATTTTCCTGCCTTTTGTGTTAATCGGCTTTCATCATGTCTGGCGCTACGCGGCTATGGTTCTGAAAAATCCCCAGGATTCCTTGGTGGTCGGGTTGCCCTGTCCGTTGGCGGGGGTTGCAGAGGGAGCATATCCTAAGCTTGAGCGCCGCCACCAGTTTATCTTACTGGGATTAGTCGCCATTCTGGCGGTGGCGGTGTGGGGCATCGCCACCCATGATTGGTACCTGAACGAACTGGGGGCATTATTCCTGGGCTGGGGCATGTTTACCGCCATTGTCGGTAAATTAAGCAGTGATGAAGCGGCCAGTCGCTTTATCGAAGGGGTCAAGGATCTCACCGGGACGGCGCTGCTAATTGGTGTGGCCCGGGGCATTGCCCTGGTGATGGAAGACGGACAGATTTTGCATACTCTGGTCTATGCGCTGTCTGAGCCCCTGTCGTTGCTTGGCGCGGAGCTGGCTGCTGTGGGGATGTTAGCCATCCAGACCCTGCTTAATCTGTTCATCCCCTCCGG
Organism: Aliiglaciecola sp. CAU 1673; assembly: GCF_029223185.1. Taxonomy (GTDB): domain Bacteria; phylum Pseudomonadota; class Gammaproteobacteria; order Enterobacterales; family Alteromonadaceae; genus Bowmanella. The sequence continues at coordinate 321,186 of NZ_JARHUG010000002.1, forward strand.
TAGCGGTCAGGCCTATGTCACCATGCCGCTGATGGCGCCCATTGGCGATATTATCGGAGTCAACCGTCAGGTAGCGGTGTTGGCTTATCAGTTTGGCGATGGCTTTTCCAATATGATCGTGCCCACCAATGCGGTGCTGATGGGGATCATCGGCATCGCGGGGGTGCCTTACCATTTGTGGTTTAAGTTCTGTGCACCGCTGATGCTGAAGCTGCTTGCCGCCAGTGCCGTGGTATTGGTGCTGGCCGTGACCTTTAGTTATGGCGATGCAGAGCAGCCCCGTGCCGAAGGGGCCCAGATAATAGTGCCAGTGACCGCAGAGGCCACAATCCAAGCCGGATAATTATCCCCTAGGCAGCATATCGGTCAGTAACATGGCGATGCCTAAAAAGGACATAAAGCCGGTAATATCGGTGATAGTGGTCAGAACAATAGAAGAGGACTGGGCCGGATCCAGTCCTGCCTTTTTAAGGATGATCGGCACCAGCGCACCAGCGCTACAGGCCACCGCCAAAGACAGGATCATGGCCAGCGAGATGACTAACGCCAGGCCGATGGACTGACTCCACACATATACCCCTAAGCCACAGGTAATAGCGATGGCAATACCAATCATAAAACCGGCAAACATTTCCTTAAAAAACACTTTTGACCAATGCCGCGTGGTTATTTCGCGAAGGGTAAGACCGCGCATGGTCACAGCCAGGGCCTGAGCGCCCGCATTACCCGATTGGCCCGCGGCGACGGGCAACAGAATGGCCAGAGCCGTGACTTCTGAAATCAATCCCTCAAAGGCTCCCACCACAGCTGCCGCTGCAAAGGCGGTCAAAAGGTTAATATGCAACCAAGGTAGGCGTTTTTTGACCGCAAAAAAACTACTGGAGAGGGCTCGCTCATCGGCACTGGCACCCACCATCGTCTGCATGTCGCTGACCAGGTCTTCCTTGGTGCTTTGGTAGACATCGAAAAAACGAATGGCACCAATAAGTTGCCCATGCAAATCCAAAACAGGAATCGCCTGCACCCGATAACCTTCAAATTTTTCAGTGACCTGGTCTATATCATCCAAAGCATTTAAGAATGTCTTGATGGGAGTAGCGATACTGGACAAAGGGGCGGATGGCGGGCAGTGCAATAAATCAGTCAGGGCCACTTCACCTACCAGTTTTTGTTGCTGATCGAGCAAATAGAGACAATCTACGCTGGAAACCATCTGGTGTTTCAACTGCTGCAAAGCTGATTGTGCCGTGGTGTCGGCGGCAAAGGCCTGTATGCGGGTATGCATGAGTCTCCCTGCCGTATCTTCGGGATATTCCATTAGCCCTCTGTACTCATCGGCCAGGGTTTGCGAGTGTTTGGCGAGCAGCGTAAAAAGTGGCTCTCTCTCCTGCGGCTCCAGCCGACTTAGTAGTCCAATTGCCAGATGGCTGTCCAACCCCAAAATCAGCCTGCTGGCATAGTCGCCAGGGAGCTCATCAAAGATAGCATCGCCACTGCCGGGCGGCAGGAACTTCCACAGATTGCTGACCAGATAGACAGGCTGTTCGGCCAGTAACTTGGCCGCTTGTTTTGGTGGCTGTGTCTCCAGAAATCGTGCACTTTTAACCGGATAGTTACTCAAAAAAGCTTGGCTAAGCTGTGCCGCCGTGGCATTCAGGGTATTCTCGGCTATTTGCATGATGACCTCTAGTTTCGCTGACGACGGGGGGCCAGCGCTGGTGAAAGCAGATCCAGCATGGCCTGTATGGTGCTGCTGTAGGTGCCAATGATATCGGCTGTTGCGCTAAGGTTTTCTTCGGCGCGCTCTGTACGGTGTAGGGCGCGAAGTAGCTGGTGATGGTGGATAACGCCGATAAACTCTTGCATCAGATTGACCACCGCTACCGCATCATCATCCCGCCAAAGAGGCATTTTCAGTGCAGCCTCAAGCTCAGTGTAACCGCTTAAGGTAGCTACGCCTTTTTGCATTAATGTCTGAACCTGACTGTTGCCCGGGCGACGTATCAACTCATACACGGACAGACAGCCCACCACCTGCCGGTCGCGGTTGACCACGAAAATATCATGGGTTTCAGAAAAGGCTTTTTTCTTCAGTCTCAGCAAAGCTTCCTGCACTTCCATCTGTCCATCTAGCACCAACAGGTCGGTTTCGGTCCATGCGCCGACGGTATATTCGGGATAAGCCATTAACAGCTCACAGCCGCGCTGCTTGCGCACTGGCAATAAGCTCAACAACGTGCTGCTGTCAGGCACATGACGCAAGATGGCAGCGATTTCTGCTTGATTCAGCTCCTGCATCAGGTGTCCCGCTTGTTCTTGTGACATCGCACTCATCACCGGGGCCGCAAAGGCCGGCAGCATCTGACATAACACTCTGGCGGCATTGTGGCGGGGCGCTTTATTAAGCAGGGCGGCGATGTGTGCAGGGGCCTCAAGCTCCAGGCGTCTGGCGGCGGCCTGTGGCTCTTCCTCTAAAAATTTCAGGGCCAGGCTGAGGGTCGGGGAGGTCATGATGACGCCTCAGAATTGTTGGGCTGAGCTCCTTGGTTTCTGACAGTGCTAGAGCGGTCCAGGTAGTGCTTGGCTGGCATCAAGGTACGACCGTCGCGGGTTTCCAGTACCAACATAGTGTCGGTAATTTCCACTAACATGCCTTCAATATCGCCGATGACCAGGTGTTCACGCAGGCGGCAATGCTTATGGGCTTGACGGGCGCCAATCACGTTAGCAATAAAATCCCTGCTGCCAAGGCCAAAAGCCAGTGCCAGGCCAAAACAGAATACAGCGGTGAGGACAATCACCAGGTTAGTAATAAACTGAATATTGATGCCTAACTGCTCGACGCCAATCAAAAGCGCAGTAAACACGATGGCAAAGCGCACCGCAGTACCCACCCACAGTGGATTAGGTAATCCTGCCGATTCGGCGCCTGCGCGAGCCATGGTGCTCAACAGATTACCCAGTAGGTAGCCACCAAGGATGATTAGGAAGCCGGAAAGCAGGCTAGGCAGGTAGCCTAAAAATGCACTCAACCAATTAGCAAAAAAGACTAACCCCAAGAATGAAGCTGCCGCTGCCAGGAAAAACAACATCACCATCCAGAAGATAATTTTACTGGCAACCCGCCCATGGGAGGCTTGGATCTCCAGACGTTTTTCCCGGAGTAAAGCGGGGGGAAGCAGGGTCAGCAAACGGTTGATCAACTGCAAAAAGGACAAGGTCAGTTTCGAGAATAACCAGGCGACCAGCCAGCCCAGGAGGATCAGAAGCAGGGCACCCAATAACTGTGGCACAAAAGCCAGTAGATAATCGATGACCTGGTTATATATCGTGGTGATGGCGGCTTGCCAATCTGTTGCGGTAGTGGATTGCAACGAATTCCCCTCCAAACTTCCCAGGCGGCTTTGCCTAAGGTTATGATTTGTCTCCCGTTCTTTAGGAAACATAGTTTGAGAACGAGTGAATTGCCATATACAAGGATAAGAGATGTTCAATAAGGGGCATGCAAAGATGAAGTGGAGAGGGTTGCTGTTGTGCTCACTGATGATTTCCACTGTTCAGGCGCAAACACTGATTGTGCAGGATACACAACGAAACCGTGCTATTCCCGTAGAGATCTATTCGCCGCCAACATCATGTAAGCCTGATGCATCTTGTCCGGTGGCGCTCCTGGGCTCAGGTTACGGAGTTGCCCATACCGACTATGGGTTTATCGCTCACACGCTGAATCAACAGGGTTACCTGGTGGTGGCTGTGGGCCATGAATTACCTGGCGATCCGCCTTTATCCCGGGAACCGCCTTTTCTGCAAACTCGTACTGAAAACTGGCAACGTGGTGCGCAAACCCTGAAGCTGCTGCATGCATACCTGCAATCGGAACACCCTGAAGCCGACTTAACACAAATGATATTGGTGGGACATTCCAATGGCGGTGATATCGCTGCCTGGTTACTCAGGGATTCATCTCAATTCGCCACCACTCTTATCACCCTTGATCACCGGCGTGTACCCTTACCCAAAGCCAGCAACATCAAGGTACTCAGTATCCGCGCCGACGATTACCCCGCCGATGACGGTGTCCTGCCCGACGTGCATACTCCCTGGCCAAACCACCCTTGTATCCGGACGATTGAAGGCGCAAAGCATAACGACCTAACCGACCAGGGACCCCAATGGTTGAAGAACAGGGTGGCCAGTCTTATCAAGAATTTCTTGCAAGGTAGTTGCAACCCAATCGATCACAAAGCGAGTTAATGATGAAAGTACTGGAAACCCGTATTCCCCCCTTAGCACTGGTAATGATTTTTGCTGTTTTGATGGGACTGTTGCACTGGCTTGGATGGGGCCAGATGACAAACTTTCCTGGGCTGTGGGCGGCAATTGGCATTTTTGTCATTGGCGCTGTGGTAACGCTGTGGGGTGTCATCGCCTTTCGTCTGGCCAAAACGACCGTGGATCCGCGCGACCCCAGGCAAAGCTCAACGCTTGTCGATACAGGCATTTACGCCTTTAGCCGAAATCCAATGTACCTGGGGTTTCTGTGCTGGCTGTTGGCACTGGCGCTGTACCTGCAAAATGCTGGCGCACTGTTGTTGTGCCCGCTGTTTGTGCTGTATATGAACCGCTTTCAAATACAGCCGGAAGAGCGGGCCCTGAAGAGCCTGTTTGGCGAGCCTTACCGGGACTATATGCGCCGGGTCAGACGCTGGTTTTAATTAGCGGCTTGTTTTTGCTTCGCTGACTATTTCCCGCACATCCTTAAGCAAGGCTTTGGCGTCGTAAACAATGCCGTCTTTGATGGTGTATTTAACGCCACCAACGCGGGTGGGCTTGTTATCCTCGCCCAGCTTAAAATGTCCGGTGCCATACAGCACCTTAAAGTTGGCCAGGGGATTTTCCTCCACAATCACTATATCCGCCAACTTACCCACGCTGACCGAGCCAATTTGTGTGTCCATGCCCAGGGCTTGGGCACCGTTTAGGGTGGCCGCTTGAATCACCTCAAGAGGATGGAAGCCGGCCTCCTGTAATAATTCCAACTCGCGAATGTAGCCAAAGCCATAAATTTTATAGATATAGCCGGAGTCAGAGCCTGTGGTAACCCGTCCACCATGGTTTTTGTAGTCATTTAAAAACTGCATCCACAAACGATAATTGTCTTTCCAGGCAATCTCATCGGCGGTGGTCCAGTCGAACCAGTAGCTGCCGTGCGCATAACGGTTGGGTTGGAAGAAGTCCCATAAGGTGGGCAGGGTATAGTCCTGATGCCAGATGGCCTGCTGTTCACGCATCAAATCGCGGCTGGCTTCATAGATGGTCAGGGTGGGATCGAGGGTAAAGTTAAGAGCAATCAACTCATCCCGTACCTTGTTCCATTTCTCTGTGCCTGGTTTAGCCGCTTGTTGCCACAGTCGACCGGCTTCGGCAAAACGATGCTGCTCATCGTTATAGTTGTAATGGCTGGGATAGTCCTGCAGCACCTTGTCTTCAAATAAGGCTTCGGGCAGGCCATACCAATGTTCCATGGTGGTCAGGCCCAATCTGGCCGAGTCCAGGGCATTAGTGCCCATGACATTTAGCTGCGCATGGTGCATGGCGCTGCCAAGGCCGCGTTTATGGGTCTGCTCCAGGGCGGCTTTCATCACATCAGGCGATGCGCCGAAAAACTTTACGCCTTTGGCTCCTTGCTTGGCCGCCCAATCGATCCAGGCGCGGGCCTGTTGCTCGGTATGAATGGACGCCTCTGAACCCAGCCCAAAACCAAAATAGGGAACAATACGCGGGGCCACGATCTGATTCTTTTGACTGCGTTTAACATGGTCCATTACCCAGTCCACACCGTTAAAACTGCCCGGTTCGCGCACCGTGGTAATGCCATGGGCAAGCCAAAGCTTAAACACATATTCAGCCGGAATATCATCGGCCGAGCCGCCTACATGGCCATGCATGTCAATAAAGCCGGGCAAGGCATAATGACCACTGAGATCGAGCTCCTTATCATCGGCTGAGGCCTCTGGCCGGCCTGTGTCGAGTACCGGCACGCCGGGATTGCCGACGCTGACAATCTCACTGATACGATTGCCCTCAATGACAATATCCACCGGCCCACGTGGTGGTGCGCCCTCGCCATTGATCAATGTCAGACCGCGCAGAATTAGCTTTGGGAAGGGGCCCTGACCCTCATTTTTCGCTTTGTCTGGAGCGTTAGCTCCGGGTTTGGCATCGGCAAGCGGACTCAGACACAAGGTCAGAGCCAATGTGAAAATCAGTTTTTTCATCTTTTTAAGATTCCTCGTAAACATATTCAGGACACTATCCCCGGTGACTTAACCTTGGCAACCCCAAGTCGAAAAAATGCACTGGTGAGATGTAAATAATATGTTATAAACGAATGGGTTAGCCTATTTGGATAAGGAGGGGAATATGGACTTACTGAAAAAGCTGGTAATGGCGCTACTGATTCTGGTGTTGTTGTTTGTCGGAGTGGGTTTCATCTTACCTTCTGAGTTTAAAGTTGAACGCTCCATCAGCATTGATGCACCGGCAGACAAGGTCTATGCACAGGTGGTGGACTTAAAGAATTGGCGCAATTGGGGAGTATGGTTCCAACGTGATCCGGCGATGCAGGTCAGCTACGAAGGGCCTGAGGCGGAAGTAGGCATGGTCTCCAAATGGGTCAGCGAGTCAGAAGGCAACGGAGAAATGAAGATTATTGCTGCCGATGCCAATAAACGTCTGGTCTACAGTTTGTATTTCCCTGACTTTGAAATGGGCAGCACCGGTGAAATTGTGCTCAAAGAAGCCGATGGCAAAACGGAAGTCATTTGGCAGGACTACGGTGATGTGGGGTCTAACCCCATCAATCATTACTTCGCGGCAATGATGGACTCCATGGTTGGGCCGGATTTTGAGACCGGCCTTGAAAACCTCAAAGTGTTAGTGGAAAACCGCCACTAACGGGGAGGCTTACCCTCCCTTTTATCTTATTCCTCATACAGCTGGTCGTTTGTCAGGCGAAAACTAAGCTAAAAGTTGTTGTAGTAGCTTAATAAACTATTTGGGAAGGGACAGATGGCGAATCAACTCATCCAATTGCTTTCTCATTGGCATGCTCAAAAAGACCAGCTCCAGTGGGTGCTAGCTACCGTAATTGGCACCGAAGGTTCGGCTTATCGCAAAGCGGGAGCCATGATGCTGATCAACCATTTGGGTCAATACCATGGCCTGCTCAGCGGTGGCTGCCTGGAAGCCGATATCATGCGTCAGGCCAGGCGCTGCTTGGATGATGGCCAAGCCCGTATTATCCAATATGACATGCAGGACGAAGATGAGCTGGCCTGGCAGTTGGGCTGCGGTGGCTTGGTCAGGATTTTGCTGCAACCGGTTAGCCAGCAGAATCAATACCTGGCCCTGGATACGTTGTTTTCTCACCTTAGTCGTCATCAGCGCTGTGGCTACTGGCAACAGATTGCAGAAGGGGTACCCCACAATCGATGTATCACTGAGCCAGAACTTAATGCCCTTTTAGGCCCTCAGAAAAAGCTGGTAGTGCAGCAAATAGATGGCCAGCGAGTATTGTTGCAGCGTCTTCTGCCACCCCCTCACCTGGCTGTATTTGGCGGAGGCGTGGATGCCAGGCCTGTGGTGGCGATGGCCAAGGAGCTTGGTTGGCAGGTTAGCCTATTGGATCCCCGTCCGGCCTATGCGCGAGAGCCCTATTTTCAGGGGGCCACTCGCATTATCAGAGAGCCCTTTTCAGCATTGACCGACGCAGACTGGCTTTCAACGGTTGATGCGGCCGTATTGATGACTCATAACGTACAACTGGATGCCGAGGCGCTTACGTTAGTGAATCATTTACCCCTTCAGTATCTCGGCTTGCTCGGGCCAGTTCATCGCACAGAACGGGTGCTCAAATGTGCAGGTGTAAGCTTTGCACAGTTAAGGCTTCCGCTCGCCAGCCCCATTGGCCTGCGCCTTGGCGGTGAACTGCCGGAATCCATTGCCTTGGCTATTTTAGCCGAAATCCATGCGCAGCTTGAAAAGGCCGATGCCTGTTCAATCAGCGGAGTGTTGGGCCAAACCGATAATATGCAGCGCTCATGGGCATAAACACTGCTGCACTGGTGCTGGCAGCGGGGCAGGCCAGTCGATTTGGCGCAATCAAACAACTGGCCAACCTGAACGGCCTGCCCATGATCATCCACGCTCTTGCCCGTCTTGAAGGACTGTCGTTGCAGGCGGTTTACGTGGTGTTGGGGGCCAATGACGAAGCGATTCAAGTGCATCTGCCAGCGACAGTTACCGTTGTTCACGCGCCCGATTGGGGGAGAGGCATGGGACATAGTCTTGCCTGTGGCATTGAGCAGTTGCCAGATGATATTAACCATGTGCTGGTGACCCTGTGTGATCAGGTGGCCATAGAGCAGGGTGATTACCAAAGGTTATTGCAGCGTAGCCATCAGCATCCCGAAAAGATCATCGCCAGTGACTACGGACAAAGGATGGGCGTGCCCGCTATCTTTTGCCGAAGCGATTTTTGTGCCTTGACAAAGTTATCAGGTGATAAGGGGGCACGAGATTATCTGCAACAGCAAATAGCAAGGCTGCAGTTGGTATTCATGCCAAATGCAAGAACCGATATTGATACCCAAGACGATTTAATCCAATGGCAAGAAAACAGACAAAGGAGCGGCCATGATCCCCTTCAAACTGAATGACAAAAACGTCGAAGTGGACGTACAGCCCGATATGCCCCTGTTATGGGTGCTAAGGGATTTAATGGGACTGACAGGCACCAAATATGGATGCGGCATGGCACAGTGTGGTGCCTGTACGGTGCATCTGGACGGTACGGCAGTGCGCAGCTGCACCTTGCCGGTATCAGCGGTGCAAGGCAAGTCAGTGACCACCATCGAAGGGCTGTCCGATGACGGCGACCATCCGCTGCAGATCGCTTGGGCAGAGCATAAGGTACCCCAATGCGGTTATTGCCAGTGTGGACAGATCATGAGCGCGGCAGCCTTGCTGTCCAGCAACCCCAAACCAGACGATACCGCCATCGACAATGCCATGCAGGGCAATATTTGTCGCTGCGGCACCTATCCCCGCATCAAGGCTGCAATTAAAAGCGTAGCGGCTAAGAAAGTGGGAGGTGCGGTATGAGTACCCTGCAAAACGTCAGCCGGCGGAAGTTTTTAAAGGGCATGGGGATAACCGGTTCGGCCTTGGTGTTAGGCGCGGCCTTGCCCGGATGGGCGCCGGTATGGGCACAGTCCAATAAAGCATCAGAGCTCAACTTGTTTGTCGCCATTGATGCCGACGGCACGGTATCTATTGTTTGCCACCGCTCAGAGATGGGGCAGGGCATTCGCACCGGTTTGCCACAGGTGGTCGCCGATGAATTAATGGCCGACTGGCAAAAGGTCAAGGTCGTGCAAGGCTTGGCCGATGAGCGATATGGCAGTCAAAACACCGATGGCTCCCGCTCTGTACGTCACTTCTATCAGACCATGCGTGAAATGGGCGCATCCGCCAGAACTATGTTGGAGCAAGCTGCTGCCAATCGCTGGCAGGTGCCTTTGTCAGAGGTGGCTGCCAAAGATCACCAGGTATGGCATAAGCCCAGCGGCAAGCATGCAGGCTTTGGTGAACTGGCCGCTGATGCAGCAGCGTTACCCGCACCGGATATCAGTGCCTTAAGTTTCAAATCCAAGGCTGACTTTGTGTATATCGGTAAAGACCTGCCGATTGTGGATATGCATGACATTATCACCGGTCAGGCCCAATACGGTCAGGATATGCGTATGGACAATATGCTTTATGCCAGCATTGAGCGCAGTCCGGTGATAGGTGCCAACATTGACAGCCTGGATGACGCCGAAGCGCGCAAAGTGCCGGGTGTGGTGAAAGTCATCCGCATGCCGGAGCAAAATATCCCGGTCGGGTTTAGTTCGTTGCCCGGGGTGGCGGTTTTGGCCAGTAACACCTGGGCCGCGATGCAAGGCCGCAAAAAACTCAACATCAGTTGGCAGCAAAGTCCTCATGGTGAACACGATTCAGCCGCTTTTCAACAAACCCTGAATAAGCGTGTGCAGGAGCCCGGCAGAGTGTTTCGCAGCGTCGGCGATGCCTACGCCGGGCTTGCCAATGCGGTGCAAACCCATGAAGCACAGTACAGCATGCCCTATTTGATCCATGCACCCATGGAGCCCCCTGCGGCTACGGCAGTGTTTAATGATGGCGAGGTGGAAATTTGGTCTTGTACCCAGAATCCGCAGAGCATTCAAAATACGGTAGCGCAGGTGTTGGGCATCGAAAAAGACAAGGTGACTGTGCATGTCACCTTATTGGGTGGCGGTTTTGGTCGTAAATCGAAAGCGGATTACTCCGTAGAAGCGGCCATTTTAGCCAAGGCATCCGGCCAACCGGTAAAAGTGGTATGGAGCCGGGAAGATGAAATCCGGCATGGTTACTACCATGCGATCAGCGCTCAATATTTTCAGGCCGGTGTGGATGACAGTGGAAGGGTATCTAGCTGGGTGCAACGTACTGCGTTTCCCAGTATTGGCTGGACATTTAATGGCACTGCCGATGAGCCGTCAGATGGTGAACTCTCCTTGGGCTTTGGCGACCTGCCTTTTGCATTGGATAATCTTTCTTGCGAAACACAAAAGGCCGAAGGTCATTTGCGCATTGGTTGGGTGCGCTCGGTAAGTAATATTCATCATGGTTTTGCTATCGGCTCCTTTGTCGACGAATTGGCAGCCAAATTGGAAAAGCCGCCGAGGCAAATGTGGCATGAGCTGCTCGGACCTGACCGCATGGTCGATCCTGAGCCCGAGGGCTTCAAGTACAGCAACTACGGGGATCCCAAAGAGACTTTCCCTATCGACACCAAGCGCTTAAAAGCGGTTTTGGATTTGGCTGCAGACAAGGCCGGTATTGAGGTGCCGCAAAAAGCCGGGGAAGCGTGGGGGATAAGCGTGCATCGCAGTTTTGTCAGCTACGTAGCCATTGCTACTAAGGTCAAAGTGGAAGGCAAAAAAGTTAAAGTGCTAGAAATGCACTGTGCTGCCGATTGCGGCACGGTGGTGAACCCGGACAGGGTAAAAGCACAGATGGAAGGGGCGATGATCTTCGGTTTGTCATTGGCGCTGATGGGCGAGATCAGTGTCAAAGAGGGGGCTGTGCAGCAGTCAAACTTCCATGACTATCCGCTGCTGCGTATCCAGCAATGCCCACCCATGCAAGTGCACCTGATTGCTTCTGATGCTCCGCCTGGCGGGGTGGGGGAGCCGGGAGTCCCGCCGGTAGCGGCAAGTTTAGCCAATGCCATTTATCGGGCGAGCGGCAAGCGTATTCGCCATTTACCAATCAATAAACACCTGCAAGTGTGATAGAGGGAGGCATTAGCCTCCCTTTCTTTTCTTGCAATTTCCTACGGCTATCCCCATTTGCTGTATATCACTCAGATTTGGCAACAACATTGTGACCCAAGCCCGTTTGCGCAGCGCCATGTTAATAAGCGTTTTGTTCCTCTGTTTTCTTTGGTGGATTAAGTTATTTGAGTCATTCAGCGGTATCGACCTGGGGGCTTGGGGACTTCGTCCACTGGAGCCAATGGGACTGATTGGTATCCTTACCGGCCCTCTGCTGCACGGCTCATACAGTCATTTATTTGCCAACTCATTACCCATCCTGATACTCGGTAGCTTGTTTATTTATGGTTATCCACGGGCCTGGAAGCGGGCGGTGGTGTTGATCTGGTTGCTCTCCGGGCTTGGTGTCTGGCTTTTTGCCCGTCAGGCCATTCATTTGGGTGCCAGCGGTTTGAACCATGGTTTGTTTTTCTTTCTGCTGTTATCCAGCATCATCCGCCGGGACAAGCGCTCTGTTGGTCTGATGATGATTGGCGCTTTTTTGTATGGTGGCATGCTGATGAGCATTTTTCCTCGTGAGCCCAACATCTCTTTCGAGTATCATTTCTTTGGTGCCATGGCCGGTTTACTTGCTTCTCTATTGTTCCAACACCTGGATCCCAAACCCGCGGAAAAGAAGTATCCCTGGGAGGGCGAGTCCAAGGATTCCGAGGATCCGTTGATCGGTGACGAATGGCAGTCTGGGAGTAAGAGTGAAACCGACCGTTAATACCTAAAAAATTATTTTTATCAGATAGTTGCCTTCATTTTTTGTGGTGCTCTGGCTAAAATGCGGAGCTACTGTGGTGAAGCCTGTCAACCTACCGGGAGGCCGTTTGAGAATTTTCGCGCTAATCGCGGGACTATTGATGCCATTCGCGGTATATGCCAAAACCTTGGCACTCAATGAATTCTTACGGGATATTCAAAGCACGCCACGTTACTGCCTGTCACAAGAACAGTTTGCCGAACTCGATCAGCATCTGGCCGATCGTCGTTTGACCCCGCCTCAGGCTTTTCATCTTAAGCTTCGTAAAGTGCAATATCTGACCTGCAGTGGCAAGCATGAAGAGGCGCGTGAACTGCTGATGCCGCTTTTGGAAGAGCGAGATGAGGCAAATGATGGTGATTATGCCTATGCCATGTTTTTAGCCGGGTATACCACTTCCTGGAAAGATCTCAAAACTCGCTGTGACTGGTTTGCCAAAGCAGCCGATTTAGCCAAAACCTCGGGTGTAGATCCAATTCTGCTGGATGTAAAACTGGAATACATAGCTGGCTGCGATCTCGATACCGCTGGGATCGAAAAGAATTTAAGTCAGATGTATGCCTTGTTGGAACGTTATAGTGGCCCGGAACATCAATTAGTTCGCTCAGATATCTTTAATAGCTTGGGCATGTTGCATGTTGAATTAGGCCAAAATGAATTGGCCGGCGATCAGTTCTACAAGGCATATGAATTGTCCGAAGAGACTTATACTGGTGAAACCCTGATGACCGCACTGGCAAATGCCAGTCATGCATATTTGCGCAGTGGCAACCTGGATAAAGTGAAGCCGCTGGTAGAAAAAATGATCCAGCTGAATATCGCCACACAAAGTCCGTTATCCAATGCACTTTTACATCAACTATTGGCGACTCAGGCAGAACAGAGCGGCGATTTTCAAGCGCTGGAAGAAAGTTTGCTGAAGTGGGCGGTATTTCTTCCCGAACTCTCAATAGTGGACATGGAACAGCACTACCGGCGTCTGCAAGCCAGCTTATGCCTGCATCAGCAGGATTTGCTGTGTGTCCGCGATTATTTGGAACTCGAGGTGCCCCAGCGGCCATTGGCTGAGAGTGACGACTTGCCTTACCTGCGGTTGGTGACAGAGGCCTATTTTGCTTTAGGTGAAAACAAGGCAGCCGAGCAAGCCTTTACCTATTTTGCCGATACTTCAGAGAAAACCCTACGTAAGCAGCAGTCAGCGGCCAAGATTCTGGGGGTGGCGCAATTGCGTGCCGATATTGTCAATCTGGAATCCAATCTAGAAAGAGCCGAACAGGAAAGAGCCCTGGCGATGGCACAGATGATTGCCGCCATCGTCTTTGGCGTAGTGGTTTTAGTGGCTATGGGCTGGTTTTTGTATAACCGCCATGCCCGCTACTACCGCCAGGATGAACTGACCGGGTTACTCAACAGCAAGGCCACCTTGGATAAATTGAAAACCCTGGAACGGCCATCGCCTTTGCGAGTCCATGCGCTGGCTCGTTTTGAACTGGATGAACTGGATGATATCAATGCCGAGTATGGCCACAGCGCAGGGGATAAGGCATTAAAGCATATCGCCATGAATATGCAGCGGGCTACCCGCCATGGCGATGTGGTCGGCAGGATGGGCATTAACGAATTTCTGGTCTGCCTTAACGATATCGATGAAGTACGCGCCAGAACCCACATCGAAAGGCTAAGCCTGGCTATTGCCGACAGCGGCTTTTCTGTCGCTGGCGGTCAGAGTATGAAGTTACAACCGGCCTATTCCATTATGATCCTCGATGATGCACCAAGCGATGTGAGGTCTTTGTACCAGGGCTTATGTCAGGCCATGGCGCAGGGCAAAAAGCAGCGCCAGGCCCAGCATTCCGTTGGTTAACCAGCGTACTTAACTGAACAGCCGTAGGGCACAGTCATGTTCTGCTTAATGGATTCATCCTTGGCCATGGCATCCATTGCTGCTGTGACATAGTTGACCGCTTTGGGAATATCCGCAGGGTTAGCCGATTTGATGCTGTCGATGGCGCCGGCATAGCGCAATACCCCAGCTTCGTCGATGATATACATGTGTGGTGTGGTTTTTGCGTCGTAGAGTTTGCCCACTTCACCGCTTGGATCAAACAACACAGCTGTCGGTGACGCCTTTCGGTCCTCGGTTAACTTTTCAGCTTCCGCCGCACTGACGAATCCCTGTTTGCCGGGAGCCGACGAAATAATCGAAAGCCAAATCACGCCCTGCTCGGTGTATCGCTTTTGTAAGGCCTGCATATTGCCACTGCCATAGTGCTTCTGCACATAGGGGCACAGGTGATTGGTCCATTCCAGCACCACTGTCTTACCTTTGAAATCAGACAAAGCATGGGCTTGCCCTTTGCTGTCCGTTAAGCTGAAATTGGGCGCAGCTGAGTCAATCTCCAGGGCTTGTGTGGCCATCGCCAGGCCAATGCCAACAGCCAATATCAATAGGTGGGTAAGGCGTCTTAAAATCATATTCAGTCTCCTTTGTCAGTAGTCTGTATCAGTATCTGCATCAGCACGTTGTTGCGCCCGGTTGAGGGCGTTAATGATAATTTGCGGCGTCAGTATTTGCGGTAATATCTGACTGTATCCACCGGGACCATACACCACATATAAGGGTACGCCGCTGCGTTGAAAACTGTTCAAATAGGCTAGTAAGGGAGCATTTTTATTGGTCCAATCGCCCACCAAGTAGGCGACATTCTGTTGCTGCAGATAGGCTTGTACTTCCCGGCTTTTCAGCGCTACCGCCTCATTCACCTTACAACTGATACACCAGTCGGCGGTGATATTCACAAATACCACCTTGTCGTCTGCAAGCAATTGCGCCAATTTCCCTTCACTAAATGTATCGGCCTTGGCCAACGTGGCTGCCTCCGTTAATGACGGTGCGGGGCGAAGTAGCGGTAATGCTGCCAATGCCAAACCAAGGGTGATAAGCCCATACCGGGCCAGACGACTTACTAAACGTAAGCCATAGCCCATCATGGCCAGCGCCAGCATACCAAGTAACAATACTGCCTGATGATCACCTCCAGCCTGGCTTTGATAAATCCAGACAAGCCATACACAAGTCGCGAACATGGGAAACGCAAGAAGGTGTTTAACCTGGGCCATCCAAGCGCCAGGTTGTGGCAAAAAGCTGCTCAGCACAGGCAATATGGCCACTAAAGTGAGAGGCAGGGCAAAACCCAGCGCAAGGGCAGTAAAGATCAAAAAGGCCGTCATGCTATCGCTGACCATGGCAACGCCAAGGGCCGCAGCCATAAACGGGGCGGTACAAGGTGAGGCCACAATCACCGCCAACACCCCGGTAAAAAAAGATGGAGTCAAACCCTGTCCTTGGGTTAAGCGCTGTCCAACTCCCGCTAGTCGTCCGCCGGCAGGCAAAATATCCAGTAGCATCAGACCGATAACGAAAAACAGATAAGTGAGTAAAGCGACTACCAGCGGATTTTGAAGATGGAAGCCCCAGCCAAGTGCTTCCCCTGAACTTTTAAGTAAAGCAATCAGCGCCGCAAAGCCCCAAAAACTGACAAGCACGCCAATACCATAACCTAGCTTGGTGCCGATGCTATTGTTGATGCCGTTAACAAAGGACATGGCCTTTAGGCACAGTACCGGTAACACACAGGGCATTAAATTTAAAATCAGGCCTCCCAGAAAGGCCATCATAAGCGTCAACAGCAAGGATTCAGAAGACACACCCTCAGGAGACTGAGAGGGGGCACCGAGAACGCTTTGCACATACCATCCCTGTTCGCCGTTACTGAGTAAAAATTCAGCTTTTGGCAGCGTATTTGGCAGATAATCCGACACCTTTGTGCTGAATGTGAGGGTATTTTGTTTCGCTACCACCTGCTGAGGCGCACTGTGGTCAATCACATCCCCGCGTAAGGGAAAAAGATGCCAATTGGCTTGTCGCTTTGTCGGATTTGGCAAAGCCAACTGCAGGGTATTGCCGGCTTGCCAATGTCGTGCCTGAAGAACCTCCGCTAGCGGCAACTGCTTGCGCGCCTGTTCAAAAAGTGCGGCGCTGGACGAGGGAATATTCTCTGCTGAACCGGGGATGTTCAGGGTCAGTGTGGCCCAGCCGGGGATACAGTCTTCCTGGCAAACCAGATAAGAAATATCGGCTTTAAGCGCAATAGGAAAGTGGGCGTTATCAGATATCTCAATGGGTACCATCAGCAAGTGAGCACCCTCATAGCCGTAATTGGTCAGATGGGCGACGGGGATGGTCTGTGGTAGCGGCCATTGTATATCGCCCGCACTGATGCCTTCTGGCAGTTGCCAGTCAATAGCAGGGGCTTCACCTGAATCGCCGGGATTTTGCCAATAGGTGTGCCAATCTTGTTCGGGCTCAAGATAGAGACCCACCCATTGGGTGGGGGTATCGCTGTCCCACGCCTGATGCTCCGCCACCAGTGTTAACTGAATATGCGGCTGCAACGTCCCTGAGCGCGATTCACTGGCACTTTGAGCCGCTGCCAGTAATAAGCCGGGTGTCCAGCAAAGGAGATACCAAAGTGCTCTTAAACTCACCATGACTCCGGATTGTTTGTGATTAGCTAGCCTAGCGTTAAGCCTCATTTAAGACAAAAACATTACGCTTTATCACAGCGTGGGGATCCCTTGGGTGAGCGATGAGTCGAAATACTATGGTGAAAATCGGATATGTGTTGTTGATAGGGCTTGTTGGCCTGCTATCAACAGCACAGGCTTTGCCTACCCAGGAAGGTTGGCAGGCGGCTTATCAGGCATTTACCAGAGAGAAGCTTAATGTGGAGCCCAGACGGGCTAAAGTGGCCTATCACGATCTGATTGACGAGTTGAAACACCAAATTGCGGATTGCCATACTTGTGCAGAGCCCTGGCTGCTACTTGGCATGATTTATCGCGAGCAGGCTCAGCTTAACAGCGGTCTCTCTTCCTTAAAAAAGGCCAAAGCGGCGCAGTTAGCCATGTTGCGTGCAGTACGTCTTGATGAAAATGTGCAGCAGGGTTTTGGCCTGGTGCAACTTGGACTGCTGTATCTGGATACACCAGGTTGGCCTTTGTCCTTTGGCGATAAGGACAAAGCCTTGATGCTTTTGCAGCAGGCGCGTGAGCATTTTCCTCAAAGTATGGCCGCGAATTTTGCCTTGGGACGTTATTATTTTGAGCAGCGAGATTTTGACAAGTCCCTTACTTACCTTGAAACTGCCATCAATATGGCTGACGCTGATAACAGCGATCCCCTGCTCGTGCTTGATCTCCAACAAGCCAGGGATATGCTGCGCAAAATCACCAGATAAGAGCAAAAATAACAATGAGGTTACTGCTGATAGAGGATGACAGGCAGCTGGCCGTGGCGCTGCAACGAGCCTTGCGAGCGCAAGGCTATGCGGTAGATCACGTAGGCACTGCCAAAGAAGCACTGCTGTCCTTAAAGGTAGGCATGGTAGATGCGGCGATTTTGGATCTGGGTCTACCGGACATGGACGGCACAGAACTGCTCAGAAAATTGCGCAGCGAGAAAAATCGCACTCCCATTCTGGTGTTGACGGCCCGTGACAGCATCAGCGATAAGATTCATGGTCTGGACTTAGGCGCCGATGACTATCTGGCCAAGCCGTTCGACATGGAAGAGCTGCTAGCCAGACTGCGGGTCATTGAACGTCGCTTAGGGACGGCGCAATCGGCCTGTATCAATATCGGGCCAGTTAGCTTGGATACCGCAGCGCATAGCTTAAGTGTCAATGGTGAAAACCTCTCCCTGGCGCGCAAAGAATATATGCTGGTGAAGATCCTGATGGAAAATGCCGGGCGCGTGCAATCCCGTGAACAGCTGGAGACCAAACTTTATGAGTGGGGAGAGGAGGTAGCCAGCAACGCGGTGGAAGTGCATATTCATCACCTGCGTAAAAAGTTACCAGAGGGGTTTATCCAAACTATCCGTGGGGTGGGGTATACCATTGCTAAAGGCTAAGCCCTCGCCATGAGCTCTATCCGTCGCTATCTGGTACTGCTGCTGTTGTCGGTGATCACTCTGGTGATTTTCGTCGCCGCCATTCAGGGCTATCGCAGCAGTATGGATAAGGCGACCCGTTTATTTGATGTGCAGCTTTCCTCCCTGGCAGACAGCCTCAATGCCATGTACGCCAATCATCCCTCCTCTGAGGTCAGTCTGGGCGGCGATCTCGCTGTGCAGATTTGGCAAAATGATCGCTTGCTGCTGCGCTCAGCCAATGCTCCAGTCCTCCCCATGAGTTCTATGGTAAATGGCTACGGTGAGGAAAACTTCAATGGCTTGCGATGGCGCACATTGGCCCGATCTTATGCCGCTGAGGGCCGTTTACTGTTGGTGGCACAACCCCTGAGTCTGCGCTTTGAACTGGCCGAGGAATTGATCGTTGTGGCCATGCAGCCATTGGTACTGAGCCTGCCGCTACTGGCGCTACTGATATCACTGGCAGTGAAACAAGGCCTGCATCCTTTGGTCGATCTCTCCGACGCTCTTAAACGCAAAAAAGCCGATGATATGTACCCTATTACCTTGGAGCGCACCCCGGCCGAACTGAATCCAGTGGTAGACACTATCAATCGCTTGTTGGCACGATTGGAGGGCGCCATGGCCCGTGAGCGACGCTTTGCCTCTGATGCGGCTCACGAACTTCGCACCCCGCTGAGCGTACTTAAAATCAATACCCACAATCTTGCTCTGGAAGTGGGTGAGGATTCGGCTAACATGCAGCTTTTGAAAGAGGGTGTTGAGCGCATGAGCCACGTGGTGGATCAGATTCTGCTTTTAAATCGCACAAACCCTGAACATTTTCAGAGGCAATCCAAACCGGTGGATTTATACAAAGTCTGTCAGGCCACTATCGCCAGTCTCTATCCACAAATTGCCGACAAAAGGCAGCAAATTGGACTGGATGGTACATCGGCTATTTTGTTGGGAGACGAGTTTTCCCTGACCGTGCTACTACAAAATTTGATCTCCAATGCCAGTAAGTACAGCCCTGAGGGCAGCAGCATTGATGTGCAGGTCAGCAAAGGCAATGACAATATTGTGCTGGCTGTCGCGGATTCAGGACCTGGCTTGCCGGAGTCGGAATACGAACGCGTATTTGAACGTTTCTACCGGGTGGGGGCCGATCGCCATCAATCTGGCGTCAGTGGATGTGGATTGGGGCTGGCCATCGTTAAACACATTGTCGAGCTGTATGGGGCCGCGATTACATTGGGCCGTTCCGCTTCTCTCGGCGGGTTGGCGGTCAATATCACCTTTCCCTTAAAAGGAAAGATCCATGGATAGACTGATGCGCCATTTCCCTGCCTTCGGCCTGTGGTTGTTTGCTGCACCGATTTGGGCAGAAGTCCCGGCCTTTGAGCTGGTGCTCAAAGATCATCTGTTTTATCCCGCCAAGGTCGAGGTGCCCAGTGGTCAAAAGGTGCGGCTGATTATCCATAATCAGGACGACACCCCCGAAGAGTTTGACAGTTTTGACCTTAACCGGGAAAAAGTAGTCTTCCCGCAGCGTAAAGCCACCATCTACATCGGCCCGCTGAAGCCTGGCACTTACGAGTTTTTCGGCGAATTTAATCCCCATACGGCACGAGGTGAAGTGATTGCGGTGGAGGTTAAGGATGCTGATTAACTCCATTATTCTGTTTTTACGTGATGCCTTACCGGTCTTTGTGCTGGCAAGTTTTCTCCTTGCCTGGAGTAATCACACTAAGGCCAATCATCACTGGTTAGGTTGGGGGACTGTGCTGGGGTTGAGCGGTGCACTGATATTAACCGCGCTGGTGAACGTTATCAGTCAGTGGCAGGAAGGGGCTGGACTGGAACTGATACTGTTCTGCTCTCAGAGCCTGGCTTACCTGTTCTTGATACTGATAGTAGTGGATTTCTGTCGCGCTCAGCATTCTCATCCAGCGTTCGCGCTGGCGGCTTTTGCCATCACGGTGATGTTAAACGGCGCCAATTTGCTGGTTTATCTCTGGGGATATTGGGCCTTTGAAGAGACACCTCTGGCGCTAATCTTAGGCACCGTAATGGGGCTGGCGCTGTGTTTTAGTCTGGCGGTACTGCTCTATTTAGCTGCCTATCATCTGCTTTTAAATGGTGCTCGCCGAGCCTTTATTTGCTTGGTATTGCTGTATGCCGCAGGACAGCTGACACAGGCATTTACCTTACTCTCTCAGGTCGATTTGTTACCCAGCTTCCCATCTCTTTGGGACAGCAGTGCCTGGATCAGCGATGAGTCGGAGGTAGGGCATTTGCTCAATTCATTGATGGGCTATGAAGAGGCGCCTGGTCCACTGCAATTGCTGGTGTATTTTTTAGCGGTTGGTCTGCCGCTGTTAGGGCTTGGCCTGAGCAGACAACTAAAGCTTGGTAAAGGGAGGAACTGATATGTGGCGTTTTGCTTTCGCCATGCTGCTGATGGCTGCCTCACTCAGCATCAGAGCCGATGGCACGGTGGTGGATAAGGTTTATCATCCTATCGTGCTACCCAATGAGCACCGGGTTGAATGGCGCTTTATGTCGCGACAGACAGAAGAAAAAAATATCCTGGCTCAGCGTATTGGCTATGGTCAGTCCCTGTCTGAGACTGTGACGGTGGAGTTCTATTTGCTCGGAGAGCGAGATCGGGACGACAACTTCGGTATTGAAGCTTATGAGCTGGAAAGCCGTTGGATGATAACCGAACAAGGCCGCTACTGGGCTGATTGGGGGATGGTCTTTGAGCTGGAAAAGCGCCACGGCCTGGATGCCTGGGAGGCCAGCGCCGGCCTGTTGATGGAGAAGGAATTTGGTCGTAACAGCCTGACCCTTAACTGGTTTTCTATTTATGAATGGGGCAATGATATCCAGGATGAGTGGGAAGGTGAGTTTCGGATGCAATACCGCTTTCGCTGGAAACCACAAGTACAACCCTCGCTGGAGCTGTTTGTGGGTGAAGATTTTGTCGGTATTGGCCCGGCCCTGATGGGCATTCAACGCTTCGAAGCGCAAAAGCAATTAAAGTGGGAACTGGGCTTTATCTCTGAACTTAGCGGCGTGACTAAAGATCATACCTTGCGCTTTGTATTGGAGTATGAATTTTAGCGTTGGGGTTACCCAGCGCGTATCAAAGCGATTAACTTATTGTTAACCCACTGATTTGCTTCGTTTTCATCAGTAAATATATGGGTTTCATGGCCCAAGATTATTTTTAATATTTGTTTGGGCAGGGCTTCTCCGACAACGATGGCGATGGCTGCCCGTCTATTGCGAAGCGCGTTCTCATTCACTTCCTTTAAGATGTCGATGGAGTCATGGGTGGGAAACCAATCTTTAAAAACCATCACACAGCCCCATGGCTCATCATAAAAGCCGGTTTCAGCTATTTTTACCGAATCGTGAAAAAACTTTTTGCAGGCTTCTGCATTAAAGGCGCCGGTGGCGCGTATGGTCAACACCCGTCCTGAAGTGGAAAGACTGAATTCACCATGTGGTTCAAACTCCACCATAACAACTCCTATAAGCGATTAATCCATATCACGTACAACAGTAACTGTAGCGAAAGCATTGCAAAAGTGGTGAATATTGCACCTTTGCTGGCAGTGAAATACCTGAACCAATCACATCGCAGCAAATCTTAAAACTGATATCGCCGCACAAGGTGACACTCTACAATACGCTCTAATTAAACCTTTACATTAGCTTTTACGATTGAAACTTGGCCAAAGATTAACGCAGCTTGAAAAAATGGTGACAGGTCCCTTCGATCATATTTGGGACTGTTGTTGTGATCACGGTTTGCTAGGTGCTTCGCTGTTGTCCCGCAAGGTAGGCAAAACGGTGCATTTTGTCGATATCGTTGAAAAGCTGATTGATGAGGTTAACGCTAAGCTGCTGCGCTTTTACCCTCATGGGGCCTGGCAAACCCATTGTTTGGATGTGTCCTTACTGCCACTTGAAAAGTATCAGGGGAAACAACTGATTATTATTGCCGGCGTTGGCGGCGATCTGATGATGGACTTTGTCAGCGCCTTAGTGAAGAACCACCGGGCCGCCGAACTGGAGTTTTTGCTTTGCCCTGTGTATCACCAATATGCCTTGCGCCAACGACTCATCGAACTGGAGTTGGGTCTGATTGACGAAGTGCTGGTGGAAGATAATCAGCGCTTTTATGAAATACTGCATTTGTCGGTATATGGAGAAGCTCTGGCCAATGTACATCCTGTGGGGGATAAGCTTTGGCAGGCAAACAGCGAGGAAGAAGCGCTGAGGGCTCAGCGTTATTTGCACAAGACCCTGGCCCATTACCAACGCATTGAAAAAGGGGGCAAGGTTGATGTGCGGGAAGAAATTGCCGCTTACTCGGCAGTTTGTTTGGATAATGGCTGATTTTTACCATATAGACACGCAGAGCACAGAGATTTTAACTGCTTGTTCCTTTCTTTCGACTTCACAATCTTGACCAATAAGAGGGACTCTTAGGGATATTTAACAATATGTGAACTTCTCTGTGCTCTTTGTGACCCTGTGGTTTTTACACCTTATTCATTTTCCAATCTTCATCCGCAGCATCGTATCGTCCTTCACCACATAATGATGAAACAGCGCTGCCACGGTATGCAGGGCAATCAGGAAGTAGCCTATTTTACCCACGGTTTCATGGATCTCTTCGATTTTGTGCGCCAGATCTTTATCGGGGCCCATCAGGGCAGGCAGTTCCAACCCAAAGAAGGGGATGGGCTTGGCCTCGCCGCTTAAGATAAGCCATCCGCCAATCGGCATGCCAATCATTAACAGGTACAGCAGGCCATGCACCAGCTTGGCCAGTTTGCTTTGCCATGCAGGTGGTGTGGGGATAATGGGCGGAGTGGGGAAACGAAGCCGAAAATAGAGTCGCGCAATGACCAATAAACCCACCGACAAGCCCAGCATAAAATGCCAGTGCTTGAACAATTCTCTGGTTTCAGAGCCGCGCTCAAAAAACTCACGTAACTCGATACAAGCGTAAACCGCTACCAGCAGAATCAGCATCAGCCAATGCAGAACAATACTGGCACTGTGGTATCTGTAGGTCTGTTGCATAGGATTGCTCCGTTTTATTGTTTTCGTATAAGTTACAAGTCTTTGGTGATGATTTTAGGTCAGCTGCACTGAATTGCTTTATAGCAGGTTCCCGCTACTAACATGACGGAAATACGGTATGAATTACTTGCATTTATATGCTTACGCTTTTTCAGGGACAGGTCTTGAAATTGGCAAATTGCAAAGCACGCCTTCTTTACTCTGAAGCTCAGGTTGTCTGCCATGAGCATGGCCATGACATTTCTCAGAGTTGAGTCTTTGAAGCCTCATGCCCTCAGTTTGTCCGTGGTTAAAAGCGACTATTCACAAATCCAGTAACACACTCCCTGAGCCTCCAGAAAGTCCTTGGCATCAGGTCCCTGCAGCAAGGCCAGAGTGGCCAACATACCAGCCTGAATACAATGCTCTGCGGCGACAGTTACGCTGCGCGGGGCGCCAACAATAGGGTAACCGGTTTTGGGGTTGAGGATATGACCGTAGCGGATACCGTTTTTAAGCAAAAAACGCCTGGCATCGCCGCTGGTGGCAAGACCGCCGTGGCGAATTTGAATCAGCTTAAGGGCGTGGTCATCGCGATTGGGATCTTCGATACCGATTTGCCAGGGCTGTTGTGCCGCCCTTGGCTGGGTAACTTGAATATCACCGCCAAAATTGACCAATACTGAATGCTTTGGAGCGATTTGCATGGCAAGTTTAGCCACCGCATCTACCGCATACTCTTTGCCGATGCCGCCAAAATCCAGTTCAAACCCTGGGGGCATGGAGAGTGTCTTCTCATCAAGGTTAACCTTGTGCCAGCCAATCAGTGGCAGCAGAGCTTGAACTTTTTCTGCGCTGGACAAGCGGTCTGAGCCATCAAACTTCCATGCGCGTCTTAGCACACCGGAGGTGATATCGAACAAACCATCGCTAAGCTCATAACAGGTGTTGGCAAATTGCAGTAATCGATAGGTTTCATCATCAATGGCAACGGGTTGGCCCTGGCCATTATTGATCTGCGCCATCATATTATCGGGCAGGTAGCGGCTGTATTTTTGCTCGATGCGCCGGGTTTCACTGATGGCGCTATCCAGAATACGGCGGGCCAGTATTTCATCCTGGCAGTCGATCAACAGTTCGCAGGGGCTGGCCATGGCGCGAAAGCGACCACAAAAGTGGTCGCCGCGCCATGCCAGGCTGGAGGATAAATCCTGCATCAATCTCCTTAGAACCGATAACTGACCTGGGCAATCACCGCCTTAACGCTGGGGTATAAGTCCAGATCCTGCAGTACACCCGGCGCCTCGAATCCGGCATTCTTGGGATCTTGCTGGTAGTACTCGAGCCTGAATGCCAACTCGCGGCCTTCTTTCAGCAATATGCCGTATTTCAAACCTAAGGTATAGGCTGTCATCTCACCGATACGGTAGTCGGCACTGGCGAAGTCCGGTAAGGCATCACCTTGCATCAGATAAGGCCGGTAAAATTCGGCGGCGCTTTGCTGATAGTAGCGAAAGTGCGGCTGGATATAGGTGTTATCGGATAAATCGAAACGCAGTTTGGAATCCAATGTATGGGAATGAATATCCCAATCATCGGTCGAAAAGCGGTAAGACACATCGGCAACGCCGTTATCCATGGCGTATTTTGTCTGCCAGTAGAAATTATGCTTCACGCGACTATCTGGACGCTGTTCGTACAGCAGATCCGAAGTGATGCCACCATCATCTACCACCGATAACATCTTAAAAGGATCGGTCATATAGCCGTCAACCAGGGACAAACCATAATTGAACTGCATAATGGTGCGCCGGTTGATGACTTGCGTCAGGCCAAGCATCAGATCCAAGGTATTTTTGCTGTCACTGCCATCCTGACGTGTAGCGTCAAAGGCCTGGCGGAAACTGTCATCACTGGCATAGTTGCCACGCAGTGGCATGCTGCTAAAACCAACCGGGCGGCCGCCTTCGGGGTCAATGCTGTCAAAAGCGTAAGACAAACCCGCAGATACCGTGGTATTGCGTTGGTTGAAGTCGCGCGCCAAGGAGCCGTTAACCGACACCGACAAATAGTCATATTCCTTGGATAGCTGACCACCAGTGCTGATGCGATAGTCATTCCAAATTGGCTGTGTCCATTGACCGTTAATCTGCACACGGGTGTCTCTGAAGGTGTCATCCAATGGCGTCTCACCGGCCCCAATCTGATATTCACCATTACCGGAGGGGCGAGTAAAGGTTTGCGCATAAGGTTGCGGCACGGCACCAGTAGCGGAAGCGCCGGTCAGGCCGTCCAATACCAGTTTTCCGGAGAAAATATGCTCATCGCCGAAATCTTTGCTGACACCCACCACGCCTTCAACGGCGGTTACCCGATCTGTCTCACCGTAGTAGAGCAGGGCGGTATCAAATTGCCAGGGCGTTTCGCTGGAGCCTTGTGCTTCCTGCGCCATGGCAGGTTGCCCCAACAGACTGCAGGTGGCGGCTGCCAGTGCGCCGGCAATATTCTTTTTACGACTTAGTTGCATCCGCAGCCTCCTCCGGCAAAGGCCCGGCCACCGCTGGTACCTTCTTTACTGAAATAAATATGGTCATCTAGTCCGGCATCGACGGCATCGGCAGACAATGACATTTCTTCTTTAGCCAGCAAATCCCGCTCCCAAGGCTGCACGCCTAATGAGGCGCAGGCCGAGAGTTGCAGGGCTAAGCCCACCAGAAATAATTTTTTAATGCGCATGGTTAGTTCCCCACGTTCGTTGGCACTTCGGCATTAACTTCCGAGAGCAGGGTTTGGATTTCTTGTTCATAGGCCCGGGCTTTGTCGGTGAAAAAGCCTTTATGGGCAAAACGGATTTCGCCGTTGGCATCAATCAGGTAACTGCTTGGCATGCCGATAAGCTGATACTGCTGGGCAACTTGTCCGTTGGGATCGTATTGCACGGCAAACCGGGCTGGGTTTTCGGACAGGAAGGCTTTTGCTAATTCTGGCTCGGCATCCAGATTGATCGCCAGTACCACCAGGCCCTCGTCCCCATAGCGTGCTTGCAGGTCATTCATAAAAGGAAAGGAATGCCGACAGGGTTTGCACCAGGAGGCCCAAAAATCCAGATAAACCACTTTGCCCTTAAGATCTGAAAGCCTGCTGCCCAATGGATTTTCAGCAAGGGAGAAATCAGGCGCAGGAACTGCTTGCGCCAAAGTACCTATCAGGGAAAAAGCCAAGATTAAACTACGCATTAAGCCTTCCTACATTTCTAAGCTTGTGATGAGCTTATCTTTGGAAACTTAAGGCGTTCTTAACTTGGCGACTTGGTATTAGCTATTTTGTTTTGGCTTGATATAGCTTGGCGGCAGAAGGTTGTTCACACGCTGCATGTCTGGCGTCATTAGCCAGCAACAACCAGTCTTCGCGATGGGCAAAACCAAGATCAATGGCCTTGTCCAAATCGAAGCAGTTCAGCCCCTCTTGTCGTGACACCAAAACCCGGCCCTCTGGATTTTCTTCAAGCCAGGCCCAGGCCCAGGCTTGTTGATCTTCAATAGCAGTATGATAGCCAAAATGGGTCATAGGATAGGGGGAGAACAACAGAAACTGCTCTTTCATGCTGACTAAGGCCACCGGTGTTTGCGCTGGCAGTATTTCCTGCATGCTGGCGAAGACATGTTCAGGGGTTCTGGCCGGACCTAATAATGAATATCCCCAGGTGCTGTAAAGCAACCACAAGGCAGGGATGAAGTACAGCCAACTGGTGTACAGTCGACGACGGCTAAGCCACAGGCTGACAACACCGGCAAGAGCAAGACAGAGTAAAAACAACCATGGTTTAACCGGATAGTCTTCGGTAAGCCTCAGGGCCTTTTCCGAACCGGTCAGGCCCATCAGGGCGAGGGCGCCGGTAAGCAGGGTAAGCAGGCCAACCACAGCAAAAATAAGGCGATTGGGCCAGGCTTTGGTCAATATGTCTTTTATGTACGGAGCACTAACCAGCGCCAGCATGGGCAGGGCCGGCAACATATAGACCCCGCGTTTACCGGGACTGATACTGAAAAACAGGATCACCAGCACCACAAAGGACAGTGGCAAAATAATGCGCCTGTCCTGCTGTTTGATGGCATGCCACCACTTTGGGACAAGCCAGGGCAGTAGCAGGCTAAGTGGCAACCAGAAGACCGGGATCACCGAGACCAGGTAGTACCAAAAAGGCTTAATATGGTGCCATGACTCGGCATAGCGCTTGACGGTCTGCTTAAACAGAATATTGTCACGATACAGCGCGTAGGCAGGATCGCCACTGTTACTGACCAACAGCAACATAGGTACCAGCCAAAAGCCCACCACCAGACACATCAATAGTGGTCCCATGGCAAAGCGCCAAGCCCCTTTGAGCTCATCTGTTTGAGGCGTAAACCAGCGGAGTAGGAAGTAGGGTAGCAGCATCAGCAGGGGGAGAAATCCCACGCCTTTGGTGAGCATTCCCACGCCCATGGCCGCACAACCAATAAAATACCAATGCCAACCGTCTCTTAACAGCAGTTGACGCAATAGCCCGTAGCACCCCAAGGTCACCCAGACACAGAGCATCGCGTCGATCTGTGCCGTTTTGGCTTGCAGAGTAAACTGCAGGGAAATCAGTAAAGCGGTCGACGCTATCAAGCCGGTCGGCTTGTCCCACAGTCGTTTGCCCAGGTCATAAACCAAAAACAGGGTCAGTAAGCCACTGAGTGCAGAAGGCAATAAAAAGGCCCATTTGATCGAGCCTAACAAAGCGTAAAATGCAGCAATCGCCCACATAAATACAGGGGGTTTGTCGGGGTATAATTCACCACCGCGAGAGGGGAAAAACCACTGCCCCGATTCCACCATCTCCACGGCCACTTGGGCAAAGCGTGGTTCATCGGCCGGCCAGGGTTGGCGCAGACCAATACCGGCAAGAATGATCACCAATGCCGCCAGGGCCAGATACCAGGTTGCTTTTTGATTACTGAGCATGACTTTTTTCCACAGCACTTTGTGCACTTGCTGCTCTTTCCATCTTGGCTTGGCTGCGACGATAAAGGGCCCAGCCCAAACTACTGGAAACCAGCATCAGCAGCATACCCAGGACGATTTGCCAGCTGGTGTCCAACTGCAACCCGGTGCCAGCCAGGGCAAATACCACCATCTGTGGTAAGTAGCCGACAAAAGAGCCCATCAGGAATTTGCGCTTGGGCAAACCGGCGATACCGGCCAGAATATTGACGCCCAAATTATGGCCGATGGGAAAAAGGCGCACCGCCAGGGTCGCCCGAAAGGTATTGTGACTTAAGAATGAGCGCAGGCGACTTTGGCGACGCTGGAGATGGTCCTTAAACCATTGCCTGCCTAAAAAGCGCGCCACCATCAGGGTTATCCAGGCTGCAATGGTTACTGCCAAAGTGGAGAGCACTACGCCTTGCCATAAACCGAAATGAAAGCCGCCTAGAAAGGCCGGGATTTGCCGGGGCAGGCCCACTGCGCACAGGGCGCTGAAGATCCCCAGGAAAACCAAAGCATTTTGCCAGGGATTGTCGCCCAGATAGGGTACCAGCGCTTCTGGTTGCCAGTTTCCCAACAACTCAGATTTTCCCACATACCAGCCAAGCGCCAGCAGAGCGACCAGCCACAGGAGACCTTTAACTGGTAATTGCTTAAGACTGAGGGCCACCAGACTAGTCACACAGGCATTCCTGCGATTGCACAGGTAATCGGTTTCTACGTTGCAGCCACATCACGCCGAACATATCCACCAGGCCAACCCAGGCACGGTTAAGCATATTGTATTTGGATATACCGGCATGGCGTGCACGGTGATTTACTTCGCTGACGCGGATTTGTCCTCCACAGCGCTTGACCAGTGCCGGCAAAAAGCGGTGCATGTGGTCAAAATAAGGCAACGCCAGAAAGGTCTGCCTTGGGAATACCTTAAGGCCACAGCCGGTGTCAGGTGTGTCATCACCCAACACACGGCTGCGAATGCCGTTGGCGATTCGGCTTTGCATCAATTTCCAGGCGCTGTCATGACGGCGTTTACGGTAGCCTGCAATGCAAAAGTGGGCACCTTTTGGGTACTGCAGCGCCATCTCAAGCATGGCCGGAATATCGGCTGGATCGTTCTGACCATCACCGTCCAGGGTGGCAATCAGTTCGCCTTTGGCGGCTTGAACGCCTAAATATACTGCTGTGCTTTGTCCGCAACTGTTGGCATGGGTCAGGATGCGCAGACGCTTGTCGCCTTGTTGCTGTTCGCGTTTTAAAACAGACAGGCTATTGTCAGTGCTGCCGTCATCCACATAGATTACTTCATAATCCTGACCGGTAAGGGTCCCATGAATTTCCTTTAACAGGGGCAGGATATTGTCTTCTTCGTTTTTGACGGGAATGACAACGCTAATCTTTGGAGTAGTTGTGGTCATACAGAACACTCAATTTTATTTGAGTCAAAGATAACCATACCAACTTAAGCAATGCTTAAGACTGCACTGCGAAACTCTTCAAAAAGTAGCGGCTAAGCAATGATTTATGAAGATACTGGTGACAGGTGTTGCAGGTTTTATCGGTAGCCATGTGACCAAGGCCCTGTGTGAAGAGGGACATCAGGTTGTCGGTTTGGATAGCCTTAATGACTATTACAGCCCCAAGTTAAAGCAGGACCGTTTGAACGAGCTTGATGTCTGGGATGGTTTTCGTTTTGTGCAGATGGATTTGGTGGAGCAAGAGCGACTTTTTTCCCTGTTTACACAAGAGCAATTCGATCAGGTTATCCACCTCGCAGCCCAAGCGGGGGTCAGACATTCTATCTCTCATCCCATGGATTATGTGCAATCCAATCTTTTGGGTTTTATGCATATTCTTGAGGCCTGCCGCCATCACAGCATCGGTCATTTGGTCTATGCCTCCTCCAGCTCGGTGTATGGAGATCAGGAGCAAATGCCTTTTCATGAAGCCATGAATACCGATCACCCCTTTTCCCTTTACGCCGCCACCAAAAAATCCAATGAGGTGCTGGCCCACAGTTACAGTCACCTGTTTGGCATGGCCATGACCGGGCTGCGCTTTTTCACCGTTTACGGCCCTTGGGGACGCCCGGATATGGCCCCCTGGAAGTTTACTGAGGCCATCTTAACAGGCCGCCCCATCCAGGTGTATAACCAGGGCCAGATGCTTCGCGACTTTACCTATATCGACGATATTGTCCGGGGTATCGTTGAGGTGGCTAAGCGTCCACCCCGTGCCAATCCTACTCCTTATACCCTTTACAATATCGGTAACAACAGACCGGTACCACTGATGGACTTTATCCGTTGTATTGAAAAGGCCGCCGGTAAAAACGCACAGATTGAGTGGCTAGCGATGCAGCCCGGTGATGTGCTTGCCACCTATGCCGATATCGATGCCCTGGAAAAGGCTACGGGCGTTAAACCCAGGGTGCAAATAGAAGAGGGAATAGGGCATTTTGTCGACTGGTTTGTGCAATATCATCAGCTGCACCGGGACAAACGCCGGGCTGCAGCACCGGCAGAGGCCAGCCGGGCATAAATCTGCCACTTTCATTGTTTTAATAGCTTACAAACTGAGCAAACTCAGATAGAATGCGCCGCCGTTTTTTGTCGCCCTGGCGGCGCATTTTATTTTGAGAGTGTTATCTTGATCGCAACAGCCAATATCACCATGCAATTCGGCGCCAAGCCGCTTTTTGAAAACATTTCGGTCAAGTTTGGCTCAGGTAACCGCTATGGCCTGATTGGCGCCAACGGCTGCGGCAAGTCCACCTTCATGAAAATTCTTTCCGGTAAGCAGGAGCCTTCAGGCGGTAATGTGATGCTGGATGTGAATACGCGTGTTGGCGTGCTGGGCCAGGATCAGTTTGCCTATGAAGAATATCCGGTGATCGATACTGTGATCATGGGCCACAAAGAACTGTGGGAAGTGAAACGCGAGCGTGATCGCATCTATTCGTTGCCGGAAATGAGTGAAGAAGACGGCATGAAGGTGGCGGAGCTCGAAACCCTGTTTGCCGAGATGGACGGTTACACTGCTGAAAGTCGCGCCGGCGACCTGTTACTGGCGTTGGATATTCCTATCGAGCAGCACTATGGCCCCATGAGTGCCGTCGCCCCCGGCTGGAAATTGCGCGTGTTGCTGGCGCAAGTGTTGTTTGCCGACCCTGATATCATGCTGCTGGACGAACCGACCAACAACCTGGATATGAACAGTATCCAGTGGCTGGCCGAAACCCTGGCGCAAAGCCAGGCCACCATGATAATCATCTCCCACGATCGTCATTTCCTGAACAAGGTCTGCACCCATATGGCGGATCTGGATTACGGCGAATTGCGTCTTTATCCCGGCAACTACGACGAATATATGACCGCGGCTACCATGGCCCGTGAGCAACTGTTGGCTGACAACGCCAAGAAGAAAGAGAAGATTGCTGAGCTGCAAACCTTCGTTAGCCGCTTCTCTGCCAACGCCTCCAAAGCTAAGCAGGCAACTTCCCGAGCCAAGCAGATTGAAAAAATTGAGCTTGCCGAAGTGAAGGCCTCCAGCCGTGTGAGCCCCTTTATCCGCTTCACCCAGGAGAAAAAGCTCTATCGTTCGGCCTTAGAGCTGGAAAATCTGTCCAACGGCTATGACAAGTTGCTGTTTAAAGACTTCAATTTGCTTTTGGAAGTGGGGGAAAAAGTGGCGGTGCTTGGCGCCAACGGTGTGGGTAAAACCACGCTGCTGAAAACCCTGGTGGGTAAGCTGGCGCCTAAATCCGGCACGGTGAAATGGTCAGAAAATGCCAAGATTGGTTACTACGCCCAGGATCATGCCGAGGACTTCGCTGAAGACTTAAGCCTCTATGACTGGATGTATCAATGGCGTAACGCCAATGACGACGAGCAAGCGATTCGCGCTATTTTGGGCCGTATGCTGTTCTCCCAGGACGATATCAAAAAGTCGGTGAAGGCACTGTCCGGTGGCGAAAAAGGCCGTATGCTGTTTGGTAAACTGATTAACCAGCGCCCCAATATTCTGATTATGGACGAACCCACCAACCACCTGGATATGGAATCCATTGAGTCGGTCAACTTGGCCCTGGAGCACTATGAAGGCACGCTGATTTTCGTCTCTCACGATCGTCAGTTTGTGTCCTCTCTGGCCACCCGTATCCTCGATATTACTCCGGATGGTATTGTGGACTTCAAAGGTACCTACGAGGAATATCTGGCCAGTCAGACAGAGAAGGCTGTTGGTAAGAGCGCGTAAATGCGAAGGGCCACATAAAACGAAAAGGGCGAATTATCGCCCTTTCAGATTGATGATAAACCCCACCATTTTGGTGGGGTTTTGTTTTTTAGGGCCATCCAGTGAGTTTTCCGTGGCTCCTTACCTATTGATGGGATCGGCTGATTTTTTCTTAAGCGTGATTGAGGGAAGGCGGAGGGAAGGATTCAAGACTTGTAGCAGGATTTTTTAGGTGTGATTTAGGGGCGGTATCCTTAACTCGCCCTGGCCAGGGCCATTTTCTTCATATTTTGGCAAGCGGCCGCCAGCAGACACTGCATATTGACCTTATCCAGTCCACGGTAGCGA
>NZ_JARHUG010000020.1 GCF_029223185.1 Aliiglaciecola sp. CAU 1673
GAGTACATTGAAGTTGATTACAACCGGCAAAGAAGGCACAGTGCTCTGGGCTACCTGAGCCCGGAAAACTATGAGAAAAAACTAGCAGCTTAACCGGTGTCCACTTTTACTGGTGCAGATCAGCTGGAGATTTTCCAACCTTTTTTATGCCAAATGGCTGATATACAGGGTGCCGAAATGGCTTTTGCGCCACCAAGCATCACCGTCCAATGAATATGCACACTTGATGCCTTTGCGACAAAGGCTTGGCAGTAAACGATCTGCAGACTGGCCCCGAGATACTCTGCAGCCTGCAATGCCTGGCAGTTATTGGTGAATTTGTCTGTTAATGCTGTTTTATCTGAAAACACCGTTGTACCATCACCGTCGGCTACGGCGAAGGGCTTCAAGTAGCCATCTGCAATGGCGTTGTATACAGGTGTTTGAACGCCTGGCTGTAATGTTCAATAAAACGCCCGGATCTTGTCCAAGAACATCAGATTAAGCCCGTTTATTTACAGCACTTAAACCTTGCCAGTCTTCCAGATCCTGCTCGGGCTTCTCGGCCCGGAAATCGCCATAAAGGGCAATACCTTGGGGATCTTCCAGAATATCAACCTGGATCCCCTTCTCCTTAAGCATTGCCTCATTGCCACCGGCATTGGTGACATCCCCCACCACCACACGGGCAAAGCCACGCATATACAGCAGCGTTGCGCATACATCGCAGGGACTGAGGGTAGTGAAAAGCGTGGTCTTACTGAAATCTATGCGTCCGGCATCGCGGATGGCGCTGGTTTCGCCATGGTTATAGGGATGATCTTCCTGCACCAGGGTATTGTGGCCCTTGCCGACTATCTGCTTGGTCTGGTTATCGATAATCACCGCACCGATAGGACAACCGCCTTCATCATAGCTTTTTTGTGCCAGATAAACGGCAATACGCATAAAATCTTCGTCATCCAGTGACTTAGCAAAGTGATGATCCATCAAAACATCCAAGCTTTTAGTCGGCATATGGGCAATGGCACGCAGTGCTTGCTGCGACTTGGGAGAAGATTTGCTTAATAAGGACGACATAGTGTTTTCCAAGTTTATGATGTGAAAGCATTTATCCTATCTTGTTGCATGGCCAACAAAGGGTCAATCAGAGACTGAATCCGGTCAGCTGTAATCCCAGCACCACATAGGCCCAATTGGCCGTCAGTTGCCATACAAACTGGCATTCAGGTGACTGCACCTGATACACCAGACATTGCTCGACCAAAAAAGGAGGCGCATCTTCGCGTACCGCGACGGCTCCAAGAAAGGTTAGGTTGCGTAAGGCCAGCGTTTCAAAAGCGTATTTGCTATTGCCATACATATCCGCTCCCATCCAGGCTTTACGGTTGACCAGTAAGCCGTCGAAACGCTGATAAGGTACCAGATAACTCCAATTAGGATCGGGCATCCATTGTGTGCCGGCATATTGCCGGCCAACCCAGAGTTCAAACTGCTGAGAGAGCAGTTGGGCATGCATAACGGAGTCAGTCTGTTGCAGTTGCACATGCAACCATATAGGGAGATCTTCACTAACGCCGGGAAGTGCTACCTGCCAAGGCTGGCCCGGTTTCGGAAATAGCTGCGATCCGGCGGGCACCACCAATGTCGCCCCCGTATTCACGTCCTGATAAATGTCATAATGAAAGGACATTGGATTAAACATGGCAAACAGCGTGGCTAACTGACTCAATCCAAGTTGGTCATCTGCAGTAGCTAGCAGTTCGGATAAAGTACGGGTTCGTACCCTGATCAACCTGGAATTTCCCAGGGCAATCTCTTCTCCCATCTGAGCATCAAGTTCTGCTGCAAAAAGCGCTCGGGTGCCGCCGCTGCCGGGCATCGTTCGCACTGTGCTTTGATTGAGCCTGGTTAATTGTTCTGCAGGGATCCCCCAACTGATATTTAAAGCGCCCTCCTCCAAACCTCCATTGCCAATAGCTAAAACCACACCTTGGGCATCAAAAATAGGCGCACCGGAAAGGCCGGGCAACAAGCTTTCATTGCCAAGTTTAATCACTTCCATCTCTGGGTTGGGATAGCCGTTCTGACGCAGTTTATTCAATACTTTGGAGGAGATATTGTCAGCTAATTTTCGCCCGCCATAGCGCTGCTTAAATGAAAAACTATTAATTTCCCTGGTGTTTAGCGGGTAACCCAGGGTATGAATTTCCTCATCAACGCTGGGCACTCTGGCACTGTAATTAAGTGCCGCCACCGGAGGTGCATTGTCGACCCGAAGCAAAACCAAATCGGCCTCTTTAAGCACTTTTTCAACGCTGGCAGAGCGGCTTACTCTGGGATTAGCATAATCGATGGTAATTTGGCTACTGCCATCCACTACATGTAAGGATGTCACAATATAATCTGATGACTGCCAGACAAAACCGGTAGCCGCGTTACCCGTATCCACCGTGCGCACTTTTACCACCGACGGACGCACCTTATCGAAGGTGGATTGCATCTGCGCAACCGCAGTATGGCCAACACAACTGAAAATCAGGAGGGCGATAACGGCTCTCATAACGCCTCCGTTTCACAAGCCAGCGACCAACTTGCCACCAGCAGGGAATGGGCTTGTCGAGCATCAAGGGTAGTGGCGATATTGGCAAGTTGAGACCACTGTCCCTTCTGTATTCGCCAGGCCGTTATGATTTCGTTGAGATCGGGAAACTGGCTTGGTTCAAGGTCGCGACAGGCTTCGGCGTCTGCAGCGTACAATACTGATGACTTACCCTGGCGGGCATTGGCATCCACTTCCACACCTTTTGGAAGGATCCCTAATTGCCGATAAGCCACCAGTTGACCGGCTTCTTTATCGCTAAACCCCATGGCTTTCCAGGTGACATGCTGCTCTGATTCCGACGGGGCGAGAAGATCGTGGGTGCGCACGTAAATGGCCGCCACCACAGATAGGGTTGCACAAATGCCAAAGGCCCCTATTCGCCAGGGCCTGACAGTAATCTTTTCGGTGGTGGAGACCAAGCCAAGGGCTGCCGAGAGCAAGGCAACCAGGCCTACCACAACCTCCGCTACCACTTGCGTGACCGACAAGCCCATTAGCACGCCTAACAGCACACCAATGCCCGCTCCTGAGAAGAGATCGGCGACGATAGACGAAGATGATCGGCTTTCCATTTCCATACTCCCTGTAAACGGTTGAGGAAACAGAAGAAATATAGCAATACATGAATCGTAACGCCTGGACGGATGGATTTTGTTGATTTACACCTTGTTGCAATAAGGTGTGCCGCTATCGCCTTAAAACTAATCAACTGGACATATCTTCTCTTTATCCAGCAAAGGGAATCCCTTAGCATTGCGCTTTAGATTAATAGCTTAGTTATCGAGTAGCCTTATATGAATCAGCCTCCCGCTATCTTGGTATCCACCTGGATAAAATTACTTCAGCAATCCGAACATTCGGAAGCCAAAGAGCAAGCAATGAAAATGCTGTTGGCCAGTTTCGGCACGATGAAAGCGGTAGAAGAATACGTAAAGGCCAATAAGCTGGACCTGCGCTAAAGGCTAAAAAGATCGAACCACCAAGACGCAGAGATCACAGAGGCATACCTCATTTGATGAAAACTCTTTGCCCTCTGTGTCTTGGTAGTAAGTATCTTCGCAATTGAATTGGTCCTAGCGCCCGCCAATCATATCGCCGATACCGCCAAGGACCGATCCTTCCCCCTGACGACTGCCGCCCATTTTTGGTGCATGCTCAATAATGCGATCGGCAAGACGTGAGAACGGCAGACTTTGGATCCAGACTTTGCCATGACCACGTAAGGTGGCCATAAACAAGCCTTCCCCACCAAAGAACATGCTCTTTAAGCCTTTTACCATTTCGATGTCGTACTCAATGCCGCTGGTAAAGGCGACCAGACAACCGGTATCCAACCGCAGGGTTTCGCCCCGCAGTTCACGCTCAATAACCGTGCCCCCGGCATGCACAAAGGCCATACCATCGCCCTGTAAACGTTCCAGAATAAAGCCTTCACCGCCGAAAAAGCCGCTGCCCAGACGCCGGTTAAAGGTGATATCGACTTTGGTGCCCAAAGCGGCACAAAGAAAGGAGTCTTTCTGACAGGTAATTTCCTGGCCAAGGGCGGCCATATTGATTGGTATAATGCTGCCTGGAAAAGGCGCGGCAAAGGCCACTCTGCGCTTACCTACCCCCTGATTGGTAAAGTGAGTCATAAACAGCGATTCACCGCTGATCACCCTTTTCCCGGCAGAGAACAGCTTACTCATAAAGCCTTGATTGACTTCTGAGCCGTCCCCCATCTTGGCCTCGAAGTTGATGCCTTCTTCCATGTAGTTCATGGCCCCGGCTTCGGCGATAACGGTTTCCCCCGGATCCAGTTCCACCTCCACCATCTGCATGGAGTTTCCAATGATCTCATAATCGATTTCATGACAACGCATGGCAAATTCCTTCTAGGATGTAATCCACTCTACCCTAGCCTTTTTTGCCACTCGAACCAATAAAAAAGGGCACCGAAGTGCCCCTTAATTTGTTAATGCATTTTACCAGAACGATTAGAAGTAGGTGTTGAAGCGCACACCAAACTCACTGGCATCGTTGCTGAGGATCTGCAGAACGTAGTCACCCGTATTCAAACGCGCATTGTCATAGCGCTCATCGAAAATATTGCGTCCATAGAGTGCCACAGTCCAGTCACCATGGTACGGGGTGTAGGCAATATCCATGTTCACCAGTTCACGACTGTCTATCAGGGTAAGACGACCCGGATCAGCGCTTGGCTCACCGTACATATCATCGCGGAAAGAGTAATCCATACGAAAATCCACGGTGGCGCCATTTTCCAAAGACAGCTCGTAGGATGGACTGATGGACAAGGTAAATTCAGGCGTCAGCGGTGCTACCGGTTTGACCCCGTTTTGCTCATCTACATCAACATCGATATAGCCCAAGCTGGTATGCAGCTTAAAGCCTTCGCCGATATAGGCCGTACTTTCCCACTCAATACCACGGGAAGTTTGCACTACCACCAGGTTAGCGGTGTCGAAGCCCCCTTCGCTGACAAAACTCACCTGATAAGGCAGATCGTCATATTCGGTATTGAAGAAGGCAATGCTCATGCTGAAGTTGCTGGTGACATCGCCCTTCAGACCCACTTCATAATTTGTCGCTGTAATATTTTCACTGGCCACAAAGCAATTGGGATTACCGAACAAGCAGTATGGACGGGCCGGAAACTGTCCAGACTGATAACCGCTTTGGATGCTACCGTAAACATTTAAGCCATTTTCCAAGGTGTAGTTGGCTGAAAGGTCATAGCTGACCTCATTCCAGTCATCTTCAGAGAAGAAAGGACCAATGCCCACGTTGGCAGTGGCCTCCTTCTCATCCTGGGTGTAACGCAGGCCACCGGATACACGCAGATCATCGGTCATGTCATAACCCACATTGACGAAGATTGCGCGACTGGTCGTTTCCTGATTAAGCTCAAGCAGGTTGGGACCACCATTAAAACGAGAATCTTCGCCCTGACGGTTACTCCCCTCTTCATTAAACCAATAAATACCAGAGACAAAGTCCCAGTTATCGAAATAACCGTTAAGTTGCAGTTCCACAGAGGTTTGATCGGCGTCACCGCGCTCCGGGTAATGATCCAGTGCGAAAATGGTGCTGTCATCGTCTAAGCCGGCTTTGTACTCAGATGTACGGTGGCTGACAATAGCCTTGGAAGACAGGGTGTCTGACCAGCCCCACTCTGCGGTCAAGGACAAACCACGCGCCTCGTTGGTTACGGTAGTAACTTCTTCGGTACCGGTAGCATTGTCATAGGGATCGGCCGCCACATCCGAGTTACGCAGTGGGCCTGAAGGTGTAGGCGCACCAAAGCGCATACCTGTGTAGTAGGCGCCATTGGGTACTTCATCAATCAAGGTGGTGTAAGGACGAAGACCGCCTTCGCCATCGTTGGCATCGGCCGTCAGCACCAAACTAAATTCATCGCTTGGTGCAAAACGCACGGACAAACGGCCGTACATATCGCGGGTTTCACCCACATCATATTCCGCACTAGGAATATTAATAAACTCACCGATGCCGCCGCGGGCGTTGTACCCGGCGTTAAAGTTGAAAGACAGTTCGTCTGTCAAACCACGGTTAACAAAAGCATCGGCCTTTTTGCGACCACGGGTACCGCCTTCCAAACCAAACTTAGTCACTGCCACTTCATCGGGCTGTTTGGTAATGATATTGATAGCGCCACCAATGGAGTTACGTCCGTAAAGTGTGCCCTGTGGGCCACGCAGCACTTCGATACGTTCGATGTTATTCAGGTTCCAGTTCTGCCCCACCTGACGGCCCAAATAAACGCCATCAACATAGACACTAACGCCGGGATCAGTGGTGATCAGATGGTCTTGTAAACCAATGCCACGAATAAAAGGATTGGCAGAAGATGTATGTCCCGCAGAGAAGCCGGTAACGTTAAGGTTAGGAACAAATTTGCCGACATCGGTCAGATCGGTAATGCCCTGAGCGGCCAGCGCATCACCACTGAATGCACTCATGGCAATGGGAACTTCGTATATCACCTGTGAGCGCTTGGTGGCCGTTACGGTGATGGCTTCAATACGCTCATTTGTTGCTTGGTCAGATTCCGGCTCTTGAGCAACGGCCTGCCCTTGAAGGGCCATGGAAACGGCAAGACTGAGTAGCGTCAATCCGGTAGCGTGACGCAAAGAGGATAGGTTATTCAACGTGTGTTCTCCCAGTGGCTTGGACATAAGGCTATGTCGGCTCTTTTTGTGAGTGGGTAAGTATTTCCCGATACAAAAAGAGGTGCATGGTGCACCCCCTGGAGGATTATTATAAGCGGAACATCGGCACAAAGTCTTTATAAATGCCGCTGAACTCAATAATTCACGCATTTAATCAATAGGTTACTAAGAGTGTTTGGGCGCAAGCCTATTGTCATGTTGAGGTTTTAGTCGTTCCCAATCTTGTTCATGACGGATTTGATGCAGCGCGCTTGTCTGCTGACAAACCAGTTGTATACCCCCAAAACGGCTGAACAGACTATGCACTGAACCACGACGCCCATTGGCCAGTTCTTGATGGACCATGGCGCACACCGATTGATTGACCGGCAAAAAAGCGGGTAAAGGCTTATCATGAAACGAGCTTGGCCGGCCGGTCAGTTTACCGACCTCGGTCAAACCTTTGAGAATGGATGGCGTCAATAGTGGCATATCCACAGGCACTACAAGCAAACCACCCTTGCATTGCTGCGTAGACATTAGTTGATACATGACTTCCAACGCCTCGTAGGCACCCACTGGGGTCACCTGGATACGCTCACACTGACACTCTTGCATCAAGCGTTTTGCACGGGCAAGCAAAGTCATGCCGTCGATTTTTACCGACGCTCTGTCCCAGCCATCTTCATCACTATCAGTCCTGGTCATCACCAATCCGGTTAACATGACCTGTCTCCTAAACCAAGCTTTTGGTATCTCTGCTTACGACGATTCTACATGACGATTGTTAAACAATTAGGTCAATGCGATAACTCATTTTAGTCCCACATCTTCCCCCGGAAACTACGAAAAAATCGTTTATTCACCCGTTGGATGACATGACGTTATCTGTCCCTTGGCCCGTTGCATATTACACAAATAAAAAAGGCCCTGTTATCCCC
Source organism: Aliiglaciecola sp. CAU 1673 (assembly GCF_029223185.1). Taxonomy (GTDB): domain Bacteria; phylum Pseudomonadota; class Gammaproteobacteria; order Enterobacterales; family Alteromonadaceae; genus Bowmanella. The sequence continues at coordinate 7,698 of NZ_JARHUG010000020.1, forward strand.
GAATATTGGGAATAAAGGGCCATCTGGTCGTCACCCTAGCCGGGGCTGGGTAAAGCGTTATTAAGGTGGCCAGTGGCCTGCGACGGCATATTCTTATTGTTGTTACGTCCTGTGATGCCCCTTCCCTGTGCTGCTCTGTGAGCAGATGGCCCGCCTCGCTTCCTGGGCCAATTACTTAGCACCCATAGTGCCAACATTTTTTTATTAATTATTTCAACAGCTTAAATCATAACCCCAGTTCGTCCAACACCATCAAATAGTTGTTTTGGTGCAATCCTGAACCATAATTGTGCATTTTCTCAGCGGACACCTTGGCAAATCACTGGAATTACCGCGCCCAAAGCCCACATTGTGGTATAAAAGCGGCCTTGTTTTCTGATAGCCAAACCATGAACCTGAAGATAGAAATACGCCACTTGGTGAAGCTCGCCTGGCCACTGCTTATTGCGCAAGTGACCCAGACCATGATGGGCGTATCCGACACCATTATGGCCGGTCGCGTTTCCGCGGCAGATATGGCCGCCGTTGCTATTGCTTCCAGCATAATTATGCCAGTGCTGTTTTTTATTCAGGGCATTATTCTGGCGTTGCCCCCTATTGTTTCGCGATTAAATGGTGCCAAGAAATTCGAGCAAATCCCGCGAAAAGGCCAACAGACGTTGTGGTTAGCCCTGATGCTCTCAATACCTTTCGCCCTTTGCTATTTCGCTGTGCCCAACCTGGCTGGCGTATTGGAAATGGAGCCCGAGCTGGAGCGGATTACGCTGGACTACATGCAGTATTTACTGTTGGGCGCTCCGGCATTTGCCGTATATCAGGTATTCAGACAATATTGCGAAGGCTTATCGCTTACCCGCCCTTCAATGCTCATTATGGGTATCGGTCTGCTGGTTAATATTCCGGCTAACTACGTATTTATCTATGGCAAGCTCGGGATGCCGGCCTTAGGCGGCGCGGGCTGCGGTGTTGCGACTTCTCTGGTGTTTTGCGCCATGATGATCAGCACCATGTTGTACACCCATTACGCTAAGGCCATGTCGCGTTTTCGACTGTTTGACCATTGCTATGCGCCAAGGATTGCAGACATTACCGAGATCCTGCGTTTAGGGATCCCCATTGCCATGACCATTTTATTCGAGGTATCCCTGTTTGCCGTCGTGGCCCTGCTGCTAGCTCCCTACGGCGCGCAAATAGTGGCCTCCCACCAGGTCGCGCTTAACTTTTCATCGTTAATGTTTATGGTGCCTCTGAGCATTGGATTAGCCTGCTCTATTCGGGTAGGCCATCTGCTTGGCGAAGATCTGCCCTTACATGCGAGAAAAGCAGTACATAGCGCTTGGACTGTGGGACTGCTATGCGCCAGCATAACCGCCGTTTTTTCATTGCTGCTGCGTTATCAGATCGCTGGCTTGTATAGCAACGAACAAGAAGTGGTAAGGATGGCCGCCGATCTGATGTTTCTGGCCGCAGTATTCCAACTTTCCGATGCCATTCAGGTCATCTCTGGTTGTGCTCTGCGCGGTTATAAGGATGCAAAAGCGATGTTCTACATCAGCTTTGTCTCTTATTGGGGGGTGGGTTTAAGCACGGGTTGTATTCTGGGGTTAACCGATTGGATAGTGCCGAAAATGGCAGCTACCGGTTTTTGGATTGGCTTTATTGTAGGCCTCACCACCGCAGCCGTCCTCCTTGGCTGGCGTTTGACCTATATACAGCGGATTAAGGAACATCAGGCACCGGCCACTGCATAATCCACCAGGAGCCAACGCACTTGTACGCGGGCCCCGCCTAAGGAGCTTGTGCCAAGGCTTATCTGCCCGCCGCTAACATCGAGGACTTGCCCGACCAAAGCCAGGCCGAGGCCTAAGCCGGGTTTGTCTTCCTGGGTTTGCCCCCTGTTGAAAGGCTCAAATAAGGTCTGGACTTGGGTGTTTTCCAGACCGGGGCCGTCGTCTTCGACCACCAGCAATGCATAAGCGCCTTCTTTTTGAAGGGAGACCTGTACCCGACTAGCCGCAAACTTTTGCGCGTTGTCTACTAGGTTCACCACAACCCTGGAAAACAACAGCGAAGAGAGGCGCACCCTACAAGGCTCTGATCTCAAAAGGCTTACGCCCTGCCAGTGTTTGGCCATAAGCAGTTCACTTAGGGCTTTATCCAATTCCAGCGGGCTTAGGGCGATGGAGGCCTTATTATGGTTGATGCGCGCCAGCAACAGCATGTCTTCGGTGAGCTCGGCCAGTTCATCTATATCCTCATCCATCTCCTTAAGCAGTGCCTTGACTTGCACAGGATCCCCGCCCTCTTCGTGCATATCCTGCGCCATATCCAGTGCCAGGCGCAGACGCTGTAAGGGGATGCGCGTTTCGTGATGCAGGGCGGCGTTAAACACCAATTGACGCTTTTGATGAGCGGCCAGGCTTTGGCCCAAGCGATTAATATCCGTTGAAAGGGCATTCATGGCCGCCACACTGGATGGGGGCGCCTGATGGTCGTAGTTTCCCAGGGCCAGATTGAGGCACACCAGAGACAGGCGATGCAGATAACGGGATAGCCATAAACACAAGGGCAATAACAACAGCGCCATTATTATTAGGCCGCTGTAATCGGATAAATAGTAAAAGAGCATATACTCATCGGAGTAACTGTCGTCAAAGCTAAGTAGCAGGGCTTTGTCTTCAAAGCGGGCGGCAATTTCAATCCAATCCTGTTGTTCATCGATATCAAGGGTTATCACCCTGATCTCTTCTTCGCCAAGCATCGCTTTGGCTTTTTCTGCGCCAAGGCTTTCAATGCGAATATCGGGACCGAGCAGTCGCTGCCATTTACCTAACACATACGGCCAGTCCTGGGGATTACGTGTCTTGTCTTCGCCCATCAATAACAGGATGCGCCGTGTATCGGACAGATAGTCTTGGCGGATCTCTTCTTTGTACAAGCCTTGCATAAGCAGAGCTTGAAGCACCGCGCTCAGGATTAGGCCCAATAATATCAGCAGGTACAAACGCCAGAACAGGCTACGCATGCCTTAGCTTTCCTTCACAAAGACATAGCCCAAATGACGCACAGTGCGAATATAATCACTCGAGCCCAAAGATTGTCTTAACGTGGCGATACGCATATCCATGGCCCGGTCGAGACCGTCATACTCACTGCCCTTAAGGGTTTTAAATAAGGTATCGCGGCTTAACACTTCGCCGGCGCGGCTAGCCAGGCACCAAAGCAATTCAAATTGGGCATCGGACAAGGGAATAATCTCATTGGAACGGCTTACCTGACGGCTACGCCTGTCAATGCTAAGGTCACGAAGGGAAAGCACACTTTCATTGGCGGCTTTGGCTGCTCGCATATCGGCGGCGCCCTTGGCCTGATCTGCCTGGCGCTGCCACATACGCCACAGCCTGGCCAGAAGGATATGGGGTCGCGCCGGTTTGGCCATAAAGTCATCGATACCGGCGTTTAACGCCATCACTTCGTTCATGTCATCCTGATGGGCAGTGAGCATCAAAATCCCCTTATTAAAGCGGGGGCGCACCGCCTCACAGACGGCAATGCCATCCATATCCGGCAACATCATATCCAACACCACCAGGTCCGGCTGCTCTTTGAGTATCTCTTCTATGGCGCTTTTGCCCAGGTCTTGGGTGCTTACCTCAAATCCCTGCTGCGCTAAAAAGCGGCACAGCAGGCTGGCCACTTTTTTATCATCTTCCACCACTAGTACTCTTGGCACACAAATCAGCCTTTTTGCTCTGACTATCGGCATAATGCCAGGCTCAAAGGTTTAAAATCCAGTCCGCTGACATTCGCTGACATTCGCTGACATATGCTTACCCGGCCTGACAGCTTTTGAAGGGCATTACCGTCATACTCCTGTGACCTATCCAAGGAGACTGAATATGATCAAAAACCTTTTACCCTGCGCGCTGCTTGTGCTGGTTAGCGCATGCGGCAGCAACAAACAAAGCAGCGACCTGCCTGCGCCTAACGAGAGCGCATCGACGCCTTTTATTGTTATCGGCGCCGGCATTGCCGGCTTGGCTGCGGCCAAGACCCTGCATAAGGCAGGCAACCCCGTGGTAGTTCTTGAAGCCAGGGACAGAATCGGCGGGCGCATGTACTCCGATCGCAGTTTGGGCGATACGGCCCTGGATATGGGCGCAAGTTGGATCCACGGCACCGAGGACAATCCTATCCATAAACTTGCCGAGTCTCTGCAATTGCCCATGCAGGAGACGGATTATGACAATGCCCTGTTGTATGACAGTAACGGTGAGCAAAACGCCGCTCTTTACCAGGATTTAACGCGCCTGGAAGAGGCCCTGGAAAGCCATCTTACTACCCTAGCCTTCATCCACCCCGATGGCCCGGTAAAACAGGCCTTTGACAGGATTAAAGACGATAGTGGCACCGCTGACATCCCCCAAAAGGTAGTAGATTATGTGGCTTCGGCCAATATTGAACATGACGCCGCAGCGGATATTGAGGATTTATCCCTCTGGGCCTTGATGGAGGGCGAATCCTTCGAGGGGCCGGAAGTGCTATTTCCCGAGGGTTATGATCGCATCACCGAACACCTGGCCACGGGCTTGGATATCCGCCTTAATCAAGTGGTGCAAAGCATCGACTACAGCCAAGGCGCTGTGCTTATCACAACCCAAGACGGCAATACCTTTAATGCACAAAAGGTGATTATTACCCTCCCCCTTGGCGTGCTTAAAAGCGACAAAGTACGCTTTAATCCCATCCTGCCAAAGGAGAAACGAGAAGCCATTGCCGCTATGGGCATGGGGCTACTGAATAAGCTCTATCTTAAGTTCGACCAGGTTTTCTGGGATCCTAATGTGGACGCCATCGGCTATGTCAGCAGCGAAAAAGGCCGTTGGAATGATTGGCTAAACCTGGCCAAGTACACCGGCGAGCCGATGTTAATGGCCTTTAGCGGCGGCCGTGTGGCCGATGCCATCGAGAGGCAAAGCGACGAGGAAATCATTGAACAGGCCATGGCGGCCCTGAGCACTATCTATAAGGACAAAACCCTGCAGCCCACGGATTATCGCATCACCCGCTGGCGTCAGGATCCCTATGCCCTTGGCGCCTACTCGTACATGAAGGTCGGCGCGAATCCGGATATGCGTGAAGATCTGGCCGAAAGCTTACAAAATATGCTGTATTTTGCCGGTGAAGCCACCCATAGCGACTACCCCGCTACTGTTCACGGCGCGTACTTGTCGGGCTTACGGGAAGCGCAGAAAGTGTTGGCGGACGCTAATTAAAACTTTTGTAAAAGTACACCGTGGCATCTGTACTACCCTCATTGTTTAACGCAAAACCGGGGATCTGGCCGGCTTCAAAGAAGCCAAGGCTTCGATAAAGGGCCGAGGCAGGATCGCCGTATCGGGTATCAAGCACCAAAAGAGTGCGCTGATGCACGATGGCGGCACTTTGTAACAGGGCCATTAAGGATCGTGCAATGCCTTTATTGCGATACGCAGGGTGCACCATCAACTTCTCAACTTCCGCACGATGCCGGGCGTTGGGCTTGGACGGCATCGCTAACTGTACCGTGCCTATCACATTTGCCTTGGATACAGCTAACCAGCACAAACGCTCTCCCTGAGCACGCTGCGCTTCCACATTCCACCAGTACTCGTCTGCTTCCTGATGCGCCATGGGCCATAAAAAACCAATAGAAGCACCATCCATCACACAATCTTCAAGCAGGCTACTCAGCTCAGGTATGTAAGGCTCGATACTGTCAGCCAGAAAAAATTCCATGGTATTCCCGATAAACAATCATTTTTCCAAGTAAAGCAAAGCACGGGCCACTTAATTTCACCCAGTAAAACTTATATCAGAATACAATGCTATGTGATTTTAGCTGCAGCAACAGGCTGGAATAGGATGGATTTAGTGACGCAGGGAATTGACTAAGCACAAGAAAGTGGCCGGTACGATTTGCCCGGCCAATTAGCTTAAGCGATATAACTGATATGCTGATGGAAACGCAGGGTCAGGACATTTCGCGTGGGATCCATGCCTAGACGTTTAGCGAAAGTATCAACCGCCTCCTGCACGCGATTCATAAACTGACCATAACCAAATTCGGTATTGTCTTCCTTACCCGCGACCACTATAAAATGGGCGGTTTCTACCAGATTGCTGTTATCCCAGTGGGCAATAAATTGCTGTCCTGGCGCATCCGGATCGAAGCTTATCTTTTGTAATTCGCCATTTTGTTCAGAGCGATCAACCTGACTGTTACGTACCAACGGGGTCAGGCCATTGGCTACCATGGCTAAGCGATCCAGCTTCTTATCACCACAGGCTTTCAAAAACAGTTCTTCAAGGGAAAGGTACAATGGCGCAAAATCACCAGCACTACCGGAACTGAACTGCTCCTTTATCCCGCGGGTTAGCGGTAAGCTGAGCGTCACATAGCTGATAGCACTGTGCTGCTGCGGCAGTTCACACTGTCGTGCCTTATAGCGAGGATACAATCCGCGCAGTTTGTAGCCATAGGTCTCTTTATGGCCTTTTTCGCGGGCGAAAAGATCATATGACAGATGCTGATGATCACGGATTTTTATCTGGCAGTCGGCGGTGGGCAAGGCGCTTTTGAGGTGCTCGATAACGCCCATCACCTGCTGATGAAACTGGGCGGAGTGACTGCGAATATCGGCGCCCGTAGCCAGGAACAACAAGCGAATTTTACGCGCCTGATAGCCTGGGGTGACGAATAGGTTTTGGCCCTCATGAATGGCCGGATCGTAGAAAAACAGAATTTGGCGATTGGTCTGAAAATGCATTGCTTCATGGTGATAACGGACCACCGGCAGTTTGTCATTGGCAATCATATGCACATTATGCAAACCCGCCTGCTCCGCCAAGGCAAAGAATCGTTGGCTTAGAGTTTCATAAGCTTCCTGGGCACTGGCAAACCCCTGATAAAAGGATTCATCGGTACGGATTTCCGCCAACAGATACTGATTCGACTTGGCGATAGTAGGAATATAAACACGGTGTTTGTTGTGACTGGCCATGGGGATCTCCAAAAACTAAGTTACAAAATCTGGCGCCATCCTATCTGTAGGGTGAGCGCAAAACTTTGCGCCAGATTAAAGTTTCCTTCTATTAACTGAGTTTCAATCAGACATGGAGATTATTGTAAGGACTACAAATCTTTGATTTGGGTTAATACTGATTTTTCGCCTATCGCTACATTTAGGCAAAAGGTGTGAATGGATGTGACTCAATGACAAAAATTCATCGAGGAAAAGACCAAAACATTTCAGAAGATACTGATCAAAGTCGCTGGCATAGCCTAAGCACTGAGGCCATTTTGCAAACCTTGGATTGTACTCTCGCAGGTTTAAGCGCAAAGGATGCACACAAACGTCTTGCTGAAAACGGCCCAAATAGTCTTCCCCAACCCCCACGCCGGCACCCTGTATGGCGATTTGTCCTGCATTTTCATCATATTCTGATTTATGTTCTGATGGGTTCAGCCCTGATTACTGCGCTGCTTGGCCACTGGGTCGATACAGGCGTGATTTTAGCGGTGGTGGTCGCCAATGCCATAATCGGCTTTTTCCAGGAAGGAAAAGCCGAACGGGCCATGGACGCCATCAGGCACATGCTCGCACCAAGGGCCAATGTAATCAGAGACAATATTCGCATTACCGTTGCCGGCGAGCAGTTGGTACCGGGAGATATTGTGTTGCTTGAGGCTGGCGATAAAGTGCCTGCCGATCTCAGGCTGCTTTCTGCCCATGGATTATCCATTCAGGAGGCCTTACTGACCGGAGAATCTTTACCAGTGGAAAAGCAAGTGCAGCCAGTGGCCGCCGCTGCTGCTCTTGGGGATCGCACTTGCATGGCCTATTCGGGCACCCTGGTCAGTAAAGGTCAAGGCAAAGGCGTAGTAGTGGCCACTGGCGCGAACACAGAAATTGGTCGCATCAGCGGCATGCTTGTTGATGTTGAGACCCTGACTACGCCTCTGGTGGCGCAAATGGCACGCTTCGCCAAATGGTTAACCCTGTTTATCTTGGTGATTGCCGGTATCCTACTGATCTTTGGCCATTTCGTCGTTGGCTATGACTTCACCGAGATGTTTATGGCAGTAGTCGGCTTAAGCGTGGCGGCTATTCCCGAGGGCTTGCCGGCCGTATTGACTATTACCCTGGCTATCGGTGTACAGGCCATGGCCCGTCGCAATGCCATAGTGCGGCGCTTGCCAGCCATTGAAACCCTGGGTGCGGTCTCAGTTATCTGTAGTGATAAAACCGGAACGCTGACCCGCAATGAGATGATGGTTGCCTCTGTCCTCACCCACCAACACTTATTCAGCTTAGAGGGAATCGGATACGAGCCAAGAGGCAGCTTAAAACTGAATAATGTCGAGGTAGCGGCAAAAGAGCATGAGGTATTGGCAGAGCTGGCCCGCTCCGCTTTACTTTGCAACGATGCGGCTCTTCAGCACAAAGACGGACAGTGGTTTGTCGAAGGTGATCCAATGGAGGGAGCACTGCTGGCCTTTAGTGCAAAAATGGCGCTTGAGATTGCAGGTGAACAAGCCAGCTTTTCCCGCACGGACACCATCCCCTTCGATGCCAGTCGCCGCTTTATGGCCACCTTGCATCATGACCATGACAACCACGGGTTTATTTTCGTTAAAGGAGCACCTGAGCGAATATTGGATATGTGTCAGGATCAGCGCGCCGCCAATGGCCGCTGTCAGTCGCTGGACAAAGCGTACTGGCATCAACAGGCAGATGCCATAGCTGCCCGCGGACAACGCGTGTTGGCCTTTGCTGTGAAATCCGTCCCCCCACAACACACCGTTTTAGAATACCAGGATGTGGAGGGCACACTGACGCTCTTGGGCATGGTGGGCATGATCGACCCGCCCAGGCCTGAGGCCATCACTGCCGTGGCCGAATGCCATGGTGCCGGAATACAGGTGAAGATGATTACCGGCGACCACCAGCAAACCGCAGCGGCTATAGGCAGGATGATCGGTTTACGAAATAGCCAAACTGTACTCACCGGCGCAAAGTTAGATGAATTGGATGACGTAGCGCTGCGTCAAGCAGTGTTGGATTGTGATATTTTTGCCAGAACCAGTCCCGAGCATAAATTGCGACTGGTCATGGCGTTGCAGTCACACGGCATGACGGTGGCTATGACTGGTGATGGGGTCAATGATGCGCCAGCATTAAAAAGAGCGGATGCAGGCATTGCCATGGGGCAAAAGGGCAGCGAAGCAGCCAAAGAAGCTGCAGAGGTCGTACTGGCCGATGATAATTTTGCTTCCATCGTTGCCGCGGTGCGTGAAGGACGTACTGTTTATGACAACCTTAAAAAGGTCATAAGTTGGACCCTGCCAACCAATTCTGGCGAAGCCATGACCATAGTACTGGCTTTGCTGATGGGCATGACCCTGCCCATCACACCGGTGCAAATCCTGTGGGTTAACCTGATTACCGCCGTTACCCTCGGCATGGCACTTGCCTTTGAACCCTCAGAGAAGAATACAATGTTAAGAGCGCCGAGAGATCGTGACGAGCCGCTCTTAAATGCTGAATTAGTCTGGCATGTATTGTTGGTTTCTATGCTCTTTCTGGGTGGTGTTTTCGGTATCTATCACTATGCCATTGAGCGCGGATATTCACTGGACGTCGCACGCACCCTCGCCCTGAATACGTTAGTGGTAATGGAAATCTTCCATCTTTTCTTCATCCGTAACATCTACAGTACATCGTTAACCTGGCAAGCAGTGCGCGGCACCAAAGTGGTTTGGCTGGTAGTGGTCCTGGTTACCGTTGCGCAATTTGCCATCACTTACCTACCGCCCTTGCAACAAGTGTTCGAGACGGCACCTGTGGCCTTTTTGGATGGTCTGCTGGTGATTGGCATAGGTGTTGTGTTATTCACCATCATTGAAATCGAAAAACAGATGCGTTTGATTCTGTGCCGTTCGAGGACGATGTAATGATGGCATTGATTGTGGTAACGACCGCTACTTCAAAGCCATTGCCCGTCACGGCGCAGTACAGACTAAGTACCATATAGATAACTATAGGGAGAGCTACAAAAAAGCCCTGCTTTTACGGCGTTTTGCAGCCCATCAACAAAGCCTGTTTTTCATTGATAGATAACTCACTGGCAGGCTTATCCATCAGTGCCTGGCATCTTTCTTTGGCTTCCTGGAGATAATCTGCAAAAGACTGACTCCAAATGGCCATGATAATAAAACTCTGAAAGACTTTGCTGCTTCGCGGTCCTATTGCACCGTTGCCCATTTTTACATCAAGATAACGTTCATCCTGGTGCCATGATGCCGTCACACTAATAAGATCAGTCCCTCGGGACACCGGCTCTCCCAAGCGCTCGACCAACCACTTATAAGCCTCTGCCATATCCATTGGACCGGTAAAGTTTTCAAAATAAACAAAGCGACCAAGTTGGCCATGCATGGTATCCAACTCAACACGCCCACCATCGCGCTGCTCAGTATCGACGAAGTGGTTTAGCGCTTTCAATGTAGGCGAAAACTCTTTAAGCAAATCTCCGCCAGCGCCAGTTTTAAATCCCCATTGCTGTTCGAGTATTTGCTTTGCCTGCGCATAGCTTTGTCCTGGAGCTAGCCCTCCCAGGCCAATATTGGCAACACTGTCACCTTGCAACAATGCGTCAAGGCGCGCTTTAACGGCCGCCGGTCTGTTTGCTTCGGCTTCCTTAATGGCAGCCTCCTCTGCGGCTATCGTGCGATTAATCAGATAACGCTTATCATTGACAGCCCTGACAAAATCGTCAGCTTGTTGAGGGGGAAGCTCGCGGATAAACGTTGCTTTGCCCAAGCTATCCAGTTTTGCAAAGCTGTCGGTGCTAAGCGGTAACGCATCCAGTTCTTGCTTTGCCTGCTGATAAGCGGTTTGAATGGCGGATTGCTCACTGTCCAGTTGTTGGATTTTGTCAGTCAATCTTTGTTGATAGGGGGCAATGTCTTTTTCTGGCAGCAGTTTGGGGGCCTGCTCAAATGTTCCTAACCAGTTAGGACGCTGCGCTAAGCCGTATTCTTCAAGCGGCTTAGCGGTACCAAGCAGACTATCCCTGGCGACTGTTAACTGCGAAATAAGGCGGGCATCGCCCCTCATATTGGTCAGCCAGTCTACCTGTTGATTCAGGGTCTGACGCATTCGCTGTATATCTGTAAGATCCCGTCTTATGCCGTCGAGCGCTTTCATCATGGCATATAACTGATCTGCATCTTCCTTGCGCTTCTGCTTACTGGCCTGTTTTCGACATAAGTTGATGGCACGGCGCGTGTCTGACAACTCTTTAGCATTCCAGCTGATCATGCCTACGCCAAAAAGTGGCTCAACCTGCACATCGGAAAACACACTGGGGAAGTTGACGGATTGGGTTAGCGATACGGTTTGTGCAGGATCCAAAGCTTTAGCCCAGTCAGTTAATGCGGGACAATCGGGGATTTGCACCCCCTCAGCATAAGCGGCAGAAATCAAGGCCAGGGCTAAAACGTTGCAAAGTGCAGCCAGGGTGGATCTTGATCCGCGACGAGAATGACCAAGGATGCATGCCATGTTCATATTTGCTCCTTTGTCTAGTCGGACGCGGCGGTTTGAAAAACCGCCGCTGACAACTCTGGAGTATAAAAACTAGCAGAAAATTGGCGTCTCAGGCTTTGATATGGGAATAAATTACCCTCAATGTGGTCATTAAAGAGCGCTTCATATTGGGCCAGAAAATACTGATGCTATCGATTTGGCCCATCTGACAGACTGCTTCAAGGCGGGAGGTCAGATCTTGCATGGGCTCAGAACCAAGCTTATCGGCCAACTGGTTCAACTGCCTGGCACAGGCTTTCACCTGACGAAGGTCGCCCTGCTCCACGGCCTTGTCCGCATTTTCAGTAGCTTGCTCTAACTCTTTTAGCAGCACCTGCAATGTGGCGGCCAATGAACCTGTTTGAGGATGCCCTTTTAAAAACGCCAACAGATCAAACCAAGCCTGCGGCTGCGCAGGCATGGGCAACTTGGCATACTCCGGCAGCACTTCTTCTTCCACTTTGGGTGCAGCTTGGCGAACCTGTTCTAATTCCGCCTCATGGGCACTGACCAAGGCTTTTTCTTGCTCTGCGAGTTTATCCTGACTGTGCTGAAGCTGCTGCTGGGCATCCTGCAATGCCTGTTCTTTATCATCCAGCTGTGCCTGGCTTTGTTTAAGCTCTTGCTCAAGGGCTTTTAACTGCTCAGCCAATTCAGATTGCTGACTGCCTTGCTTGTCCATATCTTCGCGAGTACTGCTGTATTCCTCCTGCACGTTATGCAGCTGCTCCGTCAACTGACGTTGCTCAGTTTGCAGATGGTTAACATTGTCCTCGCTTTGCGCCAATAGCTTCTGCTGCTCGGCCAACTGCTGCTGTAGTTTTTGCTCTTGCTCGGATTGCTGACGCAGTTTGCTTTCCAGTGCTTCCGCTTGCTGACGAGCACGCTGCAACTCTTCCATCAGTTTTTGTTCGCCAGACTGGGTCTGTGATACCTGGCTTTGCGCATGTTCTAACTGAGCCAGACTACCTTGCAGCTGGTTCTGCATATCTTGGTTTTGTTGCTCTGCCTGTTGTAACGCGGCTTGAAGCTTTTGCTTCTGCGCTTCGATGTCGGCCATGTGGCGTTTACGCTCTTCTTCGCTGCCTTCCTGCATTTCCTTTTGCTTGGCGCCCCGCCGTTCAACGTCAGCAAGCTCCGCGCGTAGCTGCTCGAGTTTCTGCTGCTGCTCTAAGCGGCGCATTTTTTCGGCTTCAGCCTGTTGCTGACGCTCATCCAGTTGCTGTTGAGTGGCTTGAAGTTGCTGCTGTTTAGCTTCAAGTTCTGCCTGCAAGGCTGCTTGGGCTTCCTGAGCCTGACGCTCTTTCTCACTGATTTCCTGCTGCTTGTTGGCACTTTGGGCTTTCAGTTCTGCCAACTCTGCCTGCAGTTGCTCGAATACGGCCTGCTGATGCGCTTTTTCTTCTTCGGTTTGCTGTTTCTCGGCTTTTAAGATCTGTTCGCTTTGCGCCAGTTGCTGCTGCTTCTCTTCTAACGCTTGCTGCAAGGCCTGTTGCTGTGCCTGATACTGGCTGTCAGCCTCATTGATCTTATCTTGTTGCTCCTTGGCTCGTGCAGCCACTTCAGCCAGCTCATCACGCAGTTGTTTAAGCTGACGCTCCTGCTCTTCTTTTTCCGCCTTTTGTGCGTCTGTCTGACGTTTACTTTCATCCAGCAGGTGCTGGGCTTCACTCAGTTGCTGCTGCTTTTCTTGCAACTCTTTCTGTAGTGCCTGCTGTTGTTGTTGCCAAGATCCCTGCTGCTCGTTGGTCATCTGCTCAAACATCTGCATTTCATGCTGCAAATGCTCAATTTGGCGGGCCTTATTAGATAGCTCAAGCTGCGCGCGCTGCGTTTCCTCTTCCAGGGCCTTGCGCTGAAGCTGAGCCTGCTCACTGGCTTTTCGTTGATTAATCAGCTGCTCCCTGAGCTTTTCACTGATCTGAGCCGAGCTTTGCAATTGTGATTGCAAGGTGCCCATCTGACCATTGATATCCGCCAGTTGATTATCCTTGTCACGGATAGAGGCTTTAAGGCCATCTATCTGACCGGATAACTCCTGCATTCTCACTTGCTGCGCTTGCTGCTCTTCCTTGAGTTTGGCGCTGACCTGTTCGCTCTGTTCGAGGGCCTGTTGGGCCTTGGCAAACTGACGCTCACTGTTTTGTAGTGCATCGGCTATCTGATTCCGCTGGCTTTCCAGTGCCCCCACCCTTTGGCTGGCATGGCTAAGCTGTTCTTCCAGCGCCTTATTGTTTTCTTCACTTTGTGCCAGGCGATCCCGGCTTTGCTGGTATTGCTGCTGCACTTGTTCCAAGTGTTCCGCAATATTCTGGTGGGCTTGCTCCAAGTCTGAAATCTTGGCGTCCTTGTCACTTAGATCTTGCTCTACTTCCTGCAGCCTCGATTGGGTATCGCTTAAGGTTTTCACCTGGCTAGCAAGCTGATCCTGGCTGCTTTCCAGTAGCTGCTGCTTCTCTGCCATCTGTCGTTCGGTAGCCTGGCGAAGATTAATGGCTTCCAACCGTCCTTGCTCGGCGGCTTGAATATCACGCAAATCTTTCCAGACACATAACACTGACTCCAGAACATCGCCCTTTAACAATGGGATCAGCGTCAATTCGCAGGGTAAGCGCTTGCCATTGACCCGGTATTCCCACTTGAGCCGCTGCACCGCCTTTTCCTGCACACATTGTTGATAGGCCACTTCCAAGGCCGCGGTATCGTGGCCTTCATCATGCAAAGAAGGTGCATAAGGGAACTGCCCCAGCAGAACCTTTTCGCTCTCCAACTGGAAGAAATCGCAGGCACTGGGATTGATTCTGGTAAAGCCGCTTTCTGCCAATAGTGCCATGGGAATACCACCACCTTGCATCAGGCTTTCAAACTGTTGTTGGTATTTGCGCTGCTCTTCGGTATCAAATACCCAGCACAGATACTGCTGGGCCTCACTGTCTAACAGAGCAATATGCAAGTCGCTGGGATGCAACTGGCCATTTTTACCCTTCAGGCGCACGGCTAGTCCTGGCAACTGGCCCTGTTGATGCAGTTGTTTTGCCGCCTTCGCTGCGTTGTCCGGGTCGTTAAACAGTTGATATAAACTTTGCGACTTAAGCTCCTGTTCGGAAAAGCCCAGGCGTGCCCGAAGACGCGGATTGGCAGCGTAAAGATGCTCTTCGTTGTCCATCAAGGCCATACCCATTGGGGCCTTTTCCAGCACCGCCATCCATTTTGCCTTCTCGTTCACCAGACTCTGCTCGGCCTTTTTAAGGGCCGTGTTGTCTAAGATGCTGGCAAGAACCGCATTTAGCTCACCGTCTTCACGCTGAAGGTACATATTTACCCGCACCTGACGTGCTTCGCCATCCGCCATTTCAAGGACGAGATCCATGCCGCAGGCGCCAGACATGGACTGCATCTGCTGTGATTCCGGATCATGTAGCTCTGCCAGTCCCTTGGGAAGTTGGTTGACATCTTTTAACAAACGGCCACGCATTTGCATTAGAGGTTGGGACAGAAATCGCTCGAAGGTAGCATTACCATCTAACAGACGTCCCTGACCATCCAAAATATAAGTAGGCTGGGTAGCACTTTGCAGTAAACCTTTGAGCTGCGTCTGCACTTGCTGCATCTTTTGTGTGGCATGACGCTCGTTGCTGACATCCCACAGAAGAAGGTGGAAACATTGCACCTGTTGCTTGCTGTTCAAGGACTCGGTAAGACCAAAAAATTTAACAAAAATCGTCTTCTCGGTACCTTCGAAGCGACATTCCAGATCCAGCTTGGTGTCCGGCCTTAGATTCTGCAGAGTATGCTTTAGGGAATCTCTGTCTTGATAATGTACTTTTTGCAGAAGGGATTCCAAGGTAGTTTCATCACCTGGCACCCCTAATATTTTGGCTGCATGCTTATCCAGCAATAGCTTACCGCTATCTGTCTGCACCCGAACATTGCCCAACGCCGTCAGATCAAATACCGACTCAAGATGGTTCAGGGCATCGTTCTTACGGTTAATTTCATCCTGATATTGGGTGATGTCCTGCAGCGCCAGCAGAGCCGCCACTTTGCCGGAATCGGGGTCGCACGGCTTGATACGTAGTACCAATAAGCGATTTCTCTTGGTTTTAAACTCTATTCGTCCTTCGGTTTGGGTCTCCAGGGCCTGCTTAAGCGCTTTGTTTACATCTCGGTCAAATAAATCCAGGGCTGACTTTCCATTTAGCTGTGCATCTTCTCCTTCGAGCCAAAAACCAGCCATGCGGTTGGCAAAGACCACCTGGCAACTGGCGTTAACATAAATCAGACCCAGGCTGTATTTATCGACCAAAGAGCGCTGATATTCCTGCTCTGCATCCTGGATCTCGGCTTGCGCATGCGCAGAAAGCAATTTGGAGCGTAGCGAAAAAGCCAGGCCAGCCAGTACCAAAATGAGAATAGCAAGGACTAAAAACAGACCATTGACCACCATGGCACTTTGTCCCTGGATCCAGTCGGATACGGCCAGCGCGCCAGGACTAACAAACAGAAATCCTAAACCGGCATATCCAGCCGCTTTTTTGATCATTAACACTTGGCCTGTTCCTTACTAAAATGGCTTTCTTATCAAAATCTTGCGAAGCATAAACCAGCCAGGTGCCGGCTCAGATGTCAATATACGGAGTTAGTTGTGAATATTGATAACTAATTGTTTTTGCTATCGCGAACTAAGTCTAGTTCTTGACTACAAAAATTTAAGTTTTTTAGGTCCGGGGCGGCCTTGTTTGACAGTTTCAGATGTGTGTTTACAGGAGACAAGCACCCCTCGGATTTTTAACAGGGCTGTCTTTTTGGTTTAGCTGAATCAGCGTTTATAGTTAGAAAAGGGATGTTCGATAACGACTTTCGGGTATGGCATAGCACTAAGAATATACGGAGCCCGTAATACAAACAGGGGCAGAAGCCCCTGTTAACCAGCTATCTAAGATTCAATTCTCACTTTACTTATGGATTTTTTACCACATCCACAAAGTACTCTGCCTGTCCGTTCACCTCTTCTTTAACCAATCCATGCACATCGGTTTCAAAGCCTGGGAAGCGGCGGTTAAATTCGCGTACGAACTTAAGATAGTTGACGATGGTCTTGTTGTAGCGCTCACCGGGAATGAGCAGCGGAATACCTGGCGGGTATGGGGTCACCAGCATCGCGGTAATACGGTTTTCCAGCTCATCGATGGAGACCCGCTCCACATTGCGGTGGGCCATATGTGACCAGGCGTCGGCCGGAGTCATGGCCGGAATAAAGTCGGACAGATACATATCTTTGGTGATCTTGGCCACATCGAACTCGCGATACACCTGGTGGATTTGCTGACACAAATCTTTAAGGCCTATACGTTCATAACGTGGCTGCTTGGCAGCGAATTCCGGCATTACCCGCCACAGCGGCAGGTTATTGTCGTAGTCGTCTTTAAACTGCTGTAACTCGGTCACCATGGAGTTCCAGCGGCCTTTGGTGATACCGATGGTAAACATAATAAAGAACGAATACAGACCGGTCTTTTCCACCACAATATTATGCTCAGCCAGGTAACGCGTAACAATTGCTGCAGGAATACCCAGTTCATCGAAGCGCCCGTTCATATCCAGACCGGGGGTGATAATGGTGGCTTTAATGGGGTCCAGCATATTAAAGCCGGTTTCGATACTGCCAAAGCCATGCCAGGTGTCGGACGCTTTAATCATCCAGTCATCCTGGCTGGGGCCACCCTCGCCCGGCAGCTCGTCCGGCCCCCATACCTTAAACCACCAGTCTTCGCCAAACTCGTCATCCACCTGGCGCATGGCATGACGAAAATCGATGGCTTCTTTAATGGACTCTTCCACCAGGGTTCGGCCCCCCGGCGGCTCCATCATAGCCGCAGCCACATCGCAGGAGGCGATAATGGCGTACTGCGGACTGGTGGATGTATGCATTAAATAGGATTCATTGAATCTGTGAGTATCCAGCTTCCGTTTTTGGCTGTCCTGCACCAGGATTTGCGAGGCCTGAGAGATACCGGCCAACAGCTTATGGGTGGACTGGGTGGCAAATACCAGCGCATCTTCACTACGGGGGCGATCTGAGCCGATGGCATGCATCTTATGGTACATCTCATGGAAAGCCGCATGAGGTAGCCAGGCTTCATCGAAATGCAGGGTATCGATGGTATTGCCGAGCATGGATTTAATGGTTTCGACGTTGTAGACGATGCCATCATAGGTGCTTTGGGTGATAGTCAGAATGCGCGGCTTTTTGTTAGCTGCGTTTCTGGCAAAGGGATTGGCCTCAATTTTCTTGGCGATGGTTTGGGGATCAAATTCCGATTTGGGAATGGGTCCGATAATGCCGTAGTGGTTGCGGGTGGGCATCAAAAACACCGGAATGGCGCCAGTCATAATAATGCTGTGCAAGATGGACTTATGGCAGTTCCTGTCCACCACCACAATATCCCCCGGTGCTACCGTGCTGTGCCACACCATTTTATTGGAAGTGGAGGTACCGTTGGTTACAAAGAACAGGTGATCGCTACCAAAAATACGCGCCGCATTTTGCTCACTGGCGGCTACCGGGCCGGTATGATCCAGTAACTGTCCGAGCTCTTCTACCGAATTACACACATCGGCGCGCAGCATATTTTCACCGAAGAACTGGTGGAACATCTGCCCCACCGGACTTTTCAGGAAGGCCACGCCACCGGAATGGCCGGGACAGTGCCAGGAATACGAACTGTCACTGGCATATTCCATCAGCGCACTGAAGAACGGTGGTGCCAACTCTCTTAAATACTTCTTAGCTTCGCGGATAATATGTCGGGCCACAAACTCCGGCGTATCCTCGAACATATGAATAAAGCCATGCAGTTCGCGCAGAATATCGTTGGAAAAATGCCGGGCAGTCTTGGTTTCGCCATACAGGAAAATAGGAATATGGGCATTGTGGCGGCGCACTTCACTGATAAAGCCTTTGATGGCTTGCAGTGCCTTGGCCACTTCTTTGTCTGTGGCTCCCTCAAATTCTTCATCGTCAATTGACAGAATAAAACAGGAAGCGCGGCTGGACTGCTGGGCGAAAGAAGTCAGATCGCCATAGCTGGTAAAACCCACCACTTCCATGCCCTCTTTGTCGATGGCATTGGCAAGGTCGCGAATGGCAGAGCCGGAAATATTTTCGGAGCGAAAATCTTCATCGATTATGATGATTGGAAAGCGAAACTTCATGGGGCGATATCCCTGTTGTAAGAAGACGAAGGCACAAGGCAATTAAGTTTGCACCTTTTTGCCATCCCCAAATTGTAATGCAAATTCCGATTTTCGCAGCTAATTAACTGAAAAATAGGGATAAAGAATAAAAAGCCCGACGCAATCTCAGCCCTGATAATGCACCATCAAGTCACTAACAGGCTATCCAGCACTGCCCCTCCCCTGTGCACACCCCCTTCTATCTGTCCAACAGGTTTTGAGCGAAGCAGATAACCGCCAAACTGATGTTGTTCACCCACCATAAAGATCCCCAACTCCGAAACAGCCTGCGGCCAGTGCCGACAGTGACCGTTTATCGATACTTCAAGGTCTTGCCTTTGGCTCGGTGGAATTGGCGCCATCACAATCCAACCTTCATTTTGGAAAGATTCTGTATGCAGCTTTTGTAATGCTTTGTCGCCTATGGCAACACTGCCGCCTCCCTCTTGCTGCGTTTTAAGCCACCAACCATCCTTAATCAGTGTTTGGGCTTGTTCAATACCTATTGCACTCACACTTAATGCAGGCACCTGCAGGCTTAACAGCTGTTTTTGCTCATTCAAATCAAGGCCCAACTGCTGTGCCAAGGCCGCTTGATGATGGGCATTGAATAGTTGTTGATAAACCACTTGCTGGATCCACTTGCTGCCAGCCAGTTGCAGTGCAATATTGGGACATAGCACCAGGTTTAACCGCTCCAGCCGAGCACGTAGAGATAGCAAATCAGGATCGCTGTAATCAGCGTCGTTGTAGCCGGTACGAAAATACAGCAGGTCGACTTCCCGGTCCTGCCATAACAGCCGATCTCCCTGATTGCTAATAAGTAAAATGAGGCTTTTCAAACTAATACGCCCGACAATGGCCCCAAGAGCACGAATGCCATCGGCTAACAAAAGCTGATCGAACAGGTTGTCTTCCTGCTCTTCCACCACAAAAAGAACAACCGGTCTGACTTGTTGGAATTGTTTGGCGGCCTTATACAGCGCCTCGGCTTGCTGATTGATGGCCGGATTGGGTAACAGTGCCATCAGCGGCAATTGTTGCTTAAGCAAAGACACCCACTGCTGATTTAACGGCCCCATGCCTGCAGCGATACTATTACTCTCGACCCAGCGCCATTGCCCATCTTTGTCCAACATCATATCGTGACGGATAAGCGGCATGCCTATGGCTTTTATGGCGTCCGGATCTGTCGCACTTAACAGCCGCGCCAGTTTACCAGGCAAACTGCTGCCTTTACTCAGCTCGGAAAATTGGTTTAACAACCAGTCTCTGTCTGCAGCCATCGCGCAAAGTACCTTATTCAATACCTTTGCATGCCATTGTGCCCTTTGCCAATGACCGGCGTTAAGCTTCCAAGGCGTTAAACTGACAGACAGTGGACTGAAAGTGCCGTTATCGGCAAGCATCCCCAAACCAAGTTGCTTCTGCTGTGTTGAAAGGGCACCGAGATCCCTTGGAATCATCTGCTCTACTTGCATATCAAGCCTCCAACAACCATATAATGGAGAAACCGGTAACACAGGCAATACCCAGCACCACCGTGATAAATGCCAGCATCAGGGGCCAGCGAAACAGTCGCTTCAGGATGATCATTTCAGGCAAACTGGCGCCAGCACCGCCTATTGTCAGCGCCATTACCGGGCCTAAACTCACGCCTTTGGCCACAAGACTCGCCGCCAATGGCAACATAGTACTGGCTCTGATATACAGCAGGATCCCGCCCAAGGCCGCTGCCGGCACAAACCACAGGGATTGTTTTGCACTGACCTGTGAAATCAAACTCGCCGGAACATAGCCATGAATGATGGAGCCCATGGCGACACCTAACAGAATATGGGGTAAGAAGTCTTTGGTTTCCTTGATTGATTTTTGAAGCAGCACCTTCAGGCCCTGTGGTTTCGAGGACATACATGCAGAAGTGCTATTATCAGGTTGAGGCAAGGTCACAAAACGCCTGAAGTTAAAGGCCTGCAACATCACGCCTGCCAGCAAAGAAACTAACAGGATAACCACTGCATACAGCAGCGCGACCGCCCCCCCTAAAATGACCCACATCATCGCCAGCACATAGGGATTGAGCAAGGGCGAGGTAAACAAAAAAGTCATCACCGGACCAAATGCCGCATTGGCGCGCAGCAGACCCACCATCATCGGCAAGGTTGAACAGCTGCAAAAAGGTGTGATGGCGCCAAGGCCTGCCGCGGTGAAATATCCACTTTTACCGGAAAGTAATACCTGCACCTTATGACGGGGCAGTTTTTGCTGCAGCCAGGCAACGAAGACACCTACCAGAACAAAAAGCACTATCAGTTCAGCGAAGGTCGTTACAAAAAAGTGAAGGGTACCTAAAAGCTGCTCATTCATTGTCCTTCCCCACATTTCCACACTTATGGAATTATCAGGTTTAAAAAAAGCCTGAACCGCCAGGTTCAGGCCATACACTTCGATTATTGTGGAAATATAATATTTCGAACAATATCGAATTGTCAAAATATTTCTAGAAATATAGAATGATAAAAAATCTCAAGGACAACCTATGAAACCCAAGATAGCCGCTGGGCAGCTGGCAGAGCTGGGCCACATTACCCGCTTAAGTATTTTCAGGCTGCTGGTAAAAGCCGGCAGATCCGGCATAAGCGTTGGTGAAATCCAGGAAAAACTGGATATCCCCGGCTCTACCCTCTCCCATCATCTGTCGCGGATGATGAAAGTGGATCTCATGGAACAGCAAAGGGATGGTCGCACCCTGCATTGCCATTTGAAATTTGCCGAGGTAGAAGCGCTGCTGGCCTTTCTCTATGAAGAATGTTGTGCTGGTGAGTTGGGATCTGCGCCCAAAAATAGAAAAGGTGATCACCTGGCCAAGGGATGCTGTGACTAATTTCTCTCATTGGCCAGGGTCTTCACCGCTACGCAGCCAGCCAGTAATGGAATATCGGTAATGCCCTGCTCCTGATATTACCGGGGTAACCTGATGGCGGGTTGGCACTTTGAAGATGGACAGGCAATTGTATTGTGGTAGGAAGGCCGTCTTGGTCCCTCCGTCATCGAATTGCAATAGTCCGCCCCACTCTGCCTGCCAGTCTTGACTTAAACTCAGCACAAAGGCCGCAACTCGATTCTTTCCCTTGACTTCATCGTCATGCCAGGTAAGGAAATGGCCGGGACGGTAGCGGGTCAACTGGGCATCGGCAAATCCGATATCCTGGCACTTTAGCATCTCCCGCATTACCGACAAAAAGCTCTCACTATTTATAAATTCAAAAATCTTAGCCAGAACCGGTGCTTCGGAAGGTAAGCGGCCTTGGTGCCAGGCGTCATAAATAGGAAAGGTCTCGAACAAATACTGAAAACCTTGTTCCGCCTCCTGCATTACCCTGGCGTAAAACTCGGCTTGTTGCAGTTGGGGTAACTTGTCCATAGCCGATGAATCAAGATCTAGATGTTTGCCACCGAGACGGGTCACCAAATTCCAGCTGACTATTTCTGCAATCTCTTTTTGTAATAGCGTCAAAGATGGCTGGTCAAGCAACGGCTTCAACTGGCAACGGCCTTGGGACGTTAAACCAATTGTGGCCTGTGCAGGATCAAATTCGGGGTGAAAGTGCATTGGTATTATTCAGCCGATCACACAAGCCAACATCATATTGAACTACTGATGAGCCGTGCAAGTTTGGCAAGCAAAGAAAAAAAAAGCCCGGTTCCCCGGGCATTATGCTGTTAGCAGATTTCAATAGCTATCGCGGTAGCCTCGCCACCACCGATACAAAGTGACGCCATACCGCGCTTCAGGTTGTGATGCTTCAGGGCATGCAACAAGGTCACCAGAATACGGGCACCTGAGGCACCGATGGGATGACCCAAAGCACAAGCACCGCCATTCACGTTAACCTTGCTTTCATCCAGTTCAAGCTGACGGATAGCCAGCATGGTAACCATGGCAAAAGCTTCGTTGATCTCAAACAGATCCACATCCTGTACATTCCAGTGCAGTCTATCGAGCAGCTTACGCATGGCTCCCACCGGGGCCACGGTAAAGTTTTCTGGCTCAATGCTATGGGTGCTGTGCCCAAGAATTTTGGCCATTGGCTGCAAACCTGCGGCTTTGGCAGCGGACTCGCGCATGAGTACCAAAGCGGCGGCGCCGTCGGAGATAGAGCTGGAGTTGGCCGCAGTGATGGTGCCATCTTTTTTAAATGCCGGTTTTAAATTTGGGATTTTTTCTGGCATGGCATTGCCCGGCCCTTCATCGGTATCCACCGAAACATCGCCTTTACGAGTAGCCACGGTAACCGGGGTTATCTCGGCTTTAAAAGCACCACTTTGGATAGCCTGCTTGGCTTTTTGTAAAGAGGATAAAGCAAATGCATCCATCTGCTCACGGCCGATACCTTCCTTGTCGGCAGTGTCCTGGGCAAAGCAGCCCATGGCCTTACCGTCATAGGCATTTTCAAGACCGTCCAGCATCATATGATCCAGCACCTGACCGTGGCCCATGCGATAGCCACCACGTGCTTTTGGCAACAAGTACGGCGCATTACTCATGCTTTCCATACCACCGGCCAAGGCACAATCTATGCTGCCGGCCTTAATTAAATCGTGGGCGAGCATCACGGTTTTCATGCCTGAGCCACAGACTTTATTTAAGGTGGTGACGCCGGCAGAGAGAGGTAATCCGGCCTTAATAGCGGCTTGGCGTGCAGGCGACTGGCCCAGACCGGCTGGCAGTACACATCCCATTAATACTTCCTGGATCTTGTCGGCCCCTACTTCTTCGACCGCCGCTTTGATTGCTTGCGCACCCAGTTCAGTAGCGCTTAAGGGCGACAGGCTACCCATAAAGCCGCCCATGGCGGTACGTTTGGCAGAAACGATAACAACAGGATCGTTATTTAATTCATGGCTCATATGCTTTCTCCAAAAAGATTTAACTTGTCACTTATACCGCAGCTTAGGGCAATAGCCGGGACCAGGCCATCCCACCAACGTACAGTCAGCTGAACACTTTGCAGCTCACAATGCACAGGAATGTTGACGCCTTGTTACGCTTACTTTACCTTTAGGTTAACTTACAGCTTACGTAAACGTAAAGTAATATGACAGCAGTGCAAACCTTCAGCATCGGGGAACTGGCAAAGGAATTTGACATTACCCCCCGCTCTATCCGTTTTTATGAAGAGCAAGGCCTGCTGGAGCCCGAGCGTAGTGGTCAAACCCGCATCTACCATAAAAAAGACCGGACTCGTCTTAAACTGATTTTGCGCGGTAAACGTCTGGGGTTTTCACTGGCAGAAACCAAAACCCTGTTTAACCTTTACGACAGCAACGAAAACAGCCTGGCACAGAACGAAGCCATTCTGGAAATGATCGAATACAAACGCGCGGTAATGCGCCAGCAATTAGAAGATATTCAGATGCTGATGAGCGAGCTGGACGACCTGGAAGGACGCTGCCGTCAGGAACTGGAACAACTTACAAGAGGATAATCCTTATGAACGCCCCTTACCCTACTCTTAACTTTGGTCTTGGTGAAGAGATCGATATGCTGCGCGACCATGTGTATGCCTTTGCCCAGGGTGAAATCGCGCCATTGGCGGAAAGTGCCGATCACAACAATAGCTTCCCCAATGAACTGTGGCCAAAACTCGGTGATATGGGCCTCTTGGGGGTAACGGTATCCGAGCAATATGGTGGTGCCGAAATGGGCTATCTGGCCCATGTTATTGCCATGGAAGAGATCAGCCGCGCCAGCGCCGGTATCGGCCTGAGCTACGGTGCCCACTCCAACCTCTGTGTAAACCAGATTTACCGAAACGGTACCGAGGCGCAGCGCCAAAAGTACCTGCCTAAGCTGATCAGCGGTGAGCATATTGGCGCACTGGCCATGAGTGAGCCAAACGCGGGCTCTGATGTGGTCAGCATGAAGCTGCGCGCCGAAAAGAAAGGTGACAAATACGTCCTTAACGGCAACAAGATGTGGATCACCAACGGCCCCGATGCCCATGTCTTTGTGATCTACGCCAAGACCGATGTCAGCGCCGGTCATAAAGGTATTAGCGCCTTTATCGTCGAAAAAGACTTCCCCGGCTTTAAACAGGCACAGAAACTGGACAAACTGGGTATGCGCTCCTCCAACACCTGCGAGTTGGTGTTTGAAGACTGCGAAGTACCGGCCGAGAACCTGATGGGCAATGAAGGCGACGGTGTCAAAATCCTGATGAGCGGCCTGGACTATGAGCGTCTGGTATTGTCCGGCGGTCCCCTTGGCATTATGCAGGCCTGTATGGATCTGGTGGTACCCTATATCCACGATCGTAAACAGTTCGGCCAAAGCATTGGCGAATTCCAGCTGATCCAAGGCAAGGTCGCCGATATGTACACGCAAATGAATGCGGCCCGAGCCTATGTGTATGCGGTAGCGCGTTCCTGTGATCGTGGCGAAACCACCCGTAAGGATGCCGCCGGTGCTATCCTCTATTCGGCGGAACTGGCCACCAAGATGGCACTGGATGCCATCCAGCTGCTGGGCGGTAACGGCTATATCAATGAATTCCCGGCAGGACGATTACTACGTGATGCCAAGCTTTATGAAATCGGCGCCGGCACCTCTGAGATTCGCCGTATGCTGATTGGACGAGAGCTGTTTAAAGAGTCTGCCTGAGATCCAAGTCATAACCCTGTAGCCGGGCCCTGCCCGGCTTTATCGCACCCATAGGCGGATAAAGTTTACAAAGAGGAGAGCCTTGTGGCCCGTATCGAATCCCTCATTAACCCTAAAAGCCAGGCTTTTGCCGATAATGCAGCACATATGCAAGGCTTGGTGGATGATCTCAAAGCCAAGGTAGAGCAAATTCGTCAAGGCGGCGGTGAATCAGCCAATAAGCGCCATACCGAGCGCGGCAAGCTATTACCCCGCGAACGCATCAACGCCCTGCTCGATCCCGGTGCGCCGTTTTTGGAACTATCACAGTTGGCGGCTTGGGAAGTGTATGAAGATTACGTACCTGCCGCTGGTGTAGTAGCCGGTATCGGCCGCGTATCCGGGGTGGAGTGTATGATTGTGGCCAACGATGCCACAGTGAAGGGCGGAACTTACTACCCACTGACGGTGAAAAAGCACCTGCGCGCCCAAACTATTGCCGAGCAGAATAACCTGCCCTGCATTTATCTGGTGGATTCCGGCGGCGCCAACCTGCCCCGTCAGGACGATGTATTCCCCGACAAAGAACACTTTGGCCGTATTTTCTATAACCAGGCCAATATGTCGGCGCGTAATATCCCGCAAATTGCCGTGGTCATGGGCTCCTGTACTGCTGGCGGTGCCTATGTGCCGGCCATGGCCGATGAGTCCATTATTGTACGCAATCAAGGCACTATCTTCCTGGGCGGTCCACCATTGGTACGTGCTGCCACCGGCGAAGTCGTGACCGCCGAAGAGTTGGGTGGCGGAGATGTGCATGCCCGTACGTCTGGCGTAGTGGATCATCTGGCTAATAACGACCATCATGCGCTGGCACTGGCTCGCGACGCCGTTGCCAGATTAAACCGCACTAAGCCAGTTACACTGGATGTAACTGCGCCGAAGGATCCGCTTTACGATCCCAAAGAAATCTACGGTGTGGTGCCCAAAGACAGTCGTCAGCAATACGATGTACGGGAAATTATCGCCCGTATCGTCGATGGCTCCGAATTTGATGAATTTAAAGCCCTGTACGGCAGCACCCTGGTTTGCGGCTTTGCACGCATTTTCGGTTATCCGGTAGGCATTGTGGCCAATAACGGCATTCTTTTCGGCGAATCTGCGCAAAAAGGCGCGCACTTTATTGAGCTTTGCGCCCAGCGCAAGATCCCCCTGGTCTTCCTGCAAAATATCACCGGTTTTATGGTCGGCAAGCAATATGAAACCGGCGGCATTGCCAAACATGGCGCCAAAATGGTGACCGCGGTGGCATGCGCAAAAGTACCTAAATTTACTGTATTAATTGGCGGAAGCTTTGGTGCTGGCAACTATGGTATGTGCGGCCGTGCCTATGATCCACGTTTCCTGTTTATGTGGCCCAACGCCCGTATCTCGGTAATGGGCGGTGAGCAAGCGGCCGGTGTGCTGGCCCAGGTCAAACGGGACCAAAAAGCCCGCGAAGGGCTGGAATGGAGCGCCGAAGAGGAAAAGGTCTTTAAGCAGCCCATAATTGAGTCCTACGAGCATCAGGGGCATCCCTATTATGCCTCGGCAAGGCTTTGGGATGATGGCGTGATCGATCCTGCCGATACCCGTGTGGTGCTGGGTTTAAGTATTTCTGCATCCTTGAATCAACCTATTGAGGACACCCGCTTCGGCGTGTTCCGTATGTAACGGGGGCCCTATGTCCAACCAACAAACACAAGATTTACTCTATTCTGTGGATGGCCGCGGTGTAGCCACCCTGACTCTTAATCGGCCCGAAAAGCATAATGCCTTTGACGACAAGCTGATCCTTGCCCTGACCGAGCATTTTAAAGAAGCTGGCAGCGATCCCAAGGTGCGGGTACTGGTGTTGGCAGCTAATGGTAAAAGCTTTTGTGCCGGCGCCGATGCCAACTGGATGAAACGCATGGCTTCCTACAGCTTCGAGGAAAATGTGGCCGACGCCAAGGCACTCGCCACCATGCTGTACACCCTTAACAGCCTGCCAAAGCCCACCATCGCCAAAGTTAATGGCGCGGCTTACGGCGGTGCCGTGGGTCTGGTGGCCTGCTGTGATATGGCAGTGGCCACCAAACTGTCCAAATTTTGTTTAAGTGAAGTAAAGCTTGGTTTAATCCCAGCCACTATCAGCCCTTTTGTGATTGATGCCATGGGTGCACGCGTAGCCAGACGCTACTTCACCACAGCCGAAATCTTTTCTGCACGTCGGGCCAGGCGTTTAGGGCTGGTCAGTGAAGCAGTCACCGAAGAGGAATTGGATGGTACGGTAGAGTCCCTTATTGATGCCATCCTGAAAAACAGTCCTGATGCCATTTCCGCCGCCAAACAACTGATCTTCGATGTGTCCGCCGAGCAAGATGCCGAAGAGTTGATGGAAAAAACCAGTCTGCGGATCGCCACCGTGCGCGTGTCCGAACACGGCCAGGAAGGCTTGACCGCCTTTTTAGATAAGCGCCGTCCCAACTGGTATCAGGAGTAGTCCATGCTTGTGAAATTATTAATTGCCAACCGCGGTGAGATTGCTTGTCGCGTTATCCGTACTGCCAAACGCATGGGCATCCACACTGTTGCTCTGTATTCCGATGCCGATGCCAATGCCCTGCATGTGCAAATGGCCGATGAGGCAGTGCATATCGGTCCAGCGCCCTCCAAGGAAAGCTATTTACAGGCGGAGCGCATTATTGAGGTGGCCAAGAAAGTCGGCGCCGATATGATCCACCCCGGCTATGGCTTTCTCTCGGAAAATGCCAACTTTGCCCGCTTGTGTGAAGACAATCAGATTATCTTCGTCGGCCCTCCGGTAGCCGCTATCGATGCCATGGGCTCCAAGTCGGCCGCCAAGAAGATCATGGAAACCGCCGGTGTTCCATTAGTCCCGGGCTATCATGGCGATAATCAGGATGCAGTTTTTCTTAAGCAGCAAGCCGATGCCATGGGCTATCCAGTATTGCTTAAAGCCGCTGCCGGTGGCGGCGGTAAAGGCATGCGTCAGGTGTGGAAAGCCGAAGAATTCGAACAGGCCCTGGCCGGCGCTAAGCGCGAAGCTATCAATAGCTTTGGCGATGATAAAATGCTGGTAGAAAAGTATCTGACCCAACCACGGCATGTGGAGATCCAGGTATTTTGCGATATGCACGGCAATGGCGTGTATCTGTTTGAGCGTGATTGCTCGGTGCAGCGCCGTCATCAGAAAGTGATTGAGGAAGCCCCTGCCCCGGGCATGAGCGAATCCCTGCGCCAGCAGATGGGTGAAGCGGCCTTAAAAGCGGCGGCAGCTATCCACTATGTGGGTGCCGGTACCGTAGAGTTTCTGCTCGATACTGACGGCAGCTTCTATTTTATGGAGATGAATACCCGTTTACAGGTTGAGCATCCGGTAACCGAGATGATCACCGGTCAGGACCTGGTGGAATGGCAATTACGAGTGGCTAGCGGAGAAGAGTTGCCGCTGAAGCAGGATGAGTTACGCATCGACGGCCATGCTTTCGAAGCACGCGTCTATGCCGAAGATCCTGATAATGAGTTCCTGCCAGCCACCGGTACCTTGCATCTTTTGCAGCCGCCGGAAGAGTCGGACTATGTGCGGGTTGATACCGGCGTGCGCCAAGGCGACAAGGTCTCGGTCTATTATGATCCCATGATCGCCAAGCTGATCGTCTGGGATGAAGATCGTAATAAAGCCCTGCGCCGTCTGGCCAAGGCGTTATCGGAATACCGTATCAAAGGTGTTACCACCAATATCGATTTCCTGTACAACCTGGCCACTACCAAGGCTTTTAAACAAGCAGAACTGGATACCGGTTTTATCGGTAAGCATCAAAGCGAGATCTTCCTGAAGAACGATCAGGATATTCGGGAGCTTTTGCCACTTGCGGCGTTATACCTTTTGTTATCCGAAGAGCACGGCCATCATAGCCATTCCAGTTCGCACCAGGATCCCTTCTCTCCCTGGAGCAGCCAAATTGCCTGGCGTGCTAATGAAACCCATGTGCAAAAAATGGACATCCAGATCCACGATGAGGTGTATGCCCTGGAAATCCGCCAGCAAGGTATGGGCCAGCATTCGCGCTATCAGATTAGTCATGGATCACTGACCGTTGATGCTTTTGGTGAATTAATAGGCGACAAATTAGTGGCCACAGTGGATGGGCATCGTCTTACTGCACAGTGCAGCGGCGATGGTCTGGAATGCTCTTTGTACAGCCAGCACGGTGCATTGCACTTCTCGCGTAAATTGCCTGATTATGGTCTTAAAGACGACAGCCAAAGTGCCGCCGGTTTTAAAGCACCGATGAATGGCACTGTCGTCGCCTTGTTGGTCAATCCAGGCGACAAAGTAGAAAAAGGTCAGGTGCTGATGGTAATGGAAGCCATGAAGATGGAGCACAGCCTTAAAGCGCATGCAGCCGGCATGGTCTCTGAGTTCTACTATCAACCAGGCGATTTGGTTGATGGTGGTGCTGAGCTTTTGAAATTCGATGCTAGCCAGCCATAACAGGTAGAAGACTATGTATCCCAAAAAGGTAAGAATTGTAGAAGTGGGCCCGAGGGATGGTCTGCAAAATGAAAAGACGGAAATTGCCCTTAAGCATAAAATCGCCTTAGTTGAGGACCTGGCCAATGCCGGGCTTCAAGTCATTGAAACCGGCAGCTTTGTATCACCCAAGTGGGTGCCACAAATGGCCGATAGCGCCGCCGTTTTTCAAGGAATCAAGCGCCAGCAAGGAGTGACCTATTCCGCGTTAACGCCCAATATGCAGGGATTTGAAGCCGCGCTGGCGGCTGGCGCCGATGAAGTGGCCATCTTTGGTGCGGCATCGGAAAGCTTCAGTCAGAAGAATATTAACTGCAGTATTGAAGAGAGTTTGCAACGTTTTGCGCCATTGATGGAAGCGGCAAAGGCAAAAGGCATCAGAGTGCGCGGCTATGTATCCTGTGTGCTTGGCTGTCCTTATGAGGGTGAAATCAACCCAATCAAAGTTGCAGAAGTGTCCAGACAGATGCTGGATATGGGCTGCTATGAGATTTCCCTGGGTGACACCATTGGCGTGGGTACGCCGTTAAAAACGGCGAGAATGCTGGAAGTGGTCAAGCACCAGGTACCACTAGAGCAACTCGCTGTGCATTTCCACGATACCTATGGGCAGGCCCTTGCCAATATTCTGGTGGCCTTGCAGATGGGTATTAATGTGGTGGACAGCGCTGTAGCAGGCCTTGGCGGATGTCCATATGCCAAAGGGGCTTCTGGCAATGTGGCCAGCGAAGATGTGGTGTATATGCTCCATGGTATGGGCATCAGTACCGGCATCGATCTCGACAAACTGGTTAGCGCCGGCAATGCTATTGTTTCAGCGCTCGGACGCCCCAATCAGTCCAAGGTGGCCAAAGCCATTCTGGCGGGAAGATAATAAGGTGGGCGGCTAGGCCGCCTACCAGTTTTCAAAGGGAAAGTAGTCCCAGTGATACTGTTCAAACAGAGATTTAAGCTTGCCCGACTCAAACAACTTCAGCATCCCCTCATCAAACTGTTTGGCTAGCTGTGCCGCCCTGTCTGTCTGCGCAAACCCCGGATACAGGGGCAGCAACTTCAACTGCGCCATTCTTAAATCGTCACTCAAAATACCTGCAGCCTGCAGCGCAAATTCAATATCCGTTTGGTTATCCAGTAAATAATCCAAACTGCCTTCCAGCACATGACGGATCCCCACCGGCCGCTCTTTAATGGTCAGTTCGGTATATTGTTTGTTTTCCAAATACTCAGCAAACCGATACCCCAATACCCTGCCCACCCGCTTGCCAGTCAGACTAGTCTGTCCCTGCCAGTTGGAATTGTTTTTGACGTTATACAATACAGCCAGTCTATCGGCATCCATGTGGCGATTGGGGAACAGTAAATTCGGGTATTCGTTCAGATATAAGCCCAAGACCATATCGGCATCTTTTTGCATCGCAAGATTGACAGCGCGCTGATAGCTGACCGTCTCCAATTTCAGTTCATAATCCTGGCCATATATTTCACGCAAGATATCCCAATATAAGCCACTGCCATCGGCATGGGTGGCATTTTCCCAGGCTTCACTCACCACCAAAAGCTGGGGTTTAGCCAGAACTGAATGGCTTAGCAACAAACAAACCATAGAGAGGATTAGTCTTAACATACCTTTCATCAGTGCTTCCTTTTGTATTGCTGGTCAACGCCTTTAACGACCACTTGTACCTAAATTAAACTGCCTCATTAAC
Source organism: Aliiglaciecola sp. CAU 1673 (assembly GCF_029223185.1). Taxonomy (GTDB): domain Bacteria; phylum Pseudomonadota; class Gammaproteobacteria; order Enterobacterales; family Alteromonadaceae; genus Bowmanella. The sequence goes on from NZ_JARHUG010000020.1 coordinate 39,495, forward strand.
CCATCAAGATCGCTGGATACTTTCTTTAAACTTTCACTGGCCAATGCCAAACGTCTGGACGCTTCCAGACTGTGCTCGGTTACTTCACGAATCGAACTGACATTGCTGCTGACCGTGCCGGTGGTGGCTGCCTGCTCTTCACTGGCAGCAGCCACCGACAAATTGACTTCATGCATCTGTTCTATACAGCTATCCACCTGCTCAAGCGCCAGCGCCACCTGCCCCATACGCTGTGCAGTTTCGGAAAACTGGCTACGGCTATTTTCCATCGAGCGCACCACGCTATTGGTACTGTCCTGCAGGTTACCAATCATGGTTTGGATTTGCGCGGTGGACTCGGCTGTGCGTCTGGCTAACTGGCGTACCTCATCGGCCACCACCGCAAATCCCCTGCCATGCTCACCGGCACGTGCCGATTCGATAGCGGCATTGAGCGCCAGCAGGTTAGTCTGCTCAGAAATGCCATTGATCACATCCAAAATGCTGCTGATGGATTGGGTATCGGATGCCACCCGCTGTATTTGCTCCGCGACCTGTTGAATATCCTGGTCGAGATTGTCCATGGTGGTCTTGGTAGCATGGGTAATCTCACTGCCATGATGAGATTGTTTCTGACTTTCGTTGGCGAGATCGGCGGCTTTTGCAGCATTGGCGGCCACATCAGCGATGCTGTTGTTAATGTCGTTAATGGCCTGAGCGATCTCATCCACTCTTTGTCGCTGCAGTTCCATTTGCTTCAAGCTCTGTGCCGATTCTTTCTGGGTGTTATCTGCAGCTTCTTTAAGGGCATGGCTGGATTGATTAACGCGGATGACGGTCTGCTGAATTTTTTCAATAAAGCGGTTAAATCCCCCTGCCATTTGACTGATTTCCGGTTGCCCTTTTTCAGGCATGCGATACCCCAAATTCCCTTCCCCTTCACCCAATTGGGTAAAAAGATCAGCCACCGCCGTCAAAGGCTTGCTGATAGTACGCGCCAGGATAACTCCTGCGACAGTGGCTAAAGCGGCCACCAGTAATGTCCACAGCAAGATACTCCATGCTGCGTTATTCAACTCAGCCAGTACCTCGTGTTCAGGTACTTGTGCCACCACATACCAGCCCATAGCCGGGATATGACTGGAGGCCAGCACGAAAGCTTCACCGTCTTTATCAACGCGCAGGGTATTCACGTCGCCGGTAGCCAGCAATTGTCGCTGGGTAGATTCGTCAAACAAGCTGGTCAAGGTGGTTTTCTCTACCAGGGATTTATCCGGATGTAGCTTGACCTGCCCCTGTCCATCGGTGATAAAGACAAAGCCGCTTTGCTCGATGCGATACTGATTGAGCATCGACACCATGTCATCCATGCTCTTGGCCAGCCCTGCCAGACCACGTCCATCTACTTGCTGGAAATTAACGAAGAGCTTGGTTTCGCCGCTTGGCTCCATAAAAATACTCAGCAGTTCTGCCTGATTGGAGCCGGTAAAAGCGTAAAACCAGCCATCCTGTTGATGGTTAAGGGTGCGTAAAAAACCGTCCTGATTCCAGTAATTGGCTGTCTGTCGATCAGCAAAGGAGGCCGTCGCCAATTGATGATCTTTGGCGATGGTTTTAAGTAGCGCTAACAGCACCTCTTCGTTTTCTCGGCTGCCCTTGGCCGACCACTCGAGAACATAGGGGTTGGTGGCGATCTGCCTGGCTACCGCCTTAAGAATGCCAATATCGCGGTCGATGGCATTACGAATTTGCTGCACTTTGGCTGGCAATTCAGACGCCAACATCCGGGTTTCGATTACTTTTCCCGCATTCCAGGTGGCAGTAAGACCAACAATGGCCGCGACAGTCAGGGCGATAATGGCACTGGAAAGCGCGATTTTTTGTTTAATGGAAAGGGGAAATTTCAGCATGCTTATTACTCTATTCTCGGCAGAACCATGGCTTTTCACTTCCTTGTGACACAATATCCATAACACTTTAGGTCAGATGATTTGCAACTGGTACTTCTTCTTTGCAAATTCAAAACAAAATCCAGATAACACTTTAGTGCAGTCCGGTGTTCCTCCAAGATAGACAGCCTATGGCGCCAGCGTTACAGTAACCTCTTGTTTGCAATCAGGGTTTTGGCATATATGTTCAGCATTTGGCTGCTGACCTCAGTGGCACTGTGCTACCTGGTGTTACTCTTTGTTATTGGTTTTTGGGGCGAGAAGCGCAAGGTAAACACGAATCAGCGCCCCTGGATCTATAGTCTGGCCCTGGGTGTACATTGCACTACCTGGGCATTTTTTGGCACCGTTGGTCAATCTGCCATGTTTGGCTGGGCCTTTACCCCCACCTATATGGGCAGCATATTGGCCTTTGCCCTCGGTTTTCCCCTGCTCCTTAAATTGGCCGCAATCTGTCAGCGCCATCACATCAGTTCCGTGGCGGATTTTCTGGGTTGGCAATACGGACGCTCACATTTTATTGCTGCCGTAGTCACCCTACTATGCCTGATTGGCGTGTTGCCCTACACCGCCATCCAGTTAGATGCGTTAACCGACAGTGTGACCCTGCTTAGTGCGGAAAACCCTGAATGGTCAGGGAGTATCAGCTTTTATGTGGCGGCCACGATGGCATTGTTTGCTATCTTTTTTGGGGCCCGTTCACTTAACCTCACCGAAAAGCACCCTGGATTAATGCTGACCATCGCTTTTGAATCTTTGGTCAAACTGTTCGCTTTTGTCGCATTGGGACTGTTTGTCTGTTATGCGATGTTTAACGGCTTGTTCGATTTGCTGGGGCAGGTTCAGCTAAATGCTAACGCAAAGAAGGTGCTTGATCAGGATTGGGCACCACTGGTGTATGCCAGCCATGTTCTGTTGGGTTTTTGCTCTATGTTTTGCCTACCCAGGCAGTTTCATATTAATTTCGTTGAAAACCAGGGCGAACAGGAGTTGCGTCATGCTCGCTGGGTGTTCCCGCTGTATTTGATGGCCATCAACCTCTTTGTTTTGCCCATCGCTCTGGCAGGGCAAATTCTGCTACCCGATGCTGACGCAGATACCCTGATTTTAAGCCTGCCGATGCTGGCAAATAGCAGTTGGGCGTCGATGATCGCCTTTTTGGGTGGATTGGCGGCAGCGACCAGTATGATCATAGTAGCCACCCTGGCCATGGGCATTATGGTTGCCAACAACCTGATTACTCCGCTTTGGCTGAAAGTACAATTGCGCAGAGACAGCCAAGGTCTGGATGCCTCAAGCCTGCTGAATATCCGCCGTCTGACCATAGTGTTAGTGCTGGGGCTGGCCTACCTTTACTCAGGCCATATCAGTCAATCAGCGCCGCTGGTCAACAGCGGTATTATCGCCATGGCCTTGCTGGCGCAGCTTGCCGTGCCCATGCTTTTGGGCCTCTATCATCAACAACCGTCGCGCCTGGCAGCCATTTGCGGCATGACCGCTGGCTGTATCCTGTGGGTATTGGATCTGCTTTGGCCCAGCATTACCTCAAGCTATTATTTTGATCCGCGCCCTTCAGATCATCAATTGGCTTGGGGCGTGTTCCAAAGCCTGGGCCTAAATGCGTTGGTTTATGCTGTTGTGACCTTCGTCAGACGGGGAAAGAGCAGCCTGCACCTGGCTAACCAGACAAATCATGGCACCGGTCTGCCGCTGATGACTATCGAAGTCCCTGCACTACTGTCCTTATGCAACAAAGTGCTCCCCGTAGAACAGGTGAAACAATTAAATGAAGGATTGTCTGAGGGGGGAACATTCGCCAGTCAGGCGCTTATCGATAAAGTTGAACAACTTCTGGCTGCGCAGGTGGGGGGCGCCAGTGCCCGTATCCTATTATCAGCCATTACCGCCCGCAAGGCTGTGCGTTTGGATGAACTAGTAGGCATGGTAGAAGAAGCCAGCCAAAGCTATCAGTTTAATCACGAGTTATTGCGGGCCTCGGTTGAGCATATTGAACAGGGGATAAGTGTGGTCGACAGGGATCTCAAGTTGTTAGCCTGGAATCGGCGCTACCTGGATCTTTTTCAATATCCGCCAGGATTTATCCGCGCCGGCATGACACTGGAAGAGATCCTGCGGTTTAATGCTTCCAGAGGCCTGCTGGCAACTTCCAATGATTTGGAGACTGAGATTGCTAAGCGCATGGAGCTGATCCGCCAGGGCAGCAGCTATGCCTATCAGCGACAGCAACCTGATGGAAAGATTATCGCGCTACAGGGCAATCCCATGCCAAGCGGCGGCTTTGTTACCACCTACAGCGATATTACCCAGTATATTCAAACACAGGAGGCCTTAGAGCAGGCAAAAACCGGATTGGAACGACGGGTGGATGAGCGAACTTATCAGCTGCGACAGACCAATGCTGCATTGGCAGAAGCCAAACAGGAAGCTGAAAGGGCCAACGAAAGTAAAACCAAGTTTTTGGCCGCCGCCAGTCACGATCTGATGCAACCTTTTAATGCTGCAACCCTCTATGCAGGCCTAATCAGTCAGCGACTCACCGATCAGGAATTACGGGATCTGACCACCGGATTGCAACGATCATTAAGTAGCGCCGAAGAGTTGCTGCAAAGCTTATTGGACATGACCCGGTTGGATGCAGGGGTACTGAAGGTGAATATACAACCCTTTGCGCTAAATGAACTGCTGGAACCGCTGATAGCCGACTTCAGAATGATGGCAGAGCAAAAAGGTCTGGCCCTTCACTGGGTGCCTTGCCGGGCTTGGGTGAACAGCGATCGTAAGCTGCTTCGACGTGTCATTCAGAATCTGATTTCAAATGCCATACGCTATACCCCCAAAGGCAAAGTGCTGGTTGGGGTACGCCACCAAAACAACCATCTTGTATTGCAAGTATGGGATACGGGACATGGTATTGCCTTCGAGCAGCAACAGAAAATATTCGAAGAGTTTCATCAGGGGCAGCACAATGATCGTCAGGGACTGGGTCTTGGCCTCACTATCGTCGATAAGATCAGTAAGCTCTTGGGCATCAGTGTGTCGTTGCATTCAACTCCTGGCTCCGGCAGCTGCTTTTCTCTGAGTTTGGCGCGCCACGAGGGTTCACCTAAGGTTAATGCCAAGAAGGAAAAGCAGGAAGCGGATACATCTGTACATAGGATGCGCGTCCTGGTGGTCGACAATGATCCTGAGGTGTTGCAGGCCATGTTGGCGCAATTGCGTCAGTGGGGGGCAAAGGTTGAGGGGGCGACTGATTTTGAGAGCGCCTGTCAAAAGATGCCGAAAGCACCTGAGGTGTTGCTTATGGACTATCACCTGGATAACGGTGTGTTGGGAACCGAATTGGCTAAATCTCTGTTCCACTACTGGCAGAGTACTGTGCCCACCATTATCAATTCAGCCGATCCTTCAGAGGAGATTAGAGAAGAGGTACAGGACGCCGGATTCACTTTCCTACCCAAGCCGATTAAACCAGCAGCGTTAAAACGTTTGCTCAAGAAATATCATGATCAATAACACTAATGGTCTTGCATTAACTGCTTAAATAAGACACCCGCCTGAGTACGGTTGATCACCCCAAGCTTGCGAAGAATGGCCGATACATGCTGTTTGATGGTGGTTTCCTGTACCTGCATCTCATAAGCAATTTGCTTATTCAGCAATCCATCGGCCAGCATTTTCAATACCTTGAATTGATGCGGCGTGAGCTGCTCTAATCGTGACGCAAAATCCACATCTTGCTCACAGCCACTCTTGGCGACAATAGCAGCCAGGCTATCAGGTAACCATGCCTCCCCTTCCAATACCTGGTTGATGGCTTGTTCTAATTGTTCAAGCGGTGCGGATTTAGGTACATAACCACTGGCACCAAAATCCAGGGTACGGCGGACAATGGCGGGATCCTCTTCGGCGGAAACAATCAGTATTTGTACATCCGGGTACTGACTATGCAATGTCGTGAGCCCGGTTAATCCCTGATTACCCGGCATATTCAGGTCCAGCAGTACTAATTCCACATCATGGTGGGTGGCCAAACAGGTCAACGTTTGATCTAAGGTCGCCGCCTCTAAAATGGGCTCACCTAATACAGTACCAACCGCTTGTTTCAGTGCACTTCGAAACAAGGGATGGTCATCGGCAATAACGGCTCTTGGCATAGTTAATGATCGGTATGAACAGGATGGTTTTACAATACACAGAAGGTGTGGTGCCCGGCAAGAGCCCTTGGCAGGCATAACACCTGCCAAGAGTCTTAATTAGAAACGATAACCAACAGTGAGGCTGATAGTTCTGGGGTCTCCGTAATACGCAGCCAAGGTGGTGTCGCCACCAAATCCAGGCAAGTAACTGCCATCGGGATTGATGCCGCCAATAAAGGAGTAGCCTCCCACCATATATTCTTCGTCGGTCAGGTTCTTACCATGCAATCCGGCATACCAGTTACCATCAATGCTTTCCCAGCTGACACTCAGATTGACCATTCCATAGCCGTCTTGCTTAAGAACAGGATTGTCTTCAAACAGGATGTATTCATCCCGGTAGTAATATCCGCCGTTAAACACAACGGGGCCGTAGTCGGTATCCAATGCGTATTTGGCCGACAAGGCTATTGTATAGTCAGGTGTATTGGACAAACCGATCAAAGGCGTACTTATGTTTTTGTCCTGCTCGAGTTCTGCATCCAGATAACCTAACGCCAAATCAAAACTCAAATCGTCGGTGGCAACATAAGTCATTTCAGCTTCCAGTCCCTTAACCTTGGACTTGGCGGCATTACCCAGATTCTGGCCGAGCACAGTCGGGTCATTGGGGTCTGCTTCCACAACGATATATTGTCTGTCTTTATGATTCAGCCAGAATAAAGTGACGTTAGTGCGCCACTGTTCATTCCAGTCTTTCTTCATCCCTAACTCAACCGAATCAGCAATTTCCGGATCTGCGGCACGCTCATTTTTACTGGCCCTGGGATTAAAAGTCCCCGACTTGAATCCTTGCGCATAGCTGGCGTAGAACATGGTGTCGCGATCCATCTGATACTCAATACCAACACGCGGCGTGAAGCGATTCCAACTGGCCGTTTTGGGCGCATCCAGGAGCCCATCACCGTTGCTATCGACACCCAGGCTCATGGGAACCCCCAAGCCAGGCGCCCTGGCGTAACCATCAATCCAATCGCTATAGGGATACACCGCCCCGGGCAGGAACCCGTAGAACACACTCGCTTCTTTCTCCTCCCTGGTATAGCGGGCACCTAGGGTTAAGGATAATTTTTCCGTAATGTCGATGCTGCTTTGTGCGTAGGCGGCATACGCTTCGCTGTTGTTACAGCCCGAGGTTTCCAGGGTAACGCCAAGACCGCCGAGAATGGCATCAAACAGGCCACAAGACTCGCTGTCATAGGCATATAAGCCACCGACCAGACTGTAACCATCACCACGATAGTTAGCCTGCAATTCATGACTGGTGTTTTCATCGTCATACACAGCTGGTACATCAAACAGGTTAATACCGGTATTATCAAAGTCGATATTAGTCGGTGAATCACTCTCTCTGGACGCACCGATGTACTTCAGCGATAAGGCATCATTGACGTCCCAATTCACCATCAGGCTGATCCCTTCCAACTCAACTTTGTTCCAGGTTGGCAGACTGGTGTAGGAATCGTATTTATTGTCCGGGATTGGGGCCTCGGTCAACAAACTCGGGGCCAGGCGATAACCGCCTTTGGAGTTTGAGTCATCGGTGGTTTTGTCCCAGTTTAAGCGCATAAACCAATCATCGGCGGGATGAAACTCAAGTGTCACTCTCGCAGCCTTGAGGTCTTTGTTGTAGTTTTCCCGGTCTTGTCCTGCCGGCGCAACCAGGAAAGAGCCATAGCCGTCCCGGTTGAGATCCCCATATCCAAAGCCCAGAAATAACTTGTCTTCAATTAATGGAATCTGTCCGGTCAGCTTTACATCCCTTTGGCTGTAGCTTCCGACCGTAGCTTCGGCATTAAACTCTGTTCCTCCGGACATCTGTTTGGTTACATATTTAACCGCGCCACCAACGGTGTTTTTACCATACAGGGTTCCCTGGGGGCCACGTAACACTTCTATGCGCTGCACATCAAGCAAGTCCAGGACAGCGCCTTGTGGTCTGGCCATATACACATCATCAATGTAGATACCTACACCGGGCTCATAGCCCCAAAGTGGGTCCTGCTGGCCCACGCCACGAATAAAGGCGGTCAGCGTAGAGTTTGTTCCCCGGCTGGTTTGTAATGTGGTATTGGGTGAAAACTGCTGCACTTCAGTGAGCACGGATATGCCCTTCTCGGCTAGTTCCATGGCGCCAATGGAGGTAACCGCAACCGGTACTTCCTGAATACTTTCCACCGTTTTACGGGCGGTTACTTCAATGCGTTCCAGCCCTCTGCCGCGCTGCTGTGCGTCTGCTGGTTGCTGTTCCTGCGCTATCGCTGGCATGACGGACAAGGCGCCGAGTACCGCTGTTGCACATAGGGTTAATTTTGTGTTTCCCATCGCATCCACCTGATGTTTCATTATTGTGATGTTTTTGTTGTATTTGTTAAAACGGTCACGGGTACTCTAGCCCAAGAGGGTCAAAAGGTAAGCTGTACCATAGTACTATGGGCAGTATCGTCCGCCTGACCCACAATAACCGGGCACTGTTACCGGGGCCGTTCCCCGCCACAACAGTCATGGTCCGGCATTTGTTAATAACGGTCACAAATAATTAAAAAGCGAAGGCCAGTCCTTCGACAATGCTAAGGACAAATTTGTATGCTGAGTTTACTGGGTCTGGTAGGCGGTTTATTGCTGCTTATCTGGCTAACCATCCGGGGCATGAATCTTTTTATCGCCGCACCGCTTTGCGCTTTATTAGTGGCGCTTACCAGTGGCTTGCCAGTGTTTACTGGTGAAAGCAATTTTGTAGAAACCTACATGCAGGGCTTCACCGGCTTTATCGGTGCCTGGTTTTTTATGTTTCTGTTGGGTTCATTGTTCGGTAAGTTTATGGAAGATACCGGCGCGGCCGATGCCGTTGCCCGTTGGATAGTAAACAAACTGGGTATGCAACACGCAGTGGCGGCGGTAGTGCTGGCGTGCGCCATCCTTACCTATGGTGGCGTTAGCGTTTTTGTGGTGGCCTTTTCGGTTTACCCCATGGCGCTGTCGTTATTTAAGGATGCTGACCTGCCCAGGCGTTTTATTCCTGCAGCCCTGGCCTTTGGCTCAGTCACTTTTACCATGACCTCTGCCGGTTCGCCGGAGATTCAAAACTGGATCCCAATTAAGTACCTGGGAACCTCTCCCTTCGCCGCCTGGGAGGTCAGTCTGGTGGTCGCTATTTTTATGGCCAGTTTTGGCTTTTGGTGGCTAAGACGCATGATTGCCAAGGCCAAAGCGAACGGAGAGCGATTTGAAGCCAAGCCTGAAGATCCCAGTATTCCGGATCGGGACTACCCTCACCCGGTCACAGGCTTAATCCCTTTGTTGGTGGTGCTGGTACTGTCCTTCACTTTCCACGAAGCCCTGGCGCAGATGGCGTTGATCGTGGCGTTAGGGGGCGGCGTGCTCAGTCTGATGCTGATTAATTTCAAGCATTTTCACAACCTCAACGGCGCCATCAGCCAGGGTACCACGGGCGCTTTGGTCGCTATCGGCAACACGGCGGCGGTGGTCGGATTTGGCACTATCGCCAAATCTACTGCTGCGTTTGCCGGCGCGGTAGAGGTAATGACCCAACTGCCCGGCAATGAACTTATCGGTGCAGCAGTGGCGGTCAGCGTGATTGCCGGTTTAACCGGCTCTGCTTCAGGCGGTCAGGCCATCGCCCTGCCCCTGATTGGTCCTCATTATTTGGATCAAGGAGTAGATCCTGAGCAATTGCACCGCATTGTCTCCATATCCTCGGGAGCCTTGGACTCTTTGCCTCATAACGGCTATGTGGTGACCACCATCCGCGCCATCTGCAATGAAACACACCAGCGTGCTTACTGGGCAGTAGGAGCGTTGACCGTCGTAATCCCATTGATCGGTCTGGTGTTAGCCGTTGCCCTGTTTAATTTCTTCTAAGGAGTTGTTGTGCTAGCCCGTTTACTCAAATGCCTGCTCTTTGTCACTTTTATCAGTCTTGCCAACCAAAGCCTGGCCCAAGACGAAGTAATGCTGGTCAAAAAGCAGCGGTTCACTATCAAGAATTTCACCACCTTTAACGGACAAAACATCCCTCAGGTGGATGTGGGCTGGGAAAGTTACGGTAGGCTAAATGACGCCAAAGACAACGTGGTGCTCATCACGCATTACTTTTCTGGTACCTCTCATGCAGCAGGGAAGTATCAGGCAAGCGATGCTCAGGCCGGCTATTGGGACGCCATTATTGGTCCCGGGAAGGCCATCGATACCAATAGCTTTTACGTGCTAAGCGCCGACACTCTGGTCAATCTCAACGTGCACGATCCTATGGTGATCACTACCGGGCCCGCTAGTTTGGATCCAAATACCGGCAAACCCTATGGTCTCAGTTTTCCCGTGGTTACCATCCGCGACTTTGTAGAAGTCCAAAAGGCACTGCTGGAAAGTCTGGGTATCGAAAAGTTATATGCCGTGGCCGGTCCCTCCATGGGGTCGTTACAGGCCCTGGAGTGGGCTAGCGCCTATCCGGACAGGGTTGAGCGGGTAATTTCAGTGATTGGTGCGGGCGCCATGGATGCCTGGACAGTGGCAGCCCTCGAACATTGGGCCATTCCCATCAAACTCGATGCTAATTGGGACGACGGCCGCTACTACGGCAAAACCCGTCCTCTTGCAGGTCTGACCACAGCTTTAGCTCAAGTTACGCAAACGGCATTGCACCCACGCTATTTTAAAGCGTTCAACCCAGAGCACCATCCGCTGGAAGCAGGCCCGTTGTCGGATATCCGCCAATCCCATCAGGTGGTGAAATGGCTATGGAGTCTCGCAGGCGCCCGTGCTCAGGTTGCTGATGCAAACCACCTTTTGTACTTGGTCCGCGCCAGTCAGCTATATCTTGCTGGTATGGGCGATTCGCTGGAACAGGGACTGCAACGGGTCAAGGCTAAAAGCCTGTTTTTACCCGCAGAAAATGATCTGATTTTAATGCCTTACTTGGCCCAGGATGTTTACCAACAGCTAAATGACCTTGGCAAAGATACCCAACTACACAGCATTTCGGGCCCCATGGGGCATCTTAATGGCCTTCGCAATATTAAGCAGCAGGAAGCGCAGATCCGCTTGTTTCTTGCATCAGGGAGTCAATCATGAAAATTGCTTATCAAACTGTATGTGGTGGTCTCATGCTGGCCTTAAGTTCAGCCTCTAACGCCGACCCACAAGCGCTACCCAAACTAAATGTGGATATTGACCAGGTAACGGTATCCGGATTATCTAGTGGCGGCTATATGGCCGGTCAGTTTCATGTGGCCAACGCCGACTGGGTTTCTGGTGTGGGTATTGTGGCTGCAGGTCCTTATTATTGTGCGCGCAATAGTATCATGACGGCCCTTTCTCAGTGCGTCAGTAAAGTAGAGGGTGAGATCCCCTTAAACGAGATTGAACTACAGATAAACCAGTGGCGTGAACAAAACTTGCTTGCCCCCAAACATGCCATGAAAGACGACAAAGTCTGGATCCTTCACGGTACGCTGGACAACAAAGTAGTAAGGCCCGTGGTAGACGCGCTGTATCAGCAATACCAATCGTGGTTGGGTGATAACAATCTTGTCTATATCAACGACAAACCTTTTGCTCACCATTTCCCGACGCTAGCCAGTGGTGCTGACTGCAACGTCTCTGAGGCGCCATTTGTCGCAAGCTGTGACTTTGCTGCCGCCAGCATCATGCTTGAGCATATTGCCGGTTATGCTGCTGTTGAAGGCAAACCAGGAAAACTAATCACTGTTGACCAACAAGCCCTGGGCGGTGATACCGCCAAGTCGTTAGCCGATGAAGGGTATCTGTATATTCCAGGTAACTGTCTGGAAGGACAAAACTGCAAACTACACATCAGCTTTCATGGCTGTAATCAAAACGCCGAGGCCGTGGGCGATGCTTATGCCAGCCTCACCGGCATTAATGCGTGGGCAGACAATCACAATACCCTAGTGCTCTATCCACAAACCAAAAAATCCAGTCTGATGCCCATGAACCCTCAAGCTTGCTGGGATTGGTGGGGATATACCGATGAGTATTACGCCACCAAACAAGGCCAGCAGATGAGTGCGGTGACGCAAATGGTTCGCAGTATAAAAGGTAACTAAGATGAGTTCTTTAAATGTATTAATCACCGGAGGTGCCAGCGGTATCGGGCTTGGTATTGCCGAGCATCTGGCTAGTTTGGGCCATTACATTGTGCTGGCCGACATCCATGCTGAACAAGTCGAAAACGCAGCGAAAGGTCTGCGTGACAAGGGCTATCAATGTTCGGCGGTAGATTTTGACGCCTCCGATGCAAAGCAGATTGCCGCGTTACCCGAACGTTTGGCACCAAGACAAATTCAGGTATTGATCAATAATGCTGGCATTCAGCATGTGGCCAAGTTAGAAGACTTCCCACCGGAAAAGTGGCAACAATTGATCAATCTGATGCTGGTTGGTCCGGCCTTGCTGACACAGGTGTTTCTGCCGGCCATGAAGGCTAATAACTTCGGCCGTATTATCAATGTGGGCTCCATCCATTCCCTGGTCGCTTCACCCTATAAGTCTGCCTATGTGGCCGCCAAACACGGTTTGCTGGGTTTTAGCAAAACCCTGGCGCTGGAATTGGGTGAATTTGATATTACCGTTAACACCCTATGTCCTTCTTATGTAAAAACACCGCTGGTGGAAAAACAGATTGCCGCCCAAGCTCGCGAGAATAAAATGACGGAGGAAGACGTGGTGCGCAAAATCATGCTGGAGCCTATGCCCAAAAAAGCCTTTATCGGCCTTGATGAGTTGGCGGGCACTGCGGCGTTTTTGCTAAGCAGTGCAGCCCGTAATATCTGTGGTCAAACCATGGTGCTGGATGGTGGTTGGGTTGCCCGCTAGCGGCGTCAGCTCTTGCTTCGTCGACAACGCAATGAGCAATATTTCACCTCCTCCCAGTTGGCCTGCCACTTTTTACGCCAAGTAAAAGGACGTTGGCAGGCTTCACAGGATTTTTGCGGAAGATCCTGCTTTTTCAGGGTTTTGTTTTTGTGATTTTTCAATGCGAGAGAGGCTAGCCGTAAACTGTCTTTTTACGGCTCTTGTCAGAGGGGGATCAACACTGCATTGGCTGATAACCCGGCAGTGACTCAATGCGCATACACCAGGCTTGAATGGCAGGATAGCGGGCCAGATCGAATCCACCTTCGTGCGCTCTATGTGTATAAGCATACAAAGCGATATCGGCGATGCTGGGATAATCACCACAGAGATAGGGACTGTCCAATAACTGCGATTGCATTAAACTGAGCGCTTTATGTCCACCGGCCTGCTTGTGGGCATACTCTTCCTTGCGACTATCAGGTAACCCCAGATAAAGTTGAATAAAGCGTGCCACCGCGATGTAAGGCTCGTGACTGTATTGCTCAAAGAAAAGCCACTGCATCACCTTGGCTTGTGAGCGCAGCTCCTGAGGAAAATAGATACTGTCTCTTCCCAGGTAATACAAAATGGCATTGGATTCAGCCAGATAGCTGCCATCATCAAGACCTAAAACCGGTATTTTGCCGTTGGGATTTTTGGCTAAGAACTCATGCTCCCGGTTTTCCCGATTGAGAATATCCACAGATTGGAAATGATAGTCCCGTGCCAACAAAGCCAGCATCAACTGCACTTTGTAACAATTCCCCGAGCGTAAGTCGCCATAGAGCGTAAGCATCAACGTCTCCCTTAGATGAAGAAGGCGACATTATCGTCGCCCTTTTCTTTTTACTTACCTTTTTCCGCAGCCTGCCATTTGCCGTTTTTGTACCACGCACTCCAACCGGTGGCTTTGCCCTCGGCATTTTCGGTCATCACATATTGCTGCTTGGTCTTACGGCTAAATCGCACCAGGGCTCTATTTCCATCGGGGTCAGTCTTGGGCGCTTCAGCCAGGTAATGGAATTTTTCCGGCAACCTGTCCTTAAAGCGAGCTAATTCCTCAACCAACGGCGCTCGGGTTTCCCGCGATTTGGGGAAATTGTGGGCCGCCAGGAATATCCCTGATGCGCCGTCGCGCAATACAAAGTGAGCGTCGGACTTGCTACAGGGCAATTCCGGCAAGTCCACCGGATCTTCCTTGGGTGGCGCCACTTCACCATTTTTCAGTAATTTACGGGTGTTTTTGCAAGCCTCGTTAGTGCAACCGAAATACTTACCAAAGCGGCCGTTCTTGAGCTCCATATTAGCGCCACAACGATCACATTCAATCAATGGACCATCGTAGCCTTTGAGCTTAAACGTACCCTGTTCGACATAAGTGCCCTTACAAACCGGGTTATTACCACAAACATGCAGCTTACGACCTTCATCGATAAGATAACTGTCCATAGCCGTGCCGCATTCGTGGCAGCGACGCTTGGCACGAAGTGCTTCGGTTTCGGCTTCCTCGTCATCCAGCTTGATCACTTCTTCACCTGGCGTCAGGTTCATGGTGTGTGAACAGCGCTCATCGGCTGGCAACGCATAACCAGAACACCCCAGGAAAACACCTGTACTGGCAGTGCGCAGCATCATAGGGCGACCACACTTGGTGCACTTGATATCGGTCGGCACAGCCTCGTTAGCGCGCATCCCTCCGTCTTCAGTGGGCTTCTCCGCCTTCAACAGCTTCTGATAAAAATCACCGTAAAAATCATTTAAGACCTTCTTCCAATGCAGTTTACCTTCGGCAATTTCATCCAGGTGCTGCTCCATATTGGCGGTGAAGTCATAGCTGATAAGATCATCAAAGTTTTCCATCAGCCTGTCGTTGACAATTTCACCCATTTTTTCGGCGTAGAAACGACGGTTTTCCAGGCGCACATAGCCCCGGTCCTGAATGGTGGAAATAATGCTGGCATAGGTAGAGGGTCGACCAATACTGCGCTTTTCCAACTCTTTTACCAATGAGGCTTCACTGTAACGGGCTGGTGGCTTGGTAAAATGCTGCTTGGGATCCAGCGCCTTAAGATTGAGGATTTCACCCTCTTTAACTTCAGGCAGAGTCAGTTCCTCTTCGTCTTTCTTGCGTACCTGGGTTTGAACCCGAGTCCAACCGTCAAACTTAAGCACCCTGCCCTTGGCGGTGAGTTCATAATCCCCTGCACCAACGCGGATAGTCGTGGCGTCATACTGGGCGTTGGTCATCTGGCAAGCCACAAATTGACGCCAGATAAGCTCATACAGGCGCTGTGCATCACGCTCCATATCGCTCAGACTGTCCGCTTTGATAAGCACATTGGACGGGCGTATGGCTTCGTGCGCCTCTTGCGCTCCCTGCTTACTGCCATAGACGTTGGGGCTGGATGGCAGATATTTTTCACCGAATTGCTTGCCGATGTAGTCACGACAGGCCGAGACCGCTTCTCCGCTTAGATTAGTAGAGTCCGTACGCATATAGGTGATATGCCCGGCTTCATACAGGCGCTGGGCCATCATCATGGTTTTCTTTACCCCAAAACCAAGACGGGTACTGGCGGCTTGCTGCAAGGTCGAAGTAATAAACGGCGCTGACGGCTTGCTTTGGGTCGGCTTGGACTCGCGGCTAAGTACCTGGTACTTTGCCTTTTCTAATTCACTGACGGCAGCTTCTGTCTGTGCTCTGTTCGCCGGCTTAAAGGCTTTTTCAAGGTGCTTAACCACCTGCATGCGCAGGCCTTGCTTATCCTGTTTGGTCAGATCCGCATGCACATCCCAGAATTCTTCGGGTACAAAGGCTTTTATTTCGCGTTCCCGCTCAACAACCAGACGCACCGCAACCGACTGCACCCGCCCTGCAGAGAGTCCCCTGGCGATTTTCTTCCACAGCAAGGGCGAGACCATAAAGCCCACCACCCGGTCTAGGAAACGCCTGGCCTGCTGCGCATTCACCCGATCAATATTGACTTCACCTGGCTCGGAGAACGCTTCCTGAATGGCTTTTTTGGTAATTTCGTTAAAGACTACCCGCTTGAAGGTCTTTTTGTTGTCGTCAATCAACTCTTTGAGGTGCCAGGCAATGGCTTCCCCTTCTCTATCCAAGTCCGTTGCCAGATAGACAGTATCGGCACTTTTGGCGAGCTTTTTCAGCTCGTTGACCACCTTCTCTTTACCGGTCAGCACTTCATAGTGCGCATCCCAGCCCTTTTGTGGATCGACGCCCATTCGGTCTACCAGCTTTAAGTACTCGTAGTGGCGCAGATACTCTTCGCGCTTGGCATCGGAGAGGGTTTTAAGTTCTTTGGATGATTTTTTTGCTGGCACTTTGCCCAATGCTTTGGTGGGTAGATCGCGGATGTGCCCGACGCTGGACTTTACAATAAAGTCATTGCCTAAATATTTATTGATGGTCTTGGCCTTTGCGGGGGACTCAACGATGACCAGGGACTTTGCCATATGCTTGTATGCTCTCTTTTTTCATCTATCGCCGCCACTGCGACGGATGCTTTTCTTTTTATGCGTTTCTGTTCGTGTTCGTATGCGGCACGGATTTTTTAAGATATATCGACAAAAAACAAGGAAAACAAGGACTAGAAGACCAATTAATAGATGTTGGCTGTCATGATCCTGGTGCGCTGTGGCAGCCGCCCTGCGATTTTTTTATTACCGACTTTGCGGCAGAGCATAGCCACGGCGGCCCTGACTTACCAGTGTTAATTTCCCCTGACATCTCCTTTTGAGATAGTAAAAAGGGTAAAAAACAACAATTTTTTAAAATATTTTTAATGCTGTTTTATGCCTCAAAATACCACTTATGTCCTTGTTTTACATGGAATTTGAACAATACTTATGCGGGATAACAGATTGAATATTCAATGGCTGAAATACGACGTGCTGTTTTGACCCGTTACACATTTGGCAGGGGTATTTAAAGCCGTATAATGGCGCTCACCTGCATGGGTTTTCCTCCTCCATGAGATGCAACCTAGTGGCGGTACATCCCTCACCTTACAGAAGAATACGAGGACATCATGAAAGAGTTTGAAGTCAATTTTGACGGCTTGGTGGGACCTACCCATAACTACGCCGGCCTGTCTTATGGCAACGTTGCCTCTTTGAGCAACGCCAAAGCAAGTAGTAGCCCCAAGCAAGCAGCCAAGCAGGGACTGATGAAAATGAAAGCCCTGAGCGATATGGGCATGCTACAAGGTGTGTTGGCACCTCAAGAGCGTCCCGATGTAATGACCCTGCGTCGCCTTGGTTTTACCGGTTCCGATGCACAGGTGCTTGAAAAGGCCGCCAAACAAGCTCCTATGGTTTTTCAGGCGTGCTGCTCCGCATCCAGCATGTGGACTGCCAATGCCGCCACAGTGTCTCCCAGCGCCGATACCGCCGATGGAAAAGTACATTTCACCCCAGCCAACCTGACGAATAAATTTCACCGCTCCCTGGAGCCGGAAGTGACAGGCCGTATCTTAAAGGCCACTTTCAGTAACGAGCGCCACTTTCATCATCACCAGCATCTGCCGGACAACGAGCACTTTGGCGATGAAGGTGCGGCTAACCACACCCGTCTTTGCAGCAACTATGGTCATGCTGGTGTTGAATTGTTCGTGTATGGCCGTTATGCCTTCGATACCAGCAAACCTGCGCCAAAGAAATACCCGGCAAGGCAGACGCTGGAAGCCTGCCAAGCCATTGCCCGCTTACATGGCTTGAGTGAAGAGGGAGTGGTCTATATTCAACAAAACCCTGACGTGATTGACCAGGGAGTATTCCACAACGATGTGATTTCCGTGGGCAACCAGAATGTGCTCTTCTATCATGAGCAGGCCTTCTACAACACCCAGGCCTCGCTGGACGAAATCCGTCGCAAGTATGGTGAAGGCGATCTGCATTTTGTGATGGTGCCTACCGCCGAAGTCTCCGTAGCCGATGCGGTAAAGACCTATCTCTTCAATACCCAGATCATTACCCTTCCCGGTGGTGAAATGGCGATCATTGCCCCCACTGAATGCCAGGAAAGCCCTGCCGTTTCCGCCTATTTGGACAAGCTGGTGATCTTAGGCTCCCCCATCAAACAGGTTCATTACTTCGATGTGAAACAGAGTATGCGTAATGGCGGTGGTCCTGCTTGTCTGCGTCTGCGCGTAGCCTTAAATGATCAGGAAGTAGATGCAGTTAATCCCAATACGCTGATGAACGACAACCTGTTTAAACGTTTGAATCAGTGGGTCGACAAGCACTATCGTGAAGAGCTCAAGGTGGATGAGTTACGCGACCCGCAATTGCTGCAAGAGTCCCGCGATGCGCTGGATGAATTGACGCAGATTCTGAAGCTTGGTTCGGTCTACCCTTTCCAGCGTTAAGCGTAAAAGGTCATAAAAAAGAAGCCCGGCATTTGCCGGGCTTTTCTTTTAAAGGAACGCCTTCTCCATCAATCTGTATCAAAACAGCTAGCAGATTGACCGAATGGGTTTCTTGGTGGCGCAGAGTCTTCATTACCAACATCCTCTGCAGAAATTACCAAGGTGAATTTCTGGCTTTCTGAAGACTCGGTTCCCGCAGAACTGGCAAATACAGATATAAGTACTTCAGTCCAGGGGGCGAATGCACGAGGATATCTGTACTCAAGCATAGCCTGGCCGTTGCTGTCAGTAGTGCCAGTATTCCCTGAGCCATTGGCAAAGCTCACAGTACCGATAATACCAGGCGTTAAACTGTTGTCCCCATTGGTATCTTCCCCGGCGTCTTCACGGCCGTTGTCATTGATATCTTCATTGGCACAATACGCGGTAGGAATCGCATCCCATCGGTCAAATGTTGGATTCCATTCCCAGTAGCCCTTTCTGAATTGTCCACCCTGACTATATTTGACAGGCACGACAGATGCGGTGAGGTTGAGATTGGCGACCGGGCTACCGTTAGATGAACTAACAAAAACAGCAAACTCTTTCACATAGCTTGCGTTGTCTGGTGTCAGTACAATGTTTCCGGTACCAAGAGTGATATCGAACGCCCTGTTTCCCACAGTTAGGTTTGTTGTACCAAAAACCAATTCATCCTCTGCCATAAATGCGGTAATGACGATATTCTCGTTACTAGATACGGCATTAGAAGTAAACACTGTACTCGCAATACCACGACTATCTGTTGTGCTAGAGTTCGGAGACACGAACCCACCGCTAACATCTTCAACTCTGAAGTTTACTTGTTTGCCTTTCACCAAGTTCCCTTGTGCATCGCGAACCACTGCTGTAATGGTCGCTGTTTGGCCATCTGGTCCTATTGAATCAGGAGTAGCATCCACCGTGACGCTATGAGGCGTGGTGGCGACAAACTCAATTTGGCCACTGGTGCTGACGACATTTCCACTATTGTCTGTACCTTGAGCAGATAACGCAGCAATACCAGCACTGGTTGAACGGATAGAAGCTCTGGCCTGCCCGTTTGCGTAGGTCGTTACCGTTAATGGAGTGAATAATCCACGGGATGAAGTGAAGGTAACCTGACCATTGGCATAAGGTTGCCCTTGCTTTAGCCATGTAGTAACAACATCGAAGTCAGTATTTATCGGTACCTCTGTAGGCGTTCCTACAGCAATATTGCTGAATCTAAAATCATCTTCTTGTACGTTAATTGTGAAGCTATTTTGGGCATTAAGCGCACTGGCGCTAATACTGTCTTCTCCTGAAGCAGAAGAGGTATACTTAACAGTAACCTGCCCATTAGCCGCCGTTACAGGGGCTGTATTGCTCAGAGTTCCGTTTTGAACTATCAAATTAACGGTGCGATTGCCAATCCCCTTTCCGTCTGAATCTACTAATGTAATAGTCACATCCTCACTGGCTCCTACAATAATTGAAGAAGGACCATTGATGCGGATATTGGTTCCAGTAACCTGAATAGGGAGCACTTGAGTTAACCCACCGGCGCTTACAGTTACTGTAATCTCCCTGTTGGTGGGTTCATTCAGGGTTGTGAGGTAATTGCGAGCAGTACCATCTGCTCCAGTAACCACAGTCGCATTGCGAAGCTGACCAGAAGAGGCAGTAAAACGAACCTCTACACCTTCTATTAATGCATTAGCACTATTCTGAGCCAACACTATCAACTCAACCTCATCAGAACCTGAGGAAGGTAGCTGTGTTGTGTTTGCAAAAGCAGACAACTTGGCGATTTCGACTGTTGATTGGTTACCATCCCCAGCTGAAGTAAGATTTAAGGTAAAATCATTGCTGGTCGCGGTGCGGGCGACAATACTAAAGCCACCGGCAGTTTCAGCGGCTTGGAGCTGGATCGAGGCCACACCTTCATTATTGGTAGTGGCGGTACCACTGGCCGGACTGAAAGCGGCAAAGCCGGCTGCTGGCATCTCAAAAGTCACCAATTCGCCCGCTATCGTGCCGCTACCGTTACTAACGGTAGCTCTTATAGTCCAGGGATTGGTTGCACTTAAGGTAGCCGAATTGGGGTCAACCGACTGACCATTTGAATCCACTACTGAGAAGCTAATCGTTACCGTTGTGGAGGTACCAGTGTCACCGTCCCGGCTTAGTGTGCCACCACCTCCACAGGCTATCAGTACCGTACTTAGCAGACTGATAAATAGGGCTTTAAGGGCTAACTTCATTCTTTTCTCCCTGATCGGATGATTTTCTTGTATAAAAGCTCGCTACTTCAATTTTCAGCCTGTCGGCTGCGCTTTCACCTGAATATTGTTAGGCTACACAACATAAAAATAACGAAAAGGTACATTTATGGCCAAAACCGTCCACAAATTCAGCCTCACTGCCAGAATATTTATTGGCATGGTGGCTGGGATCCTGACTGGAACGCTTCTGAAAGCACTGTTTGATGATAGCGGAGATTTCACCGTTAGTGTATTTGGACTAACCCTATCAACGTATAGTTTTCTAGTCGATGGTATATTTCATATCGTCGGTAAAATCTTTATCGCCAGTTTACAGATGTTGGTAGTTCCGCTGGTGTTTGTGTCCTTGGTATTAGGTACCTGCACCCTCAGCGAACCAAGCAAACTGGGACGTTTAGGCGGAAAGTCACTGCTGTTATATCTGTCTACCACCGCCCTGGCCATTACCCTAGCCGTTACTTTTGCCCTTATTGTCAATCCTGGTGAAGGTATTCAAATGGATACGGACGCCACCTTCAGTGCCAATCAGGCACCCTCTTTTGCCGAAGTCATCGTCAATATGTTTCCCACTAACCCGATTAACGCCATGGCCGAGGGGAACATGCTGCAAATTATTGTATTTGCGCTACTTTTCGGCATTGCCATGGCGATGTCCGGTGATGCAGGAAAGCGTCTTGGGGAGATGTTCGAGGATTTAAACAAAGTAATCATGCGTTTGGTCACCATTTTAATGAACCTGGCACCCTGGGGCGTGTTCGCGCTGATGGCAAAGCTCTTCTCTACCATGGGCTTCGATACCTTCGCAGGTTTGCTCAAGTACTTCTTCCTGGTGCTGTTTGTACTAGGCCTGCATGCTTTTGTGTCCTACCCGTTGTTGCTAAAACTGCTGACGGGGCTGAATCCGATCATTCTCATTCGGAAAATGCGAGACACCGCCCTGTTCGCCTTTAGTACCTCCAGCAGCAGCGCCACCATGCCGGTTACCTTGGAAACAGCCCGCAATAAACTCGGTGTTAAGAACTCGGTTTCTTCTTTTGTGATCCCGCTTGGCGCCACCATCAATATGGATGGCACTGCGATTATGCAGGGGGTTGCCACCGTCTTTATCGCTCAGGTGTTCGGTGTTGACCTGACACTTTCCGATTATTTAATGGTGATTATCACTGCCACCCTGGCATCCGTCGGTACCGCAGGGGTCCCTGGCGTGGGGCTGATTATGCTGGCCATGGTATTACAACAGGTTAATCTGCCAGTGGAAGGGATTGCCCTGATTATTGGGGTAGACAGATTGCTGGATATGACACGCACCGCCGTCAACGTCACCGGCGATTGTACCGTGGCCTGTATTGTTGGTAAGTCTGAGGGTGAATTGGATATTGATGTCTACAATGATCCGGAAGCAGGAAGTAAACAAGAAACGGTAGACTTTGATCACTTCGACAAAAACAAACCGCTTTCCTAGACTAATGCAAAGATAAAAAACCCGCCTTGATGGCGGGTTTTGTTTTTCAAAGGCCAGGTTGATTGGCCTTTTGCCATAAACGCGAAATGATTGAATCCACGCTAATACTGGCTGCTTTACCCAGCTTTTCCATCAGGTTTTTGTGTTGACTATATTTTACCTGATACACCTTCATATTCTGGTTGGCTTCCAGCAAGTAGTCGTCAGAGGTGCTCAGTGCATCTACCAGATTTAACTCCTTAGCCTTGATACCATACCAGTATTCACCGGTGGCGACTTTATCAAGGTCCAACTGTTCGCGGTGTTCTTTTACAAAGTCTTTGAACAGCACATGCACTTCTTCAAGCTCTTCACGAAACTTCTGTCTGCCGGCTTCATTGTTTTCACCGAAAACCGTCAACGTACGCTTGAACTGACCGGCTGTATGCTGCTCCCAGTCCACATCATGTTTCTTCAGTAGCTTATTAAAGTTTGGTAACTGGGCAATCACCCCGATGGAGCCAATGATGGCAAACTTAGCCGCAATCAAATTATCTGCCACACAAGCCATCATATAGCCGCCGCTGGCAGCGACTTTATCAACAGCAACGGTAAGCTTTATACCTTTATCCTTAATGCGCTGAAGCTGAGAGGCCGCCAACCCATAGCCATGGACCAAACCACCACCACTTTCTAAACGCACCAGCACTTGGTCCTCGGGTTTCGCAATGCATAAAATGGCGGTCACTTCCTCACGTAAGCACTCCACCTCTTTAGCATCCATCGAGCCTTTAAAATCAATCACAAACAAGCTCGGCTTATGCTCAGCAGGTGCATTTTTCTGCTTTTTCTCGGCCTTTTGCTTTTGTTTTCCCTCTTTTTCCAGCGCTTTCCATTCTTCTTTACTCAGGATCATATGGTTGGCGTGGTGAGTCATATCATCCAAGCGCTGGGACAAATTGTTGATTTCCAACTCACCTTTGTTTTGCTTTTGTTTACTGGCTAGTGCTATTACGCCTCCAACCGCCAATAGCAGTGCGATGACCAAGGTGGCCGCCTTTGCCAGAAAGAGTCCATATTCGTATAAAAATTCCAATTCCGTTACTCCGGTGTAGAAAAGGGTTAGATTGTAGAGATGGGGACGATACCAGAAAAAATAAAGCCAGGCATAAGCCTGGCTTTATCAATCTAAGGTTTGTTGCTTACTGGGCAACGACCGTGGTATCGGTCACCTGAATAACCGTACCTTGGGTAGCCATGTATGTCGCCACCTGGCGTTGCATTTCAGCAGTAGCTTTGGCACTGGCCGCTGGGCTCAGAATAGAGCTATGAGAGCCTTCCAGGAAGCGCACCAAACCGCTAACTGTCTCGCCATTGCCTGCAATGGTCGAGTTAACACCTTCCAGCCCCATCAACGCAGCCAGCGGCTCTGTACCGGCCAGCGGCAAACTGGTGGTGTTAGGAATAACCTGGTCTGGCAGGTTAACGCCACCACCGTCACCAATAACTTCAATCATATGCACTGGCGTGTTAGAGCCAATCAGTGCTGCAAAGTTATTTGGGTCACTGGCATCGATTACGGTTTGTGCGGCGAAAGCGAAGCTGGAGAAGCCTGCATAAACGGCTGCTTTTTGCGCTGCTGTCAGATTAGCTTCAAATACAGGGTAAAAAGCAGCCAACAAGCCGCCGGTAACCTGGGTGATACCATTTGCGGCCATATACTGCTGTAGTGCTGCCTGGAAGTCTGCTGAAGAGCTGGCTAGCAGGCTACCCTTAATCAGCGGACCGAATGAAGGCGATTCAAGCAAGAAGCCGCCTACACCGCCGCCTGGCATGGCTAAGGTAGCCGCTTTAATCGCATACATGCCGTCGAAGTTAGCCAAATCGCCGCCCAAGGAGCGATTTGACATGGCAACCGCAGTAGTACCGGTAATGGCGCCCAAGGAGTGACCCAGGAAAGATACATTGCGGCCGTCCAGGTGCACTGTACCGCCAGTAGTGTCTACCACCGCGTTCAAGCCAAGACGCAGACCCATAATATCCACTACGCTTTGACGCAGGTTATCCCGGGCAGTCAAAAGACTCGCCAGGTTCAGGTAGTCTGTCGTTGCCCCCCCAAAACCACTGGAAGCGTTCACGACCTTACCACCTTCAAGCACAAAGCCACGGCTACCGTGCAGCGGGTGATCAATAGCAACAGTGGCAAAGCCGGCAAGCGACAAGGCGCCGGTGATAGCCAGCATGTCTTCTTTCTTAGACGTAATGCCGTGCTGCATAATGATAACTGGCCAACCAGAAGCAGGCTTGGAAATTGCCGGCAAGCCCAAGCTTGGGTTGATGAGATTGGCAATAGACGGGTTAGGTACCGTCATCTGCACATTCAGGGCCTGCATGCTCTTCGCTGCCGGGATAGGGCTAACCTTTGTCAGGTTGCGAGGATCATTAATATTGGTGCCATCTGGCTGAACAATACCGCTTAAATCCAAGTCAAACAGCTGGCCGCCGGATGCTGCTTGACAAAGCGCATTATTGGGACCGACGGCTCCTGCACCAATCAGAGCACCTACACGCTGGGCACCCAATGAACGCAGCATCGCTCCGTTGGTACAAGCGGCTTTCCACCAATCACCCAGTGGGTTGGTAGTGCTACCGTAATATGGCAGATTGATAGTACCGGATTTCAGGCTGGCCGCACAGAAAGCGCCTACCTGCTGGAATACCTGGGTAGCCGTTCCTCTGATGGTGGCATCAGGATTTTGAAGACCAGCCAGCAGGCCATTACAGGAATTCAGTCCCAATGCCCCCAGTTGAGCCCACAAATCAGCACCCAAGGCACTAGGCGCTATCAGACTGAACGCGTCGGGGGCAATGCCTTCACTTACTGGAATGGCTGGAAGGTACTCAGCGGCACTCTGTTGTGCCGTAGCAAGATCGGCGCCTTGCGCCAATGCAGCTGCAAAGGCCTGGGCAAATGGACCAATCTGCAACTGCTTAACGGTGGATAATACCGTACCGGCAGATTGCGTACTGAAATAGGCAGTGTAAGTAATATCGTCACGATTCAAGCCTTTGCCTGATAGCAAATCCAGGAAAATATCGACTACACCCTGCAACAGACGCTGTTCAGCTGAACCCAGAGGATGAGTTTCAGGATCCTGTTTGGCCAAATCCCATGTACTGGAACCCAACACCGCACGACCGTCAGCATCTTTCAGGCTGGTAGTAGTGGCTAGCACATAACCTTGCTTGGCCTTAAACGGTTTCAAAGGCACCACATTGATAGTACCGGTTACCGGGTCGGACATTTGAGTAACAAAGTCCACACCCCATTGCAATTCATTACCGATTACGCAAGGCACACCTGGCGCACCGACCTGTGCAGCAATCCCCTGACAGATAGGCTCTTGGCCTTCCAGTGCCTGTGTGGCTTCAAAAATACGCACCGCACCAGGACCTGCAGAACTAGGATCCAAGGTCACTCCAGATGGCACAGAGATTCGGATTTGGAAGGGATGATGAGTCGACCATCCGTCCAGCGCACTTAAGGCATGGGTCGGATTGGCTGGATTAAAGGTGGCGCTACCTTCGGTGTTTAATGTGAAGTCGAAGAAGCTCTTTCCCGTTGCCGGTAGCATTAACAGGTCATTGGGAACGTTGAGGTTACTTGTGGTGGGATCGAAGACAACGCGAGCAAAGGGTTTGGCTGGCGCCTGACTGGCTTCGTCCTGAGCTTCCTGTAGGGTTTCGGTGTCCCCGCAACCGGACAGGCCAAGGGCTGCCGCCACGGTCATACTGACTAAGAGTTTTCTCATTATATCTCCCCAAATCCTGTTCTTGTTATTGTTCCACCGCTCCAACCCGCCATCAGCGGTTGGCAATGTAAATTGGTTTATCTGTGTTCAAACCGGTGTACTGTTGTTATCCGACAACACGTATGACCAGTTAACGTTAATGCAATATTATGGACTTTGCTAGCCTTTTGCAAAGTTTTGTTAATTGGATGTAACACTCTAAAAAGCGGGAAGAAAAGCCGTTTAAGGAACGCGCCTAAATGTTAAACTCGCCCGCATCGTTAAGTATGGATTAAAAGTTGATGCAGCACTATTCTCCTGCCCCTGATACTCTGGCAAACAAAGTCATTTTAATCACCGGCGCTGGTGACGGTATTGGCAAGGCCACCGCCCTCTCCTTTGCCAAGCATGGCGCAACCGTTATTTTGCTTGGCCGCACAGTTAAAAAATTAGAATCCGTTTATGACCAAATCGTCGCAGCGGGTGGACCTGAACCGGCCATCGTGCCTTTGGACCTAAAAGGTGCCACGCCAACACACTATCAGCAATTGGCGCAAACCATTGACGAGCAATTTGGCAGACTGGACGGCTTGCTGCATAACGCCAGCTTACTGGGCTATTTGCGCCCCTTCAGCCAAATTGAAGGACAGGAATGGCAAGATATTATGCAGGTAAATCTCAATAGCCAATTCTACCTGACCCAGGCACTGTTGGGCGTATTGAAAAAAGCTCCCCATTCCTCGGTGATATTTACCTCCTCTGGCGTTGGTAGAAAAGGCCGTGCTTATTGGGGGGCCTATGCCATCTCCAAATTTGCCACCGAAGGCATGATGCAGACGCTGGCTGATGAGTATGCCAATACCACCATGCGGGTAAATTGTATTAATCCCGGAGCAACACGCACCGCCATGCGAGCAAAAGCTTACCCTGCTGAAGATGCAAACACACTGAAGACGCCTGAAGAGATTATGCCAACTTACCTGTACCTGATGTCAGATGACAGTATTGGCACCAATGGCCAAAGCCTGGATGCGCAACCTAAATAACTTCAAAACAACATTAAAAAGAAAGGCGCCGGTGAGGCGCCTTCTGACTTTTTGCTGACGGTTAGTCGTCCTGGCCGTCTATTTTAGCCCAGGTATCTCTGAGGCCAACAGTGCGGTCGAAGACCAATCTGTCGGTAATCTTCTTGTCCTTACAGAAATAGCCCAACCGCTCGAACTGCAACGCATATCCGGGTGTGGCGTTGACCAGACTTGGCTCAACAACGCCTTGCACAATCGTCAGAGACTCCGGATTGATGGCATCCAGGAAGTTCTCTTCGGCGGCCGGATTAGGCACGCGGAACAAGCGATCATACAGACGGATTTCCGCCGGTACACCGTGCGCCGCCGATACCCAGTGAATAACACCCTTGGCTTTACGGCCATCAGCCGGATCTTTACCCAGTGTGTCAGGATCGTAGGTCACATAGATAGTGGTGATGTTGCCTTCGGCGTCCTTTTCCACACGCTCGGCCTTAATAAAGTAGGCATTACGCAGGCGCACTTCTTTGCCCAAGACCAGACGTTTGAATTTCTTGTTCGCTTCTTCGCGGAAATCCTCGCGCTCAATCAGAATTTCACGGCTAAATGGCAATTCACGGCTCCCCATGGACTCATCACTTGGATGATTCGGGGCGCTGAGCATTTCCACCTTATCCGCCGGATAGTTTTCGATAACCACTTTGACCGGATCCAGCACTGCCATGGCACGGGCGGCATTCTGGTTAAGATCGTCACGGATACAGGCTTCAAGCATGCCCATCTCAACCATATTGTCCATTTTGGTCACACCGATACGCTTACAGAATTCGCGAATCGACGCCGGGGTATAACCGCGACGACGCAAGCCGGCAATGGTCGGCATACGCGGATCATCCCAGCCTTCTACATGCTTTTCTTCAACCAACTGGATCAGCTTACGCTTAGAGAGCACTGTATATTCCAGGTTAAGCCTGGAAAATTCATACTGACGTGGGTGGCAAGGAATACTGATATTGTCCAGCACCCAATCATATAAACGACGGTTATCCTGGAACTCCAGGGTACAAAGCGAATGGGTGATATTCTCAATGGCGTCCGAAATACAATGGGTAAAGTCATACATCGGGTAGACACACCACTTATCACCGGTCTGATGGTGATGAGCAAATTTGATGCGGTAGATCACCGGATCGCGCATACACATAAAAGGTGAGGTCATATCGATTTTGGCACGCAATACACAGTGCCCTTCCTGATATTCGCCGGCGGTCATCTTGGCAAAATGCTCCAAGTTTACTTGTACCGGTGTATCACGATAAGGACTGGGCTTACCCGGCTCTTTCAACGTACCGCGCATTTCACGCATGGCATCCTGCGTGGAGAAGTCCACATAGGCCAGCCCTTTCTCAATCAACTCCACCGCGTAGCCATGTAATTGATCAAAATAGTCGGAGGAATAGCGTACCTCGCCATCCCATTCAAAGCCCAACCAATGCACATCGTCTTTAATGGAGTTAACGTAGTCGATGTTCTCTTTTTCGGGGTTGGTATCGTCAAAGCGAAGATTACACTGTCCCTGATAATCCTGAGCCAGGCCAAAGTTAAGGCAAATAGACTTGGCGTGGCCAATATGCAGGTAGCCGTTAGGCTCTGGCGGGAAACGGGTATGCACACTTTCATGCACACCTTCGGCCAAATCCTTATCGATAATTTGACGAATAAAATTGGACGGACGCGTCTCTGTCTCGGCCATCAACACTAACCCCTGTGGTATAGAAACTAAAAGATGCGGCATTATAACAGCTTAAGCGCTGAAAACAGCAGGAAGTGATGGTTGTTCTGGCTGAAAAACAAGAGCCGGACTTCACTTCCGTAATTGAACAAAAGGTTGCCTTATGTGCGGACGATTAAATGTGATTGATGACCCCATGGTGCAGGAGATCTGTGACAACCTGGGCATCAAGCTTTGGCCCGCTGCGCGGATTTATGGTCGTTTTTTACGTCCCACTCAATCCATTTCCATCGTTCGTGAGCAGCACGGTGTAAGACAAATGAACAATGCCATCTGGTGGTTACTGCTGGAAGCCACCGACGACGGCTTTAAACCTTCTAAGTACACCAGCTTTAATACCCGAAGCGATAAACTCAATATCAAAAGAAGTGCAGGCTATCAAGCCTATCGGCAAAGCCGCTGCGTGGTGCCGGTCACAGGATTTGGTGAAACCTTATCAATGCCGGGTCAAGCGCCCCGCTACACCGATATGACAGGTAAAGATGGCGGATTGTTACTAGGTGGATTATGCCGCAGCTGGCACCACCCTAAGTTAGCTGAGCCGGTGCTCTCCTGCTCTATTATCACCCTGCCCCCACATCCCAAATTGATGCATATTCATAGCAAAGCCATGCCGCTTATTCTGCCCCAGGATCAAGGATTACTAGATAGTTGGTTAAGTGAGGAAGTGACTGATATTGAAAACTTTTCGCCTTTGCTTGCGCCGCACATTCCGCAGGACCTTATCACACAAGAAATCGATAAGCCTAGTACTTACAATGCCTTAAGCGACCCCGGTTTTATTGAGAAAGACTAATCTCTGGTGGTGATAGCGACGCCATCCTCCACCCCTTCACTGGGGTAGAGCACAATCTCTTCCCCCTCACTAAGGCCATCCAAAATCTGCGCGGTTTTATCTGTCATATGCCCGACCTCAACCCCACGTTTTTGTGCCTCACCATTTTTAGCTACAAATAAGGTCCACTGTTTTTTATCCCGGAAAAGCGCCGTTAAGGGGACTTGCAAAACGGCATCTTGCTGCCACAGGACCACCCGCACATCCACCTGATAACCATGACCTAAATGCTGCCAAAGGTCATAGTCGCTGGTGATATCCAGCACCACATTCACGCGCTGCTCTTCAATACCCAACGCCGAAATTTTGGTAAAACCGAAGGGCTCTACCCGTTTGACCCTGGCCTCTAAGCGTCCTTCACCGCCCCAGTTTTCGATATAGGCAGTTTGCCCGGCGCGCACTTTGACGGCATCCACAGATAGTAGGTCCACCACTATTTCCAATTGTGCCGGATTACCAATTTCCACCAGTCCTTCTCCAGCGCGGACGAAACCTTCTGACTCACGGAATACCCTCAGTACCCGGCCATCCACAGGCGAGGTCACAAAAATACAGTCACATTGTACCCTGGCGGCTAGCTGTTCCTGGGGGGACATTAATTGTGCCTTGGCCCTGGCCAGTTCAAATCGTCTTACCTGCATCGCTGCTTCTGCCACCGACAGCGCGGCTTTGGCACCTTTGTAAGCGCTGGTGCTGGCCTCAAGTTCTCGCTCTGATACGGTACCGACCTTTGAAAGCTCAGTGGCCCGTTGCCATTCCGAGCGAGCAAACTCCAAATCAGCTTCGGCCTTTTTAAGCTGTGCCTCGGCTAACGACTCTGCTGCTTCAGCCGCATTTAGCTGCGCTTGGGCTTGGGCGCGGCTGCGTGGATCAAGTAGTTCAGCCTCTACTGGTTCAAGCTCTGCTAACAGGGTTTGTCCGGCCACCACCGTATCACCTGGCTCAGTCTCGATACGACGCAGGCGTCCATTTACCGGCGCCGAGACCACAAACACGTCCTTTACCCGGGTTTCTCCTTCATCACCAACAGTCAGCTGCATAGGAGCAATCTCTACCGTAACGATATCAACGGCCACAGAGGCAGGTCTGAATACCAATATCAGCGATATCAGCACCGCCAATCCCAAAAAGCCCCATAAAAGCCAAAGGCTGTTATTTGATTTCATTTTTCTCTACTCACGGGTTTTCAACACGGCCACCAGATCCAGCTGATCCACTCGCCGCTTAATTAAATAGGCACAGACAAAACAAGCCAAAAGCATCACTAACACGGAAAGGCCGTAAGTGCTTGGTTGGATGACAATGGGTAACCTGATCAATTCAGTCTGAAATCCGCTGGCGTTGACAAAAAAATGGGTCAGCAAAAAGCCAAATAAGCAACCCAGTGGCAGCGCTGGCAGCAACAACAAAAAGGTTTCGCCAAACAAGATATAAAGCGCATCGTGCCGGGAAAATCCCAGGACTCTTAAGGTGGCAAGTTCCCTGGCCCGCTCTGACAATGAAATCCGCGCCGCGTTATAGGCCACCCCAAAACCCAGGGAAAAGGAAAAAGCAGTAAAGAAGCCGACGAAGATCATCAACATATTGGCAACAGTCTCATGAAAGTTGGCCAGGGCTACGGCATGCAGGGAAAGATTGGACACTGCGGGTGTATCTTTTAACCTGTCGATTAGCTCGTCTTGCCGGGCCTTATCAATCAACAAGCTGATATATTCAGTGACCGGACGCTCAGCCATCAGTTTGTTCAGGCTATCAATATTCATGTAGGCGAACATGCCGATATAGCCATCAAAAACTGCCGCCACCTGGACGCTGGCCTTTGGCCGCTTTCCTTCCAGTACGCTTAACTGGATTTCATCTCCTTCGCGTACTTTAAGCTTTTCTGCCAGTTTGCGACTGACAATAATGCCGTGTTCAGGTAAGGACAACAGACCGCGTTTCACATCAAATATACGGGTAAGCTGCGCACCTCTTTCAATGCCCTGCAACGAACCTCGGTGACGATGATGCCTGGACTCAAAGTCGGCTGACACTATACGCATGGTTTCTGCCAGCATGACACCCGGCATTCTTCGCACTTCATGCAAAACATTGCTGGGTTTGGGCTCAATAAACCCCATAGCGATATGCGCGCGCTGCAATTGGCCAAAATGACTGGCGGCGATTTCATCCACCGCATCAAAAAACTGCAGGGAAAAAACCATCATCGCCACAGCGCCTGCAAAACCCAGTGTGGTCAGTAAGGCTCGCAAAGGCCAGCGTGAAATTTGGCGAAAGATAATACGGGTCGGTTCGTCCAATCCTCGCCCCACTTTTTTGAACCAGCCATTACTGATCTGCACCAGTAAAAGTGGACACCGGTTAAGCTGCTAGTTTTTTCTCATAGTTTTCCGGGCTCAGGTAGCCCAGAGCACTGTGCCTTCTTTGCCGGTTGTAATCAACTTCAATGTAC